>CAYOQR010000048.1:0-46725 GCA_964406155.1 uncultured Rhodospirillaceae bacterium | reverse complement strand
CGATGCGATCGATCAGCATCCTCATGCTGTGCTGCTGCTGGACGAAATCGAGAAGGCGCATCCCGATCTCTTCAATATCCTGTTGCAGGTGATGGATCACGGCAAGCTGACCGACCATAACGGCAAGTCGGTGGATTTCCGCAATGTGATCCTGATCATGACGACGAATGCAGGTGCCTCTGAAATGTCCAAGGCGGCGATCGGCTTCGGCCGCGACAAGCGGGAAGGCGAGGATGCCGAGGCGATCAACCGCCTGTTCACGCCGGAATTCCGCAACCGTTTGGATCAGATCATCGCCTTCGCCAATCTGCCGCCGGAAATCGTTGCCCAGGTGGTGGACAAGTTCGTCATGCAGTTGGAAGCGCAGCTCGCCGATCGCCATGTCACCATCGAGCTGACCGACGAGGCGCGGCGCTGGCTCGCCGCCAAGGGCTTCGATCCGCTCTATGGCGCACGGCCGCTGGCCCGCACCATCCAGGAGAACATCAAGAAGCCGCTGGCCGACGATATTCTTTTCGGTCGGCTGGAAAAGGGCGGCACTGTCCGGATCGGTCTCGATCCCGAGACAGACAAGCTCACCTTCGATATCGTCGAGGGCAAGGGCCAGAACCGCGAGGAAACGGTGGAGCCGGTGGAAGCCTGAGCTTCCTCTATCCGGTCAAGAAAGTACGGGCGGCAATCGCGGGATTGCCGCCCGTACTCGTTTTACTCGTCGATCGAGAGGCCGAGGGCCATGCGGCCGGTATAACGCCGCTGCCGTGCCTGCTGCAAAGGATGGAAACGGGCGGCCTGGACATCGCGCCACAGCCGTTCGATCGGCGACTGGCGTAGGAATGCCTCGCCGCCGGTCAAGGTAACCGCCGCTTCCACCGTGCGCATGGCCGCTTCGGCCACCGCTACGCGGGCCTGCATGATCCGGTTGGTCAGCTCGGGTCCCGGCTTGTGGGACATGGCGAGATCGACCAGGTGACGTTGCCACAGATCGGCCGCCATCCAATGGCTTTCCAGGTCGCCGGCAACGCTGATGCTTTCCTCCCGTCTGCCGGTGAGACGCTTGCGGGCTCGGGCGAGGGCGACATCGCGGGCGGCATCCGCCAGACCCGTATAGACGGAACAGATGATCGGCAGGGCGATCATGGTGATCTGATGGAACAGGGGTGACCATTTGCCGGCCTGTCGACGCAAACCGACCGCCGCATCGGGAATAAAGACGCCGTTCAGCGTGATATCATGTGAGCCGGAGCCGCGCATGCCCAAAGCCCGCCAATTGTTCTCGACATGGACGCCATCGGTGCGGAGGGGTACGCCGAAATGCAGCACCTCGTTGCCGGTTTCGCCGCCGACGATCGCGGAGGTCATCAGCAGAGAGCCGTCGGGGCTGCCGCTGCCGAAGATCTTCCGGCCATAGATGCGCCATCCGCCGTCGGTGCGCTCCGCCTTGCAGGAACTGTTGAGCCAATCCGATCCGCCGGTCCCCACCAGGACAAGCTGTTCCGCCGCGATGCGGCGCAGGAGCGGCTCGACGGGTGCGTTCTCATGCTGCCATCGCCAGGCGAGCAGCAAGACTTGATGCGTGTGCATCGACAGGGCCAAAGCAGTAGAGGCGCAATAGGGCGCGAGCGATCTGAGGAAGTGCGACAGATCATTCAATGTCGCACTGCCGCCGCCTAGCTTCGCCGGAACGGCGGCGGCGAAAAGGCGATGCTTCCTGAGTTCGGCATAGTTCTCGCCGACGAAACGATCCTCGTCATCGGCGATCGAGGCCCGCTGAGCAAAGGCGGGGCCTAGCTGACGGGCCAGCTCCGCCCAGTTCGTGTCCGACCGGTTCGTTATGCTTTCCACATTTGACGACATGGGAGTCCATCCACAGTAAGATTCGTTAAGGATATTTCGACCGGCGATCGGACGAATGTCCGTCGCCGGTACCTGACGGCAACGATATGCTTGGTTTTTCCGTTGGAGCTCAATGACCGAGGCTCCGCCTTTCTTGATCGAAACGCCGATGTCGGAAGCCAGCCAGCCAGCAATCGATGTTCTCTCCGACATGCTGCGTGTCGTGCGCTTGACCGGTTCGATCTTCCTCAAGGCCAGTTTCGGTGCGCCTTTCGCCGTGCAGACGGAGGGGCGGAAGACGATTGCCTCGCTGCTCAGCGCCTCTGGCGGCCATGTGACGGTCTTCCATCTGGTTGCCGAGGGATGCTGCGCGTTGGATCTGCCGGAGCATGGCCGCACGGAGTTGCAACGGGGGGATGCCATTCTGCTGCCGTTCGGCGATGAGCATATGTTCAGCAATGGCGATGCCGCGCCGATCGGGGCGCATCAACTGATTGAAAAGCAGACGATCGAGGGCGTCATCACCACCTTGCAGCACGGAGACGGGCCGGAGCGGATGACACTGGTTTGCGGCTTCGTGCAGTCCGGCGATCTTTTCTTCAATCCCGTCTTTCGGCATCTGCCGCCGCTCCTCGTGGAACACACTGCGGCGGAGCCGGTGACGTCGCATCTTGCCTCCTCGGTGCGCCATCTGCTGACGGAGGTCGAGCAGTTGCGGCCGGGCAGCCGCGAGATGCTGAGTCGGACAATGGAAATGCTCTTTATCGAAATGCTGCGACGTTATATCGGCCGGCTGCCCGCCGATGCCGTCGGCTGGCTGGGGGCGCTGAAAGATCCGATCGTCGGCCGGGTGCTGCAACTGATCCACAGCCGGCCGTTGCATGACTGGACGGTGGAGGACCTAGCATACCGGTGCGGGACATCGCGCTCAGTTCTCGCCGAGCGGTTCAAGGCGATCCTCGGGCAGCCGCCCATGCAATATGTGACCGGCTGGCGGCTGCAATTGGCGACGGCCATGCTGCATGACCAGGACCGGTCCATCGCCGAGATCGCCGCCGCCATCGGCTATGAATCCGAGGCGGCTTTCAGCCGTGCCTTCAAGCGCCATCTGGGGCTGCCGCCGGGGGCTTGGCGACAACACCATTGTGTGGTCTAAGGTCAAATAAAATCGACATAAAAAAGCAAAAAATATCCCGATCACGGCCGCGTTAACGGGGCTGGATGGGCTTGAGCCGGCCCCCTCCTGGCGTTAGAAATTCCGACCCCGGATCGTATGTCTTGCGAGTCGGGTTCACTGGAACGAAATTGAGGTAACAGCGTGTCTCTGCCGTCGATCGAAGCTCGTATCGCCACCGAATTGAATGCACGCGAAGTGCAGGTCAAGGCCGCCGTGGAACTGCTGGATGGCGGCGCGACGGTTCCCTTCATCGCGCGTTACCGTAAGGAAGTGACAGGCGGGCTGGACGACACGCAGTTGCGTACCCTGGACGAGCGGTTGCGCTACCTGCGCGAGCTGGAAGAGCGTCGCGCCGCCATTCTGAAAAGCGTCGAGGAACAGGGTAAGCTGACGCCGGAACTGGAAAAGGATATCCGGTTCGCCGATAACAAGGCGCGGCTGGAAGATCTTTATCTGCCTTATAAGCAGAAGCGCCGCACCAAGGCGCAGATCGCCCGCGAGGCCGGGTTGGAGCCGCTTGCCGATCTGTTGTTGAACGATCCGACCAAGACGCCGGAGGCCGAGGCCGCCGCTTTCGTCGATGCCGAAAAGGGCGTTGCCGATGTCAAGGCGGCGCTGGACGGCGCCATGCAGATCCTCATGGAGCGTTTTGCCGAAGATGCCGATCTCGTCGGCCGGCTGCGCGAATATGTCTGGGAGAATGCTCGCTTCGTTTCCAAGCTGGTCGAGGGCAAGGCCGATACCGGCGCCAAGTTCTCCGATTATTTCGATGCGGCCGAACCGATTGCCAAGATCCCGTCGCACCGCGCCTTGGCCCTGTTCCGCGGTCAGAAGGAAGAGGTGCTGATGCTCTCGCTCGTCATGGACGAGCCGGAGGATCGCAAGACACTCAATGCCGCCGAGCGGATGATCGCTGCCAAGTTCGGCATCACCGACCAGAAGCGGGCGGCGGATGCCTGGCTGCAGGACGTGGTGCGCTGGACCTGGCGCGTCAAAGCCAAGCTGCATATCGAAATCGACCTGATGACGAAATTGCGCCAGGCAGCCGAAGAGGAGGCCGTGCGTGTCTTTGCCGCCAATCTCAAGGACATCCTGATGGCGGCACCCGCCGGCGGACGCGCCACCTTGGGTCTCGATCCTGGCCTGCGTACCGGTGTCAAGGTGGCGGTTATCGCCGATACCGGCAAGGTGTTGGAAACCACCACCATCTATCCGCATGAGCCGAAGCGGCAATGGGATGAATCCATCGCCGTGCTGGCCGCCCTCTCGCATCGGCACAAGGTCGAGCTGGTCGCCATCGGCAATGGTACGGCCAGCCGCGAAACCGATCGTCTGGCGATCGATCTGCAGAAGCGCCATCCGGAATTGAAGCTGACCAAGATCGTCGTCTCGGAAGCCGGCGCCTCGGTCTATTCGGCCTCGGAATATGCCTCCAAGGAATTGCCGGGGATGGATGTGTCGTTGCGCGGCGCCGTTTCCATCGCACGCCGCTTGCAGGATCCGCTGGCGGAACTCGTCAAGATCGATCCCAAATCGCTCGGCGTCGGCCCGTACCAGCACGACGTCAACGAATTCCGCCTGGCGCGGGCGCTGGACGCCGTGATCGAAGATTGCGTGAACGCCGTCGGCGTCGAAGTGAACACGGCCTCGGCGAAATTGCTGGCCCGTGTCTCGGGTCTCGGTGAAAGCCTGGCGCAGAATGTCGTTGCCCATCGCGACCAGAACGGTCCGTTCAAGACCCGGCAGGACCTGCTGTCGGTCACGCGCCTCGGCCCCAAGGCCTTCGAACAATGCGCCGGCTTCCTGCGCATCGGCGAAGGCGACGATCCGCTCGACAGCTCCTCGGTCCATCCCGAAGCCTATCCGGTGGTCCGGCGCATCCTGGCCGTCACCAAGGCCGAGGTGAAGGCGCTGATTGGCGATGCCAAATTGCTGCGCAGCCTGAAGCCCGAGCAGTTCACCGATGAGCAGTTCGGCGTGCCGACCGTCAGCGACATCCTGAAGGAGCTGGAAAAGCCCGGCCGCGATCCACGACCGGAATTCAAGACCGCGACCTTCAAGGACGGCGTCGAGGAGATGAAGGATCTCCAGCCCGGCATGATGCTGGAAGGTGTCGTCACCAATGTCACCAATTTCGGCGCCTTCGTCGATATCGGCGTGCATCAAGACGGCCTGGTGCATGTCTCGGCTTTGGCCGAGCGCTTCGTCAAGGATCCACGCGAAGTGGTGAAGTCGGGCGACGTCGTGAAGGTGAAGGTGCTGGAGGTCGATCTCAAGCGCAAGCGCATCGCCTTGACCATGCGCATGTCGGATCAACCGGGTGCCAATCGCGATACGGCGAATAGCAACGACCGCCCCTTGGCGCAGCGTGACCGCAAGTTCATGACGGCGGAAGCGCCGCGTGCGCAAGGCCAGCGGTCGGGCGGCGGCAGCTTCGGTGGCAACGCCGCCGGTGGTGGGGCCATGGGCGGCGCGCTTGCCGCGGCCTTCGCCAAGGCCGGTCTCGACAAGCGGAAATAAGCCGCCGCCTGCGCGCAATGCGCAGGCTGTCGTGACAAACCCCTCGCTCCTCCCTTGGTGCAAACCGGGAGGAGCGAGGGGTGTTCGCGATAGATAATGGAATCGCTGTTGCGATTTCACTTGTGAGCTGAGTCGCCTTCTAGCGTGGGACGGCCTCGACAATGCTGCTGGGGGAGCCGGTCGCGATCACACGGGTGATCTCGAATCCGGCCTGTGCAACCAGGCTCCCGTACTCAGCCGCCGTGCGCTCCTGACCGCCGGGGCCCACCAGCATCATCATGTCGAGGATCTGGCCGGGATGCGGGGCATTGTCGTCCGGCAACACCATCTCGATGATCAGCAGACGACTGTCGATCCGCATTGCCTGCCGGCAGTTGTCGAGGATCGTGATGCATTGCTCTTCCGGCCAATCGTGGATGATATGCGAGAGCAGATAGGCATCGCCGCCATTGGGTACCCGCTCGAAGAAGCTCCCCTTCGCGATCGACACCCGATCGGAAAGGCCGCGCGACTGGATCAAAGCGGGGGCGTCGCGAACGACATGGGGCAGATCGAACAGGATGCCTCTTGGCCCGGCATGACGGCCGAGGATGGTGGTCAGCAGATGGCCGCTTGCGCCACCGACATCGACGATGCGGACGAAGGGCGAAAAATCATAACTGGCGGCAATCGCGGCAGGTTCGGCACCGTGAACGCCGATCATGGTTTCACTGAAGAGAGAGGCCTCGCCGGGATTTTGCGCCAGCCAGTCGAAAATCGGCATGCCCAGGGTTTTTTCGAGGCCGCTCTTGCCGGTCTCAATCGAGTAAAGCAGTTGTCGAAATCCTGCGATCATCCAGTCCGATGCGATGGTCAGGATGGTGGCGCGAGCCGAGCCGGGAGCACCGGTCTTGAGCGCCTCGCCCATCGGCGTCAGGGAAAATTCGTGCCGGCTGTTTTCTGCCAGGATGCCGAGCCCTGCGAGGGCGCGCATGAAGCGGTAGAGTGAAGGTGCATGGGTTCTCGTGAGCACCGCGACCGTCTCCGCGTTGCGCGGTCCGGCGGCGAGATGATCCGCCAAATTCAATTTGGCGGCGACGTAAACGATATGCGACAGCCAATGGCCTCGCGCCAATTCGATGAGCTGCACATGTGGTGGCATCTGCTCGCGGCTTTCGCCCGTCATCTCGCCCATGGTTTTCCTCATCCCAGCCCTGACCCACCAGGCCGATCGAGCAGAATGGTAGCACCACGCGGTTCCGTGGTCGCGAGGCATGCGACATCCTCCCGCGAAGAGACGCAAATATTCTGCCCGATCCTTACGCAGGGTGATGGGATTTGATTCAGCAGGATTGTCGCGACGTCTCGTTTTGCTCGATATTTTCAAGCGTGAAAACAGACACCTGCCCAGGGGCTAAAGACCTAGGACCGGATGCTCGCAAGTGAAGTCGCTGCTTACTCTTCCACCTGGCGGAACGGGCCGTAACCGGCCAGCTCTGCCATTTCATTTTTCAGTATCCGCGTCTCGCGCTCCAGGAAATCCGCCACGGCCTTGCGGAAGCTGGCATCGGCGATCCAATGGGCGCTATGCGTCTCGACCGGCAGATAGCCGCGCTGGATCTTGTGCTCGCCCTGCGCGCCGGCCTCGACCCTGGCCAGGCCATGAGCGATGGCATAGTCGATCGCCTGGTAGTAGCAGAGCTCGAAATGCAGGAAGCGGTAATCGGCGAGGCAGCCCCAATTGCGGCCGTAAAGCGCGTCGCGGCCGCGCAGATTGAGTGCGCCGGCGACCGGCTGCCCATCCTTCTCCGCCAGCATCAACACGACATGGTCTGCGAGATTGGTGCCGATCTGATCGAAGAAGCGCCGGGTCAGATAAGGGCTGCCCCATTTGCGGCTGCCGGTATCCATGTAGAAGGCGAAGAAGGCATCCCAGTGATGTGGTTCGATCTCGCGGCCGCTGAGCTGCCGGAGGGTGAGGCCATAGGCTTCGACCGCGGCCCGTTCCTTGCGGATCGCCTTGCGCTTGCGGGAATTGAGGGCGGCGAGGAAATCGTCGAAGCTGCCATAGCCCTGATTGTGCCAGTGATATTGCACACCGATCCGGTGCAGCAGGCCGGCCTCCCGCAGATGCGCAGTTTCTTCCCCTGTGCAGAAGGTGATGTGCAGCGAAGAGAGGTTGCTGCGCGCGGTGGTGCCGATCAGGGTTTCGATCAAGGCCGAGCGTACGGCCGAAGCGGTGGGGCCCGGCCGCACCAGCAGGCGCGGGCCCGGTACCGGCGTGAAGGGCACGGCCGCCTGCAGCTTCGGGTAATACCGCCCGCCGGCCCGTTCATAAGCCTCGGCCCAGCCGTGATCGAAGACATACTCGCCGTAGGAATGCCCCTTGACGTAAAGCGGGCAGGCGGCCTGCAGTAGGCCTGCCTCATCCTCGACCAGGAGATGCTGCGGCAGCCAGCCGCTCTTGCGCCCGACCGAACCCGATTGCTCGAGGGCCAGCAGAAAGGCATGGCTGACGAAGGGATTGTCGCCGGCGGTCAATGACCAGCCGGCGCAGGCATCCCAATCTTCCGCCGCGACCTCGGTCAGGGAATCGATGATGCGTATCTTCAGATCCACGTCGATCCGTTGCCCTTGCCGTTTAAAAGCCCGCGCCAGAGTATATGGGGGATCGGCGTGATCAAGTCACGATCCGGCCAAATTGGGCAGGAAAGAAATAAGCCGGCCAAAAAGAAACGGGCGGATCAGAGCCGATCCGCCCGCATCCAAAACATCTGGCGGCAGGTTCAGGCGATCTCGACCACCGCATCGACCTCGACGGCCACGTTCAGCGGCAGGACATTGACGCCGACCGCCGAGCGGGCATGCTTGCCGGCATCGCCGAACACGTCCACCATCAGGTCGGAAACGCCGTTGGCAACCTTCGGCTGCTCGGTGAAATTGGCTTCGCAATTGACGAAGACGCCGAGCTTGACCACGCGCTTGATGCGGTCGAGATTGCCCAGCGCCGCCTGGAGCTGCGCCAGGACGTTGAGGCCGCAGAGGCGGGCGGCCTGCTGGCCTTCATCGGCGGTGAAGTCCTTGCCAAGCTTGCCGATGAATTTGCGCTCGCCATTCCAGACCGTGACCTGGCCGGCGACGAAAGCCTGGTTGCCGGTGATGACGACGGGCACATAGTTCGCGACCGGCGCGGCGGCCTGGGGCAGCTCGATCTTCAATTCAGCCAACTTGGCGGCGATCTTTCCGGACATGATAAGCTCCTCTGCAAGGGGGGGCTGGGAAGCCCGATTCTTAAGTCAGGCAGCAGCATAGCGGCATCCAACACGACGATCCATCCCGAAAGCGCCTTCATTTTTTGCCATTGCTGCGCGCTTCTTCGATCAGCCGATAAACCCGCTTGGCATCGGGAATGAACTCAAATCGTGGCGCCAGTTTTGAATTACGGTTTTCACCGAATCCGATTTGAGTATCTCGGCCCAGTATCACGGTCCCTGAACCGTCGCTCCGCTCCTCCAATCCGACTTCCGGCAAGTCCGTCAGAGTCATCGATTTAAGGGTGCTGCCGAACACCATGGTCTGAATGATGGCGCGTTGATTGGTCAGGGCATAAGCCGATCGCGCCCGAGAATAAGCATCCCAGAAGAAGCGGCCGATCACCAGATAGAGGCCTACCAAGATGAAGGGAATGCCAAAGATCGGGAATATGCCGGGGGACTTGCCGGAAGCCGCAAGCCATTCCCAAAACAGCGAGAAACCAAAAAAGAACAAGCCGAAGGGAATCAAATAGAAATCCATGCGGCGAAATCGGATTCCCCGACCTGGCACGCCTTGCCAAAGTATTTTTTCACCGGCTAGCAGATTTTGCTGGAAATTCATGACACGTCTCCCCCGATGCCATATTTCCCTTTATTGCTGTATAGACTAGCAACCACATGTTAGCGAATAAATAACGTCTTCGCGCGACCCTAACCGGCGGCCTGGCAGCGGCGGAAAGTTTAGTTCCTGATGTCGTTGGCAGACGCTGGAAATAACAGCGGATTCGATAAGTTCCTTGATGAAATCTCAGCATTTAACCCCCGACGAAATCCGCCACGGCGTGGCTGGCGCTTTAAGCGTTCTGAAGGCCTGGCCGCTCTCCGATCAGCAGATCCTGTCGATCCTGGGGGCGCGGAGCATGGATGAGCTGCGCCAATGGGTGACGGGTCAGGTCCGGCAGTATCCCCAGGACCTGCCGCATCGTATCGGCTTCATCAGCGGCATCCATGCGGGATTACGCCAGCGCGCCGCGGACCGGCATCTCACGACTCAGCGCCTCACCAGCCAACACTGGGCCGGTGAATGGCTCGGAACGCCTAATGCCGCCTTGGGGGATAAGCGGCCCATCGACATGATGACCGGGGGTAATCTGGTTGGGCTGATGCTGGTGCGGGACCATCTGCGCGAAACAAGGTCAGCCTGAAATCAGATCCATCTGAAACCAAACCTGCCTGAAGCGGAGTCTATCTGGCTAGGCCTTACCTCCGTGCTCGGTCCGCCGTGTCACGGATGCACGACGAAATAGCCGATCACGTCCTCGCTCCCATTGGTGACGGATTTGATGGCGCCTTGTTCCTCCAGCGCGAGCAGGGCCTCCGTCACCTCGTCGAAATTGAATTCCGGATTTTCCTCGAACCATCTCTCGGCAATCTGTTCGGTCGGGACGAAGTCATCATGATGGATTTCGGCGGCAAGGGTACGGATGACACCCAGCAAGTCCTCATGAATGGAACCGTTCATTGACTGCCTCCGGTCGGCTCTTTGGTGATGATGCTGACCTCATTGCAGCAGTGTCGACGGGAATCGTCCAGTGTTTTCGTATCCGCCGGCCGCTTCGATCGTGGCGACGGCCCGTGCCAATCCGTCCTCCCACCGGACGAGATCGGCCATGCTTGCGGCTTGGTGCTGCAGCTCCGTATCAGATACCAGGCGCCGGATCAGGGGAGCGAGGCGCGTGGGCGATAGATGACGGCGCATCAGCGTACCGGCGGAAACGCCAAGCTGCATCGCTCTGCCGGCCCAGAATGGCTGATCGCCCAGGACCGGAATGACGAGCTGAGGAATGCCGGCGCGCAAGGCGGCCGATGTTGTTCCCGCGCCGCCGTGATGGATGGCGCTGGCTACCAGTGGTAGCAGCCGGTCATGGGGCGCCTCCCGGATGATATGCAGATCTGTGGCGGAGCCTTGGTCGCCGGCACCTTGATCATCGAGGCCGCTCCAGCCGGTCGCCAGCAGGACGCGCTGCCCGGCCTCGCGCAGGGCCTGTACCAGCATCGCCGCGGTTTGCCCCGCGGCCGGATCGACCATGCTGCCGAAGCCGAGATAGACCGGTTTCGGGCCGGCGGCGATGAACTGCGCGAGCGCGGTATTCGGCTGCCAGTTCGACCGGTCGTCGAGGAACCAGGCGCCGGTGACGGTGATCCGGGGCGGCAGATCGGCCGGCGGCGGAACCAAGGTGGGACTGACGGCGCAGAGGATCGGATAATCGGCACGCCGGAGTTCACGCGGCACAGGCAGGAGCGGCCAGGGCCGCTGGCCCAGCACTTGGCAGCGGATCACATTGGTCATCGGCCGGAATCCCCAATAAGCCGCCGTCAGCACAAACAGGTGGCTGAGGCGGTTGAAAGGGCACGGCACGCGGGCCGGCGGCATGATCGGACTGCAGAAGGCCGAGGTCGGGAACATCGGCTGCAGCATGACGCTGACGAGTTTCGTCTTCAGGTGATCGGCAAGGCAAAAGGCGGGATAGACGGCGCCGCCGCCGGCAATGATGACATCGGCATCCCGGCATTGCGCCAGGCTTGCACGGCCCCATTCCGGGGCGCGTTCGACACTGTGCCGCAGGATCGCACGCAACAGGACGATCGGATTGTCGCCGCGTCTGCCGAGTTCTTCCTGGGTCTCGCGCAGCATCGCCTGGGTATTGAGCGCCGAAGAGGCGAAGTCCAGTCCGTTGCCGATGGCGAGAGCGGCGAAGGCCGGGTCCGCCGCGAGGCGGACATGATGACCCCGGTCGATAAGAGCGCGGCCCAAGGCGACGAGAGGCTGCACATCGCCGCGCGACCCCGGGGCCAGGATGGTGATACGCATGATCGGGATCGCCTCGCGATGCCGGTTCCCCTCGGATATGCCGTCACCGTAGCATTCCCGCGGTATGGCGCAAATTGCAGTGGCGGCCGCGAGGTGAGCAAGACCGCCGCCGCTCCGGATAGCAGTGAGGCATCCCGATGCCTTTACCCGATGACTGGACCTTTCCCTTGCGACGCATTCCGCCCCTGTGTCGCAATCCTGGGAAATTATGTCGCAAAACCGCGTATGCGTCGGGAGCGTCCGTGTTGCTATTCTTCCTGTTCGTGGTGCCAGGCTGTGTTTGCTTCAGCTTGGATAATTGGGAAGCCGGTGCAAGACCGGCGCTGCCCCCGCAACGGTAAGCAAGTGTGGTGCGACAAGAAGCCACTGGATCTGATGATCTGGGAAGGCGTTGCACCGGACCCGACAGGGTCGCTTGTGAGCCCGGAAACCAGCCTCGAATTTTTACGCTACGGATCGCGGTGGGCGGTCGGGATGCGGATAGGGCTGGCAGCGTTCCCGCTCCCCCTAACCCCTCCGGCAACACCCGCGTGAAGAGCTCGTCCTTTTGGATTGACGGGAATTCTGGGTGTTTAAATGAATATGAAGTCACGGATGCTGGAGCAGTTGCGGACTGCTCCGCGCGATTTTAGCCTGCCGCAGGCCTTTTATACCGACCAGGCCTATTATCAGGTGGATCTCGAGGAAATCTTCTATCGGGAATGGCTCTTTATCGGCCATGATTGCGAGATCCCGGCGCCGGGTAATTACTTCACCGTCCAGGTTGGCGCTTATCCCGTCATTATCGTGCGCGGCAAGGATGCGAGGATCCAGGCCTTCCACAATGTCTGCCGGCATCGCGGCTCGCGTGTCTGCAAGGCCGAGAAGGGAAAATCGGCGAAGCTCGTCTGCCCCTACCACCAGTGGACCTACGAACTGGACGGCAAGCTGCTCTTCGCACGGGATATGGGCACCAGCTTCGACAAGGCGAATTATGGCCTGAAGCCGGTTCGTTGCGAAACGGTTGGCGGCTACATCTTCATCTCCCTGGCGGACGAGCCCGCCGATTTCGCCAGCGTCCGCAGCCACGTCGAGGCCTATCTCGCACCCCACAACCTGGCCAATGCCAAGATCGCCTTCGAGAGCACGATCGTTGAGAAGGGCAACTGGAAGCTGGTCTGGGAGAACAACCGCGAATGCTATCATTGCGTCGGCAGCCATCCTGAACTGTGCAAGACCTATCCGGACACGCCGACCGTCACGGGCGTCGACGGCGTCAATGATAACCCGACGCTCCTCGCCCATTGGCAGCGTTGCGAGGCTGCAGGCCTGCCGAGCAGCTTCCGGATTTCCGAAGATGGCCAGTACCGCACGGCCCGCATGCCGTTGATCAAGGACGCGACCAGCTACACCATGACCGGCAAGGCTGCGGTCGCGAAGCCGCTCACCGATATCGGCGAAGCGAATATCGGCTCGCTGCTGCTGTTCCATTATCCGACCACCTGGAACCATGTGCTGTCGGATCACGCCATCAGCTTCCGGGTGCTGCCGCTCTCCCCGACGGAAACGCAGGTGACGACGAAATGGCTTGTCAACAAGGATGCCGTGGAGAACGTCGATTACACGATCGAGGACCTGACCAAGGTCTGGGTCGCCACCAATGATCAAGACCGGCGGATCGTCGAGGAAAATCAGCTTGGCATCTGCTCGCCCAGCTACGAGCCCGGCCCCTATAACCATCTGCATGAAGGCGGCCTCATCCAGTTCCTGGACTGGTATCGGAGCCGCATCGGGCAGCAGGTCGGCGACATCACGCGCGAACTCGGCAAGGTTGCCTGAGGTAGTCGATACTCCCGGCCATCGGCATTACAGGCAATCGTTGCTGGGGACCAATCACGGAATGCATGGAGGAAGACATGTCTGATGTGAAGAACAAGACCGGTGCAAAGCGCGGTTTGCTGGAGCGCCTGAAGGATGGCCCCGTCATTTGCGCCGAAGGCTATCTCTTCGAACTGGAACGTCGTGGCTATCTGCAGGCGGGTGCTTTCGTGCCGGAAGTGGTCATCGACCATCCCGAGGTGGTGCGCCGTCTGCATGAGGACTTCGTTCATGCCGGGTCCGATGTCGTCGAGGCCTTCACCTATTATGGCCATCGCCAGAAGTTGCGGGTCATCGGGCGCGAATCCATCCTGGAACCCCTCAATCGCGGTGCGTTGAAAATCGCCAAGAGCGTTGCCGATGAGCATGGCTGTCTGATGGCCGGCAATATCTGCAACACCAATGTCTACGAGACCGGCGATGCGAAAACCCATGCAGCCGTCCGCGCCATGTATGAGGAGCAGGTGGCCTGGGCGGTTGAGGAAGGTGCCGATTTTATCATCGCGGAAACCATCGACTGGTTCGGCGAAGCGGAAATCGCGCTCGACGTCATCAAGCAGAGCAAGCTGCCGTCGGTCGTCACCTTGTCGGTCCATCGTGAGGAAAAGGCCTTCGATGGCGTGCCGATCGTCGAGGCCTGCCAGCGCCTCGCGGATGCGGGGGCGAATGTCGTCGGCCTGAACTGCCAGCGCGGGCCGGCGACCTTGCTGCCGATTCTCAAGCAGGTTCGCAAGGCTGTTTCCTGCCATGTCGCGGGTCTGCCCGTGCCATATCGGACGACAGAGGCGGAGCCGACTTTCCAGTCCCTGACCGACCGGTCCTGCGGCTGTATTCCGGGGAACCGGCCGTTCCCGACGGCGCTCGATCCGTTCACCTGCAACCGATATGAGTGCGCCGACTATGCCAAGGCCTGCCAGGATGCGGATATCCGCTATATCGGCCTGTGCTGTGGCGCGGCACCGCATCACATCCGGGCCGTTGCCGAGGCCCTGGGCCGCAAGGTTCCGGGCAGCCGGTATTCGCCGGACATGTCGAAGCATGCCTTCTTCGGCACCGATGCGGCGATCCCGACCAGCTACCGGGACCGTCAGAAGGCGATCTGAGAAAAATCGCGCAATCGAACGAATCACCCAATCGAACAAGGGGAGGCGACCATATGAGCAAGAATCGCGGCGTTGTCTATCTCGGCCCGAACAAGGTCGATGTTCAAGATATCGCGGATCCGAAATTCGAGGCACCGGATGGCAGGACGATCCATCACGGTGTCATCCTGAAGGTGCTTTCGACCAATATCTGCGGCTCGGACCAGCACATGGTCCGGGGGCGGACCACTGCGCCGTCCGGGCTGGTTCTCGGGCATGAAATCACCGGCGAAGTGATCGAGCGCGGCAAGGACGTGGAGCAACTGCAGATCGGCGATATCGTCTCCGTGCCGTTCAACGTTGCCTGCGGCCGATGCCGCACCTGCAAGGAAGGCCATACCGGCGTCTGCCTGACGGTCAATCCGTCCCGTGCCGGTGGCGCCTATGGTTATGTGGATATGGGGGGCTGGATCGGCGGCCAGGCGAAATATGTCATGGTGCCCTATGCCGATTTCAACCTGCTGAAGTTCCCGAACAAGGAACAGGCCCGCGCCAAGATCAAAGACCTGACGATGCTGAGCGACATCCTGCCGACCGGCTTCCACGGCGCGATCGGTGCGAAAGTCGGTGTCGGATCCACGGTCTATGTCGCCGGTGCCGGTCCGGTCGGCATGGCGGCAGCGGCTTCTGCGCGGCTGCTGGGTGCCGCCGTGGTGATGGTTGGCGACTTCAATAAGGACCGGCTTGCCCATGCCAGGAAGATGGGCTTCGAGGCGGTCGATCTCTCCAAGCACGACCGGCTTGGCGAAATGATCGCCGAGATCGTCGGCGCGCCGGAAGTCGACAGCGCCATCGATGCGGTCGGTTTCGAGGCGCGCGGTCACAGCGGCACGGAACAGCCCGCCATCGTCCTCAACCAGATGATGGAGATCACCCGCGCCGCCGGTTCCATCGGCATTCCGGGCCTCTACGTCACCGAGGATCCGGGTGCCGTCGAACAGGCCGCGAAGCAGGGAAGCCTCAGCCTGCGCCTCGGTCTGGGTTGGGCGAAGTCCCATACCTTCCATACCGGGCAGACGCCGGTCATCAAGTACAACCGGGCGCTGATGCAGGCGCTCTGGCATGGCCGGCTGAATATCGCGGAGATCGTCAATGCGACGGTCATTCCGCTGGATCAGGCGGCGCAGGGCTACAAGGCCTTTGACGACGGCGCCGCCAAGAAGTTCGTGCTCGACCCGCATGGCGAGATCGCCAAGGCAGCGTAACGGCTCTATATCGCGTGCCATGGGGAGAGTGCGGTGAAATCGCACTCCCCTGGAAGCCGGGCTGTCCGGCTAAAGGTCAAGCTTGCATGGGGCGCTTATACTGCTCGGCAATCTCACATGAGAGACGATGAAATCTCCCTCTCCCCGCAGCTCGCGGGGCGAGGGAGCATTCTTTGTCTCTCACGCGAAATTTCGAAAAATATAAGCATAAGCTCCCTCGCCCCACTTGTGGGGAGAGGGTTGGGGTGAGGGGTGGTGGCTATGAATGAGGTGATTGCAGTCCAAGCCTCTCTTGCAGCCGAAGACGGCTCACACGCGAGCCGGCAAGCATGTCCTCAAGTCGCTGTCCGTTTTAACCGGACAGCCTTGCGGGGAACCAGATACCCGTCAGTGGAATCATCAAGAAGATCCCGCTGACGGGTTGTTCCCATGAAGGCTCTCCCCGTGATCGGCGGGTGATCACGTCATGTGCTTATCGAAGAAGGTGATGATCTTCTCCGGATGGCGTCCGAAGTAATTGTAGCCATCCTTGAAGCGCCGAGTCGTGCCTTCGATCCAGAACAGTTCCTTTTCCTTGCTGCCCAGCAGGTCGAAGGTCTTCTGCGCATCCTCGGGGTTCCGTGTCCAGGAATCCTGGAGCACCTGAACCATCAGGACCGGCATGGTGACACCCGAGGCGAAAAGCTGCGGGGTCATTTCGGCGGCGGTGAAGGCACCCATTTTGACCAGCTCGAAATCGATCAGTTCCTGATAGGGACTGATCCCCTGCAATTCGGAGAAGGCCGAGAAGATCGCCGCCATCGAGACGACCATCGGGCTGCACATGCAGGACACATCGGCGAACAGATCCGGCCGCCGGTAGATGGCCTCGTATTGCGAATTGCCGCCCATGCACTGGCTGTAGAGGCCGACCTTCATCTTGCCGAGCACCGGATCCGCATCGACATATTTCTTGACGCCGACGCAATCCCGCCACTCCCAGCGGCCGATGCCGCTGATGCCGTTATTGGCGGCGCTGCTGGTGCCGTGATTCCTGATGTCATAGGCAAGCACGTTGTATCCGGCATCGGTCAGATGCTTCATCTGGATCACGAAGTCGATCTCGACCGCATCGAAATTGCTCCACGGCGCGCCGAGATGCCCCGGAAAGCCGGCGCGGCACATCGGCAGGGCATGGTTGAAGATGACCAGCTTGTCGCTCTCGCCACCCTTGGCGGGGATATACCAGCCCTCCAGCGGCGTGCCGTCATCCGATGGAAAATAGATGTCCCGCCATCCGGCCATCCCGTAATCGTCCGGCGTCTTGTGGAGCACGCTGCGGAGCGGCCTGACGATGCCGGCCAGCGCCTTGACCTTGGCGTAGTCCTCCTCGGAAATGGTCTCGAGCTGTTTCAGGGCCTTCTGCAGGCGGTCTGCGGGCAGTCTGCTCATGGTGTCACCGATACGGTTGGGGTTTCTCGATGGGGGTTTGCCGATGGAGTTGGGGCCGGCGAAAGGGGGCGGTCTCCCGTGACTTACAGATGACGGTTTGGAGAGTGCTCTTGAAGAACGGTGCGATCCGACCGCCTGCGCCGGGTACCGGTAGCTTTTTCATATCGGCCTTCGCTTTCTCATCCCGTGCACCGGGGGCATTAATACTGCTTTTGTGAATTCATATGATATAAAGCGCTGGAAATGAGCGGAAAATAGCGACATTCTTCAATAAGTTTGAAGATGTACTTCATAGTAACAGGGCCATATGGATCGCAATCTGCTGCCGGCCATCGCCGCCTTTGCCGAGGTCGCCCGCGAAGGCAGCTTCACCCGCGCCGCCGCCCGGATGAGCGTCTCGCCCTCCGCGCTCTCGCAGACGCTCCGCGCCTTGGAACAGCGGCTGGCGGTTCGGCTGCTGAACCGGTCCACCCGCTCGGTTTCGCTCACGGAGGAGGGGCGGAAACTCCTCGCCCAGATCGATCCCGGCCTGACGATGATCGCCCATGCGGTCGGTGCCCTTGGCGATGCACAAGGTCGTCCGGCTGGCGAGCTCCGCATCAATACCTCGCGCGTCGCCGCGCGCTATTTCCTGGAGCCGCATCTGGGCGAGTTCAGCCGGCGCTATCCGTCGGTGCATCTTGAGATCGTCATCGACGACGGGCTGGGCGATATCATCGGCGAGGGCTGCGATGCCGGCATCCGGCTGCGCGAAAGCGTGGTCGACAGCATGGTCGCCGTCCCGATCGGCCCGCCCATGTCCATGGCCGTGGTGGGATCGCCGGCTTATTTCGCTGCGAATTCACTCCCCGAAACGCCCGGCGATCTCGACCGGCATCGTTGCGTGGGCTATCGCCTCAGCCAGAGCGGCGGCCTCTATCGCTGGGACTTCACCGATCCCGCCAGCGGGCATCAATTCGCCGTAGAGCCCAAAGGCCCCTTTGTCACCAACAGCGATGACATGATGGTGAGCGCCGCCCTGCAGGGCATGGGGCTCGTCATGCATATGGAGATTGTCGTGCGTGAGCACATCGCCAGCGGCGCACTCATCCGCGTCCTCGACCGCTGGTGCCCGCCCTTCGACGGCTTCGATCTCTATCTCCCCTCGCGCGACCAGATGCCCGCAAAGCTCCGGGCGCTGGTCGATTTCCTGGTGGAGAAGCGGGAGGCGGCAAAGAGGTAGCGCCGGTGCGGAGGAGGGATTGTTTTGTTCCTAACAGCTACGCCCCCGCCGATCTTCCGACCGACGGGGGCGTTGGCATTTATCGCACCACGTCACCGCTGAACCGTGACTCATAAATCGCAGTCACCACCTCGCTAACACCCTGAAAATCCTGAATCGATTTTCCGCTGCTGACAAGTAGTCTGCAGCAATTGATGCAACAGCGTGCAGTAGTCAAACAAGCTGCAGACAGGGCCGGGAGGATGTCAAAGGCAATCTCCTAAAATTGCGCACACAAAACCCGCCGCCCAAAAGAACATCAGAGCAGTCATCGTCACGACATAGGGAAAGAATAGAGCCAGTCGACCAAACCTACTGATCGGGAGCACCCAAATCCCTGCCGAACCGACTAGGAGGCTCAATGCCAGCATAGAATAATCGGTTATTGGGGTCCACCACTGGTGGCTTCTCGATATCCATAGGTATCCAGAGGTCAGCACGGGAGGCGCGGCAATAAGCCATACTGTATAAAGACCGATAGCGGCGCGATGCCTTGGATTGGGTCGAGTTTCTCTATCCATTTCCGAAGCCCATCCAGAAGCGAGTCTACGACGAGGACTGCGTGGGTATTTTGCTAGCTGGTCGTTTCTAAAGAACCGCGACCTACGGGCGCTTAGTCAGCAAGAAAGCACGGCTCTGGTTTAGTGTGCCCTTGTGGTTCAAACCCTGGCTTGAGACGATATCTTCCATTCATGAAGAGCGGCTTTCCTTCGGCATCATTCCAGTGAATCTCTCTCGCGTATTCTCCTAAAGCTCCAGATGTGGATACCGAGCACCGCCATGCAAATAGAGACGTAACCGACCGATTTCAGAGCAATCGGAGATGTGATCGGGCAATATAGAATGTTGCTCACAGGAAAGGGTGCTGCTAAGGCCAATCCCGCAATACTGCACCAGAAAAGAGAGGCGTCAGCCCATGAAGCTCTCGTTCTACTTAGCGAAGTCAATCTGAGTCTGAGCAGCGATACAAATAGGGCGATTACCTGAATCATGAGTCCGAAAAACATGATCTCCACCACTAGTTTCGTGAACTCATCTCACGGCTCATTCGTCAAAAGTGATCTTGGCAATTTTGCCGCTATCAAATGTGACTACTACCTCATCTATCAGAAGTTCATGATCGTGATCGCTGCGCTTGACCAAGTGACTATTTGAAAATGAGGTAGTCATTTCGCTCTCACCGCACTGAGACTCACAAGTGGCGGCGTAATTCGCAATCTCGACTAAGAGATTTACGGTCCGCTTTTGAAACGAGACTTCGTGATAAGCGTCGTCTAGAGCAAATGCCGCATCGAGTATTTTGTAGACCACAGCGCACGAAAAGATGGCCAGTACGATAGTCGAAATGACCATCACTCTGAGCATTAGCGCCTCCAACTGTATGACATCCCAAGGTCACTGAGAGGTGCGCCTCTCGTATCGAGTCGACGGCACACAATAATCGAGTTATCGATTGTGTATACTATTTAAGTTTGTATCAAAAAGTGTACTCTTTGGCAATCAACACGCATTCTTTTGGGGAGGGGATAATGCGTCGATTTGCCTGTACGCTCGCAGTCTGTTCATCGTTTGCCTTGGCTGGTTGCGCCGCACCTCCGACGCCTGCGGATTGGAGTGCAGCAAGGGCTGCTCCTAAGCCCACCAGTGAGGACGCAGCTCAGAAGGCGGTTGTCACGTATTTTTCCGGGGTGCTGAAGGACCCGGACAGCGCCAGGTATCAATTTATGCCAGCCGTTAACGGGATTGCCCGCATGGGATCTTTAACTATGAAAGGCTGGTTTATGTGCGGCACCATAAATGCCAAGAACAGTTTTGGTGGCTATACGGGTGCGCAGCCATTTCTCGCGTACTTTAATCCGTCGACGACCGATCAGGTCAATGATGGCACTGTGGATGCCGACGAGCACAACATCATCGGCAATACCTGCAGCGGCTTATATGGAAGGTCGTAACCGTCCGGTTCCGGCCGCCTTTCAATCCAAGACATTGGCGGCTAAAAACTCCCGCACCTCATCAGTCATCCAGTTCCTGAAGGCGACCACCTTGGGATGATCCCGACCATCCACCCGGTAGACTAAATCATATCCCCACTCGACCTCCAGCCGAGCTTCCGGAAAGAGTTCCACGAGGCGGCCTGCAGCCAAGTCTTCGGCGACCAGCACGCTTCGGCCGAGTGCGACGCCTTCGCCCCGGATCGCCGCCTCGATGGACATGCTGCCATGACTGTAACCTGGTCCTCGTATCCTGGCTGTCGGCAGGCCCATCATCGCAAACCAGTCTTCCCATGTGGCCGTCATGCCGATCTCATGTACGAGCTGGCAAGACGTGAGGTCTTTTACCGACTTCAGGCCACCCATTCGGTCGCGAAATTCCGGTGTGCAGACCGGCGTGATGGTCTCATTCATCACCCGCTCAGCGGCGGCGTCGGGATAATGGCCGTCGCCGTACCGTACCGCGACGGCCACATGTCCCTTGCTGAAATCGACGTCGTTATCTGTCACTTCGAGCTGAATGTCGAAGTCCGGATACCGAGCCATCAATCGGTGCAGGCGTGGTGTCAGCCATTTGCTGGCGAAGGAAACACCCGAACTGACGACCAGGCGACTGTCATCGCACTTGCGGCGAAGGTTTTCAGCCTCCCGCGCGAGTTCGGAAAGGAGGCGGCTGACGGCACTGAAAAAAGCGGCCCCGGCCTCGGTCAACTCAATCCGCCGAGTCATGCGGCGGAAGAGCGGAATCCCCAGATGTGCTTCCAGTGCCTTGATCTGACGACTGACGGCTCCGTGTGTCACGTGCAGCTCTTCCGCCGCCAGGGTCATGCTCAGCCGTCGCCCCGTCGCCTCGAAGGCGCGGAGGGTCTGCAGCGGCGGAAACTGATCGGTTATCGGCATTTATATATGATTTTATATCACACATAGTGTGAAGAGAAATGGTTTGTCGGCGATTTTTATCCAGATTTATACATGAGGCATATGCATATATTTCCGCCGTAGATCAAAATGAAGCCTCTCCCGTGACACAGGACGCCCCCGATATCGTCGACCTCGCGCCTCTCAACACACCGGTCAACGCTTTATCCCTGAAGAGTGTGGGCGCCATGCTGTTTCTGGCCCTCATGTGGGGCCTGTCGATCCCGATCACCAAGATCGGCGTTGGAACGATCCCGCCCATGACGTTTACCGCGATGCGCTTCCTCGTCGCGGTCCCCTTGCTGATGTGCTTGTCGGGGCGTCGCCTGCGCCTGCCCTGGAAGGCTGTACCCAGTGTCATCGCGCTCGGCGTCATGGGCATCACCTTGGGCAACGTCGCGCAATCCTTCGGCGTCCAAGGAACGTCAGCCTCGGCGGGAACGATCATTTCTGCGACCATTCCGATTTTCATCGTCATCTTCGCGGCGCTGCGCCTGAAGCAGCCGGTGATCGGCCGCCAGTGGGTCGGCCTGCTCGCCGCCTTCGCCGGTATCGCGGTCGTCGCCATCAAAGGCGGATCGGGCGTTGATGAGATGTCGAGGAACACACTCGCCGGGGTGGCCTGGATGCTGGTCTCAGCGGTCGCCATCGCTTTCTATTACATCTGGAGCGCGGAGCTGACGGAGAAATACGGTACGATGCCGGTGGTCACCTGGAATGCGCTGGCCGGATTGGTCGCGATCATCCCGCTGGCCCTGTGGGAGATGACGTACACACCCGTGCAGATCACCTTGCAGGCAGTATCGGCCGTCGTCTATCTCGGCGTTATGGTGACCGTCGCTGGCCTACTGGTATGGCTGTATCTGCTGCGGACGGTACCTGCGCGAATAGCGGCGAGTGTCCAGTACCTTCAGCCGGTTATTGGCATTGCCGCTGCGTCCGTTCTCTTTGGCGACGAACTGGGGCTCATGTTTGTGGTGGGCGTCGTCCTAATCCTGGGCGGCCTCGCCTTGGCCGTCGCGAACAAGAAATCCGCCACCTAGGAGCCCAGGGTCGCGTTCGAGCCGCTTAGGGAGTCCCCGACGCTAACGGAAGGTCACTCTTGCTATCTGCAGACAGCAGTTACTCGGCGCGGCCTGGGACGACCGATTGAACTGTTTGTGGGCGAAGAGTAACCGAAGTGCTACCATGGTGGTGCGCTTGATAGATAAATGATGTCCTAATATCCCTGCATATCCCTGCCCAGCCAGTGCATTACCCGCTTCATCTTGGCTGCGTCTCGACCTTAAGGCGGGTCAGATAGTGTGTTCAAGGGGCGATCCGCTGGATCTAGAAAATTTGCTCAACTGATGAGCTATAAGCATCATCCGGGCCTATCATCAAAGGCCATCCAGAAACGCGTCCACATGTCGACGAACATCCAACATCATCGGGATGCCGCCTTCGATCATGGCGCCAACGGGTGTGCGATCCGCGAACAATGGTCCCTTGTTGGCCAACCTCGGCCACCTGTCGGCCATGGCGTCGGCGAAAAGAATATGCAAGTCATGAAAGACGCCAATGATCACTGAGGCGCGGGTGAGCTGATCCTGCGACAATGCCTGTTTCCAGGTTCCGGCCTTGATGCAATCCCAAGTATTTTCCGAGACGGCCAGCAGCGCTGCTGCTTCGGAGCCGTCGAGCTGCCAAGCCTCGGCAACCTTGATGACTGCTTCCAATGCGGCCGGGGTGAGCCGCACTCTATCCGCTTCAAGTGCGAAATTCTGCAAGGGGCCAGAGTCACCGGCTCCACTGGTGAAAGGCAGCGAATCATGGTGGCTCATCGTTTCCTCCACTCGACGCTATATTGAGCGTCACATGCCGCTAACGGCCATTCTCATTTCATCGAACAAGGTCAACATAAAGGGAGCGGGGAAACATCCCCCACGTCACGATTCCTCAGATGTCACCCACATCGCTACGGCGATAGAAAGTGGCATGCACCAAGTCGGGCTTCATGAATGGCTCGATGCCAGCTTCGGCAAGTCGTTGCTTCAGGTCACCCAAATAGGCACCTAGTTCATCGCCAAGCGCAGAAAGGCTGACATAGGTCTCTCGGAAGGCATTGATGTTATCCTGATCCACGACACGCTGGGGGCAACGGTTGGTCGGATTGATAACCTCAATCGCTGGCAGATAGCCATGATCCATCAGCGCAACAAGCACACGGCTTGAAACACCAAGCTGCTTTTCAGCTTCCCGGAGTGATACGCCGCCATGTTCCTCGCCGCGAACCAGCGGTTTGATCTCCTCAGGATCAACCAGGATAGACATATAGCCCTTCTCGGTCGTCAGGATACCTTTACGCTGCAGACGACCGTCCAGGATTAGCTTAACGATCTCTCCTGCCGAGCAGCAGGCGCGTTTGGCGCCGGTCGGGATCTGCAGCAGGCGGTCCGAGATCTGCCGGACCGGTGTCGCCCCAGCACTAAGTGCTTCCATAAAGGCGTCAATCTTTTGGCGGGAAAACGCTCGTGCCTTTCCGCTTCTGGTATCGAAAGACATGTCAGGTTCAAGGAAACCAGCTTTTCTCAACGCTCCCAGTTGAGCGCGTGGGATGTTTAAGTAAGGCTCAATTTCATTGAGCTTCAGTGAAGCAATCAACTTGGCCAACACCGACTCAGCGGCCTCGGCCGAGAACAAGATCCTATCGTCAGTGAGGTCACTGTCTGACTCATTCCACAGGCCCGATTTCAGCAGAAGCTTTCGCAGGCGCTTGGGATGAAGACCTGTCTCAACGGAGGCCGACCGGATGGAGTGGAGCACACGCGTCGGGAAAGGTTTGTTGAACATCGAGTGTGAAGGTCCGACCGGGAAGTTTACCTGCGTGAAATCAAACATGACTTTCCGCAGAGGGTCGTAGACGGCATTATCGGTTTCGTGGGCAAGCCACTCATAAAGGCGCCCATAGACGTCCCGTGGCCCCCAATCGTACCTCGTTCCGAAAAACCTGGATCGAAGCTCCAGGAAAAGGTTCTCGAAGCCGTTCGCACCGTCGCGGGCAACCTCAAATCCTCGATCTGCCGCAAGCCGCCGCTCATCCTCGCTAAGCTTCTCGTATTCAACCTCAGAGCCATAAACTGATACGGCTCCGACATTGTTGACGACTCCGTCGGCCGCAAAGAGGGGGAGCGAATCCAGCCAGGTCCAGGTCTGTTTGAGGCCATATACGCGATTGGTGACATATCGCTCGTAGCTGGTCGGGACGGACGGCCGCAGTCCAGTGATTAGCTTGGCGAATTCAGGCAACAGCGGTTCAACTCGTCTAGAAAAGTCATAGATGGACACGCCCTCAGGGCACTGAGGAAGCTCAAACAACGGCTTTCCATGTTTATCGCAACAATAGATCGAAGAGAGTAACCAAGTGGAGCGACAATAAGGACGAGCTTCCGTCGGCCCAGGATTCATCACGATGTCTTCTTGCAGGCATTCGAGGCAAGCGCGAAGGTGGGTCCGGCGAAGAAGAGAACGGGATAAAACTTGACCATTCAGACGAAAGTCTTCGCCGTTCCGAATAATGCTGTGGCGCTCGATAGCCTTAGCATTGATCCGGCCCAAAGCGGCGATGCGAGTGACACCCTCGTTCTGGCAATTGATAATCCACCCTTCGGGAATTTCCATGTGCGTCAGGAACTGGCGCATATTCTCAGCGCCATTGATCGCTGCAAGTCGAGAAGTGTAGCTGAACAGCGACTCAGTGGTACCAAGGACAGGGCGTAAGAGGGCGATCATTTGCGCCCCCTCTTTCTTTTGCCAGATTCGGGTTCATCGGCACCGTCATCGCCGATGGTGTTCAGCGAGGTGTCAGGGTTGATGAGCTGCCAGTTGCGAATCATGAAAATGTTTTCATCGGGTTCGCAGCCGGAATACAGAGCGTAGGCCTCAGCAAAATCGCGAATCGTTACCGCGTTGCGCCCTGCATAAATAACTTCCTCGCCTGCCGCCTGGACATGGCGAGCAATTCGTCCCGTCAGATTGCTCGCGGCATGGCAAAGGCGAAGATAGAACTCGTCACTAGAAAGAGCTGAGACATCGAATTGCAGGCGCTCGAAGATCGACGTCACCATGAACCGCACCCATTTGAGGTCGGCGGGAATAGAGAGCGGAGCAATGTGAATCGTCCGAGATCGGAAGGGGATTTGCTTGTCCCGAAGAGCGAAGCGCCCAAACTCCGGAAGGCCGGAGAGTACGAGGCGCATGGGCCAATCCGGGTTCTGCATCAGGTTTTTCAGCGTATCCAATACCTTTTGTTTCTCATGATCAGACAGATTTTGCAGACAGTGCTGGATCTCGTCGATATGAAGAATAATGGTTTTGCGCAGCTTGAGCTGCTGCTTGACGATTCGCCACGCGACATTCTCCTTCAGATCGGTCTTAGTTTCGTAACCCATCCGATCCAAAATTGCGTTTGCGAGCTGGCGCAAAGT
The DNA here is from genome assembly GCA_964406155.1 of uncultured Rhodospirillaceae bacterium. Taxonomy (GTDB): domain Bacteria; phylum Pseudomonadota; class Alphaproteobacteria; order Dongiales; family Dongiaceae; genus Dongia_B. The sequence goes on along the minus strand of CAYOQR010000048.1, from coordinate 20,819 downwards.
ACAGGGAGACGGGGCAATAACGCTGACGAGCGGCATCATAGTGCCGATATAGGTCTCGTAGGGGTTCAAAGCCGGTCGCTTCGAAAAAAGATACGAAAGAGATCTGCTTTTCCCGGCGCCGCTTTCTCCCATGACGAAGAGGGCTCGTCCTTCAAGGCGTTTACCGGCCTCCGCTTGCGGTGGAAGGATAGCTCCATCCACGAGGCGGTCAAATTGACTAGACAGGCGCTTGTCTCGGGCCGAAGAGACGTAGCTTTCATTAAGCTTGGTCAAAAGTAGCCCCAGCTCTGGATTGTCGCTAGGGATGTTGGTCGGAAGAGTTTCCAGGGACCAAGAGCCATCCTCATGGCTTCCGAGTTCAGTAACTTCATTCGTGTCCATCTGCACGTCCTTTACTTGTCAATGGTCCATTCGCTTTCATCGCCGACAGTGGGCGGGGCGGGCATCGTGGGTTCCGTAGGTGTAGCTTTGCTGAGACGCCCGCCGTTGGGTGTGTCTTCCTGGGTGGACAAGGGAGGCTCGTCCTCGATGTCTTCGTCGACATCAAAGTCCTCAGGTTCCATTTCGGGTTCAGTCAACGCATAGGCCTCCCTGATCCGAAAGGTCTTAAAGATCTCCTTGTCGATACGTCTGAGTTCTTCACCACCAATGACGGGAGCCGCGAGCCCGGCCTCCTTGACCGCTTTGTCGCCCAAAGCTTTGATGTCGCGGATTGCTTCCGCGACGATGGGCCAACTAAGGTTCGCCTCATATGCGTACTGTCGGCGGAGATTGATGGCAGCAGCAACCCACTGGGGAATGGACATACCCTCGACGGCTTCCGTGATGGCCGGAACTGAAATCCAACCATGCTCTCCCTTGACGGAGATGCTTCCCAAGTTCGACTGATCGATCCGGACCGGAACGCGCTTCTGACCATTCTCGCGGCGGATGAGTTGCAGTCCCTCGGATTGATAAAAGATGTTCAGGAAGCGCACACCCTTGCCGGTAATCGGTTTGACGAGTGCGGCTCCAAAGACGTGGCGAATTTGCTCCATCGGAGGAGGCGCTTCGACGCCGCCCTCTTTCATGAGGCTCTGCCACTTGTAATAGGGAGTCTGGCCCCCAAGCCCCTCATGCCCGGTGTTGTGATAGACATCAACGATCCACCGGATGATCGCTTGATTCAGCTCAATGGCTGCCAAGCTGGCGTCTGCCGCCGAATCATACCGACCTTTTTCGCCGATGTTAGAGAACGTTCTCCCCGTAAAATGGGGCAGTAGGCTTGTATCTGTCGTCTTGAGGACTCGTTCGATATATCCGCGCAGTTCAGGACGACCGCCCGGAGTCGTTTCGGCCTGGCTGCCGATGGAGTGGGCAGCGGTGCGAAACTCAGGAGAAACAAAGTTCTTGCCGCCGTCGGTAACAATATTTTCCGGCCTGCCGCACATATGCCACGATTGACGACATCCATACTGGCGGGCCAGATCGGTCTTGTTAGAAACGACCATCTGCAGACAACGCAGGGCACTGGCGGTGTTGGGCTTGTCGAGCGACAGATGGGCACCGACAATGCAGCGCGAGGCGACGTCAATAGCGTAAGTCAGATTGCAACGGACGCGTTGAATCTTCTCCCGAAGCTCGGACGTCATATTCTTCCATTCGGGTGATCTTTCGATCAGGACGTGCAGATGCACGGACCAGTCATCGATCTCAACACGCTCAAGGAGCCGATATTCAGGTTGGCCCTGTGTTGTGATGAAGTACTTTTTAAGAGCTGCTTCAGCACCTTCCCGTCCTGCCGTGACATGGACTTCGTCTTGACCTTCGACCTTTCTGTACAAGGTCCTGATGTTGAAATACGGGATGTGACCTGTTTCGACGGGATCACGGGTCCGGTTGAGTTCGTCAATCTCGATTTTGATCTGTTTATAAAGGTTACGAACAGTGGGGCAGCGCCGATCCAGATATTCGGGAACTTTCCTGTTTACGATGTCGAGGATCACTGCCGGAAGGCGCGGGGTCTCATTGCCAGACCGACGACGGCCGTTCATAAGGGCCATCTTGTTAAAGTCAGACCTCTCATACTTGTTCACCCACCTGAGCAAGGTTGTTGGCGTCGGAGGTGTCCGGGATGTCACGACAGTGCCACTGCGCTGCCCCTCATTTTCGAGGGCGATCAGAAGCTGAATCTCGATAATCGCACGCTTCATTGATTCATCTGACCGCGAGACCCAATTGACCTGAGCCTCCATACGCAGGAAATGATCGCAGTATGTCTTGCGCCAGATAACTTCGTGACGCTCTTTGTCAGTCAGCTCTTCCCAGGTCACCCCATGCGTGATGCTTCGGACCTTGGCGGCGGTCGCACTGAAATAGAAGCGGTCAACGGTAAGTTGACCAGAGGTGACAAGTTCTTCGATCTGAAAATGCGTGAAGGTCTCGTGGAGCTTGTCGTTATCAACGCGCTGGAACTGGTGCCCATAGGCATCGGAGTTGAAGCAGATGTAACTCATGCCCCCGATAGTGATCCGATCCTGGCGATTGAAGCGGTAAATCTGAGGGGCAGGCTTGATTGCCAAGGCGCTCATTCGGCACCTCCATTGGGGCGGCAGACATAGCTCGTCCGGGTGAACTCGCCCTTGCTGGCGATTTTGAGGTGGCCGCCCCTGACCAAAGTCACGATATGACGGAAGGTTGAGCCGAACTGCTCGGTCGCGGAAAGAAGGTCTGTGACCATGATTGCGCCCTGAAGAGACGCAGCAACCTTGTAAACTTCCGGATGGATATCGGTTGCAGTTCCGCAGTTGAACAACAGCCGAGCGTTATGGGCCACGTCGCGGGTGACATGACGTTCAGTCCGCAGCCGCAGCGCCGTGGCAAATGAGCGGCTGATTTGTTTGCTCACGAGGTTCAGCCTGGCGACAAGATGGAATCTTTCGGCCAGATTGCTATAGAGGACGCGGTAGGCCATCTTTTCGCCGCCGACATACGTAACAAGGTAGTCGAACTTGAATTCCTTCACCGTCCCATCGGCACCTTGATAAGGCACCGGAGGCGGCCGATCCCAGATAGAGACAACGTCTTTGTTGATGAGCAGTGTGAACAGAAAGTTCGCCTGCAGCCTGTTCTTGTGGAGAAGAATCCGATTGGTTTGCGGATCGACAATGCTTCCGCTGACCCGGCTCTTCGAAGTCGGTTTAAGTGGGCGAGCTGCGCGTGATTGTTTAGGTGGCTGCCAGGTGGGGCAGCCATAGGCCGAGCTTACGCAGGCTTCGTTATGTGCAAGCCTCTGACGTCAGCATCGACCTCCGCCTCAGGCAAGGGAGAGTTTTGATCAACGATCTGATCGGTGCCGGAGAGCTGATTATCCGAACCATGATGGTCAGGACAGGACTTGGGTTTGTTGGAAGAAGACGAAGACATGGCGGGCCTCATCGATAGAGTCGTGTCGCTGCCATGGCCAAATCCCGGTCGGGATTCGGACTAAAGGACAGCGGTTATTCGATGTGAGGCAAGCTTCATCATGCCTCACTGTTAACAAATCTGGTTCGATTTGTCGAATCGAATCTCAAAAAATCAACATATTATCAATGTGTTGAGTCGAATTTGTCGCGAACTTTAAGAACGATAGCGACAAGTTGCTGCAACGCACGAACCGATCCGCCTGGCCAAGCCGAGCGCAGGGCCTCGATCTCCACGGCGTCCAGAGGCAATGCCCAGGCAGGATTCAAGCCGCGTTCGTCGATGAGAGTTCGAAGGATGCTGTTGGCTAGCGGCACGAGATATTCTGCCGTGGGAGACGGGAAGACGAGGCGGCGGCAGCGATCTCGCAAGGGCGCCGGAATGCCATCCATGCTATTGGCGGTCCCGAGCCAGAGGACGTGGCTCATATCGACTGCTGCCTGGACATAAGGATCATGCCAAGCGACAGAAGACGAGGGCTCCAATAGACCAAGCAATGCATCAACGAGAGACCCATTGTGCTTGCTGCTTCCGGTCTTCTCGATCTCATCGAGAACGATACCCGGTGAAGCACAATGATATCGCCGCATCAATGAGAGTGGCAGGCTCGGCTCACCAGTCGACCAGCGCCTGGCTGTCCCGGCGAGCGACGAGTCACTAACGCCGCCACAGCTATAGACGTCGTATGGAACCTGCAGCAGGCTTAGAAACATTTTCGCAAATGCAGTCTTGCCGCTGCCAGGGGCGCCAACCAGGATCGTCGGCCTGAACTTGATGTGATCTAGCCCTTCGAGGCTATTGAGGAGTGCATCGATGATGAGTATCGCGTAAGGAAACTCACGCTCTAATGTGGCTCGTACCACGGATAAGTCTGGCACGGTGACCAGCGGCAGCGGGATGTTCAAGATTGGCTTAAATTCGCTGATGATCTTTTTGCCGTCGGCTACGTCCCCGTTGCCGATCACATTCAATACGACGACGTCTGGAACGGAGTCCTCCTCATCATCGGTATCCTCCTGATCAAAATCCGGAGATAGCTTCCCGGCCATTGCAATCAGGTTCGATCCGAATTGATCCGCCTTCTTACCCTCAGTTTTGGCTTCGAGGAGGCGGCGATCTCTTTCCTCGACGAAACGATCAAGCATACGCTCGCCGACCTCATGAGCACGAACATGGTTAGGTGACCATGGGCGAGGCCAGCTATCTACTTTTCCAGTTGCTTGCAAGATCCATCCAATGGCGCTGACACCGTAATCGAGTGCTTCGTCATCAGGCGTGTTGCGGTCATATGCGAGATCGATGGCGTAACCGGCGATCTTCCACATTGAAGCGTGGTCGCCCAGTATCGACGCATAAAACTCGCAGCGACGAGCGCTTTCCTCCCACATTTCGGCGTGGCGCTTGTCTTCCGCGACGCAAAACCTCAAGGCCAAGGCCGTATCCATGCAGTCGGCAATGGCCGGAGATACGGTCATGGTGCGTAAGGCATCTACAGTCAGCTCCATGGTGGCAGTCTGGAGCTTAATTCGCGCCATCAACCGTTCGGCAAACTGGCTTGCATCTACAAGCAGGTTGTCCCGACAGAACGGCTGCATGCGCAACAGCTCTCCGAAAGTTGGGAGGTGGATGCCCGCACGGGCAGCATCACTACGACGCTTAAAGGCCCGAGCGCGGCGTGCCCGAGCAACGGCCTCGTCCGGATTGATCTCAACCATTCATGTCCTCCATCGCGCTACGCGGCTTTCCCAGGCGATAGAATCGGCTGTAGGTGCGCACCCAACCTTCGGTCGAGTTGCCGGACCAAAGAACGCTGGTGCGGATATAGCGGTTGGAACCGAGATCAGGGTGGGCTTCGACGATGCCGGTAAGGCAGGTCTGCGGACGGGTAGCGTGCTGCCAACCGGTGAGGAGCGGGGCATCCTGGAGATCGGCGGCCGTCGGGCCTTCACCCTCAAGGATGCGGCGGAGATCGGCGGTCAGAGCTTCCAGGCGCGCGATCTCATTTAGGGCCAGCGCAAGCGCTGAGCCCTCATAGCGTCTTTTCATTGGAGACACCTGCTATGAGCTAGGGGGTGCCTGACGGGAAGCCAGGTGCGAAGCGGCAGGTGGCTTGGTGTGAGTTACGTCGAGACGAAAGCACCCAGACCGCCTGCGTACTTACGTATTCGGCGGTAGAAAGGATACGACGCTTGCGGGAATCGCCGATTTGTTGGCGGGGCCACCGTAGCGTTTTCAGAGGTATCGGTATGGTTCATTTGAGAACAAATAAAGAACATATTCGTGGCGGTCAACCACGAGCAGCGATATTCCGTAAAATTTGATTGACATGATACACTTGATACACTCATCATTTCGTATGAGACAGATGAGACGATTCTACTAATGACTGAAAGACGGAAATTTGAAGAGCGATGCCGCACGCTTTTTGCGGATATACTAGGGAATGGTCGGCGGTGGAAAACAGCGTGCGCTCACGGTCTCGGAATCGGCCGGGCTACGCTTTACCGCTATTTCGGAGACGAGGGCGGGGTACCAGATGACATCTGGACGCGCTTAGAAGAGATGGAGGCGCCATCTCGGTCGATCAGCAGCGATCAAACCCTTGTTTCACTCTATGCAACGGCACTTGCGAAAGTTCAGTCCCTTATCGATGAAAATGGGTATCTGTCGGCGCCTTATCCGGCAGAGCTAAGGCGGGCACTCGACATTGGAGCCGCCCGCAATTTTGCAACTCAAAGCAATGAGTGGCCGACGGATCTAAGCCAATTGATGGCACGAGCGAAGGAGCCGCTGTTTCGGTGGGTTCACGACCTATCTTGGGATAGGCAAGAAGAGTTCTTCTCATCCCGCTTAATAGAAGACGGTGAAATCACAACCGATTGCCGCCGGTTAGCTATTGCTAGCGGAAATCCCGAACAGGAAATTGCTGAGAATGTTGGTTACGAGATGCTTGTCGGCATCTGTCGAGATCGTACAGATGGTGATCAGGTGTATCGCGCTTGGCGCCAAACAGTAATTCAGAATCCCGTCATTCAGGGATACGCAAGCATCATAATCAAACCGGAGCTTGCCGACGTCGAGCGCATCGACGAGATTGTCGAATCGTTCTATCAGAGGGTACCTGAAGCACTTGCGATCAACGGCTTCTTGCCGACCTGCACAATATCGGGAACCATCCTGAGGCGCGCTGGGGACGACCCCTCGAATCCTCGCTTCCATACGGAATGCCGAGACCCGGAGGCCATACGAAGGGCTTCGGCAGGCGTCCACAATAGACTCAAATTCAGGCCAGGTATGATGCAGTTGCGCCGGACCTTCCGGACATACTGGTGCCTGCCGGGGCAAGCAGAACTGGAGTTGCATAGACGGCTGATTGCATTGGGCTGGGATAGCACTCTATGGCCGGATCTTGATCGAGTTGATCTCGTAGCAACCTCCCCAGATGGCAAAAAGCATATCGCCGCTGACGTGAAGGACTATCTCTCACCAAGCAATCTTGCGGCTCGATTTGCAGGTTTTAAAGAGTATTCCGCTAGCCACCAGTGCTACTTGGTAATTCCTGACTATCTCCTTGAAATCGACAGCCGCTTTGAAGCGAAGTTTGAGGCCATTCGCGCTTCATACGGAAAGATGGCCGTTTCCATGAGCACCGTTTCCGGACTGCTCAATGAATTAGGTGCAGTATGAGAAGCGACAATCTCTTCCTTGAGCGCTACAAGGCATCTCTCCTTGCTGTTGAACCTGCGGCGGCGAAATTCTCGAAAGAGGATTTGCGGATGCTGGCTCTTACAGAACTTAGCCTACATCTCCTTAGTACGAGAATTCCTGGGCAGGATACGTCTGCTGTTCCATCATTGATGCTTGGCTACCCCGCCCTTGTGCCAGGTGCCATAGAAGATCCAGAGTTCGGCAAAGCGCTCAGCAATCTGCGGCATCTATGTGGGCGCTTTGGGTCCATATCGGTCTGGATCGATGCATGTCGGTGGCATGCTAAATCTCCGGAAACGATGCGTTGCTATGACATTCGTGATCGCAAGCCAATTCTAAGGAAAGCAGCGCCCACAACATTGCTAACCGTCCTTGAGTCAACCCTGAAGCAACAAGTTCCCTGGATTCAGCGATCTGTCACCGCTGCGGATGCTGGACAGGGTTTAGTCCGTGTAAATCGGGGTAGAAGCTCGTTGGCTTACGAAATTCCAGCAGTTTTACCTGACCAGCGTAAAGCGCCCCAGTACAAGCTTCAACCGAGGGCCACCCGAGAGCCTATAAGCGTCAAAATTGACGCGATGAAGGCCGTGGCAAAACTCGTCGATGAGCGCGAAGCCCAACAAGATTGGCCATCCTCATTGTCCCCGCTCCACCTGGCTAGCCGTCTGGAAAAGACGCTCAAGCTCCAGGATCTTGGTGAAGGTCTATTCGATGGAGAAACGATCACACTTGATGGGAACAATCATCTCGTAGGGATGCTGTCATCCGGGAAGTCGACACTCGTCATGGGGCTGATTTTCGCTCTGGCCAAGGGTGGAAGTGGAAAGCGCATTGTTGTCCTGGTCACTGACACCATACAAGGCGCGACCTTGGCGGCTCGCCTTCGGCTACATGGCGTTTCTGCTACGGTTCTTTCAAGCCTCTACAATCGCGAAAAACATCTAAATTCCATACATTGGCAACAGAGCCTTGGAGCCACTGGATGGTCACTGCCGAGCCTTGGTGACATTTCCCAGAACTTCAGCGTGGCCTGCCCCCTGGATGGATTGCAACCCTCCGATACTCAGGTCGTCTCCGGTGATAAAGAGGTCAGTTTCCCCACCTTTCAGGAGAAGCAGTGTCATCGCATCTATCAGAAGAATGACCTAGGCAACTCTGCTGAAGTCACAGAATTGGGAAGTGAGTTGCTTGACGATGGCGTGGGCAAATCCTGCCCTTTATGGGCTGTATGCCCGGCGCAAGATCAGCAAAGGTCAGCCGTTGATGCGCAAGTCGTAATCATGACACCACAGGCATTTGTGCATATGTCGCCGGACAAATGGACGACGTCAGCGCATCTAACAATGCCAGAGCTAATTCAGTACACGGCTGATCTTGTGATCATCGACGAAGTTGATGCGGTACAAAAGTCCCTCGATGACGCATTCGCTCCGCGTTCCCAGATTATGGGAGATGAGCGAGATGTTTACGCTCCATCCATCAGCACGCGGTCTTCTGAGAAAATTCGCGAGAAAAGTGGCCTGCAGTTTAGCAAAGCGACGAATGCCAGGTGGCAAAACAACTTCTATACGTTCTTCAGGTTAATCGGCGATCTGTATGCGATGCTGCAAAATGAACAAGCGTCGTTAAAACGCCTCTATGAAAATACTCCGTTCACTGCCGCTAGCGTTCTCTATGAGTTGTGGCAACAGACCAATAAGAATCGCCCTGCACCAAGAACTGATGAGGAAATGGAAGGCGAATTTCTTCAGCTTATCAAAGTTGCCTCTTCCATCGCCAGGTATTCCAAATCATCTGGTCTCTCAGAAGAGGAGGGTGCCGATGACGTCGAATTCGAAGATGCTTCCTTTGGAATTGCTGCGGAGGCTTTGCAAGAAGTTGCCCGTCAAGTCTTGTTCGCCGACTATTACGCTGAGCTTGTAACTGACGTTGAAGGTCTTCTCGAAGAGAAACTGAAGCCATTTTACTATTTGACTGAGGCCGAGCATCAGGAGTTGGTTGGTGGCGAAAGTGAAGGTGTCGTTGCTAAAAGACGAGCCAATGCCTTGGCCATTCTTCTAGCTGTCATCGCCGAATTGGCCTTGGCTCATTACAGTTGGCTTGTAAAAGCGCAGCCTGCTGTCGCTGATGATTTTGGTATCGGTGACGCTGAGCTATTGACCCAAGCTAACAGCTTGATACGGCATTATCGTAGCTTGTTACCGAGCAATCCCGCCGGAGCTGTTTTTGGCCTTCTATATGATGAGCCATCTGCCGATCACACCGGGAAAATGGGAGGGAAACTCACAATCATCAATCATCTCGGAGTAGGGCGTTATCTATTGACGCACCTGCACGATCTCCTGGCCTCAGAGGGGCAAGTCGGCCCTAATGTGCTGATGTTGTCTGGTACGAGTTGGGCCGGTGGGAGCGTGAGACGCTTCGATCCAAAACTGAAGAAACCTATCGAAAGTGCGTCGCCGATCTATGACGTACAAGTGCCCGTGAAGGGAATATTAGTCCAACCGGAAGCCGAACTCGAAGCGATCAGAAAGTCCGTATTCTCTCTGGTCGACGTGCGAAACGTTGATGGAAAGCAGATCGCGGTGTCAGGGGTGCGAGAAAAGGACAGGCGTAATAATCTTGCCTTTATCGCCGAAAAGTTCGCGGCGCGTCGTGATGACATGAACATGTTTGAGAGACGCTGGCTTAAGTTGGAGAATAACTGGGGCAGCGGTGATCTTATCGACAGGCGTCGGGCGATGCTTGTCGTGAACTCTTATGCCGATGCTTCAATTGTCGCGGATGCATTGCTTCAATCACTAGAAGCCAACGGCTACGCAGACTGGAAAGTGTTTTGTCTGGTGCGTGATCAAGGTGATGACGCAAATTCTATCCGAAATCATCGCCCCCGGTTTGCTCGTCCTTTGCCAAGGTCTTTGGTCGAACGCTTTGGTGGCGAAGGCGAAAAGTCGATCCTTGTGGCGCCAATGCAGATTGTGGCGCGAGGTCACAACATCCTTAACTCTAGGGGCAAGGCAGCTATCTCATCGATTTATTTCCTGCACCGACCGCATCCGCGTCCTGACGATCTCGGCCCCATCATCGGCCGACTAAATCGTTTTGCTCTTGATCGCTTTGATAACGGGATAAAGCCGACGGAACGCCCTGAGACGCTTAGCAGTAGGATGAGGCGCATGCGCTATGCCGCAACTAACTTGGTGCGGTATAGCCTTGACTATCGAGGGGGGTATCAAAGCCTGCCTTCCGAATATAAAGCGCAGTTTGCGTGGGATATGTTGACGCCGCTTTGGCAAACGATTGGGCGAGGTATTCGTGGCGGATGTCCAGTCTTTATCGGGTTCGTCGACTACAAATTCGCTCCAATGTCATTTGACAAGGTCAATGACAACGACCCCGGAGATACTAGGCACAGCAGTGCGCTGGTTCAGGCTATCGCCCAATTGGAGCTTGCCATCGATCAGAAAGCTCAAGCCAACGAAGCTGCAGTCGCCCGACTGCTTTACGAACCGTTCTGCAATGCCCTGCAGAAAACCGAGGGATTAGTTCATGGCTAACGTCGATACTCTGCAGCTCTCAACCTGGACGCACATTTCAGCGTTTCCACAGATTACCCTCACCAGGTACATGATGCCGGGCAAGGCGCAGGACATTTTGGCTCAATGGACACGGGAAGCGACGGGCCGGGAAGGTCAACCGATTACCGTGATCTTAAGAGGACTGTCGGAGATCCTCGCCTGTCTCGTTCCGGACGTCTCATTTATGCGTCACGACTACGACCAGGTGAGTGGGGGAAAGCGCCTTTGCCTATACTTCCTTGGAGATACTTCATCCAGCGATGAACTTCGTTCCAGGATACAGGCGGCCATATCGCTCTGGCTCGGTCTTCTGTTCAAAGATAAGCCAAGTGATATGCGAAGCCAGGTGGCTTCGACGGTAGGTGACAGAAATAACTGGTCGTGCCTGTCCGTTTCCCCGGCCTTGAAAATGAGCGCCAGCGCGGCTTGCGTATCGCCTGAAAATCCAATGTTTTATGACGCGATCACTGCCCATGCTGCCGCGAGCTTGGCTGGTAAAGAGTTGCGCTTTCGCTCAGGCGAAACGAAGAGGTTAGTGCTTGAAACAGCTCAATCGAGTCCATTTGACGGTCTTGAGCTTGTGGCCTTTCCTCCCAAACAAGATCCCAACAGGCCAGAGAGCTTGTGGTCAGAGGTCATTACCATTTCATCTGCCACTTTCCCTGAGCGCGGAGGGGTGCATATTCTCGCTCGCCCATCGATCCGAAATTGGGGAACGATCACAGGATACGTGCTTGAATCCGATCCATGTCGACGCCTCGATCTGTTTATTCCGGCGCAGGTGACAGATGACGCCAATCGAATGTACGGACATTCGTCTTTGCAATTTAGACCGCGACTGAACAAGGAGAGCGCAACCAAATCAATTGTAGCCTGGTGGGAGCACCAGGAAGATCTGAGGTTGCTTGAACTTGTTCAGCGCTTGTCTGGAAACAAGAAGACTGAAGAATCTGCGATGCTAAAGCCCATCGTAGCTGATAACGGTCTTTGGGCGCTTCCTCGGCTCGGCTCAATCCATGGAGATCGAAATTTGTCGGGTGGGAGCGGTGTTGGTTGGCTCGACCGAAAGGACATCGCTGATTCCCTTGATCTGCCACTGAAGACTGCTGGGTTCGAACGAGCTGGGTCCATGGTCCGCGTCAATAAGCGCCTTCCAGTGGGAAAGCCGTTCCGGCCAACCGGTGAGCTGGCTGAACGACGTGATGCAATCGTTCGAACGCTTGTCGCTCTAGGTAATACGGAAAAACAGCTCGATCTGATCGTGCTTCATAAGCTGGAAAATACGCCAACCGTGGTACGGTCAGAACTTATAGACTTCCTAGGAGAGCCGTCACTAGTGGAAGGTGAGACACTTTCCTGGAGTGACAGTGGTCTTTCGGTTCGAATAGTGGCTGCTGCGGCGGGGCCGTTGGGTGAAGCTCTGCCAAAAGCGGAACTTACAGACCAGGAAAAGGCTAATCGAACCGAGAAGCAGCAGCAAGAGATCTGGAAGGTCAAGCAAGGTGATTCCAATCGCTCGATCCAAGAGGCGATGGCGCTATATGTTAAGGGCGTTCGAGGAAATCAAACGTCTCTCGCCTGCGCAATTCTCGAAATGCCGTCATCACTGAGAGATGCACGGTCTTCGGACCCGTATGCCATGGCAAAGAGGGAACTTGCTCGTCAAAAGATTCTCCCTCAAGTCATCCTTACTGACGAAGATCAAAACGAGAATAAGTATAGTTCCGCCATCCGTGACTGCGTCCGCATGCTTGGCATCGTTCCAACGAGTGAACTTGAATTTTCTCCGGCCGCAATTACCGTCATCCAACTGAATTTCGAGAGGGTTGGTGGAGGGTACAGACCTCCTCATGCCTTCCCCTTGGCCGCGCGTGTCCGAGACGGCATACTTGAATGTGCGATCCCTGAAGAGAATGGCGAGCCATTGTGGCTTCCCTATGCAGAAGCGGGCCTGCGCATACTTTCAGGGAATTATGGGAAGTTTGGTAGGAATGGACAGGAGGAAAATCTCCAGAAATTTTCCAACTTCTTCAATAGCGCAGTCGAGCAAATTAATGCGCGTGGGCAGAGCATTTTGATTGCCGAGGCCGAAACGATTGCGCACAAATGGCCAAGCCTCCAAAATGGTAAACTGGTATTCGACGAGTTGATGATTGCGAACAAACGGTTCGCACCTTATCAACTACCGAACTTACGGGTGGTGCGCGTTAGCCCAGATCCGAAGAAGCAGCCCACGCATTATCATGAAACTGATCATAAGGACGTTTCCGGCCTTTTTTCTTGGGAGTCGGCGAAACGGACGTTCTATGCGTTAAAGTCGCTGCCGCTATCGGCGAAGACATTAAAGATCAACTCGGTTATCTCAAGGCATCTGGCGGCTGAAAACAACATGCGGCGTGATGATGCTGTTCGACAGCTTGCCCAACTGGATGAGATCTGTGTTGTCTTCAAGCAAACGGATGACGATCCGACCGCACTAGCAATGCTGACCCATCGCCTTCGGCAGGTTCATGCCCAATTCGATGATGATACACGGAAGCCGTTTCCGCTTCACGAACTTCGCCTCTTGGGGAGGAGTGTTACCTTCTGAGGCTTAAACCGATTGAGCCAATCAACAATGCGGTCTGACATGAAACTCGGTGGATTCGTCATAGCGTGGCTCCACATCTTCCGGAATTCCGAGATACTCGTAGACCATTCCTATGAGATCTCTGGGGTGGTAGGTGTCTTGGGGATCTAGCCAGATACGCACGAGTGCTGAAAGCGTGTCGATAGGTTGTAGCCCATCAACATTTCATCAACGCTGTGTCGCCGTAGGGATATAAGAACGCTGTCAACTAGGATGCATGAACTGAGATTGCGACTGAGCATATTTGTGCCCTCGCGACGTTTAGTCATTCGTCAGTCCTTTGACGTTATTTAGTTCGTCCCGCATCACATTCGGATTGATGCGCTCTTTGTATTGAGTGGTGTAGAGATACAGAAGTTCTGGCTCACTCATCGACTCTAGCGTTTCAAGCAGCGCCACTTGCGGCTCATTCTTCTCGGGCTTCATGTAGTCAAACAAAACATCAACCATCATTTCGCGCCGCCCCAGCTCTCGGCCGTGGTCAATTGCTCCGGTCAGAATTCTACTGTGACTTGCGGCATTGATAACGAATGGCATTCTTTGGATCTCCTGTGATCTGGCGTCATTCAACTTTCGCAGAGCTATCGCGACCTGTAAGAAGGCTTGCGCATCTCGACGGTCATCTTCGTCGTCCTGCTTATTAACCTTAGTGATGATCCTTGCAATTAGAGCCCTGTCTTGAGCAGTGTATGGCTGAGGTATGCAAAGTAGTGCAAAGATCCAGTCGCGATAGAAATTACTCTCAAACAACGGCTGGACGAATTCGACTTTGTCGCGCAGATCCATAGCCAAAAATGTGATCGTGGTCCCGTTAAACGAAGCTTGATCTACTAACTTGCGACGATCTTCACCCGTGTAGAAAACCAGTTGCGTCAGAGGAGTTGGGAAATTCAGACGGTCTCTTGGATCACCACAATGCTTACGCATTATCTCAATGGCATAGTCAAGCATCCGCCAAGGCATGTGGCCCTTGTAATCCGTTTGAAATTCAATGTGAATGATCGTCCCATCGTCCAGTTCAAAAACCCCATCGACATGACGCTTGATGAAGCGGCCTACATCGATATTGAGTTCGCGTATAACCCTTTTGCCCGAGACGATTCTCAGAAAATTGCTGTGAGTGGGAGAAACAAGATTTTTTAGAAACAGATCATAGTCAGACAAGGTGGTGGTCTCTCGTTGCTGTCGCCAATTTAGAAGCCAAAGACTTCTTGCTGCATGACTTTAATCTTCATGAGAGTTGCGTTGTTAATTAACATTTGACGGTTGACCGTCTCCTCGATCTCGGCAAGTGTCTTGCGTCCTCTGATTAGCTCCATGACAGCTTTGTTGATTGTTGACGGGTAAAGGTTCGATACTAGCTTGCGCAGCTCATTACTGTTTGGACTCAACTTTCCCTTCTTCCAGGCCTTTTCATCCAGCAATGCCTCTTCTATCGTCTCAAACCTCTCATTGAGAGCGAATGAGTTGGGACTGTATTGTTCTGGGTCGCCCAGATGCAGGGTACGAGCCACAAGCTCTCCGCAGGAAATGCCATGGGGAGAGCCGACCGATTTTCCAGCCTTTCGAGATAGGTTCGTATACAAGCGTTTTAGCAACGTTGCACCTTCTAAGGACAAGTCGGGTAGGGCTGCGAGTTTGTCCGCCGATGCATATTCTGCGCCGATCTCAGCGTTGACCTCAGACAACATACTCGGTTCGTCTGGCGGGCTTACTGCCCGACGAACTAGAACTTCGCCAGGAATGAAGAAACCAACCGCGACCTCGTTGGTAGTTCGATGGTGCCATTGAGTTAGTTTAAACGCGGCAACTCGGGCCGGTTTGGTTGGTCCCTGTGCTTCCAGGCGAAGTAGTCTATTTATCGTAACGCTAGCGTGGCCGTATTTTCTGACCTCTGTTCCTACATACTCTGCCACGGCATCGAGCCCTCGCTCCAGGATCACATCGCCTGGCATTAGAACGGCGAGATTAACAATCGGCATTCGCTTCCCCTCTATTTCTCCCTTGAGTGTCTATCGCTCCCGTGGCTCTTCTTAGACACATCTGTGATAAGGAGGGACAGACATCGTGTTGATTTTCCCGTTCGTGATCGATCATCGACCTATAGCGATTGCCCAACTTCGATACTTGACTGTTACTGCTGGAATTTAAGGTTGCGTTAAAAAGATGGGAAAGTGTCGCCGATATCGACCGGAACTCCTGCAAAGATATCGAGGGTCGTGGTGAGGAGCAGCTAAGTCGAGGGCGAGAACAGGCGTTTAAATGCGCTTGCGAATTGGTACGGCGCCACTGCCAAAAGGAAACGTCGTGAATGATTGAAGACCACGCACGACGTTAATCACTTTTTGAAAATAACGAGCAACTTGCTGTTGGAATCAATCAACGCTTCTTCAGTAGCTTATCCAGTGAGTCGACACCTTCGCGCTTGAGGACCGTACCAAGCTGTGCATCAGAGCGATATCCCTTAGCGAAACCGTCGCCATATTCCTGCCTTAAGGTCCCCACTTGCGTGTCGCTACGCTTCTTACGGATCTCGCCGTCACTGTCGCGCATACGGCCATCCAGACCCTTCGGGTAATGTTTCGTCATCTCACCACCTCTATGCCTAATCTAATGATACGAGCTACCGCTTTGAATGCTTCAATGCTGATGGAAGGAAGCGGTCAATCTCTTCCACCGAGAACGTTAGATCTTCATGCTTTTGGAGTGATTCCTGCGCCTTTTTGTAGGCCTTGTCGTCCGTGTGAGGCGCTGCCTTGTATACTTGATGTAGCTGGGCCTGAAGCTCGTCTCGGCGACGCCGTATTTCTTCGACGGGCAGGTTGTCGTCACGCACGTCCGTCAACAAGCTCAGGTAGCCTTCGCGGATATTCCAAATGTCAGAAGCGGCCTCTCGGTGCCGCTGCGCAGCGGCACCTGGATCAATATCTTTGGCATAACCGCTGACGATCAGCGTTACCAAAGACATAAATGCTGTTACGTACGGGAGCGCAGGGTGAGCGTTGAATACTGTGCCAATGGCGCCACTCGTTGTGATCGCTGATAGCCACAATTGAAGCAGCTTCACAAACCGCTGTCGGCCAGCGCATCGATCAGCCATTTTCTCGTGCGTCTTATGCGTGTAGGCAGCACGGCCAAAGCACTCACGAAGCTGATCCTCTAGCGTATCTCGCTCACTTTTAAGCTGGGAAGAGGCTTCCAAAGATCTCCCTCCATTTTTGGCGAGCGGCCCAATTTTGCTGCTTGCCGTGGTATTCGATTGCCTCAATTGACCTTAAGTACGCGCTGCGTGCCTTGAACTTGAACTCGCCGGTCTTTTGTACAGCCGATGCGCTGCCGGGCGCTCGCCACCATGCTTGGGTAGGGCTTTGGCCGCTGAGGAATTCAAAGAAATCCCTGGTCATGAAGTCATGGTACAGAAAAGACTTATCGCGATACGGCCAACCCTCAATAAATTGGTATGCCAAGGTGTCGATTAGCATACCAGAGATCGGAACCGTACAAGCTGCCTTCCATATTCGCATCATCCGACAAAGGTATTTCAGGTTGAAATTGGTTGCCGTGTTGCGGTCGTTGATTGCCTTGATCTCGGCCCTCGGATCGCACGTCTTCCAGGAACCACCTGCGTTTGCATTTGGATAAGTGTAAGTGCCACTGGTGTTAAAGAATACTGGGAGGATTTCGAATGTGATCCCATCATCAAAGCCGATGACAACGACTTGGCCGTCACCGAAAGAATCGGAAGTTGGGTACGTATTTTGGATGGAACGCTTTACAGCTTGAAGCAGCGCGGATTGACCATTGAGAGCGTGCCCATTGTATTGGTGATAGACTGCCGCTGGCAGCTCGAAGGCAACATCAAGGTCACTTAGCCCCTTAGCTGCTGTATCTCGTCCATATGAGCCGACATAGAGACTGTGAGCCGTGTCCGAGTCCGTGGACCAAAAGTCCTTATTGAGCTGTTTCGTGATCCGTTTGTAGCGGTTAGAGATTGACGACACCGTGGTCAATGGTATCACGTAATTGTCTCGAAACGCGCTGAACGCGTCGGCCACACTCAAGGCGTGCTTCCTCCAAAATATCGAACATGTTGTCACTCCCTAGCAAGTCATCCGATGGACTGGCTGTTGGGGCATTTGTGGCGGCTAAATTGAGCCTGCCTATCCCGCATTGTCTGGCGGGTGCGATGCGGCTGGGCATCTCTTGTTCGAGTTCCCGCGCAGTCCCTTTAACTTCCTGCGAGGGTCGGCCCTGGAACCCAAAATCTGAGATCCAGGGCCGGTTCACGCAACTACTGCACACTGTTGCGTCATTTACTGCAGACTATGGGTACAATTCCCATAAATTATGTGTCACGACTCACTTAGGGAACTCTCGATACAGCCTTAGCTGCAGCCGCTGGTCGAGCCGCAGGTGTTGCACTTCATGCAGGTGCCGTTGCGCACGAGGGTGAAGTTCCCACATTCGCCGCAGGCATCGCCCTCATAGCCCTTCATGCGGGCTTCGCGCACTTTTTCCAGGCGTTCATCGACCCGGGCCATGACGCTGCTGCTGATGCCGGTATTGGCGGCGTGATCGGTGTGCCCGGACCCGCCATGATCATGGGCATGGCCATGCGCATGGGTTTCCGCCGGCGACACGGCCAGGGCATTGTTGCCCGAGGCGGCGAAGGCGGCGTTGCTGAAGACCACGAGGTTGCTGCGCACATAACCAGTCGAGGCGATGCGCTTCACCGCTTCAACGGCGGTCGGCGCTTGGCGGCCACCTTGACCGTTCTGGGGCAGATCGCCCTGGCTGTTGCCGGTACCGACGCTGTCGGGCGCCAGGTCGCTCGGCTGGACATGGGCGAGGTCGTTGCGGCCGAGATAGGAGATCGCCAGCTCGCGGAAGATGTAGTCGAGCACCGAGGTCGCCATCTTGATGGCGTCGTTGCCCTCGACCATGCCCGATGGTTCGAAGCGGGTGAAGGTATAGGCCTCGACGAATTCCTCCAGCGGCACGCCGTATTGCAGGCCGATGGAGATGGCGATGGCGAAATTGTTCATCAGGCTGCGGAAGGCGGCGCCCTCCTTGTGCATGTCGACGAAGATCTCGCCCAGCGCACCGTCCTCGTATTCGCCGGTCCGCAGATAGACCTTGTGATTGCCGACGATCGCCTTCTGGGTATAGCCCTTGCGGCGTTCGGGCAGGCGCTTGCGCTCCTGCTGGACGGCGACCACGCGCTCGACGATGCGTTCCACAATGCGCTCGGCGACGATCGGCGCGCGCGCCGCGGCAGGGGCCTCGATCACCTCGTCGATCGTGTCCTCGTCATCGCCCAGCACCGTGGAGGCGAGGGGCTGGGAGAGCTTGGAGCCGTCGCGATAGAGCGCGTTCGCTTTGATGCCGAGCTGCCAGGACAGCATATAGGCGTTCTTGCAATCCTCGACCGAGCTCTTGTTCGGCATGTTGATGGTCTTGGAGATCGCACCCGAGATGAAGGACTGCGCCGCCGCCATCATGCGGATATGGCTCTCCACCGAGAGGAAGCGCTTGCCGATCCGGCCGCAGGGATTGGCGCAATCGAAGACCGGCAGATGCTGGTCCTTGAGATGCGGCGCGCCTTCCAGGGTCATGGCGCCGCAGACATAAGCGTTGGCGCCCTCGATATCGGCCTTGGAGAAGCCGAGATGGCCGAGGAGATCGAAGCTCGGATCGTTGAGCTGCGCATCGGTCAGCTTCAGCGCCGTTTTGCAGAACTCTTCGCCCAGCGTGTATTTGTTGAAGACGAAGCGGATGTCGAAGGCGCTGGCGAGCGCATTCTCGACCGCCTGCAGGGCGCCGACCGTGAAGCCCTTGGCCTTCAGGCTCTCGTGATTGATCGTCGGTGCACCGGAGAGCGTGCCGTGGCCGACCGCATAGGCGGTGATCTCGGCGATCTCGCTATCGTTATAGCCCAGGGTCTCTAGGGCGACCGGTACGGTGCGGTTGATGATCTTGAAATAGCCGCCGCCGGCCAGCTTCTTGTACTTCACCAAAGCGAAGTCGGGCTCGATGCCGGTGGTGTCGCAATCCATGACGAGGCCGATCGTGCCGGTCGGCGCGATCACGGTCGCCTGGGCGTTGCGGTAGCCGAACAGCTCGCCGAGTTCCAGGGCCTTGTCCCAGGCGCGCTTGGCGGCGGCGACCAGATCCTGGTCCGGGCAATTGGCGGCGTCGAGCGGCACGGGCTTGACGCTGAGCTGCTCATAGCCGGCGGTCTCGCTATAGGCGGCGCGGCGATGGTTGCGGATGACCCGCAGCATGGCGGCGCGGTTCTTCTCATAGCCCGGGAAAGTGCCGAGCTCGCCCGCCATCTCCGCCGAGGTGGCATAGGAGACGCCGGTCATCACCGCGGTCAGCGCGGCGGTCAAAGCGCGGCCTTCGGCGCTGTCATAGCCGAGGCCCATCGACATCAGCAGGCCGCCGACATTGGCGTAGCCGAGGCCGAGGGTGCGGTATTCATAAGAGAGCTGGGCGATTTCCTTGGAGGGGAACTGCGCCATCAGCACGGAGATTTCGAGGACGACGGTCCACAGCCGCACGGCATGTTCATAGGCGGCGATATCGATGCTGCCGTCCTCCCGCTGGAACGTCATCAGGTTCAGCGAGGCGAGGTTGCAAGCAGTGTCGTCCAGGAACATGTATTCCGAGCATGGATTGGACGCATTGATGCGGCCGGATTCCGGGCAGGTGTGCCAGTCGTTGATGGTGGTGTCGAACTGCACTCCCGGATCGGCGCTGGCCCAGGCGGCATTGCCGATCTTGTCCCACAGGTCGCGCGCCTTGATGGTCTTGACGACCTTGCCGTTGGTGCGGCCGATCAGGTTCCAGTCGCCGTTATCCAGCACCTTCTGGATGAAGTCGTTGGAGACGCGGACCGAATTGTTGGAGTTCTGGCCGGAGACCGTCAGATAGGCTTCCGAATCCCAGTCGGTGTCATAGGTCTTGAACTCGATCTCGGTGTAGCCCTGGGTGGCGAAGTGGATCACCCGCTGGATGTAGTTCTCGGGGATCGCCGATTTGCGCGCGGCCTTGATCGCCGCCTTCAGGGCCGCATTGGCCTTCGGATCGGTGCGGTCGTTTTCGTTCGCCGCAGCCGGCAGGCCCTGATGCACCGCCTTGATCACCGCATTGAGATGCTCGCTGGCGAGCTTCGAGCCGGCGACGAGGGCCGCGACCTTCTGCTCCTCGACCACCTTCCAGTCGATATATTCCTCGATATCGGGATGGTCGAGATCGACCGTCACCATCTTGGCGGCACGGCGGGTGGTGCCGCCCGACTTGATGGCGCCGGCAGCGCGGTCGCCGATCTTCAGGAAGCTCATCAGGCCCGAGGAACGGCCGCCGCCGGCCAGCCGCTCGCCATTGCCGCGCAGCTTGGAGAAGTTCGAGCCGGTGCCGGAGCCGTATTTGAACAGGCGCGCCTCGCGCACCCACAG
>CAYOQR010000047.1:0-48989 GCA_964406155.1 uncultured Rhodospirillaceae bacterium | reverse complement strand
GTCCGACGTCTCAAGCGCCGGAATTGAAACGAGCGTAGGCGTTCTGCCAGAGCGCTTGGCCTTTCGGCGTCAAGGCTGCTTCCTGAATCGATTCGGGGCCGATATCACCCGGCTGCAGAATGGCCGTACGCAGGCTCTCCGGAATCGTTCCATCGTTAATCAGGCTGTCCGCGCTGATCCTGTTCTGCGGCGGCTGATAGGCCGTCATTCCGACGAAGTTGTCGTAGGCAACCTTTTCATCGAGAAGATGATTGAGCCAGAGATGGCCCAGCACCGGTTTCTCGCTATGCGACAGGATCACCCAGGTATCGTTCTGCACCGGCCCCTTGCCCTTTGGCGGCGCCCAGTATTGCAGCATATTGGGATCGGTCCCCTTGGAGAGATAGTTGAGCGCGCAACTGATCAAATCGCCCGACCAGCTCTGATGCAGATACATGCTCGCATCGCCCAGTGTCTGATATTCCGTGATGTTGATCTTCGGGTTGCAGATCGGCACCATCGCCTTCAGATCACCCAGGGCTTGCTCGATCTGGGCCGGATCCTCGGTATTGACGTCCATCTGGTGCTTGTACAGCATCGCCATCGCAAGCGTTTCCCTGGCATCGTCGAGCACACCGACGAAGCCTTTGTACTTCTGGGAATTCCAGAAGATCGACCAGGGATTATCGAGTTTATGGATATCCTCCGAGATCTTGTCTTTACGCCAGCCGATACCAGTGCTGTAGATCGTATAGGGCACGCTGTATTGCGAATCGACGTCGTAATACGGGCTCTGCAGCGAGGGCCAGATATTGGCTTTCAGGTTCGGGATGTAATCATGGTTGAGCGGCGCAAGCATCTTGCCCGCCACCATCTGCGCAATGCGATCAGGCGTCAGATCGGTTGCGTCCGGCCTGGTCTGTCCCGTCGCCATGCGGGTAATTGCCTGATCCATGCTGTCGAAGGTGGTGAGCTCGACCTTGCAACCGTATTTCTCGCCGAAGCTGTCGAGCGCTTTCTGATCGACGTAATCCTGGTAATTGAAGATTCTGAAGGTGCCGCCTTCCGGCTTCAAGCCGCTCTTGATCGGGTCGCCGGTCAGCGGCAGCTTCACCGGTTTGTTCGGTCGTGACAACGGGATACCACCGGGGCCGGTCTTGTTGCCCGCCTCATCCGCGAAAGCGCTTGGCCCAATTAGCGGCCAGGCCGCACCGCCCAAGATGGCAAGGCCACCGGCACCCAGGGCTCGCAACGCCTGCCGCCGCGACAGCCGCCCGAAGGTGAAGTCATGCAGGATATGCTGCGCCTCGATCTCGCGATCACGATGACTCATAATCCCCTCCCTCGCATTTGCCCATTTCCGGGCGTCTGGATTGCACAATGCGGATACCCGCCGGGATAGCCGGTCAAGGATTGGCGCGACGGCTGACCGGCTGATGATTGTCGCGCAGGAAACTGCTGGTCTGATCGACCGGATTATCCAGCTGGCGGGCGTAACGATGCCCGGCATAGACGGCCATGGCGATGGTTCCCGGCGCATGGCAGTCGCCAATCCGGGTAACGCTCTTCAAGCCGATTGTCGCAAAGGCCGCTTCATGGCGCATAATTTCGACATAAAGGGAATCGCAGCCATCCCGCATGGTGACGGGGATAACCGCATTCACATCCACGGTTTCGGCACGACCGGTATAGGTGCATTCCAGTACCGCCTTGCCGGCGTCGATCGAGGTCAGTCGGCGATGTGCCCGGATCTCGACGCCGCTTTCCAGCAGCTCGCGCTGAATACGCCCCTGCTCAAGGGTGCGTTGCGTCCAAGCCGCCGCCTCGGCCGCCGGCGTTGCATAGGTTACCTCGCAGCCGGCAAGGCGAAGCTTCTGCGCCAGGGAAGTGGCGAGATAATAATGGTCATCGTCGAAAATAAGCACACGGCCGCCGACCTCGGCACCGTCGAGGATGTCATTGGGCGATAGAATCGTTGCGCCTGCACTCACCGGTAGGGGCACGCGAATATTGCGTCCCATGCCGTCGGTCCGCCAACGTGCACCGGTCGCGACCACGATATGTTGAAAGCCGTATTCCAGCACATCCTCGGCCGACAGCCGGCTCGCGGTATAGACCGTCACATTCGGTAGCTTGCCGATCATATAGGTTCGATGATCGACGACCCGTTTCCATTCCCCAAGACCGGGCAGGCGGCTTTCCTTGAGGACGCGACCACCCAATTCCGCTTCCGCCTCGGCGAGCACCACCGGATAGCCGCGCCGACTCAGTGACAAGGCTGCCTCCAGGCCGGCGGGCCCGCCGCCAATGATCAGAACGGAATCGTTCGATCCGGCAGGGGCGATCCGCTCCGGATGCCAACCACGCCGCCACTCCTCTCCCATCGTTGGATTTTGTGTACAGCGCATGGGCGTCGCCAGATAGTCGCCGCTGATACACATGTTGCAGCCGATGCATTCTCGAATCTCGTCCTCCCGGCCGCTCTCCACTTTCGCCGGCAAAAAGGGGTCTGCGATCGAAGGGCGCGCCGCACCGATCAGATCGAGCACGCCGCGCCGGATCTGGGAAACCATCGTATCGGGCGAGGTGAAACGCCCGACACCGACGACGGGTTTACTCGTCACTTTCTTGACGAAGCCGATGAAGGGCTCCTGGTTCCCCTCGGGGCCGAAGCGCGACGGCAGGGAATCATTCTCCCAGCCCGATACATTCACATCCCAGAGATCCGGCAGTTCCGCCAGCATCTCGACGATATCCCGGCCTTCGGCATCGGCGCGCAGGTCACTGTCGGCCTGCAATTCGTCGACTGCCAGCCGGAAAGCAATGGCACAATCGCCGGCAAGGACCTCCCGGGTTTCCTCATAGATCTCACGGAACAGCCGGAGGCGGTTTTCGAGAGAGCCGCCATATTCGTCGGTGCGGTTGTTATATCGCTTCAGCATGAAATGCATGAGGATCGTCATGTCATGGGCGGCATAAAGATAGACAATGTCGTAGCCCACTTTCTTCGAGCGAAGCGCCGCCTCGCGATGCCAGCGTCGGAGATCGCGGATATCCTCCCGCGTCAGGGCAACCGCTTGCCAGGGATCGATCGTTCCGGCGGGAATCGCCGAGGGAGCAAGCGGCGTCAGACGGGTATAATGATTGGCCATGTGATAGCCGCCATGGACGAGTTGTATGCCCGCCAAGGCACCGTGTTCGTGGACGCCGTCCACCATCAACTCATGGCTAGGCAGATCGCTATCGTCCCAGAGGCGCATCAAGGTGAAGGGAGAGAGATCCGAGGTCGGATGGATCGGACATTCTTCGGTACAGACCACACCCCAGCCGCCTTCAGCCTTGACCGTCCGCATGCCTGCCATCATTTGCGGATAACGATGCCCCATGCCATTGCAATGTGGCACCTGATAGAATCGATTTCTTGCTATTTTGGGACCGATCCTGACCGGCTCGAACAAGATATCGTAACGCGGGTCCCTGCCCATTCTTCTCCCCTACAGAAATTCCGGCGATCTGGCGGCGTTGCGTCACCGCTCCTTCATGCCAGGTTGGTGCGGCGCATCGACGATCTAATGCGCCCGCACCTCCCGGACATACTCACCGGGCGAAATAATCATGATCCTGCTGAACATATCGGCGAAACCGACCGGCGGCTTGGACCTGGCTGGCACCAGCCGGTCATCCGCGGGATGAGGAAGGTGAAGCAATCCCACCGGCAGCGGGGCAAGCTGGTCCAGCAACATCTCTCCCCTTCCTCGATTCTAACCCGACGGATCAGGCCTGCTTCTTCTCCGCACTCAGCTGTTCGAGCGTCCGGTCGACGGCCGTCTCGAAGCTCCGCAGGGTCGACTGCAGGCAGGATTCGTCATGGGCGGCGGAGATGAACCACGGTTCCCGCGAATCCGGCTCACAGAGAATGCCGAGATCGTGCAGGAACGGCGCCATGGTGTCGTAGAAGGTGTAGTCGCTGGTCTTCCAGTCCCGGTAATTCTGCGGCGGCGTTTCCTTGAAGAAGAGCCCGCCCATCGACGGATGGCCGGTGAAGGAATGGGGAATGCCACGCGGCGTCAGGATCGCCGAGATCCCCTTCTGCAGCGCGCTGCCATAAGCGGCGATATCCTCGAGTGCGGAGGTTTCATCCAGGATCTGCAGCGTCGCTTCCGCCGCGGCCAGCGCCACGGAATGTGCCGTATAGGTGCCGCCATGGACGACGCCCTGGCCGATGCGACTCATGATATCGGCGCGCCCGGCCAGGACCGAGATCGGATAGCCGTTCGCCACCGCCTTGGCGAAGGTGCAGAGATCGGGTTTCACGCCATAGATCGATTGGGCGCCGCCCCGCGCCACGCGGAAGCCGGTCTTCACCTCATCCATGATCATGACGACATTGTATTTGTCGCAGAGCGCCCGCACGTCCTGCACATACTGCCGGTTGGCGGTGATGCTGCAGCAATTGCCGAGAATGGCCTCGATCAGGAGGGCACCGATATCGGAGTGATGCTTCTTCAGCACGTCTTCCAGTTTATTGGCGTCGTTCATCGGCACCGTATGGATCAGCTTCTTCAGCATCGAGGGAACGCCCTCGCCATAAGGCAGCAATTCAGGATCGCCCTGGCCCGGCTCCCAATCCTCGACCGAGGCATACCAGAGGGCGGCATCGAATACGCCGTGATATCCGCCTTCGACGACGATATAGGAGTCGCGGCCGGTATAGGCCCGCGCCAGCCGTAGCGCCGCCATCACGGCTTCCGTACCGGAATTGGAGAAACGGACCATTTCCGCCGCCGGCACCATCTTCGAGATACGGGCGGCGACATTGTATTCGCGCTCCGTCGCCAGGGCGAAAACGCCGCCGACTTTCATCCCCTCCATTGCTGCGGCATCGATGCGGTCATCGGCATAGCCAAGGATCGCCGGCCCGTAGCCCAGGCGGTAATCGATATATTCGTTCTCGTCGATGTCCCAGACGCGCGCGCCCTTGCCGCGCTTCACATAGATCGTCCGGTCCTCTCCCCAATAGCGGAAATTGGACGACACACCGAGCGGCAACTTGGTC
Source organism: uncultured Rhodospirillaceae bacterium (assembly GCA_964406155.1). Taxonomy (GTDB): domain Bacteria; phylum Pseudomonadota; class Alphaproteobacteria; order Dongiales; family Dongiaceae; genus Dongia_B. The sequence goes on along the minus strand of CAYOQR010000047.1, from coordinate 43,954 downwards.
ACCGCTTTCTTGAACTGGACATTGCTCTGTTTCAACGATCGCATGATCGCCTGCTCCTCGACTATCGATGACATTCCATCCCAAGCCTATTGGGGAAACGAAATGTGTCAACAATATAATTTGAGCGCTCACGTTAATAATATATGTAATCAATTGATATTATTGCTATTAAATTTATTATGTATATCCATTGAATCACTGTTTTTGAATGTTAAGATGCGGCATGGAAAGTGCAAATCGCCCCTTACGCCGCAGCCGCGCCGCCAATACGGCCTTCCGCCGCCAGCAGCTCATCGACGCCACGATCGAATCGGTCAGCCAGGTCGGACTGGCCGATACGACACTGGCGAAAGTGGCATCGCTTGCGGGCCTGTCCCAGGGCATCGTCGTCTTCCGCTTCGGCACCAAGGAGCAGTTGCTCGTCGAGGCGCTGAAATTCCTCTCGGACGAATACAAGCAGGCCTGGACCTCCGCCCTGGAAGCCTGCGGGCCGGCCCCCGTCGAACGGCTCTGTGCGTTAATCGCTGCGGACTTCCAGCCGAAAGTCATCAGCAAGAAGAAGCTCGCCGTCTGGCATGCCTTCTATGGCGAGGCGAAAGCGCATCCGATCTATCAGGATATCTGCGAGGCCCGGGATGAAGAGCACACGGCGGCCTTGCATCGGATCCTGACCGAGGTCGCTGCCCTCGGACCGCACCGGAACGGCATCGATCCGGATCAGGCTACCGAACTTATCGACAGCCTATCCGACGGCCTCTGGCTGCAGATGCTGATGAGCAAATCCGGCTTCGACCGGAACAGCGCGCTCGACCTGATGTTCCTGCAGTTGGAAAGCCTGCTGCCCGATCACGTCGGACATATCCGGCGATACCGGCAGGAAGGAATGAAGCCGGTTGCGAAAGCCGGTAAGAAGGCCGCAGTAAAACCGGTCATCAAGCCGAAACACTCCCCCGCCCGGCGCGGTTGACGCGAGGTCAGGCGAAACGCGCCTCGATCTCGCCCCAGTCATCGGCCCGGTCGACGATCGCCGGCCAGTCAATGTTTTCCGTCCAGGCATAGAGGCAGAGGAAGGGCACCTCCTCAACCAGGGTCGCATGCACCATGTCGGGCATGTTCCAGACCGGGTCATGGGCCTGCCGCGAGATCCAGGGCCGATTGATGCCAAAGCGCCATTTGGTGGGACCGGTCAGCGGCACATAGAGCTCCGAGGCTTGATGATGGTGATCGCGATAGAGCGTATTCGGCGCGATCAGAAAAAAGCCCAGATCGAAATCGTTCGACCAGCCGCCCTCGAAAAGCCAGGCCAGACTGGCGAAAGCGTGACGCGCCGGAAAGTGTCGCCCGATCTCCGCCGCGGGATAGGCATCATAGCTCCGCCAGGGAAGATCGCAGGCGGCCAGGGCCTCCATGAGATCGCCCGCCCCCTGTTGGCAAGCGAGCGCCATTGCCGTGTCCAGATGGCCGCAACGTGGCGCGGCCGCTTCGCTCATCGCATCGGCATCGCCAACGATCATCATTTCAGCCAGCCGCGCCCGCGTCTTTTGCACGCCGGCATGTTGCCGGCCGAGATTTTCGAGATAGCGGTCAATCGCTGTCAGAAGGGCAATCTCAGGACGCATGGGCTGCTCACCACGACAGAGGGACGAATGGCGGACAGAATAACGCCCCGAAAATGTCCGGATCGCAAGCCTGAATCGCCGACACGGCCTTATCTCTACTCCGCAGCCGCCGCGACCCGCTCGGGGAAAGCCGCCGCCAGGGAGGCGGCATCGGCCTTGAGCAGGCCCCGTTCGGTGATCAGCCCGGTGACCAGACGGCCGGGTGTCACATCGAAAGCGGGATTCCCGATCCGCGTATCCGGCGGCACGATGGATACCCGCTCGATCGATCCGGCGGCGGTCCGGCCGGCGATCCAGGCGACCTCGTCGGGTGAGCGCTGCTCGATCGGGATTTCCGTCAGACCGTCATGCAAAGTGAAGTCGATCGTCGGCGAGGGCAGCGCCACATAGAAGGGAACCTGATTGTCCCTGGCGGCCAAGGCCTTCAGATAGGTGCCGATCTTGTTGCAGACATCGCCCGACGCCGTGGTGCGGTCGGTTCCGACCAGACAGAGATCCACCAGCCCACGCTGCATCAGATGTCCGCCGGCATTGTCGGTGATGACGGTATGGGGAACGCCGTGATGCTTCAGCTCCCAGGCGGTCAGAGACGCCCCCTGATTGCGCGGCCGCGTTTCATCGACCCAGACCTCGAGAGGAATGCCGCGCTCGTGGGCGAGATAGATCGGTGCCGTCGCCGTGCCCCAATCGACCGTCGCCAGCCAGCCGGCATTGCAATGGGTCAGGATCCGCACCGGCTCGCCGGCGGGTTTCCGCGCGGCGGCAGCGAGAATGGGTTTCAGCCCATGCTCGCCGATCGACTTGTTGATGGCGACATCCTCGTCGCAGATGTCAGCCACCCGCCGATAGGCGCGCGCGCGGCGTGCGTCGGGCACCAGCGGGCGCAGGACCCGCACCATCTCATCCAGAGCCCATTTCAGATTGATCGCGGTCGGCCGTGTCGCCAACAGGACATCGTAAGCAGCAGCCATCCCCGCATCGCTGGCATCCGCCGCCATCTGCAGGCACATACCGTAAGCCGCCGCGGCACCGATCAGCGGAGCGCCACGCACCTGCATGTCGCGGATCGCCGTCGCGGCCTCCGCCACCGTGCGCAGGGTCCGGGTGATGAATTGATGCGGCAGCACCGTCTGATCGATGATCTCGACCGACCAGCCGTCCTCGTTCAACCAGATGGTCCGATACGGACGCCCTTCGATCAACATGTCACTCTTTTCCCTTTACCTGGGTCCCCTTGATCCAGGGAACTCGCTTTCCACCACAGAGCACAGTATATCGGCACCGACCTGTCATGTATCGGATATCCTTGACCATCCGGCCACTGCCGCGTTAGCCGGATTGGACCTCTTGATGAGGATCAAGGTACCGTTGTCATTCTTTCCGAGATATCATCCAGGCCCGGCACACAATCTGCGAAAAAGGAAGCTATATGTTTCCAGGTTTCTTGCGGCGCTTCTTCCGCGAGATAGTGTCCCGCGTCAATGCCCGTCCCGACCACATGATCGGTGTATTGCTTCCAAACACTCACCATGTCGAAGCGCTGCCAGATGGGGTTGCGGCTCCCCCAAAGCACCAGCACGGGGCAACCAATTCGGGCCTGGGCATCGGCAGCGTCATGCGCCAAATCGATGGTCGCGCCTGCTCGATAATCCTCACACATCCCGTGGATGGCCCGCTCCCCCGACAATGCCCGCAAATACTCGTCCCACACCTCGCTGGAGATGATGCCCGCGTCCAGCAGCGACCCTATTTCATACCGCAGAAAGGCCTCCACATTGCTCGAGAGCAGCTTCTCCGGGAAGTCGTATTCTTGAATGAAAAAGAACCATTCCCAGTATGTCTTTGCGAAGCCTGCTTCCGCTTGAGCATACAAAAAGCTGGTTGGGAGAATATCCAGGAGGACCAGTCGTTGCAGGACGGAAGGGTGATCCAATGCCATTCGATGGAGCACGCGGGCGCCCCGATCGTGACCGATCGCGGAAAAGGACTGATAACCGAGTTTACCCATCACGCCGATCAGGTCATTGGCCATCACGCGAAAAGAGTAGTTCGCATGGTCCGGCTCGCCCATCGGCTTGCTGCTGCTCCCGTAACCCCGCAGATCGCAAGCAACGACCGTAAAATATCGCGAGAGTACCGGTACGATCTTGTACCACATGACATGTGTTTGAGGGCAGCCGTGGAGGAGAAGCAAGGGAGGTCCTTTTCCACCAATTCTGCAGTAGATCTCCACCCCTTCGACGTCGATCACCCGTTCGCTGAAGCCATCAAAGGGCCTGTTTCCGGTACCCATCAATTCCATCCTCACTCTCCCGTGTAGCGGGCGGGCGTTTCGCCCCGGCAATCCGGTTAAGGTCGACGTCGGACCTATACGCCACCGCCATCGACGAAGACCGCGCGCCCTGTCATGAAGCTGCTTTCGTGCGTGGCAAGGAAGTGCGCGGCCGCCACCGTATCCTCGGGTTGTCCGATGCGTTAGTATATGGCGGATGACGAACCTGCCAGATAGCCAGCCGAGTTTTCCCACTCATGCCCATCATCCGAGAATTTGATTTCGACAGCACTCGAATACGCTCCCCTTATCTGCGCCTTTTATTCGCGTACTGGGAAGGCCTGCGGCGCGGTCGGCTGGCACCGGACGCCGGGGAGATCGATGTGCTGGATATTCCGCCCGCTGCCTTGCCTTTCGTGATCCTGGTCGATCTGGAGCAGAACCCGCTGCGGGCACGCTACCGTCTCGTCGGGACACATAGCACGGAGGCGGCCGGCTGGGATTATACCGGCAAATATGTCGATGAGCTGGGCATGCCGAATACCATGATGGAGGAGGTCATGGAGGACTTCACCTATGCTCTCGAAAAAAAGCCGATGTATGGCAACTACGAATGGCCGTTGCGTAACGGCCTCGGCATCGTGAAGGTCGAGATGATCCAGTTGCCGCTGTTGGAAAACGGCATCGTCACGCGCTGCTTCTGCGGCGAGCATGTCGGTCACGATGAGGAACTGTTCCTCGACGACATGGTACCGATCGCCAAGTCACCGTAACCGCGGTTCAATAACCTGGGATTGCCCGTTCTTATCGGCAAACAACGTGAACGCCACCCAGGTAAAGACGTGTTTATCCCTTTATACGCAGGCCCACCTCTAAATACCGTCGATAGGTCAAAGTAAAAATTGCGGCCACCTGGAGCGTCGGACTTTTAGCAACCGGGTCATCTTCGTGATGGTCCCGATCTCATCAATGAAGACCAGTCGATCCGACGCAAGCCGCATCCTCGGCCGTCGATGCCTCGTCCAGTCGTTGCGCGGATCTCGGATCGATCCTGCTCGCTGGCCAGCAGCGTTTTTGAAGCGATAGCCGTTGCGGGTCAGCCAACGTGACAGCCATGCGGGGGTCACCTTCATGCCGGTCGCCGTCTTCAGCGCTCAAACCGGTTCCAGCATCGTGGTGTCTTCCTTCTTGCTGATCCACGCCAGAAGGAACGCCCGATGCAGCTTCAGCTTGGCAGGCTGCCGACCGCCGGAAGGCTTCGATCCGAACCGCCGATACGCCCCCCAGAGCCGCCAACAGTTCCACAACAAAAGGAAATGCTTCGCTGGCTCGAATACCTCTGCAGCACGAGGCGGGATTTCCGAAACCTATCGTCGTCCGTTGCGGCTTTCGCACTCGCTATCTGCGAGATGCCAAATACGCTTCAAAGGGGGGGGTGGATCGGGCTCCGAGCCTTTGCCGCTTTGTGGCCTTCACCGAAATGTCACCTCGCTTTTGGCTTAATGCTCCCAACCAGAAGCCTGCTCAACGCGCCAAGGCCGACGACGTTGGCAATGCGGCCGCATGCCCGGCCGTTATCGGTACGATCGGAGATCAGGAAGCGCGCGTTTACGTCCGCACCTGCTTCCCTTGAAATAGAATCATTTCGAGCCGGAAGACCCGTCGCGATACAACTATCTGATTTTATTTGGAGATATGGCGCACCCGATACGATTCGAACGTACGACCTTTGCCTTCGGAGGGCAACGCTCTATCCAGCTGAGCTACGGGTGCAACGCGATTGCGTGCCGCGCAACATACAGGAGGCGCCGCGCCGCTTCAAGCATCAGGCGCGGCTTCCGCCGAAAACCGCCGCCGGTCACAAAAAACTGAAAAACAGCCGCCGAAACAATACGTTACGGCTTTCGCTCCGAACTCCCGCCGAGGCTGTCGGCCTCAGGTACCGGCGATGTAAGCGCGCAGATCGGCGCTTTCCCGCTCGGCATCCTCGACCTTCTTCTTCACCACGTCGCCGATCGAGACCATACCGACCAGCCGGCCGTTCTCCTTGACCGGCACATGGCGGAAACGCTTTTCCGTCATCAGGGTCATCAATGCATCGACCGTGTCTTCCGGCGAGCAGCAGACGACATCCCGGGTCATGATATCCTCGACCTTGCCCTGGGCGGCGGCAACGCCGTCCTTGCCGATCGCGCGGACGATATCACGTTCCGAGAGAATGCCGGCGAGGTCGCCGCCGGGAGCGGTCACGAGCACCGCACCGATGCGCTCGCGGGCAAGTATCTGCGTGGCCTTGGCCACGGTTTCATAGGCGGGAATGGTAATCAGCCGCATCGGTTTGCCGCGCAGCAGATGTGCAACCGTCATCGTCTCCTCCGTTCCATATAATCGGTTCAATACCGTGAAGCCGGGGGTGATCCTGTCAGTGTATGTCAGCTTGGCGCTCATCTCAATAAGTGCCCGAACACAACATGGTGTGGCACAGCCGGAAATGATCAGAGATATGGCAGGCGACGGAGATCGCCGTCCGGTGCTTCCTTCCGCATCCGCCCGCTGCTATAGAGGCCGCATGCGCCTGAAAGCGGACAAGCCAGATGCGGAAACCCTCGCCCTGCAGGCCCTGGCCTTCCTGGCGGCGGACGATGCGCGCCTCAGCCAGTTCCTCACCCTGACCGGCCTCGACCTCGCGCAATTGCGCGAGATGGCACAGAACCGTGCGGCGCTCGGCGCCATCCTGGATTACCTGCTGAACTGGGAACCGTTGCTGCTGGAATTCGCCGCCGAGATGGCGATCCCGCCGGAAGCCATCGCCGCCGCCCGCCGGACCTTGCCGGGTGCGCCGGTCGAGTGAGCCAGCCGAGCGGCGTGACGCCGGTCAGGCCGGATCGCGCCGGGTGAGCTGCAGGAAGATGTCTTCGAGATCGGTTTCCACCGTGCTGAGATCGACGATCCGCAGCCCGGCCTGGCGCACCGCTTCCAGAATCTCGTCCACCTTGGTCTGGGAGGGCTGGTAGCGCAGGCGCAGTCGGTTCGCCGCCAGGCGTTCCGGATGGAAGCGCGCCAGCACCGCCGCGAGATCGCCCGCGCCGGTCCCGATACTAGCCCCGGTGCCGGGATCGATGTCGCGATCCAGGGTCAGGATCAGCTCCTTGCTGTCGAGCCGCCCCAGCAGCGCCTCTTTGGTTTCGCAGGCGATGACCTTGCCGTGATTGATGATGGCGATGCGATCGCAGAGCTCTTCCGCCTCTTCCAGGTAATGGGTGGTAAGCAGCACCGTGACGCCCTCGGCGTTCAACTGCCGCACATAGGCCCAGAGCTGCTGGCGCAATTCCACATCCACACCGGCGGTCGGCTCGTCGAGCACCAGGACGGGCGGCGTATGCACCATGGCCTTGGCCACCATGAGCCGGCGCCGCATGCCGCCGGACAGCGTCCGGGCATAGGATTTCGCCTTGTCGGAGAGCGCCAGCGCCGCCAGCAATTCCTGGGTCCGGCGTTCCGCCTTCGGCACGCCATACATGCCGGCCTGCAGATCCAGGAGATCATAGGGGGTGAAGAAGGGATCGACGTTCAGTTCCTGCGGCACCACCCCGATCGCCGCCGCCGCATGGCGCGGATCGCGGTCGAGATCGACATCCCAGATCTTCACGTTGCCGCTGCTCTTAACCACAAGCTGGGCCAGGATATTGATCAGCGTCGACTTGCCGGCGCCATTGGGACCCAGCAGCGCGAAGAGGCTGCCGCGCGGAATGTCGAGATCGACATTGTCCAGCGCCTTCTTGGGCGTCGCCCCGCCATAGGTCTTGGAGAGCCCCTTGATCGAGACGGCCAGATCCGGCAATGCCTGGGAAGCGCCGGCCTGAGCGGTACCAGCCTGGGAAGCTCCCGGGGCCGGCATCCGCGATCCCGGCTCCTGACTGGAATTCCGCCCGGACTCATGACGGACGGAGGCCTGGATCTGGGGGGAGCTGTCGGACATCGCGGAGATTCGCTACCAAACCTGGAGAACGTCGAGGCGCGGCCGGTGGTTGATTATCGGCCATCGACACAGGTATCATCGGCGCCGAACATGGTCAATGCGGCCCGGCGCCGGCTCGAGGAGAGCCAGCCGGGTCTTTGACTTGAGCCGATCGACAGTAAAATGAAGGACCTGACCGCGTCATGAAGCCGGTGGAAGTGATTGAAGTCGACAGCACCAGGATCTCCTGCGACGGCGGCGATGGCGCCCTGGGCCATCCGCGCATCTACCTCACCCTCGGCAAGGAAGGCGAGATCGACTGCCCTTATTGCGGCCGGCATTTCGTCCTGAAACAGGGCGCGCATGCGGCGGACGCCCATTGAGCGAGCAGACAACACCGCCCCGTCACGTCTATCTGGTTGACGGTTCCGGCTACATCTTCCGTGCCTTCCATGCCCTGCCCCCCTTGACCCGCCCCGACGGGACACCGGTCGGCGCGGTGCTCGGCTTCACCAATATGCTGATGAAGCTGCTGGATGACACGGATGCCGATCATATCGCCGTCATCTTCGATGCCGCGCGGGCCAATTTCCGCAACGAGATCTATCCTGAGTACAAGGGCAACCGGCCGGAGACTCCGCCGGAGCTGATCCCGCAATTCGCCCTCATCCACGAGGCGACGCGGGCCTTCAACGTGCCGGCCGTCCAGATGGAGGGCTTCGAAGCCGACGATCTCATCGCCACCTATGCCAATCAGGCGGTGGCCGCCGGCGCCGATGTCACCGTGGTCTCGTCGGACAAGGATCTGATGCAGCTCGTCACCGACAAGGTGCGACTCTACGATCCGATGAAGAACCGGCCGATCGGCGCGCCGGAGGTGCTGGAGAAATTCGGCGTCACTCCCGACAAGGTGGTCGATGTCCAGTCGCTGGCAGGCGATTCCGTCGACAATGTACCGGGCGTCCCCGGCATCGGGGTGAAGACCGCCGCCGAACTCATCAACACCTATGGCGATCTCGATCAGCTCCTGGCGCGGGCCGGCGAGATCAAGCAGCCGAAGCGGCGCGAGAACCTGCTGCAGAATGCCGACAAGGCGCGGATCAGCCGCGAGCTGGTGCGGCTGAAGCATGATGTGCCGGTGACGGTGCCGCTCAGCGACTTCACCCGCCGGGAGCCGGATGTCCCGGTCCTGATCGACTTTCTGACGACCAACGGTTTCCGCTCGGTCATCGTCAAGGTGCAGAGCCGCCAGGGCAAATCGCCGATGGCTGCTGCTGCCGGCAACGCGCCGGCCGCGCGCTCCGCCACATCAACCTCGGCCGCTGGAGCGGCGACCCAGGACGCGGCTGTTTCCGCGGCAGTGGATGCGGCGGCGATCCCCTTCGATACCGGCAAATATGAGCTCATCCAGGATATCGCGCGCCTGCGCTCCTGGATCGAGGCGGCCGAACGCGCGGGCCAGGTCGCGGTCGATACCGAGACCACCTCGCTCAACACCCAGCAGGCGGAACTGGTCGGCATCTCGCTGGCCATCGAGCCGGGCCAGGCCTGCTATATCCCGGTCGGCCATAGTGGCACCGGCGGCGATCTCCTGAGCAGCGACGACCGGCCGACGCAGATTCCCCTGGAAGACGCCATCGCCGCCTTGAAGCCGCTCCTGGAAAATCCGGCGGTGCTGAAGATCGGCCAGAACATCAAATACGATCTCGGTATCTTCGCCTTATACGGCGTTGCGGTCGCACCGATCGACGACACCATGCTGATTTCCTATGTGCTGGAAGGCGGCGCCCACGGCCACGGCATGGATGAGCTCTCGGAACTGCATCTCGGCCATACGCCGATCCCCTTCGGCGAAGTGGCCGGCACCGGCAAGGCCCAGGTGACCTTCGACAAGGTGCCGCTGGACAAGGCGCTGGCCTATGCGGCGGAAGACGCCGACGTCACCCTGCGCCTGCATCGCCATCTGAAGCCGCGCCTGCCGGTCCAGCATCTCCTCACCGTCTATGAGACGATCGAGCGGCCGCTGATCCCGGTGGTTGCCGAGATGGAGCGGGTCGGCGTCAAGATCGATGCCAGGGAATTGCAGCGCCTGTCCGGCGATTTCGCCAAGCGCCTGATCGAAATCGAGCGCGAGATCCACGAGACCCTCGGCTTCGAATTCAATATCGGCTCGCCCAAGCAATTGGGCGAGGTGCTGTTCGACCAGTTGAAGCTGCCCGGCGGCAAGAAGGGCAAGACCGGCGCCTATGCGACCGGCGCCGATGTGCTGGAGGAACTGGCGGCCACCACCGGTCATCCGGTGCCGCAGAAGGTGCTGGACTGGCGCCAGCTCGCCAAGCTGAAGAGCACCTATACCGATACGCTGCAGAACGAGATCAATCCGAAGACCGGCCGGGTCCATACCTCCTTCGCCTTGGCGGCCACCACTACCGGGCGGCTGTCCTCGAGCGATCCCAATCTGCAGAACATCCCGATCCGTACCGAGGAAGGCCGCAAGATCCGCCGCGCTTTCGTGGCCGAGAAGGGCATGAAGCTGCTCTCGGTCGACTATTCGCAGATCGAATTGCGGCTCGCGGCGGAGATGGCCGATATTCCCGCCCTGCAGGAAGCCTTCCGCAACGGCGACGACATCCACGCCATGACCGCCTCGCAGGTCTTCGGCGTCCCCATCGAGGGCATGGACCCGATGGTCCGGCGCAAGGCCAAGGCGATCAATTTCGGCATCATCTACGGCATCTCGGCCTTCGGCCTGGCGCAGCAGCTCGGCATCCCGCAAAGCGAGGCCAAGGCCTATATCGAGGCCTATTTCAAACGCTATCCCGGCATCCGCGAATATATGGAGCGGACCAAGGATTTCGCCCGCAAGCATGGCTATGTGACGACCTTGTTCGGCCGGCGCTGCCATGTGCCCGGCATCGCCGACAAGAATCCGGCGCGCCGCAGCTTCATGGAGCGGGCGGCGATCAATGCGCCGCTGCAGGGTACGGCCGCCGATATCATCAAGCGGGCGATGATCCGCCTGCCTGGTGCACTTGCCGAGGCGAAGCTCCAGGCCCGCATGCTGCTGCAGGTGCATGACGAATTGCTGTTCGAGGTGCCGGAAGCGGAGGTTGCCGCGACGGCAGCCCTGGTCAAGCAGGTGATGGAACAGGCGCCCCTGCCGGCCCAGCGCCTCTCCGTGCCGCTGATCGCCGAAAGCGGTGCGGCCGACAACTGGGCCGAGGCGCACTAAAAATCTAGGCTCGAACGAGACGCGAATGGCCGGCGGCAATCACCTTGCCGCCGGCCGTTTTATTTTATCCGTCATCGCGGCGGCAGAGGCGACGTCACGCCCCGATCAATCTTGCCACCAGCAGGGCTGCGACATAGAGGCCGATGCCGAAGACCGTATGGGCGGCCAGGCTGCGCAAGCGGGCGACGGGCGGGTTCGGCGCCTTCGCGGCGGCAATCCCCATCCCCATTCCCGGCTGCGTGATCAAGAACGGGCAGGCCACGGTCGCCACACCGAAGATCAGCGCCGCGAGGAAAGTCGGTTGCTGCGCCCAGCCCGGCCCCATGACCGCCAGCAGCGAGGCGGCGAAGAGGATGCCGATCGTGTAATGCGCAATCCAGCCGATCGCCGCTTCACCGGCCACCGGATTCGCCTGACCGATATTGTCATGGGCGAACCGCCCGCGGAACAAATGGCCGATCCAACGCCCCAGCAGGGCGTAATTGAGGCCCGGGATGCCGAAGACGTGTTTCAGGCAAAGGCCCCAGAGATCCAGCACAATCGTGGCACCGGTTCCGATCAAGACCGCCTGCGTGGCCAGGGTCAAAATTCCGTTCATTTACCCAACTATTCATCATTCAATTTATTGATTGAATGATGAATAGTTGCTAGATTACTGTCAATGGCTGAAACCGACTCGCAGATACAGATTTTCGACGAACTGGCGGAACTGGCCCGCACGCTGGGCAGTGCCCATCGCCTCATGCTCCTGGAGCACATCGCCCAGGGCGAGCGGGCGGTGGAGCGGCTGGCCGAGCTGACCGGCCTGTCGGTCGCCAACGCCTCCCAGCATCTGCAGCACTTGAAGCGCGGCGGCTTCGTGCAGACGCGGCGGGACGGAAAGCGCGTGCTCTATCGTCTCGGCACCGGGCCGGTCATCGCCCTGCTGGCCGCTTTGCGGCACTACGCCGAGCATAGCCGCGCCGAGATCCGCACACTGGTCGCCGACAGTTTCCATCAGCGCGACCAGTTGGAGGCCATTTCACGCGACGAGCTCATGGCCCGGTTGCAGGAGCAGAGCATCACCCTGCTCGATGTCCGGCCGGAGGACGAGTTCGCCCTCGGTCATCTGCCGGGTGCCATCAACATTCCCTTTGAGGAATTGGAACGGCGCTTGGCCGAACTGTCTCCGGATCAGGAAGTCGTCGCCTATTGCCGGGGGCCCTATTGCATCCTCTCGGTCAAGGCCGCGATCGCCTTGCGCGCCCGGGGGTTCCGGGTGCGTCGCCTGGAAGACGGTTTCCCCGATTGGCAGGCCGCCGGGCTCCGGGTGGAACGGACGGCTTGAGGCCACGGGAAGCCCGGCGCCGGCAACGATTCATTAACTTTGATTGACATAGGTTGCCCTCCTAATCTGACGGAGACACTGGCGACCGGCAGGCGACCGCGGAAAGGCTCAAGAGGGGGAGCCTGCGGGGATCGCGACCGGACCCGGCCCGTCGTCGCCGGAATTCCGAGGGGCAGATCAGGTGAGTACGCAGCAGAAACCATCCATCGCCACGATCGACGCCGATATTCGTGCGCGATTCGCCAAGACGATGGGCAAGTTCGGCTCGTTCTTCATCAACTGGATCAAATTCCAGGACAATACCGACAAGCTGTTCCAGGCGCTCGGCAGCAAGGGCGAGAACTACCTGCAATACAAGCTGAGCGAAAACGACGTCCTCGAGGCCCTGGTGGTCCTGGAGGTCGCCAAATCCTATTGGGAGGAAAAGCAGCAGGGCAAGCGGGTCTTCACCTTCCTCAATCACGAGGACGAAGACCAGAACGGCATCTGGCATTACCTGGCCGATACGTTGCGCGGCAATGAAGGCCGCGAGACCATGAAGATCGCCCATATGCTGCTATCGCTGGATGTCGATTTCTCCCGCGCCAACAAGCAGGGCATCAGTCCGCTCGGCAAGATCCTGGTGCCGACGCCGAAATGGCAGTCGATCAACGCCCTGATCCAGACCAAGCATCTCTCGATCGAACATATCGACCGGGCGATCGCGGAACGCGCCAAGGAAGACCAGATCCGCGCCCATTTCATGAGCATGATCTTCGCCGGCGATCTCGCGGATAATCGCGGCCTGCTGAGCCAGCATGTGCTGAAACAGGCGGTCATGCCCCAGGCGACCAGGCCGCTGCGCGAAACCACCTGCCGCCTGTTCTTCGACTACAAGAACGTGCAGGACGGCTGCACCGCCTTCCTGAAGCTGATCTCGATCACCAATGACGGCATGTTCGAGGATCTCCTCAACCTCCTGCAGCAGAATGTCGACGAGACCGTGACCGCCATGGCGGCGCCCGATGTCGTCACTAAGAAGGCCTATCGCCAGGTGCTGCTCTGCCGCCGCCTGCTGCGCCGCGACAAGAATCTGCAAGGCGTGCTGCTGAAAGCGCTCTATGCCAAGAAACACGGCCATCTGCGCAAGATGATCTCGCTGCTGCTGCATGACGACATGCATATCAAGAAGTCGGTGCGCGGCGAGCTGGTGCGCCAGGATATCCCGGTCGATCAGACCTCGCCGGCGCCGACCAATCCGCTGCTGTCCCTGCTGCTGCAGCGCGACCGCGAGAACAACACGATCTTCCATGCCGCCATGCTGGAGAACGACCTGCGCGCCCTGGGCATCTGCCTCTTCGGCCTGCCGTCGAACGATGTTTACGCCATCCTGACACGGGTCCCCAACGGCTACGGCCTGACCCTGACCGACCTCCTCAATTCCGAGAAGGTGAAGGCCAATCTGATGGCGGCGATGAAAGCCGGGCTGGTCGATCAGGCGAGGGCCAAGGAAGTCCTGCAGAAATGCACCGCCATCGACAAGGAGATGCGCGAGGCGATCGACACCAAGCTGCAGGAGATCGGCGAGCTGGCGGAAACCTCGCGCAACGGCAAGCCGCCAGAGCCGAATTTCGACGTGAAGCGCCTGGCCGAAACGGCAAACCCCATGAAGAGGGCGGCGGCGGCCTCCTGACGCTTCCCGGCCAAGACCAGAAGACGGGACCCGGATACGGGATAGGATTCGCTGCCCGCCCTGCCCGCATCACGCTCACCAACAGTTGACGGCGATGACACCGGCCGGGGCCTCCAGCCGGCATCTGGCGCTTGGTCGGCGCGAAAAGCTCATGCTACTGTCGGTAGCGCGTCAGCCCCTCGACCCCCGGCCCCCGGCCCTTTTTGTCATGAATTTCAGCCCCGCCCGGCCCAGCCTCCTTCCCGCCTCCTTACGCCGCAGCCTCACCCTGCGCTGGCGCCTGATCCTGCGGAGCATCGCCCGTTCCGAGGCCCGCGAAAATGGCGTCGTCCGTTTTCTCATCGCCGGCCTGATCGGCGTCGCCGCCGGCCTGGTGGTGGCACTGCTCAATCTGGGGGTCGCCGTGCTGCACAAGGCGCTCTACGACCTGCCGCCCCATACCCGCCTCAGCGATGCCGTGGGATTGGACTGGTGGCGCGTCCTGCTGCTGCCCATGGCCGGCGGTCTGGCTGTCGGCGTGACCGCCTGGGCAATCCGGAAGGTGCGGTCGCGCGACGTGGTCGACGCCATCGAGGCCAATGCCCTGTATGGCGGCCGCATGTCCTTCCGCGACAGCCTCGGCCTGGTCCTGCTGACGGTCCTGTCCGGCGGCTTCGGTGCCTCGGTCGGATTGGAGGCAGCCTATACGCAGCTCAGTTCGGCAGTGGGATCACGCATCGGCATCGGCCTCAAATTGCGGCGAGAGGATATCCGCACCATGGTCGGCTGCGGTGCCGCCGGCGCCATCGCCGCCGCCTTCAACGCTCCCCTCGCCGGCGCCTTCTATGCCTTCGAGCTGGTGCTCGGCAGCTATACGATGGCGACCCTGGCGCCGGTTGCCATCGCCGCCCTGATGGGCGGCTTCACCGCCCGCTGGCTGTTCGGCACCGAGCCCATCTTCGTGGTGCAGGGTGCGCTGCAACTGCAGACCCACGACTATTACGCCTTCGCTTTGCTCGGCTTGGCGAGTGCCGGCCTCGGCGTCGCGGTGATGACCGGCGTCACCCGCACCGAGGCCTGGTTCAAGCAATGGAAGACGCCGGTCTGGCTGCGTCCGATGATCGGCGGCCTGATCGTGGGCACCATCGCCCTCGGCTATCCGGCGGTGCTGGGCAGCGGCCATGGCGCCATCCTGCGCAACCTGCAGGAAGGCTATGCCCTGCCGATCCTGGTGGGGCTGGTGCTCGCCAAGATCCTCGCCTCGGCGATCTCCATCGGCTCCGGCTTCCGCGGCGGGCTCTTTTCCTCCTCGCTCTTCCTCGGCAGCATCTTCGGCAGCACCGTCGCCCTGCTCATGCATCTGCTGCTGCCCACCGTGGCGGCCGATGCCCAGGCCTATACCCTGGTCGCCATGGGCTCGGTGGCGGCGGCCATCGTCGGCGCGCCGGTCACCATGATCCTGCTGGTCCTGGAGACGACCGGCGATTTCTCGGTCTCGATCGGCGTCATGGTGGGCGTCGTGGTGGCCGCCGCCGCCGTGCGGCAATGGTTCGGCTATTCCTTCGCCACCTGGCGTTTCCACTTACGCGGCATGAAGATCCGCGGCGCCGAGGATATCGGCTGGATCAACGAGTTGAAGGTCGGCCGGCTGATGCGCCGCGACCCCAAGATCATCCGCATCGACAGCCCCTTGAGCACCCTGCGCCAGGCCTTCCTGCTCGGCAGCTACAACCAGGTCTTCGCGGTCGATGCCGAGAACCGGCTGGTCGGCGTGGTCGATGTCGCCGAGGCCCATGCCCCCGACACCATCGCCGATCCCAACAAGGTCACGGTGCGCGACCTGGTGCATCAGGAGCCGGCCTTCCTGTTGCCGGTGGAGAATCTGCGCATTGCCCTGCAGCGCTTCCAGAGCGCCGCCGTCGAAACCCTGCCGGTCGTCAACGATATCGCCGACCGGCGCATCATCGGCTATCTCACCGAGAAATACGCGCTCCGGCGCTACAGCGAGGAGCTGGAGAAGCGGCGTACCGCCGGCGACGAAAGCGGCCTCTACAGCCCGAGCAACACCTGAGAGGTTTCCCGGCCGATCCCAAGAAGCCTGAACATCAGGGCTTCGATACCAGTAACTCCACCGCCATGAACCACGGCCGGTCGGTCGCGCTGGCGAGACGGCCGCTGGCATCGACCGGCCGGATGCTCTCGGAAACCGAATTCCGCACATTGCCGCCGATCGAGACCAGCCGCCCGTCCCGGTTCTCGATCACCAGGTCGCAATGCAACTGTGCATCCATCGGCACGTCGTCGTAGCGGGCGATCTGGATTGCGCCGCGCCGGGCGCAGATGAGATCGCCGGGCCTGGGCGCATAAGTTTCCGGATCGCGCGCCCGGAACAGCGCATGGGTGGCGCTGCCCGCCGGCGCGGCGATGATCGCCCGCAGATAATCGGCATGCAGCATGCTGGGCGGGAAGATCGCCGCCGGCACGCCGGCCGCCTGCATCAGCCAGGAGATGAAAGCGGCCGACCAGGGCTTGTCGCAATCCTCGCCGGTATAGGTCGCTCCGACCGCGCGCCAGTATTTGGCAACCAGCACCGATCCCGGCGGATCGTCCTCCCAGGTCCCGACCGGATCGATCCGCTCGCGCACGCCCGCCGGCCCCGCCGCCAGAGAGCTCGGCGCCAGAGAGCCCGACGCCGAAGAACTCGGTGCCAGATAGATCGTCTGGCCGCCGAAAGCCTGCCATTCTTTCGTCGCCAGGGTCAGCAGATTATCACGGATCAGGACCGGATCGGGCGGCGGACCGGCCAGGCGGCTGGCCGGCGGTGCGGCACAACCGGCCAGCAACAGCGCCAGAGCGAATAATGCCGGGAGGCTCCACGAGCTTCCCCGAAATCCACCACCACCAACTCCCCTCCCGCCAAGCCCTCTGTCGCCAAGCCCCTTGACCCGCCGAGCCGGATTGGGGATGAGGTCGTCATCGAGACCGATACCAGGATGCGCCATGTCGCCTGTCTCCCCCTTCTGCCGTGATCGGCGCCGCGCTGCTCCGACCGCGCCGCAACCCTGCCCGAAGCGGCCCTGTTCGACAATCCGCTCGACAAGGGCGTGCGTGCGATGAAATTGCGCCTGTTGGCCGTTGGACGGATGGGCAAGGGCAAGCCCGAAGCGGCGCTGATCGAGGAATACCGCCAGCGCCTCACCTGGCCGCTGACCATCCAGGAAGTCGAGGAGAAGCGGCCTTTGCCGCCGCCCGCCCTGAAGAAGCGGGAAGGCGAATTGTTGCTGGCCGCTCTCGCACCGGGCGGCAAAGCCGGACGCCAGGCCGTGGTGGTGCTGGACGAGCGGGGCAAGGTCCTGGGCAGCCGCGATTTCGCCCAGCGCCTGCAGACCTGGCAGGATTCCGGGGTGACGGAGGCGGTTTTCGTGATTGGCGGTGCCGACGGCCACGATCCGGCGGTGCGGGAAAAAGCGGATCTCCTGCTCTCCCTCGGCGCCATGACCTGGCCGCATCAACTGGTGCGCGTCCTTCTGGCCGAACAGCTCTACCGGGCGCAGCAGATCCTTGCCGGCCATCCCTATCATCGTGACTGAAATCAGGCTAGGATCGCGGCGAAATTAACGATTACGGCCACCCGTGGATAAAATCCGATCAGGCATTCTCAGCCAAATTCCTGACACATTGGTCGCCGATTTTGGGCGCCGGACAGATGTCAATTCCAGCAACCGACAGCCAGCAACAGATTGAGCCATGACCGAGAGCACCCCTGCCCCGCACCGCCCCGATTCGGCCCGCCCTGACTCGGCCCGCCCTGACTCGGCCCGCCCTGACTCGGCCCGCCCCCGGCCCGTCATCCTCTGCATCCTGGACGGTTGGGGACATCGCGACGAACTGGCCGACAATGCCGTCGATCAGGCGGAAACGCCCCATTGGCACGCCCTGATGCGCGACTGCCCGCATAGCCTCGTCGATGCCTCCGAGCTGCATGTCGGCCTGCCCAGCGGACAGATGGGGAATTCCGAGGTCGGCCATATGAATCTCGGCGCCGGCCGCGTCGTCATGCAGGAGCTGCCGCGCATCGACCGGGCCGTCGCCGATGGCAGCCTGGCACGCAATGCCGAGCTGACCAAGTTCATCGCCAAGCTGAAGGCGGATGGCGGCACCTGTCATCTCATGGGCCTGCTCTCGCCGGGCGGCGTCCATGCGCATCAGGCGCATATGATCGCCCTGGCGAAGATCGTCGCCGGCGCCGGCGTGCCCGTGGTCCTGCACGGCTTCCTCGACGGCCGCGATACGCCGCCCTCCAGCGCCGGGCAATATGTGGCAGAAGTCGTCGCGGCCCTGGCCCCGCAGGCCAATATCCGCTTCGGCACCCTGGGCGGGCGTTACTTCGGCATGGACCGTGACAAACGCTGGGACCGGGTGGAACTGGCCTATGATTCCTTCATCGGCCAGTCGGCCTTCACCGCCGCAACACCGGCCGAGGCGGTCGCCGCCGGTTATGCCCGTGGCGAAACCGACGAATTCATCAAGCCGACCGTGATCGCCGGTTTCGCCGGCATGCAGGACGGCGACGGCCTGCTGATGGCGAATTTCCGTGCCGACCGGGCGCGACAGATCCTGACCGTGATGCTGGACCCGGCCTTCGACGGCTTCGCCCGCAAGCGGGTCGTCCGCTTCGGCGCCGCCCTCGGCATGGTGGAATATTCCAGTGCGCTGGCCAAATTGCTGCCCTGCCTGTTTTCGCCCAGCGAGTTGACGAATACCCTGGGCGAGATTGTCTCCAAGGCCGGGCTGAAGCAGTTGCGTATCGCCGAGACCGAGAAATACGCCCATGTGACCTTCTTCTTCAACGGCGGCGAGGAACGCCTGTTCCCGGGTGAGGAACGCATCCTGGTCCCCTCGCCCAAGGTCGCGACCTATGACCTGAAGCCGGAAATGTCGGCCGACGAGGTGACCGACAAGCTGGTGGCGGCCATCGCCGCCGAAAGCTTCGATCTGATCGTGGTGAATTACGCCAATACCGATATGGTCGGCCATAGCGGCATCCTGCAAGCCGCGATCAAGGCGGTGGAAGCGGTCGATCGCTGCCTTGGACGCCTGCGCGCGGCGGTGGAGGCCAAGGGTGGTGTGCTGGTCATCACCGCCGATCACGGCAATGCCGAAATGATGCGCGACCCCACGACCGGCGAAGCGCACACTGCCCATACGCTCAACCGCGTGCCTTTCGTGATCGCCGGCGCGGCGGGACGCGGCCTGAAGCTGCGCGACGGCGAATTGGCGGATGTCGCACCGACCCTGCTGCAATTGATGAAGCTGCCGCAGCCCGCCGAGATGAACGGCCGTTCGCTGATCGCCGATGCGGGCCAGTCAGCCAACCATCTTGCACGGGCCACGGCCTGATCATCGCCGCCTTGTTTCGTCGCGGCGACAATCCCGGGCTCCGGTTCGGACAATGGCGAGCCTGAGAATGGTGGACTTGAGACGGGCTGCCGTGCATTTGCTGTTGACGGCGGGGCCGGTCATGGCTGCTCTGCCGATGGTGGTTGGTGCCGACGCACAGGCGCAGTCCAGCAAGGATCTGGAGGCGCTGCAGCAGCAGATGCAGGAGGGCCAGCAGCAGGCCAAGGATCTGCAGAAGCGGGCGGATCAACTGGGTAATGAGATCAGCCAGCTTCAGGCCGCCATGGTCAAATCGGCGCAATCCGTGCAGCAATCCGAGGATCAGGCTTCGGATCTGGAGGCGACGCTGCAGACACTGATCGATCGTGAGAAGAGCAAGACCGCTGAACTGGCGACGCGGCGCGAGCAGATGACGTCGACACTGATCGCGCTCGAACGCCTCTCCGCGCAGCCGGCCCAGGCGGCCCTGTTCGCCGACAGCTCCCCGGTCGATCAGGCCCGCGCCGCCCGGCTGCTCGGCCTGATCGTGCCGCAGCTCGATCAGCGGGCCGCCGCCTTGAAAAAGGAACTCGCCGATCTCCAGGAACTGCACGATCAGATTTCCGACCGCCGCGAGCGCCTGAGCCAGTCACTCGACAAACTGGCATCGGAGAATCAGCGCCTCGCCGGCCTCGTCGAACAGAAGTCCCGGTTGCAGAAATCGACCCTGCAGGAAAGCACCGCGACCCAGGAGCGTATGCGGACCCTGGCGGATCAGGCACAGAGCCTCAAGGATCTGCTCGACCGCCTGGAGCGGGCCAAGCAGGAGGAAGCGGCAAAAGCGGAAAAAGCCCGACAGGAAGCTGCCAAAGCCGAAGCCGCCCGGCAGGCCGCCGCCAAGGAAGCCGCCCGCCGGCCGAATCAAGAGAAAGAGAACACCGCTGAGGCGACGCCGGATACCGGGTCTACTTCAACGCCGGCGACGCTGAGTGCCGCCGGACAGGCCGCCAATGCCAAGGCCGCCAAAGCGGCGCGCATCTTTCCCGAAGTCGGTTCTGGCAAAATGCTGACATTGCCGGTACGCGGACGCCTGGCGTCCGCTTACGGTAAGGGAACCGACGAATTCAGCCAGGCTCGCGGCATTGTCCTGGAAACCCGCCCCGGGGCGCGGGTGGTGGCGCCCTTTGACGGCCAGATCGTGTTCCAGGGACCGTTCCGGAACTACGGGCAAATATTGATCATTGAGCACCGGGGCGGATATCATACTGTGCTTGCTGGATTAGGTCGGGTCGATGCCGTTGTCGGACAATGGCTGCTCGCCGGCGAACCGGTGGGTGTCATGGGATCGTCCGCAGACTCGGCGACCGGTCAGGGCAACGCCTCTGACACCTCCGGTCAGGACCATCCGAAACTATATGTTGAATTGCGCCACAAGGGGCAGCCAATCGACCCGGCTCCCTGGTTTGGCACCCTTACTCGTGTTGACAACAGCGAAGGTCAGTAAACGCATGTTCCGATCGACCCTACTTGCCGCCACCGCCCTGTCCGTTGGCCTTGCCTTCGGCGCCTTCGCTCTGCGACCGCATCTCGTTAGCGCCGACACCAAGACCAGCGATACCTATGAGCAGCTCAATCTGTTCGGTGAAGTCTTCGAGAAGGTCCGCACCAGCTATGTCGAACCGGTCTCCGACGACAAGCTGATCGAATCCGCCATCAACGGCATGCTGAGCTCCCTCGATCCGCATTCCAGCTATCTGAACGCCAAGGACTTCGCCGATATGCAGGTCCAGACCAAGGGCGAATTCGGCGGCCTCGGCATCGAGGTGACGATGCAGGACGGGCTGGTCAAGGTGGTTTCGCCGATGGACGGCACCCCCGCCGCCCAGGCCGGCATCCAGGCGGGCGATCTGATTTCCGGCATCGACGGCGATCCGGTCATGGGCATGAGCCTGAACGATGCCGTCGAGAAAATGCGCGGCCAGGTCGGTTCCAGCATCAAGCTGACGATCGTGCGCGGCAACAAGGATCCTTTCGACGTCACCCTGAAGCGCGCCGTCATCCAGGTCAAATCGGTCCGTTGGGAATTGGAGGACGGCAATATCGGCTATGTCCGCATCTCCAGCTTCAGCGAGAAGACCGATTCCGGCCTGCGCGACGCCATCGCCAAGCTGAAGGACGCGACCAAGGGCAAGCTCTCCGGGCTGGTTCTCGATCTGCGCAACAATCCGGGCGGCCTGCTGGATCAGGCGATCGCGGTCTCCGACGATTTCCTCGACAAGGGCGAAATCGTCTCGACCCGCGGCCGCAATCCCGACGAGGCGCAGCGCTGGAACGCCGAAAACGGCGATCTGCTGGGCGGCAAGCCGGTCATCGTCCTGATCAATGGCGGCTCGGCCTCGGCCTCGGAAATCGTCTCCGGCGCCCTGCAGGATCATCGCCGTGCCATTCTGCTCGGCACCCGGTCCTTCGGTAAGGGTTCCGTCCAGTCGGTCATCCCGATCCCCAATCATGGAGCCATCCGCCTGACCACGGCGCGCTATTACACGCCGTCCGGCCGGTCGATCCAGGCCAAGGGCATCGATCCGGATATCGTCGTCGAGCAGGCCAAGATCGAACAGGTGACGGACGACAACAGCCGCCATGAGTCGGATCTCAAGGGCGCCCTCACCAATAAGGGCGGCACGGCGCCGGCGGATGCGAACGCGGGTACGACGGAGCAAAAGCCCGGCACCAGCAAGGACAACAATGCCGCCCAGCCGGAGAGCAAAACGCCGGCGACCAAGGGCACCGAATCGAAATCGGCCGCCGAGGACAAGAACAAGCAGCCGGTCATCGGGTCGGAGAAGGAACGCATCACCGATCCGACGCTGGACTACCAGCTCAGCCGGGCGCTCGACCTGTTGCGCGGCCTGTCGCTGGTCGATGCGATGAAGGCCAACTGAGGCATCCAAGCCTGTCGGGCGGATCGGTCTGCCGATCCGCCCGATATTTCCGGCCGCGCCGTTTCAGCGCCGGCCGTCCTCCTGAAAGAATGACATAATTGGCCGATATGGTCGGAACAGGGCCGGTCGCACCGGCTTTGTTCCAATGGGACTGCATGACAGGAAAGAGACACGCATGACCAAGAAGCTGACGCCGGACGACATCGCCAATCTGCCTTATCGGCCCTGTGTCGGCATCACGCTGTTCAACCCGCAAGGCGAGGTTTTCGTCGCTCAGCGCATCGATAATCCCGGGCCGGCCTGGCAGATGCCGCAAGGCGGGATCGATGACGGCGAAGACCCGCTGACCGCAGCCCGGCGCGAAATGCTTGAGGAGATCGGTACGAACAACGCGACCTTGCTGGGTGAAAGCCGCGGCTGGCTGCATTACGACCTGCCGATCGACCTCGTGCCGACAATCTGGAAGGGCCGGTTTCGCGGCCAACGGCAGAAATGGTTCGCCTTCCGTTTCGATGGAGAGGATCGCGACATCGACATCCAGACCAAGCATCCGGAGTTTTCCGCCTGGCGCTGGGCGACCTTCGATCAGGTGCCCGAGCTGATCGTTCCCTTCAAGCGCAGTCTCTATCAGGATATTGTGACTGAATTCCGCCATTTCAGCCGGATCTGACGCCGGGATCCGGCAATCGACTCCAGAGTCGACAAGGATCGCAATCTTCGACTAGGTTCGGCGCCGATTGTGCAATCGGTCTTGCCGGCCTTATGAATATTCCGCCGTCAAGCCGCCAAGGTGAGGGAGAGCGACATGGCCCGTGGCCCGTTGAAAGTGCATGAGATTGATCCGGAGGTCCTGAAGACCTTGACCCGTTGCGTCATGTCGACCGAAGGCGGCGACATGGTGATCGAACTCTATCCCGACGCCGCGCCCAACACCGTGGCGAACTTCCATGCGTTGGCGGCCGATGGTTTCTACGACGATCTGACCTTCCACCGCGTCATTCCCGGCTTCGTCGCCCAGGGCGGTTGTCCGAATGGCACCGGTACGGGCGGCCCCGGCTGGTCCATCGCCTGCGAAACCAAGGGCAATCCTCATAAGCATCTCGAAGGCTCGCTCAGCATGGCCCATGCCGGCCGTGACACCGGCGGCTCGCAGTTCTTCCTGGTGCTCGACCCCCAGCCCCATCTCGATGGCGTCCATACCGTCTTCGGCCGGGTGGTCGAAGGCCTGGACGTGCTGCAGGAAATCAAGAAGGGCGACCATATCCGCACCGTCCGCTTCGAGCAGTAATCCCAGCCCATCCGATACGGCCCCGGACGGTCCATGAAGGACTGTCCGGGGCCGTTTCTTTTCAGCCCGACATATCCTCGCCATTACACGCCGCGAATCGCCTCTAGCGGCTGTATGGTGAATATCCCCCGTCGAATTACCTCAGTTCGGTCGCGTTCTTGGCATGGAGGATGAGCTGAATTCTCTAAATTGCCATGTAAAGACAACCATTTGTTAAGAGCTTTTCGTAAACATCACACATGGTTGTAAATGCGCTTTTGGTGCAGCGGTGTCCCGGGAGCGATCGCCGAACCCATCACGAGACCGGCGATCTGTGGATACCGCCTTGGCGCCAGACGCAGCCACTGGGGGAGTGTGTCAGATGAAGTTATTGCCCTTCGGCCGGAAACCGGCCAATCCCTGCGCCCTGAACGAAGGCGATCCCGCCTGTGCGATCGGCACCGTCCTGGTCGAGAGTTCGGATTTCCTGCCGCGCAGCCGCTTCCCGCAATGGCGGGTCATTCACAGCTATGCCGACCAGTACGCCACTCCGCATGTGGTGCTGCAGAATGTCAATGAGCCGGGATCGCGCAAATCCCTGTCCATGCCGGGCTTGATCGCCAGCGGCAAATATCTGCTGAAGGAACCGCGCGCGCTCCATAGCTGAGGCGCCATACCGCTCCGCAGCTCGCCACCCGCCCATCTGTCTGTTCTGGGCGGACCATTTCTTGTCAGTGCAACATGACCGCGCCGGCCGCCACCAGGAAGACCGAGAGATAGCGGCGGCGATGCAGGCGTTCCTTCAGCAGGAAGGCGCTCATCAGCGCGGCGAAGACCACGCTGGTTTCACGCAGGGCCGAGACATTCGCCAGGGCGCCGAGCGACATCGCATAGATCGAGATGCCATAGGCGCCGCCGGAGAGCAGGCCGCCGATCATGCCGAACTTCCATTTCGCCCGGAAATAACTGAGCGCCGCCGGCCGGCGCCAGAGGCAATAGAGCAGGATCATCGGCGCATCCAGCACGAACAGCCAGATGATATAGCCGTAGCGATCACCGGCATGGCGCACGCCCTGCCCGTCGAACAAAGTATAGGTCATGATCGTCAGGCCGGTGAAGAGGCCGAACAGAATCGGCCGCCAGCTATGAACCCGGCCGACCGGCCTGTCGAAGGCAAGGCTGAGAATGCCGATCGAGGACGCGGCGATGCCGGCAAGCTGCCAGGACGATAAGGTCTCGCCGATCATCAGCCAGGCCGAGAGTGCGATCAGCAGCGGCGACGATCCCCGGGCGATGGGATAGACCTGACTGAGATCGCCCTGGCGATAGCCGGCCGCCAGGAAGATGTAATAGCCCATATGCGTGATCAGCGAGCCGAGCAGGAACGGCCAGCTCGCGCGGTCCGGCACATCGACGAAGAACAGCAAGGGCAGGCACCACAGGCC
Organism: uncultured Rhodospirillaceae bacterium; assembly: GCA_964406155.1. Taxonomy (GTDB): domain Bacteria; phylum Pseudomonadota; class Alphaproteobacteria; order Dongiales; family Dongiaceae; genus Dongia_B. The sequence goes on along the minus strand of CAYOQR010000047.1, from coordinate 18,862 downwards.
GAGGCCCGACATGATCAGCCCGGTATTCAGCAGCTTGTCGCCGCCGGTCTTGACCATCACGTTCCAGCTCGCATGCATCAACGCCGCCAGCAGGATCATCGCCACCATGCCGAGGGACAAGCTCATGCCTGGTACTCCAGGCAGGCAACGGCAGTCACGACGAGAGCCGGTGAACCGGCGGCGGCTAGAACCGGAGCCGGCGCCGCGCCGCGATCCGACAGGCCGTCCGGGATTATTCTGTGATTGTCCATGATGGCGTTCACTCGGGGATTCAACGATCGGGCGAAAAGCTTCGCTTCCAACTGCGACCTTGCCATGTCATGAAAGTGTAAAAAAATAGAATCTCCCTATGGCGGCATAGACGTAGCGGCATGGGTGGCCATGCCGGCACGGCTTCCCGTGCTGATGGCTTGCAATGCGGGAAAGTCCGCCCCATCGCAATTCAGGTCGCAAATAAGCATGCGGATAGAGGATTGATTTTATTGTCTGATTTACAATTGGACAGGTAGCGGCCGGGTCTGGCCGGCATGTAGAGACAGGGCATGGATACGTTCGATTTCATCATCGTGGGCGCCGGTTCGGCCGGCTGCCTGTTGGCCGACCGGTTATCCGCCGATGGCCGCCACAGTGTCTTGGTGCTGGAAGCTGGCGGATCGGACCGACGCTTCTGGATCGGCGTGCCGCTTGGCTACGGCATGACCTTTTTCGACCGTCGGGTGAACTGGGCCTATGAAACCGAACCGGTGCCGACCCTGACCAACCGCATCATCTACTGGCCGCGCGGCAAGGTGCTCGGCGGTTCCAGTTCGATCAACGCCTCGGTCTATTTCCGCGGCCTGCCCCACGATTTCGACGATTGGCGCGACATGGGCAATCCCGGCTGGGGCTGGGACGATGTGCTGCCCTATTTCGAGCGTTCCACCAATTTCATCGACGGCCAGGGCCGCAAGCGCGGCACCGGCCCGCTGGCGATTTCCGAGATCACCCAGCAGGCGCATCCCCTGAAGCGCTATCTGTTCGAGGCCGCCGCCGAGATCGGCCTGCCCCGCACCGATGACATGAACGGGCCGTCGCCGGAAGGGGTCGGCCTCTATCAGATCAATGTGCGGGATGGCCGGCGCTGCTCCGCCGCCGATGCCTTCCTGCGACCGGCGATGCGCCGCCCCAATGTGCGGGTCGAAACCGGCGCCCTCGCCACGAAGATCCTCTTCGCGCAGAACCGTGCCACCGGCATCGAGTACCGCCAGCACGGCCGCCTGCAGACGGCTCAGGCGCGGGTCAACGTCATCCTCAGCGGCGGTGCCGTCAATTCGCCGCAACTCCTGCAGCTCTCCGGCATCGGCCCGGCGGCGCTGCTGCAGCGTCACGGCATCGAGATCCTGCTCGACAATCCGGCGGTGGGTGGCGGTCTGCAGGATCACCTCGCCATGAGCTATTCCTACAAGTCACGCCAGCCCACGCTGAACGACGAACTGCGCCCGCTTTTCGGTAAGTTGCGCGCCGGCCTGCGCTATCTGGCGACCCGGCGCGGACCGCTCAGTATCAGCGTCAATCAATGCGGCGGCCTGGTCCGCTCGCGGCCGGAGGCGAAGCAGCCGGATCTGCAGCTCTATTACAACCCGATCACCTATTCGGCAGCCGGCAGCGGTGCGAACAAGCGCTATGTCATGGATCCGTTCTCGGGCTTCATCCTGTGTTTCCAGCCGAGCCGTCCCACCAGCCGTGGTCGCATCGATATCGCCAGTCCCGATCCGCAGGCGGCGCCGAAGATTGCACCGAATTACCTGTCAACCAATGAGGACATCGATATCGCCATTGCCGGCGGCCGGCTGATCCGGCAGATCGAATCCACCAAGGCCTTCCAGTCGCTGATCGCCGCCGGTCTGCCGCCGCTGCTCGCGACGATGTCGGATAGCGAGATCCTGGAGGATTTCCGCGCCCGCGCCAGCACCTGCTATCACCCGACCTCGACCTGCCGCATGGGGCCCCGGCCCGGCGAGGCGGTGGTCGATGGCCGGCTCAAGGTTCATGGTGTCGACGGATTGCGGGTGGTCGATGCCTCGGTCTTTCCCGCCGTGACCTCGGCCAATACCAACGCGCCGACCGTCATGGTGGCGGAAAGGGCCGCCGAGATCATCCTGGCGGAGACGAAAGGCGCGTGATGCAATCGTTCACGCGCCACTGACACTGGCTTCGGATCAGAGGCCCATCAGCGAGCGGGCGAAGATTGTCGCTTCGAAAGGCCGCAGGTCGTCGGCCCCCTCGCCGACGCCGATTGAGACCACCGGCAGGTTGAACTTTTCCGCCAGCGCCACCAGCACACCGCCTTTGGCCGAGCCGTCCAGCTTGGTCACCACCAGACCCGTCACCTGGCACATCTGCTTGAAGATCTCGACCTGGGAATGGGCGTTCTGGCCCGTCGTGGCATCGAGCACCAGCAGGCAATCATGGGGGGCGTCCGGATCCAGCTTCTTGATGACGCGGATGATCTTGGCCAGCTCTTCCATCAACCCGGCCTTGTTCTGCAGCCGGCCGGCGGTGTCGATCAGCAGGATATCGGCATGCTCTTCCCGGGCCCGGGCCAAAGCGTCATAGGCAAGGCCGGCCGCATCGCCACCGGTTTCCCGCGCCACCACCGGAACGCCGCTGCGCTCGCCCCAGATCTTTAGCTGCTCGACCGCCGCCGCGCGGAAAGTATCGCCGGCCGCCAGCATCACCTTCTTGCCCTCGGCCTGGAACTGCTTGGCGAGCTTGCCGATGGTCGTGGTCTTGCCGCTGCCATTGACGCCCACCACCAGCACCACCTGGGGCTTCAGCGGTTTCAAGGCCAGGGGCTGGGCGATCGGCTGCAGAATGCGGGCGATCTCCTCGGCGAAAATCTCACGTACCTCTTCTTCGGTGATTTCCTTGTCGAAACGGTCCTTGGCAAGGACCTTGACTAGGCGCGCAGCGGTGGCCGGACCGAGATCGGCGGCGATCAGGGCCTCTTCCAATTCGTCCAGCAGAGCCCGGTCCAGCTTCCGCTTGGTGAAGACGCCGGTGATGCTGCTGGTGACTTTGTTCGAGGTACGGCTGAGGCCCGCTTTCAGTCGTGCGAACCAGCCGCGCTTTTCGGTCTCGCCAGTCGTGTCGTTCATGCCGCCAACTTGTCTGATATCGATTAGGCCGCCGCGGCAACCGCCATATCGGCGATCAGATGTGCGTCGGTATGGCCGGTGATGCGGGCGATGGTCACGCTGCCCGCGGTGAGTGTCCGGACCGGTGCCGCGAGGCGTACCGGTGCGAAATGGTCGCTATGGCCGAAAGCGCTGCCATCGGCCTCGATCTTCTCGACCAGGACCCGCGCTTCCCGACCGAACTGCGCCTGGAAATATGCATGCTGCGCGGCCTGCCCCGCCGCGCGCAGTCGGGCGGCCCGCTCGCGCCGGATATCGCCGCGCAGTTGCGGCATGCGCGCGGCCGGCGTGCCGACCCGGGCGGAATAGGGAAAGACATGCAGGAATGTAAGGCCGCATTCCTCGACCAGCGCCAGGCTGTTGGCGAACATCTCCTCGGTCTCGGTCGGGAAGCCGGCGATGAGATCGGCGCCGAAAACGAGATCCGGCCGGCGGCGGCGGGCCTCGGTGCAGAAGCGGATCGCATCGCCTCGGCTGTGGCGCCGCTTCATGCGCTTCAGGATCATGTCGTCGCCGGCCTGCAGCGAGAGGTGGAGATGCGGCATCAGCCGTTCCTCGCCGGCGATCAGCTCCATCAACGTCTCGTCGACCTCGATCACGTCGATCGAGGAAAGACGCAAACGCGGCAGATCCGGCACCAGATTGAGCAAGCGACGCACCAGTTGTCCGAGGTTCGGCTTGCCCGGCAGATCGGCGCCATAACCGGTGATATCGACCCCCGTCAGCACCACTTCGCGCACGCCGCCTTCGACCAGTTGGCGCACCTGGGCGACGATCTCGCCGACCGGTACCGAGCGGTTGTTGCCGCGACCGAAGGGAATGATGCAAAAGGTGCAGCGATGGTCGCAACCCTGCTGGATCTCGACAAAGGCCCGGCTGCGCTCGGCAAAGCCGGAGATGAGATGACCGGCCGTCTCCTTCACCCCCATGATATCGGCGACGGCAACCCGTGCCGGCGGAGTGGCGGTCCCGCCGCCGAGCTGAGCGCCAAACTGCGCGAAAGTTTCCGCCTTCAGCTTCTCCTCGTTGCCGATCACATGATCGACTTCCGCCATGGCGGCGAATTTCTCCGGCGCAATCTGCGCGGCGCAACCGGTAACGATGATCCGCGCCGCCGGGTTCTCCCGCCGCGCCTTGCGGATCGCCTGACGCGCCTGACGCTCGGCCTCGGCGGTGACGGCGCAGGTATTGACGATGATCGCATCGCTGAGACCGGCAGCGCTGGCATGGCCGCGCATGACCTCGGTCTCGAAGGCATTCAGCCGGCAGCCGAAGGTGAGAAGCTGGGTTTCGTCAGCCATTGCCGGCCTCCAGCGCCGCGAGATCGATCTGCCCCTCAAAGCTCTTGGTCCAGCCGCCGGTCATGCGCACATGGCCGCTCTCACGCCATTCGATGCGCAGCCGGCCGCCATCCAGCAGCACATCCGCCACGCGGCCGGTGAGGTCCCGGCGGGCGGCCGCCACCAGCACCGCGCAGGCGCCACTGCCGCAAGCCTCGGTGATGCCGGCCCCGCGTTCCCAGACCCGCATGCGCAGGGTGCCGCGATCCAGCACCTGCACCACCTCGATATTGGCCCGTGCCGGAAAGAGCGGGTGATGTTCCAGTTGCGGCCCCAGCGTCGCGAGGTCGATCGCCGTCACATCGGGCACGAAGAAGACCGCATGGGGATTGCCGACATTGACCGCCACGGGATCCGTGAGCGGGCCAAGCTCGATCGGCAGATGCAGGGTGTCGCAGGCCTGGGCCAGGGGAATATCCCGCCAGTCATGCCGCGCCCGGCCCATATCGACCGCGATTTCCGCCCCGTCCCAGGAGCGTTCCGCCGTCAGCAGCCCGGCGACGGTTTCGATCACGACCTGATCGCGCCCGGTTTCCTCCATCACCCGGCCGGCGATGCAGCGGGTCGCATTGCCACAGGCGGCAGCTTCGCTGCCATCCGGATTGCGGATGCGCATGAAGAGATCGGCGCCGGCCTGGCGGGCGGGTTCCAGGATGATCAACTGGTCGCAGCCGATACCCCGGCGGCGGTCGGCGATCAGCCGGACCTGCCCCTCGCTCAGGATCAGCGGCCGCGCCCGCGCATCCAGGATAACGAAATCGTTACCAAGGCCATGCATCTTGCTGAAAGCCAGCTTGCTGAAAGCCAGCTTGCTGAAGGCCAGTCCTGAGATCGATCGGGCCGGGCTCTGGGACCCGGCGCTGGATAGCGGCGCTGACATCTTGATTCCATTTCTCCAGCGGCACCCGGAGATACCGCTTCTGCCCGGGACCATCCGGCCGGGGCGCAGGCCGCCTGCCGGTCAGTGGTTCACTGGCCAAGTACCGGCTATATGTATCCGCCCGATAGGCGCTGTCCACCGCTATCGACGCCGAAAAGCCATGTCGGATAGGTATATGGCGCGGGGCAACGGGTGATCTCGTCGGCAGCGGAGCGGTGGTTGCGGTCTGGTGGTTGACGCTGGCCCCTGCGGCCTGTATAAGCCGCCCCTGAAAAATCGATACCCTTTTAATATATAACCGCATTCGACGGATCAGAGACATGGCCCATCATAAATCGGCTGAGAAGCGCATTCGCCAGACCGAGAAGCGCACCGCCAACAATCGTGCCCGCACCAGCCGCATCAAGACCGAGGTCAAGAAGGTGGAACTGGCCATCGTCGGCGGCGACAAGTCGGCGGCGGAAGCCGCGCTGAAGGCGGCACAGCCCGAATTGCACCGGGGCGTCAGCAAGGGTTTGCTGCATCGCAACACGGTGGCCCGCAAGATTTCGCGCCTCAGCAAGCGCGTTAAGGCGCTCTGAGCCAGCTTCAGGCGCGTCATATAAGCGTCACTATCGTTTAGACAATCGCTGCGGCCTTTTGGCCGCAGCGATTGTCTTTTTTATGACCTCTATTTCCCTTCGCCACTTTGCGTTGCAGCGAAAGCTGCAAAATCGCCCTGTGGAACTGTGATCTTTTTCACACAAAGTGCTCCGACGGCGACCTTTTTTGCCGTTCCCGATTCGATCATATTGCCTTCGCCAGCCAGCCAACGTAGAGTTATCCCCAAGACAGAAACGGGCGAGGCAAGATTGAGCGCCGTCCCGGCGATCAATAAAATGCAAGCGATTTCAGGATATTAGACGCTACAACCATGACGTGGCGACGGAAATTCAAGATCGTGGGCCGGAACCCGCGTGAGACCGCTAGCCATTGAGAAAACGGCGTCGAGAAGGGCAGTGATAAAAATGCAACATGGCGGTTATTTCCGGACTCCCCATATCTTCCTCCATCGTGGCGCCCCTCGCGTCTTCAACGTCATTTCCACCAAAGATTGCATTCTCCGCTAATTCGGCGCGGCTTTGCCCGACGCCCCTGAGCTTTGGGGGCGGCGGCGTTTGCGCCATGCGGCCTGTTGCCATGTGACTGCATGTGGCGGCACGGATTAGATTTCGAAATACAACGCGTGACTTTCGTTTTCGCCAGAAAGGCCCAGCCGTCATCCCACCGAGGGTAACTGATGGTTGTAACGGGCGGTGTCGGAACGACGAAAATGGATTGGGGTGTTTGAATGGCTTACGCAGGCGATCTGACGGCGACTGAGGCCTGGGCTCTCTTGTCCAGCGACCAGCAGGCACGCCTGATCGATGTGCGCACGGCACCGGAATGGAGCTTTGTCGGCCGACCGGATCTGCGGGAACTCGGCAAAACGGCCATATTGCAGAGCTGGCAGCATTATCCGCAGATGGCGGTCGATCCGGATTTCGCCGGCAAGCTGAAGCTGGAGCTGGGGAACACGCCGACCACTGCCCCGCTGCTGTTCCTGTGCCGGAGCGGCGCCCGGTCCAAGGCAGCGGCTATGGCGATGACCGCTGCTGGATATGGCCGTTGCTACAACATCGCCGGCGGCTTCGAGGGGGACCGCGACGACGCTTCCCACCGGGGCACGGTGAATGGTTGGAAGGTGGCCGGCTTGTCCTGGATCCAGGATTAGGCGGGCGAAACGGGTTCGGGGGAAGTACGGCGGGACTCGTGGAAAGCTATGCTCGCGCCGGCGGAACTTAGGGAAATAGTTCCTGGAGAACTGATTTTCGGGAACTGAATACCTAGGAACGAGTTCTTCGAGAGCTGCGTTCCAGAGAACCGGGATATCGCCGGGTCAAGGCGAATGATGCGGGAGATGATGGGATCGCCAATGGCCGGGCCGAGGCTTTGGTTAGTCACATCGAAGACGAGTGGACTGAGTTAGAGAGCGTGACGCGGTCGGATGGCTGGCAGCAGGTGCCGATCCGATAGGTCGGTCGCTCTCCGAGTCATTGAATGGAACGAAGTCGGTCCGGGGACCTGCCTTGTATCAGCAGGGGTGTCTCGGGAAGCCGGCGCAGACGTAGGAAAGTGAGTAAGCGGGGCATCGCCATCGGAGTCCAGTCGGGGGCGGACGGCAGATCCGGGGCGATGCGGCGTTACGGGGAAGTGTGATGTCTGAACTGAACAGCGATGCCCTTCTGAACGCACAGTGGGCGCGGGTCCGTGGCCGTTTGCGCGCGGAATATGGAGAAGCAACCTTCCGGAGCTGGCTGAAGCCGCTGACTCTGGCGGGCCGGCGTGGCGCCGACCTTCGGGTGGCGGTCCCGTCGCGTTTCATGCGCGACTGGGTCACGACCCATTACGGCGACCGCATCCGGTCGCTCTGGTCTTCGGAGAATCCGGAAATCCGCTCGGTCGAGGTGATCGTCGACAGCGGTAGCGCCAAGGCCGTCCAAGTGGAAGAGATCGGCGATGATCTGTCCGATGGCGTCCTGCGTACCGGCACACTGGATGAGGCCGAGATCACGCCGCTGCGCGCGGGTGGCTCGCAGATGGCCGGTGTCGCGGTGGCGACCCCCATGCATATGAGCGCAGGCCAGGCGGCAATGGCCGCGCCGCAGATGATTGCGCGCGACGAGCCGGACGGGTTCGACGATGTCAGCGCGCCGCTGGACCCGCGCCTCACCTTCGACAATTTCGTCGTTGGCAAATCCAACGAGCTGGCACATGCCGCCGCCTTGCGGGTGGCGGAGGCAGAGACAGTACCCTTCAATCCGCTGTTCCTTTATGGCGGCGTCGGCCTCGGCAAGACCCATCTCATGCATGCCATCGCCTGGCATATCCGGCGGCGCAAGCCGCATAAGCGGGTGATCTATCTCTCCGCCGAGAAGTTCATGTATCAGTTCATCCGCGCCTTGCGGAACAAGAGCACCATGGCCTTCAAGGAGCAGTTCCGCACCGTCGATGTACTGATGGTCGATGACGTGCAGTTCATCATCGGCAAGGAATCCACCCAGGAAGAATTCTTCCATACCTTCAACGCTCTCGCCGATCAGAACCGTCAGGTCATTCTGTCAGCCGACAAATCGCCCTCCGATCTCGAAGGTCTGGAGGAGCGTATGCGCTCACGCCTCGGCTGGGGGCTGGTGGCCGATATTCATCCCACCACCTACGAGCTGCGCCTCGGCATCCTGCAGTCGCGCGCCGAACAGAGCGGCGTCGAGATTCCGCAGAAGGTACTGGAATTCCTCGCCCATCGCATCGCTTCCAATGTGCGTGAGCTGGAAGGGGCCCTCACCCGCATCACCGCCCACGCCACCTTGGTCGGCCGACCGGTAACGCTGGAATCGGCCCAGGAGCTGCTGAAGGATCTGCTGCGCGCCAATGATCGCCGTGTCAGCATCGAGGAAATTCAGCGCCGGGTGGCGGAGCATTTCAACATCAAGCTGGCCGACATGCAGTCGCCCCGCCGCGCCCGGACGGTGGCACGGCCGCGCCAGATCGCCATGTATCTGGCCAAGCAATTGACCACCCGGTCGCTGCCGGAGATCGGCCGCAAATTCGGCGGTCGCGACCATACGACGGTGATGCATGCGGTGAAGAAGGTGGAAGAACTCTGCGCCAGCGATTCCAGCTTCGCCGAGGATGTCGATCTGTTGCGGCGCATGCTGGAAGGATAACACCGGAAGATGCGGCCGGAGAGAAAGGACAATCCGGCCGCGCCTTCGCTTGCCGCCACACTTCGTTACCTGTGCTCGGATTATGAGTCGATCAGCGACGTCTGCCAGCGCCTGGGGATCAACCGCCAACAGTTCAACAAGTATCTGAGCGGGCAAACCCAGCCGACGGCACATAATCTGCGTCGCATCGCCGAGTTCTTCGGTATGACCGAGGACGTCCTCCTGGCCCCGCTCGATGAGGTCAAGCGACGCCACCGGCGAGCGAAACAGATCGCAACCGCGGCGACGGTTCCCGATGGCGACAGTGTCGAACAGGAAGCTCTGCGGCGCTACTGCGGCCGGTACCATACCTATTTTCGGTCGCCGACCTATGCCGGCTGCATCTTCAAGGGACTGGCAATCCTCTACCAGCATGAAGGTCGAACCTATAGCAAGGTATTGGACCGCTATGTCCGGCGCTACGAAGCAGATGCACCGGTCTCGGTTTTTCGCATGCGTGGCACGGTCGCATTGGAGGGCGGATATCTCTATATCCACGACCGCCGGATCGGGCGGAACCGGTCATATACGATGACCATTCTCTATCCGTCCGGCAGCGATGAGATCTATCTGCTCAACGGATTGATGCTGGGTGTCGCCTCGCAACTGGACCGTCGCCCTTTTGCCTCAAACCTGGTCTATGCGCGCATTCCGGAGAAGACCAGCCATCGCGACGCCCTCAAGGCTTGCGGCATTTTCAAACCCGATGCGCCGGAAATCCCGATGCCCATCCGTCCCCTGGTCGGGAACCGGATCAACACCGGCATCGATGTACTGGTCGCCGCTCCCTTCTTCTGATCCCGCCACTTCCTCCACCTGACGAGCCCGCACGAGTCGTTGCTCCGCGCGCGTGGCGCAGCGTCAAACAGCGTCAATAGTTGCGTCAAGTCGCGTCACAGTCCGACAAAGGCAGCGAAATTGACGCTATCACGCCGCGCTCGGCATAGTCGCGGGGCTCGCCGCTGCCGTCACATCATCGAGTGACCGATGCAGCGGCCAGTGCGCAGCCGCCAGCAAATCGGCGGTGAAAAAGACGATAAAATGGGCAGGAAAGAGATGAAACGGGGAACGACCACGATCACCCATCCCACACGGCGCCAGCTTCTGAGCGGCCTCGCGGCAACCGGTCTGGCAGCCAGCGGACTTGTCGCCGGTTGGCCAGGTGGCCTGTCACAGCCGGCTCTCGCAAGCCAGCCGAAGCAAGGCGGGCATCTGCGCGTCGGGCTCAGCCGCGGATCGACCACTGACTCGCTTGATCCGGCAACCTATGCCAACAGCTTTACCGATACCCTGGGTCCGACCATCAACGGCACCCTGACCGAAATTGACGCCCACGGCCAGGTCATTCCGGAGCTCGCGGAAAAGTGGGAGGCCGGCGCGGATGCCAAGCGCTGGATCTTCACGATCCGCAAGGGGGTCGAATTCCATAACGGCAAGACACTGACCCCGGCCGACGTCGTCGCCTCGATCAATCACCATCGTGGCGCCAAATCGACTTCTGCCGTGAAACCTTTCGCCGATGTGATCGAAGATATCGGCATCGACGGCGATAACGTCGTTTTCACGCTGACCGACGGCAATGCCGACTTCCCCTACATCATCGGCGATTACCACTTCGCCATTCTTCCCGCCACTGACGGCAAGATCGACGCGCAGTCCGGCATCAGCTCCGGGGCCTATAAAATCAATAAATTCCAGCCGGGCAGCCGGGCCGATCTGACCCGCCACGCCAATTATTGGAAACCGGACCGGGCCCATTTCTCGGATATCTCGCTGCTGGTGATCCATGACCAGATGACCCGCATGAACGCCCTGCTGGCCGGCGAAATCGAGGTGATGGAAAATGTCGATCCCAATACCGTGCCGATTTTGCAGGGCAATTCCGGCTTGAAGGTCGAGATCGTCAAAAGCGGCTTGCATGGCACCCTGCCGATGCGGGCCGACACCGCGCCCTTTACGGACGTCAATATCCGCCTGGCACTGAAATATGCCATCGATCGCGACGACCTGATCAAACGTCTGCGGCCCGGCATGGGCACCGTTGCCAACGATCACCCGATCGCCCCGAGCTATCGCTATTACGCTGCATCGGTCGCGCAGCGTGGCTACGATCTGGATAAGGCGAAGTTTCATCTCAAGAAAGCGGGCCTGACGAGTTTGAAGCTCGACCTCAATGTCTCGGATGAGGGTTTCCAGGGCGCGGTCGATTTGGCTCAGATCTATCGCGAACATGCGGCAAAGGCCGGCATCGACATTACCGTCATTCGCGAGCCGGCCGATGGCTACTGGGACAACGTCTGGATGAAGAAGCCCTGGTGCGCCAGCTATTGGGGCAGCCGGCCGACCGAAGACATGATCCTCTCCTCGGCCTATCAATCGACCGCCCCATGGAACGAATCGTTCTGGAAGAACGAGCGCTTCGACAGTCTGTTGCGCGCCGCCCGCCCCGAACTCAATGAGGGCAAGCGCGCGGAGATTTATGCCGAAGCGCAGCAGATCCTGCGTGATGACGGCAGCGTCATCATTCCCATGTTCAGCGATTTCGTCATCGCAACATCGAGCAAGATCGCCCATGGCGATCTTGCGCATAACTCCGATCTCGACGGCCGGCGCCTGGGCGAACGCTGGTGGTTTGCCTGACACTGTAACGGCCTCGCCCACCTTGCCTCCCGTAGCGGCACGGCTCGCCTGACAGGCGCGCTGTGCCGCTTCCCAGCAGCCGATGGACATCTCCAATGACAAGGACATTTGCCGACCCCACCCCCTCACCCAGTGAGGGCATCGCCGGATATCGCCCGCAAGGCATGACCTATGACAACTGGGACCGCCCCCCCTTCAATCGCTGGAGTTTTCAGAATCTGCGAACCCTCTTCCCCACTGCAGCGGTGGGCGTTGCTCCGGCGGGCCGGCGGGATTTGCCGCGCGCGGCGAAGGCGCTGGACGATCTTACCTATCGCCGGACGGCAGGCGACAAGGAGACAATCGGCGCGCTCCTGGCCAGAACCCATACCGACGCTTTCCTGGTGATTCACCGTGGGCATATCGTGACTGAGCAGTATTTCGGCACGATGACTGAGACGACTGCGCATATATCTCAATCCGTTTCGAAATCCTTGGTCGGCGCCTTGGCCGGCAACTTCATCGACCGGGGCTTGCTCGATCCGTCAGCGCCGGCGACAGATTATGTGCCGGAGCTGCAGCGCTGCGGCTATGCCGGTGCGACGATCCGGCAGTTGTTGGATATGACCAGTGGTGTCGGCTTCGCCGAGACTTATGGCGATCCCAATTCGGAAGTCTGGGCGATGGATGTCTGTACCGGCTGGCGTCCGGATCACGACGGACGCGGCCCGGCTTCGCTTCACGATCTCATCCTGTCCTTGAAGCAGATCCGACCGCATGGCGAGCAGTTCGAATATCGATCGGTGGAAACCGACGTCCTTGGTTGGGTGCTGGAGCGTCGCAGCGGGTTGGCCCTCGCCCAGCTCATGAGCGAGATCCTGTGGCAACCACTCGGCTGCGAAGCCGAGGCTTATTTCACCTTGGACAAGGCAGGCGTCGCCCTGGCAAGCGGTGGCTTCGCCGCAACCGCCCGAGACTACGCCCGGTTCGGCTTGATGATGCTCAATGGCGGCCTGGCTGGAGAGCAGCGTCTTTTGTCGAGCGACTGGGTTGCCGCCTGTGGTCGGGGCGACCAGACCAAATTCGGCGCCCCTTATGCGGATTGGTATCCCGATGGTGCCTATTCAAGTCAGTTCTGGGTGGAGGATTGCCGACGCGGCAGCTTCATGGCGCGTGGCATCTACGGCCAGCTGATTTATATCGATCCCCTCAATCAGCTCGTTGCCGTGAAGCTCTCCGCCTGGCCGGACTACCGCATGGTCGATCTGTTGCGCGACACCCTCAGTGGCATCCGGGCGATCGGCGACCACCTCAATGGCCGTTGATCCGTACCGTCCCAATACCGCCGTCAGAGCGTGATGAGATTGCCGTCGCTGGCGGAAACATGAAACGGCCGCTGCATCCATCGATGCAGCGGCCGTTTTACTTCTCGGTCCTGTCGCCTGCCCTGTTGACGGCGAGGCCGGTGCGCTTATTCCTGCGGCGCGGTCTCGACGAATTTCTGGAATTCGGCGAGTTGCGTCCCGCTCAACGTCACCGGCACCACCGGTGGCGCCTTCATGGGGTCGACCTGCTTGCCGTCGATCAGCACCTCGTAATAGAGATGCGGCCCGGTTGCGACACCGGTGCGGCCGACATAACCGATGACCTCGCCGCGCTTGACTTGGGTCCCGCGCTGCATGCCACGGGCGAAGCCCGCGAGATGGGCATAAGCGGTTTCCAGATGACCGTCATGGCGGACCCGGATGTATTCACCGTAATTGCCGCGCCAGCCGATATCCTCGATCGTGCCGTCAGCAGTCGCCACCACCGGCGTTCCCTTGGGCGCGCCGAAATCGACGCCCTCATGGAACCGGCGGTCGCCGAAGACCGGATGGATGCGCCAGCCGTAAGGCGAGGTGATCTTCGCCTCGATCATCAGCGGCTTGCTGAGATCGACCACGGCAACGCCCTGTCCGTTGGCATGGACGAAAGCCGTCGTCCTGCTGTCGGCCTGATAACGGTAGATGCGGTGCGTCTTGCGCCCGTCATTGAGGGCGGCATAGCGCAATTGCGGCGCCTGGAACTTGCCGTCCTGCAGCACGCCCTCATAGATAATGGAGAAGGCGGCATGCTGGGGCAGCGCTCCCGGCGCATCCGCATCATATTTAAAGGCCAGCACAACCTCATCGATCAGCGGCTTCGGCAGGCTGGCGGCCTGCAAAGCGGTGCGGAAGTTCTTGCCGACGATGCCGGCGGAATGGCGCACAACGAATTGCCCGGCCTGGCGGTCTTTATCCGTCGTGCCGGTTGCGGCCTGCCAGCCGCTATCGCCTTCACTGATCGGGTCGCGACTCGCCTCATTCAGCCTGGCACCATTGAAGCTGGTGGCATTCTGCGTCGCGCCACGCCCCATCTTCTCCCAGCCCATATCCGTCGGCCCCGCCGGATCGGCCTGCGCTGCCGCCGCGTTGCGAGCCTCTTTCACAGCGCTGTTGGTCGCGGGCGTATCGGTCGGGGCATTGGTCGTCGACGACGAATCGGCCGTCTCGTCATTGCCATACGGCCCCACCTTGATCGTCAGGTCTTCGGCCTGACCGGTGTCGAGATGCAGTGCCGTTACGACACGGCGGGCATCTTGCTTGGCGATGGTGAGGCGGATCTTGTCACCGACCTGCAGCGCCGTGGGATCGATGAGATCGCCGAGAGCATCGAGAACGGCAGCGCGATCGGTCGGGCCGATGCCCTGACGCGTGAGGATCAGCGCCAGCGTATCGCCCTTGCGGATCGTCACGACGACATCCTTGCCAGTAACATCCTGACGCCGTGCCTGCGCCGTCGCAGCGGTCTTGCCTGCCGTATTGTGCGGCTTCGCCTGCGTCGCTGTATTGGATACCTTCACGGTGCTGGGCTGCGCCGTATCGGACTGGGTCGTAACGGGCTGGGCCGTGCTGGATTGAGCGCTGTTGGATTTGACCGGCGAATGGGGCGCGGGGCGCATGCCAGCCGATTCCTGCGCCGATGCCGCCACGGGAACCAGTGCCGCTGCCGGCAGCGCGAGGCACAGGCATAGAGCCGCCTGCGCGACCAATGACCGCCGCAGACCCGCGCTGATCGTACCAGTCCGAACAGCACTGGCAGGAGCAAGACCGGCTGAAGTCGAGCCGGCATGAAATTGCTGATGGCACTCAGCCGCAGCCTCTCGGCCACGCCAATGTGTCACTCTCATTGTTACCTTTCCCCACAGCACTCGATGGAGTGCTTTTTACGCAAGCAAGTGCGGCAAATTTAGGGCGATACTCAGCAATCTACACTGAACTCTGATTCGGAATCGCACGACAGATGCTTGTCATCCGTCCCGCAACCCCGGTCCCTCGCCGCGATGGTGCCCCCACCATCCGTCTGGAGCTTCTGCTTTAGCGGCATCGGCCGGTCGGCTCAAGTCAGAACATGCCTGCTGCAGCAAAAAAATCGACGAAATATATGGCAAAAGCACGCATGAGGCGCAGCGCCGAACGGGCCTGCACCGCAGGGCTGCATAGATCGCGAAATGGCAGGAAAAGCACGACTCACACCGATATGTCAGGCAATTGATGCATACAATTTTATGCATCCGTTATGATATGGACAGCGTTCCATGCGGGCCGATGGCGGGCACGCGACGCGCGCCTGCGGGTCAGGCCGGCACGGGCCGGTCCCGGAGCTGAAAAAGCGGCAGGCTATTTCGCTGAAAAAGGGCCGTATTCCTGGTCCGGTTATGGGAAAAAAGCTGTCGTATTCGGTGCCGGCTGCTATAATCCCGCACTTGCTGTAGCGGGGGCTTGATTCGCCCGAATTCTGCACCCTTTCAGCCGGCACGAGCCGGCACTCCCGGCAAGGTGGATTGTAGGAAAAAGACCGTCCAGGGGCCCGGCGGCGGAATGTCGTCGGCGATCTCCGGAGCGGCCAATCGGATGAGCGTGAGTGGCCATGAAATTGACCATCGAACGGACTGCTTTGTTGCGTTCCCTTGCCCATGTGCAGAGTGTCGTCGAACGGCGCAACACCATTCCTATCTTGTCGAACGTGCTGGTCGAGGCCAAGGGCGACCGCCTCAGCCTGACGGCGACGGATATGGATCTGGCGATCGTCGAACAGACCGCCGCCGGCGTGGTCAGCCCCGGCGCGGCGACCGTACCCGCCCATACGATGTACGACATCGTGCGCAAGCTGCCAGACGGCTCCGAGGTGCAGATCGAACTGGCAGCGGATGGCGCGCAGGTGGCGCTGAAGGCGGGCCGGTCCCGCTTCACCCTGGCGACCCTGCCCAAGGAAGATTTCCCGGCGACGGCGGCCGGCGATCTCGCGCATAAGTTCCCGCTCTCGGCGGTGGATCTGCGCGGCCTGATCGACCGCACGAAATTCGCCATCTCGACGGAAGAGACCCGCTATTACCTGAACGGCATCTATCTGCATGCCTTCTCCACCGGCAAGCAGAAGACCCTGCGCGCCGTGGCGACCGACGGCCACCGCCTGGCCCGGGTCGAGATGCCGCTGCCGGAAGGCGCCGAGAACATCCCCGGCGTCATCGTACCGCGCAAGATGGTGAACGAGATCCGCAAGCTGATCGAGGAAGTCGATGGCATCGTCGAGGTCTCGCTCTCGGAATCGCGCATCCGTTTCGCCTTCGACGATATCGTGCTGACCTCGAAGCTGATCGATGGCAGTTTCCCGGACTATCAGCGCGTCATTCCGACCGGCAACGACAAGATCCTGGAAGTCGACCGCCGCAGCTTCCGCGATGCGGTGGACCGCGTTTCCACCATTTCCAGCGAGAAGTCGCGGGCGGTGAAATTGAGCCTGCGGCCCAATGTCGTGACGCTCTCCGCCACCAGCGCCGAGAACGGCACCGCCCTGGAAGAGCTGGAAGTGAAATACGAGGGTGCCCCCCTGGATATCGGCTTCAACTCGAAGTATCTGCTGGATGTCGCCGACCAGATCGACGGCGACGGCATGCAGATGGTGCTGGCGGATTCCGTCGCGCCAACTTTGGTGCGCGATCTCGCCGATGCCATGGCGCTCTATGTGCTGATGCCGATGCGGGTGTGAGGCTTTGCCGGGACTGCGACAGGACCGGATGACGACAGCGGCCGCAACGGAAGGACCGGGCGGCGATGCGGTTATCGGACCTGCGACACCGCAACGGGCGACATCCGTCGCCGCTGAGACGGGCTTCACCCATCTCAGCCTGACCGCCTTCCGGAACTACCGCCAATTGTCGCTGGATCTCGATCCGCGGCCGGTGGTGCTCTGGGGCGGCAACGGTGCCGGCAAGACCAACCTGCTGGAGGCGATCTCCTTCCTGGCGCCGGGTAGCGGCCTGCGCCAGGCGAAATTGTCCGAGGTCGATTTCCGCAGCCCCGGGACACGCAGCGCCAGCAATCAGGGCGACATGGCCTGGGCGGTGCATGCCAAGCTGTCGCTGCCCGCCGGCGAACATCTGCTGGGCACCGGGCGCGATCCGCTGGGTCCGGCGCAGATCGGCCGCGACCGCCGACTGCACCGGCTGAACGGCGCGCCGTTGCGCAGCCAGGCGGGCTTTGCCGATATCGTGTCGATCCTGTGGCTGACGCCGCAGATGGACCGTCTGCTGAGCGATGCGACGGGGTCGCGACGGCGTTTCCTCGACCGGCTGGTCGCCAGCATCGATCCCGAACAGGCAAGCCGGGTCGGCGCCTATGAGACGGCCGTCCGGGAACGTGCCAAGATCCTGCGTGGCGAGGTGACGGCAGGCAGTGCCGAGACCGGCGCCTGGCTGGACGGGCTGGAAACCGAGATCGCCGCCTTGGGTGTCGCCATCGCCGCCGCCCGCAACGAGACGGTGGCGCGGCTGAACGATTTCATGGCCGGTGATTTCGCGACCGGCGCGGCGGACCAGGATGCTGTCCACGAGGCGGCCAAGGCCTTCCCCCTGGCGGTGCTGGCGGTGGAAGGTGCCGTGGAAGCCTGGCTGCAGGAGATGCCGGCTTTGGCGGCGGAAGACCGCTTGCGCCAATGCCTGCGCAGCGCGCGGGGCGAGGACGCCGCCAGCGGCACGACACGTTGGGGCACGCATCGCAGCGACCTCGCCGTCAGTTTCCTCGGCCGGCAATTGGGCGATCAGGCCTTGCGGGCGGCGGAGTGTTCGACCGGCGAGCAGAAGGCGTTGCTGGTCTCGATCATCCTGGCTCAGGCGCGCCTCACCCGGCATCTGCGCGGCGCCTCGCCGGTGCTGCTGCTGGACGAGGCGGCGGCGCATCTCGATGCGGCGCGGCGGCAGGCTCTGTTCGAGATGGTGCTGGCGCTTGGTACCCAGGCCTGGATCACCGGCACCGAGCGGGACTGGTTCAAGCCGATGAGCGGCGCGGTGCAAGGTTTCGCCGTCGCCGAGGGTCGGCTGACGGCGGACATGATATAGGCTTTCTTAAGGGGGTGGAGCCCGCTCCCTTCACCATCCCGCGCCAGGGACGATTGCCGAGAAGCAATTGCCGCAAGCGCCGGGAACGACATGGCAGAAACCGGACGCCGGCCGGCCCGCCTCGCGGGAGGACCGGCGCACGGATATGCAGGATACATCGAGCCGGCGGGGCGCAAGTCCGGCCGGCGCTAGACCGAGTGGATTGAGATGGCTGAGAACGAAACGAACGGCAACGGCACTGATTATGGCGCGGATTCGATCAAGGTCCTGAAGGGCCTCGATGCCGTGCGCAAGCGGCCGGGCATGTATATCGGCGACACCGATGACGGATCGGGCCTCCATCACATGGTCTATGAGGTGGTGGACAACGCCATCGACGAAAGCCTGGCCGGTTGGTGCGACCGCATCGACGTGGTACTGAACGGCGACGGCTCCGTCACCGTGCGCGATAACGGCCGCGGCATCCCCGTCGACATCCACAAGGAGGAAGGCGTCTCCGCCGCCGAGGTCATCATGACCCAGCTCCATGCCGGCGGTAAGTTCGACCAGAATTCCTACAAGGTCTCCGGCGGCCTGCACGGCGTCGGCGTCTCCGTGGTCAACGCGCTCTCGGTCTCGCTGAAGCTGCGCATCTGGCGCGGCGGCAA
>CAYOQR010000046.1:0-49349 GCA_964406155.1 uncultured Rhodospirillaceae bacterium | reverse complement strand
AGGCCAGGTGCTGGATGAGCAGCTGCGCCACGATCTCGGCCGGGAGCTCGGCCGGCTCGGCCTGAATGCCTTCCGTCAGGCGAAGATGGTGATCATCGATCACCAGCCCACCATCCAGTCCTGGTGGTATCCCTATCCTGACGAGGTTTTCCATCCCGACGCCGCGCGCTTCGAGCGAAAGCAGTCCTAGGGACGTACTTCTGGGAGAGATATCTGACAAGTAATCGGCGGCGGCGGGCCCGTCCCGCTGCCTCTGATTGCTTGATCAGGGTGCGACGAAAAAGCGTCGCCCCTCGGCGGGGGCTGCCCTATAGAATAGGCGCGGTGACTGTCGAAGGTGGCGGATCTTGAAAAAAATGCATGTCGTGATGCTGGCGGGTCTGTTCTGCGCTGCGGCCTCGTTGCCGGCGGCGGCAGTCGATCTGGTCAAGGAACAGGCCACCTCCACGATCAATATCTCGAAGGATGCCAGCGGCCTCCATGTCCGCAGCGTCGCCCGTTTCTATCTCTACAATTCCTTCATCGCCTCGACGGTGGAATCGACCGCGACCGCACCGGCCATCCGGCAGTTGATCCTGGTCGAGAAGACGAAATCGCTGCGGGAATCCGACCAGCTCGACGCCGCGAACGATCCCGGCCAGGTGAAGGTGACGGTCTATCCGCTGACCGAGAAGGGCAAGGGCGCACCGCGTATCACCATCGACAGTGTCGGCGACGATGTCGCGGTCGATAGCTCCTATCTCACCCTGACGCGCTATGGCTGCTGCGTCGAGGGGACGACCAAGGCAGTCTACAGCCTGGAAAGCGGCAAGTACCTCTTCAACACGACCGGCGACCAATGGGCGACGCTGGGTGCCAAAGGCGGCTTCGCCATGACGCGGATCGCCGTCGCCCATGTGGCGCCGACGGCGATGGACGATGTGTTGTTCAAGGGCGAGAAACGCGGCGCCGCCATCATCAGCTATGCGTCGCCGACGGCGCCGTTGCAGCGGGTCATGCTGCTGGTGCCGCCGGGCGCGGATGCCAGCGCCGCGCTCGACTGGTCGGCCGATCTCGCCTGGGTATCGGCGGATTATCCCGACGGCACCAATCACATCTATGTCGATCGCACGGCGCCGGCCGATCAGGTCTTCAGCGGCATGATCCTGCGCTTCCATCTCAGCGACGAGAACGATGTCGATATCCCGCTGAGCAACGACCGCCTGGATATCGCGGCGGCGAAGCTGCCCGATGGATTCAGCCTGAAGGAAATGCCGCTGCCATGAGCGATGGCAACATGCGGCGATCAAAGGGGGCGATCGAGGGCGGGGGAGATCAGTTGTCGTTGGCGGGACGCGCGCCGTGCTGCACGGAGCGGTTGACACGATAGCCGATCCGAATGCGGGCGCGTGTCCGGGCGTGCCACCTGCGCGCCAGTTTGATGGCTGGCAGGGTGATGGGCTGAAACAGATCCGGCATGAATTTCGGCAGCATTGGTCGCCTCACGCGTCGATTCCGGAACTATTGCACTCCAATAGCCTTCGTCACGTTGGACGATATCGGCGAATCTTGACGACGTGCTGACGATTTTATGGCGGTTTTGCGAAGAAAAACGGGCGAGAAAGTGCCGGCGGGCAGTTGGGGACGGGAACGCCCGCCGGCGGGCTCACCCGGCCCGAAGGCCAGGTAGACCCAAGTCAATCGCTTGCTTGGACAAATTCAAACGGAGCGAATCTCACCTGCGAGGAATGCGTGACCGGAGAGAGCTGGTCGCGCGATCCATCGCATGAGGGGACTATAGGCTGATTCGGTTTTTCTGCCTGTGACCCAGCGCACAGACCTGCGCTGCTGCATCGCTCAGATTGAAGCAGACCCGCTTCAATCTGAAGTCATCCGGCTCTAGCGGAAGCGGGTATGGGCCGAGTAGTAGAGAACATTGCGATTGGGATCGAAGCCGCGCGTCGCCGCCGTCTCGGTCAAAGCGGCGCTGACATAGGTGACGCTGAAGTCGCGGCGGAAGCTGTGCTTGCGGCTGTCCAGCAGCAACCAGACATGGTCCATCTTCCAGGATTCGGTCCAGAGGCTCTCGGTGATGAGGCCGGGCTCTGTGCGTTTCTTCGGCGTGCCATAGGCATCGATGAATTGCGCGTGCGCTGCCTCGAACAAGGTGTCGGGCAGCACCGCCTGGATGAAGAGCAGGCGATAACCGCCATTATCGGCCGGCAGGAAGAAATAGGCCGTCGATTTGACCGGCTTGCCGCCGACCTCCGGCAGGATCGGTGTCCACCAGGACAGATTGACGGGATCGGGCCGGAACAGATTGCAGCGGATGATGCCGGCTGCCGCTTCGTCGGGCATCGGCCGCATCTCCGTCAGCGCCATGGATTGCCGCAACTCCGCATCGCCGCTGCACAGCACGCGCGCCTGGGGATATTTGGCGCGGTCGAGGAAGGGCATGGTCCTGAAGGTATCCAGCGTCATGCCGAGCGGTGCCGCGATCGGCGCCGCCTCGGGTCGGTTGTCGATCAGCATGGCGCTGATGCTGGCGGCGTCACTGCGGCTGGCGGGGAGAAGAAAAATGGCTGAAGAAAAGAGGGTGAGGAAGGCGATGAGAATCCGGGCCGTTTTACGTGTCGGGCATCGCAATGGCGTGATCATCAGAAGCCTTCGATGGTTGAACCTGAGGCACCCTCTATCTGCCTGAGCAGAGCCTGATTCAGCGCTGCGGTGAAATCGCACGGCAATTCCACCGCTGGGCTTCGACTCTAACACCACAACGAGGCGCGCGTTCCCGACAGGGGCCGCGCGACTCGGATTCATATCGGAAGGTTCCTGCCGGCGCTCCTTTGTCACAGCTCTCTGTGACGGCGCTATGCGAAAGCTGTGACTAGACTGTGACAGAAATCGCGCAGGTCGGGCGGCAGCGGCAAGACGTGTGGGACGCAACGCAAGCGCATTGCGTCCCGGATCTCATTCTCTCATTCCGGGGAATGGAAGAAAGCGTCGCCCGGCGTCATCACGCTGCTTTTGCCGGCGGTCAGGGTGGTGAAGAGCAGATTCGTCTCGGGCAGGATCTTCGCCATGAAGAAGCGTGCGGCGGCGATCTTCGCCTGATAGAAGGCGGCTTCCCCGCCTTCTTGCTTCGGTAGGGCGACGGCGACCATGCGGCACCACATGTAACCCAGCGCCACCAGCGCGAAGAGACGCAGGTAATCGTTGGCGCCGGCGCCGGCTTCCTCGGGATCCTTCAGGCCGGTCTGGGCGAGCCAGGCGGTGGCCTGCTGCAATTTGGCGAAGGCCTTGGCGAGGGGCATCACGAATTCGGCCATCGCAGCATCCTTGGCGGCCGTTTCGATGTACTCGGCGACCGGATGGAAGAAGCGGCGCAGCAGCCGGCCGGTGCCGAGCGACAGCTTGCGGCCGACCAGGTCCAGGGCCTGGATGCCGTTGGTACCCTCATAGATCTGCGTGATGCGGGAATCGCGCACCAATTGCTCCATGCCGTTATCGCGGATGAAGCCGTGTCCGCCGAAGACCTGCACGCCGAGATTGGCGGCGAGGAAACCGTGATCGGTGAGATAGGCCTTCACCACCGGGGTCAGCAGGGCGACGAGATCGTCCGAGGCCTGGCGATGGTCGGCATCGGGGTGATGGCTGGAAATATCGAGCTCGATCCCGGCCCAATAGACCAGCGCGCGGCAGGCCTCGGTGATCGCCCGCTGGGTCAGCAGCATGCGGCGGATATCGGGATGGACGATGATGGGGTCGGCCGGCTTGTCGGGAGCCTTCACGCCGCCGAGGCTGCGCATCTGCAGGCGGTCATTGGCATAAAGGACGGCGCCCTGATAGGCGGCTTCGGCGATGCCGAGGCCCTGGATGCCGACGGCGAGGCGGGCGGTGTTCATCATGGTGAACATCGCCGACATGCCTTTGTGCTTCTGCCCCACCAGCCAGGCGGTGGCGCCGTCGAAATTCATGACGCAGGTGGCCGAGGCCTTGATGCCCATCTTCTTCTCGATGGCGCCACAGGAAAGCTGATTGCGCGCGCCGACCTTGCCGTCCGCGTCGGGCAGGAATTTCGGGCAGACGAAGAGCGAGATGCCGCGAATGCCGGCCGGCGCGTCGGGCAGCCGCGCCAGCACCAGATGGACGATGTTCTCCGAAAGGTCATGCTCGCCGGCGGAGATGAAGATCTTGGTGCCGGTGATCTTGTAGCTGCCGTCGGCCTGCGGCTCGGCATGGGTGCGGATCAGGCCGAGATCGGTGCCGCATTGCGGCTCGGTCAGGCACATGGTGCCCGACCACACGCCGCTCACCAGGTTCGGGAGATAGAGCTGCTTCTGCGCCTCGGTGCCATGCAGGTGAATCGCGTTATAGGCGCCGTTGCTGAGGCCGGGATACATGCCGAAGGAGAGATTGGCGGAACAGACCATTTCCTCGACGGCGAAATTGATCACCTTGGGCAGGCCCTGGCCGCCATAAGCGGGATCGCAGGGCAGGCCGATCCAGCCGCCTTCGACGAATTTCGCATAGGCCTCCTTGAAACCCTTGGGCGTCGTCACCGTGCCGTTATCGAAATGGCAGCCTTCCTCGTCGCCCGATTGGTTGAGGGGTTGCAATTCGCTGGTGCAGAACTTCGCTGCCTCTTCCAGGATCGCCTCGACCACATCGGGCGTCGCCTCGGCGAAAGCCGGCAGGCCGCGGAGCGTGTCGAAGGACAGCACCTCGTCCAGCACGAAGCGGATGTCCCGCAGGGGGGCATGATAGGCTGGCATGACCGTCTCTCCTCAATTCCGCAAAGGCTTGCCGGTGGTCAGCATATGCTCCATCCGCGCCAGGGTCGGCTCGGTACGCAGCAGGGCCAGGAAGGTCTGTTTGGCGAGCTTGTTCACCTGGTCCTCGGTGATCGTCTCGGTCACGTCCGTGGCGCCGCCGGTCAGCACCTCGGCCAAGGCCAGGGAGACCGTCCGGTCATGCGGCAGCGCCTTGCCCTGTTGCACGAAACCATCCACCGCCAAGGTGAGCGCGGTGCGGCCGCTCGGCCCCGGCAGGCGCAGCTCCGCCGGCTTCGGCGGCTGATAGCCCGCCGCGACCAGGGCCAGGGCCTTGGCCTTGGCATCGGCCAGCAGGCGATCGCGGTTCATGCTGATGGCATCGTCCTGTCGCAGGATGCGGAACTCCTTCGCCTCGGCCGCGGATTTCGCCACCTTGGCGAGCGAGATCAGCTCGAAGACCTGGGCGACCGGCGGCATCGGTCCCTTCGGATCGCGACCCTGCGGCTGATGGCGGATCAGCAATTCGGCGCAGCCGCCCCAGCCGGGAATGAGGCCGACCCCGACTTCGACCAGGCCGATATAGGTCTCGGCATGGGCCTGGATCGCGTCGCAATGCAGCAGGACCTCGCAGCCGCCGCCGAGCGCCATGCCGCTGGGCGCCCCGACCACCGGGAAGGGGGCGTATTTCAGCGCCTTGTAGACGGCGATGCCTTGGCCGATCAGATCGTCGATCATCGGCCACATGGCGATATTGGCGGCGAAGAGGGCGAGGCCGATATTGGCGCCGACGGAGAAGTTCTCCGCCTCGTTATGCAGCACCAGCGCCTTCATGTTCTTGCCGACATGATCCAGCGACTGCTTGAGGAGCATCAGCATGTCTGGATCGATGGAATTCATCTTGCTGTGGAATTCCAGGCAGGCGACGCCGTCGCCGATATCCCAGAGGCTGGCCGAGCCGTTCTTGAGGATCGGCTTGCCGCCGAGCTTGATATCGCTGAGGAGCAGCACGCCCTCGGCACGCCGGACGGGATGATAAGCACCGTCGAGGCCAAGATAATGCAGCCTGCCGCCGTCGATCTTGTAGAAGCCGCCGGCCTTGGCCGCCTTGGCCAGCAGATCCGGCACGGGCTTGCCCTCTTTCTGCAAAGCCTCCGCGAACCAGGCGGCGCCGAGCTGATCGATCATCTCGAAGGGGCCGCGCTTGAAATTGAAGCCGGTCCGCATCGCCTGATCGACCGCGACGATGTCGTCGGCGATCTCGGGCACCAGGGAGGCGGCATAAGCAAGGAGGCCCGAAAGCACGCGCCAGGCATATTGCCCGCCGAGATCGGGATGGCTGACAAGGGCGCGCAAACCGGCCTTGGCGGCGTCAACGGAGTCGAGCCGCGCGGTCGCGGAGGGCGCATAGGTGCCGCTCTTCAGGTCGATCGATTCCTTGACCTTCTTTCCGCCCTCGGTGTTGAGCCGGTAGAAGCCGCCCTTGCCCTTGCGGCCGGTATAGCCCTCGGCGATCATTTTCGTCAGCAGCGGGAAGTCGCGGCGGATCTTGAGATAGGCGTCGTCCGGCGGCAGAGATCCCGCCATCGAGGCATCGACATGGGGCATGAGGTCGAGGCCGACGAGATCGAGCAAAGCGAAGATGCCGGTCTTCGGCGCGCCGATCGGCCGGCCCATCACCGCATCGGCCATCTCGACGGTGAGGCCGAGATCGAGCGCCTGGGTGACCGCCGCCTGCATCCAATAGACGCCGAGACGATTAGCGACGAAGCCCGGCGTGTCCTTGGCCCGGACGACGGTCTTGCCGAGGGCGATATCGCCGAAAGCGGCAATGCGGGCGAGCTGGCCCGGTTCGGTCTTCGGCCCGCCGACCACCTCCAGGAGGCGCATATAGCGCGGCGGGTTGAAGAAATGGGTGATGCAGAAATCGCGGATGAGATTGTCCGGCAGGCCCTGGGTCAGATGTGCCAGCGGAATGGTCGAGGTGTTGGAGGAGAGGATCGAGCCCGGCTTGCGCTTATGCAGCAGCTTCCCATAGAGCGATTGCTTGACCTCGATCTTCTCGATCACCGCCTCGACGATCCAGTCGACATCGGCCAGTTGCCCCAGATGATCCTCGATATTGCCGGGGGTGATCAGTTTGGCGGCGGCCCGCGACATCAGGGGTGCTGGATCCGTCTTCAGCAATTTGGCGATGGCGCCTTCGGCGATCGCATTCCGGTTGCTGCCTTCCTTCGGCACGATGTCGAGCAGCAGCACCGGCACGCCGGCATTGGCGATCTGGGCGGCGATGGCGCTGCCCATGACGCCGGCGCCGATGACGCAGGCTTTCTGGATAGGGAGGAGGCCGGTGGGATCGCTCATCGGACGGCCTCCCATCAAACCGCTTCCAGGATGGTGGCGATGCCCTGGCCGCCGCCGATGCATTGGGTTGAAAGGGCGAATTGCTTGCCTTCGCGCTTCAGCAACGCCGCCGCTTTGCCGGTGATGCGGGCGCCGGTCGCGCCGAGGGGATGGCCGAGCGCGATCGCACCGCCGTCGAGATTGACCTTGGCGGGATCGATATCGAGATCGCGCATGCAGGCGATGGCCTGCGAGGCGAAGGCCTCGTTCAGCTCGATCACGTCGATATCCTTGATCGTCAGGCCGGCCCGTTTCAGCGCCTTCTGTGTCGCCGCCACCGGGCCGATGCCCATGATCTCCGGCGCGCAGCCGGCGACGCCGACCGAGCGGATCCGGGCCAGGACCTTGAGGCCGTGGGCGCGGGCGAAATCGGCCGAGGTGACGAGGCAGGCGGAGGCGCCGTCGGTCAAGGGCGAGGAGGTGCCGGCGGTGACGCTGCCGCTCTGGTCGAAGGCCGGCTTCAGGCCGGCCAGGATCTCGGCCGTGGTGTCGGCGCGGATGCAGCCGTCGCTGGCGATGGTTTCCTTGCCGGTCTCGATCGGGATGATCTCGTCGGTGAACTTGCCGGCATCGCGCGCGGCGCTGGCCTTGCGCTGGCTCTCGACCGCCACGGCCTCCTGCTCCTTGCGGCTGATCTGGTATTTCTTCGCCACATTCTCGGCCGTCTCGCCCATCGAAATATAGGCGGCGGGCATCCGCGCGGTCAGGGCCGGGTTGGGCAGCGGGTTGAAGCCCATCATGGGGACGCGGGTCATCGATTCGATGCCGGCGCAGATGAAGGCATCGCCGGCGCCGATGGCGATCGCCCCGGCGGCGGAATGGATGCCCTGCATGGAAGAGCCGCAGAAGCGGTTGATGATGGCGCCCGCGACCGAGATCGGCAGATCGGCGATCAGGCCGATCAGGCGGGCGACGTTCAGCCCCTGTTCGCCTTCAGGAAAGGCGCAGCCGACCAGCAGGTCCTCGACCTCGCGGGTGTCGATGCCGGTCCGGGCGACCAGTCCCTTGACCACGGCCGCCGCCAGATCGTCCGGCCGCACTTTCACGAGGGCACCCTTGCCGGCGAAATGGAAGGGCGAACGGACATAGCCCGCGATCACCGCTTCTTTCATGTGGTTGTCTCCTTGTTCGAATCCGGGGAGCCTGAATTGGCTGGGTTGGCAGATACGGGTTGGCCGGCGGCACGCGCCGCTTCCTCGTCGATCAGCGCCTTCTTCTGGATCTTGCCGATCACCGTCTTCGGCAAATCGTCGCGGAACTCGATCAGCTTCGGCATCTCGATGGGCGACAGGCGGCTGCGCAGGAAGGCGGTCAGGTCCTCGGCGCTGAGCTTCTGGTCGGGCTTCAGGGCGACGAAGGCCTTCACCGTCTGGCCGCGATAGGGATCGCCGACGCCGATCACGGCGCATTCCTTGACCGCCGGATGCAGATAGATCGCCTCCTCGATCAGACGCGGATAGACCTTGTAACCGCTGGCGGCGATCATTTCCTTGAGGCGGTCGGTGATGAAGACGAAACCCTCGTCATCCATATGGCCGACATCGCCGGTATGGAGATAGCCGTCCTGCATCACCTCGGCGGTGGCCTGCGGGTTCTGCCAATAGCCCAGCATCACCTGCGGGCCGGCGAAGCAGATTTCGCCGGGTTCGCCCGGCTTGACCGGGGTGTGGCGATCGTCGATCGAGACGATCCGGCAATCGGTCTGCGGGAAGGGCAGGCCGACCGAACCGTCCTTGCTGGGCCGGTGCACCGGATTGGCGCAGGTGACGGGTGAGGTCTCGGAGAGGCCGTAGCCTTCCAGCACCCGGGCGCCGGTCTTCGCCTCGAAGGCCTTGCGCACTTCGAGGGGCAGCGGCGCGCCGCCGGAAATGCAGAACCTGATCGAACTGAGATCGTAATCGTCGAGATCCGGCCGGTTGAGCAAGGCGGTGAAAAGCGTCGGCACGGCCGGCATGGCGGTCGGCCGCTTCTTGTGGATGGCGCGCAACAGGCCCTTCGCCTCGAATCGCGGCAGCAGGATCATGGAACCGCCGACCGCCAGCGACCAGTTCATGACGCAGGTCATGGCGAAAGCATGGAACAGCGGCAGGACGCCGATCACCTTCGCCGTCTCGTCGGAGACGCTGGCGAACCAGGCGCGGCATTGTTGGGCGTTGACATAGACATTGGCATGGCTGAGGGCGGCGCCCTTGGGAACGCCGGTGGTGCCGCCGGTATATTGCAGCAGCGCGACATCCTCCAGCGGCCGCACCGAAACCGGGGTGAAGATGCCGTCATTGGCGATCAGATCGACATAGGCGATGTGCCGCTTGTCGCGCCGGATATGGGCGATGTCGCGGAACATGGTGATCGGCACCAGCAGGTTCTTCGGGAAGGGCAGGCTGTCCGCGAAGGGACAGACGATGATCGCCTGCAGCCGCGTCGTCTTCAGCAGCGGCTCCAGCTTGTCGTAGAGCGAATGGAGATCCAGCGTCACCATCATGTCGGTGCCGGAATCGGCGATCTGATGCACGATCTCGCGCTCGACATAGAGCGGATTGAAATTGACCACCGTGGCGCCGCATTTCAGCGCGGCGTAATAGAAGATGACGTAATAGGGGCAGTTGGGCAGGAACAGGCCGAGCTTCATCCCCGGCTTCAACCCCGCCTGGCTCAGCCCCTTGGCCGTGCGGTCCGACAGTTTCTTGATGTCGGCATAACTGTATTGCCGGTCGAGGAAGTCGATGCAGGGGCGGTCGCTGAACAGCGCGGCGGCGTCATCCAGCAGGCGATAGAGCGGCTGCGGCATAATCGGCGCCGACCAGTTCAATCCGGGCGGGTAACTGTTGAGCCAGGGCCGCGCCTGGGCTTCCTGCGGCACTGCCATCGACATGTCTGGACACCGTCCTCTCCCTGCGACGACGGCCGGCCGAGGAGATCGACCGGATTGCCGTCGGCGTGATGGTCACATTGTTTGCGCCAAAGTGTAAATCCCCGATGAATGCCTGATGACGTGATGCCTCGGGTGATGGGCGGGCGGGTGGCGCATGGATTGATCCCGGCCGATCTTAGCCGATCCTATCCTAGAGCCTATATCTGTCGTCCGTATTGCACCTCTGCGGGTTGCGCAGGTCACGGTTGTGCCGGTGTCAGCAGCAGTTTTCCCTGCCGCGTATCGTCGTGATAGATCAACATGGCGGAGATGTTGCGCAGCTCGATCATGGCGATCATCGCATTCTTCTCGGCGAGAAACCGGAACTGCGTCGCCTTGACATGGGCCGGACCGATACTGCCCTGATAGGTCCATTTGACGAGATCGGCGTCATAGCTGCCTGCCGGCACCGTGATGCGGTAGCGCCCGAGATGGGTATAGGTGACATCGAGCTCGCCCCGGTAATTGATGTGGCGCGGATTGCCGATATCCGCGACTACCACCTTGACGACGGCTTGCCGGCTCTGGCCGGGTGCCAGGCCGGGAATGATCAGGGGCTCCGCCGGCAGGAAATCGGAGACCACTTTCTGCTCGGTGTTGAAATCCTGGACCATCGCCAGCGTGCCGTCCGGCTGCAGCGCGAAGATCGCCCGGGGCTTCGAGCCGATGCGGTATTCCCAGCGTGCGCCCGTGTTGGGCGCGCCCGTGTCGTTCGCGTCAGTGCTGTCCGTCGCTGCCACGGGCGAGAATTCATGCTGCTCGGTGGAAACCTTGCCATCCGAATCCCGCACCCGAAAGATCTGCGGGCCCTTGCCGGTCGTCATGTAATCCTTTGGGTTCAGCAGCGGCCGGGCGGGCAGGGCCTCTCCCACCACATCGGGGCCGAGCAGCGAGGCAAGTTCCTGTTGGTCGGCGGGCGGAAGTTGCAGGACCTGTCCCGCGTCCCCGGCCGCCGCCGGGTGCGGCATAACGGCGAGGCAAGAGAGCGCCAGGGCAGCAATGCCGACGGAAACTGCGATGGGAAAGCGCATCGCTGCTTGTGTCATGGTTCCTCCTGCCGGTCCGCCAGGGTGATGCCCATGGCGGCGACGGTGACGCAGGCGATGGCGATCATCATGCGCGGGCCGATCGCCTGGCTGAGGAAGATGCCGCCGATGATGGCGGAGATGGCCGGTTCCAAGGTGACGAGAATGCCGTAGCGGCGGGCCGAAAGATGGCGCAGGGCCTGGAATTCCATGGCGAGCGGCAGGACGGTGGTCATCAGCGCGACCGCGAGGGCGCCGAAAAGATCGAGAGGTCCCGCTTGCAAGAGGCTGCCTTCGGCCAGGGCGACAGGCAGCATCAGGAGCGTCGCCGCCCACATGCCGAGGGTCAGGCCGCGCACGCCGTGGAAGATCTCGCCCGCTTGCTTGCTGACCGGCACGAAGCCGGCCCAGGCGATGGCGGAGAGCACGGCGAGGCCGATGCCGCGCGGATCGAGATCGGTGCCGATATCGGGCATCAGCAGGACGATGCCGAAGAGCGCGATGCCGATCAGCAGGAAATGGATCAGGCGCCGGCTGGTCGCCACGGCAAGGCCGAGGGGACCGAGAAAGGCGATGGTCGAAGCGAGGCCGAGCGGGATGTATTGCAGGGCGACGAAGAACGGCCAGAGCATGCCGGCGATGATCACGCCGAAAAGCAGCAGCAGGCCGGCATGATCGAGCATGCGCCGGTCGAGATGGGGAGCGGTCGCCGCCGTCCGGTCCCGTGCTGTTCCGCTCCGCGCGGCGCGGGATGCGGCCGTGAGCAGGAGAGCGGAGAAGCCGGCGCTCAGCAGGGCCGTCCCGGCCGGACCGAGATTGGAGAACAGCACTGTCGCCAGGGCCGAGCCGAGTTGCACCGAGACGATCGAGAGCAGGACCAGGAGACTGGGCGGCACGCGGCCGAGGCCGGCGGTGAGCCGGGCCAGGGCGCCGAACGGGGGAAAGCTGCGGGGTTCGGAATTGCTGGGCTCGGAACTGCCGGCACCGTATCTGTCGGGGCCGAATGTGCCGGGCTCAAATGTATCGGGCTCAAATGTATCGGGCTCAAACGCGTCAGGATCGCAAGGTATCGTCTGGATCACGCCGATCTGCATGGGTCTCCCCTGCCATCCGTTCCACCCGCCGTCGATGCGACGGGCGACCAGCAACTCAACCCGCTTATGGCTGCCGCGTCAACTGCCCGCCGCGTCAACTGTCCGGCGGTCGGGCAGTCGAGCCTATTTCCATTCCCGCATCACCCGTTCGGCGGCGAAGGTGACGAGGCCGCGCGGCAGGAAGCGGCTGACCAGGCTGGTCATGTAATTGGCCGGCCCCACCACATGGACCCGCCGCTGCCCCAGCATCTGCAAACCCTCCCGCGCCACGCGCTCGGCGCTGTGGATGGTGGCAAAGGCCGGGCGGTCGACGCCGGCGCGGGCGAAGAACTGGGTCTCGGTGGCGCCGGGGCAGAGAGCGAGGATGTCGACCGGGTCGCGGCTCAGTTCCTCGGCCAGGGCCTCGGTGTAATGCAGCAGGAAGGCCTTGCTGGCGGCATAGGTGGCGAAATAGGGGATCGGCATGAAGGCGGCGGTGGAGGCGAGGAAGATCGCGCCGCAGCGCCGGTTCCCGGCCCCGGCGCGCGCCAGCATGCCCGGCAGGAGCGCCCGTGCGATCTCGACCGGCGCCAGCATGTTCACCTGCACCATGTCGGATTCCCAGGCCGGTACATTGTCGACGACGCGGCCGAGCCGGCCGAGCCCGGCATTGTTGATGAGAAGATCGATCCCGGTCGCCTCGGCGACGGCGATCACCGCCTGGCGTCCCTCGGCGGTGGCGAGATCCGCCGCCACGGTCTTGACCAGCCGGTCGCCGGTCGCCAGTTCCGCCGACAGGGCCGCCAGCTTCTCGCGGTCGCGCCCGGTCAGCAGCAGGCCGGTGCTGCGGGGTAAAGCGCGGGCGAAAGCGCTGCCAATGCCGCTGGAGGCGCCGGTGATCAGGGCTGTGGTGAAAGCCATGGGGATTCCTCTGCGGATGACTGTCCTCAGCTTAAAGCCCTGCCGGGCTTCGGGGAACGGTTTTGCCGCCGGTTAGCGCTGTCAGAGGATACCCCAAAATCCCTCGCGGTTCCTTGTCTTGCCTTTTGGAATTGCCTGTGACAGACCAGCCGTCGATTGGGAAACCAGCCTTTCGGGCGGAAAGTGCCGTTCGGGTGGAAATTGAAGGAGCCAGCATGGCCAAGTTTAAGACCCTCGACGATCTCGCCGTCGCCGGCAAGCGCGTCATCGTGCGTTGCGACCTCAATGTGCCGATGCAGGACGGCAAGGTGACCGATACGACGCGGATCGATCGCGGCGCCGAGACCCTGCGCGATCTGGCGGCCAAGGGGGCGCGGGTCATCGTCATGTCGCATTTCGGCCGGCCCAAGGGCAAGCGCGCGGCGGAGTTCTCGCTGCAGCCGCTGGTGCAGCCTTTGGCCGCTGCCTTGGGCAAGCCGGTCGCCTTCGCCGATGATTGCGTCGGCCCGGCGGCGCAAGCGGCGGTCGCCAAGCTGAAGGATGGCGAGGTGCTGCTGCTGGAGAACCTGCGCTTCCACGATGCCGAGGAAGCGAATGACAAGGGCTTCGCCGCCCAGCTTGCGGGCCTTGCCGATATCTATGTCAACGACGCCTTCTCCTGCGCGCATCGGGCCCATGCCTCGACCGAGGCGATCGCCCGTCTGCTGCCCCATGCCGCCGGCCGCCTGATGCAGGCGGAACTCGATCATCTGGCGGCGGCGTTGGAAAAGCCGCAGCGCCCGGTGATGGCGGTGGTTGGCGGCGCCAAGGTTTCGACCAAGCTCGACCTGCTCGGCAATCTCGTCGCCAAGGTCGATCAGCTCGTGATCGGCGGCGGCATGGCGAATACCTTCCTCTTCGCCAATGGCATCGAGGTCGGCAAGTCGCTGGCTGAACGCGACATGGCCGATACCGCCCGCGCGATCGTCGCCAAGGCGAAGGCCGCCGGCTGTACCATCGTGCTGCCGGTCGATGCCGTGGTGGCGGCGGAATTCAAGGCGGGTGCCGCCAGCAAGACGGTGGATGTAACCGCCGTGCCGAGCGACATGATGATCCTCGATGTCGGCCCGAAATCCGTGGCGGATATCGCCGCGCGGCTGAAGACCTGCAAGACGGTAGTCTGGAACGGCCCGCTCGGCGCTTTCGAGACGACGCCCTTCGACCGGGGCACGGTGGCGGTCGCCCGTGAAGCGGCGGCGCTCACCAAGGCGAAGGCCCTGCTCTCGGTCGCCGGCGGCGGCGACACGGTTGCAGCACTCGGCCATGCCGGTGTCACCGACGACTTCACCTATGTCTCGACCGCCGGCGGCGCCTTCCTGGAATGGCTGGAAGGCAAGACTTTGCCGGGCGTCGCTGCCTTGCTGGACTGATCGTTCCCCGCGTCCCGGCGATATCCGACAACCCGCCTCGCGTTCGCTCTAATGGATGGACGCAAGGCGGGTTGTGTCGTTTCGGGAAGACGGCCTGCGGTCAGGTTATGTTGATCTCTATCCGATCGACCCGGTCCCCTGGTGCCACAGCAGCACGATCAAGGTCAGCGCGCCGGCCATGACGCCGATGGCGATGTTGCGGCGGGTGAGGAAATAGACCGCCAGGGTGGCGGCGACGGCGAGCAGGCGGTCGCCCAGCGGGACCGAGGCGAGGACGCCGGCCGGCAGCACGATCAGCCGGGCGATCAGGCCGGCCAGCATGGCATAGGCGACCGCCGCCACCCAACGCATGCCGGGGCTCTCGACATCAATGCGACCCGAGAGCAGAACGCCGAGCGCCCGCCAGAGATAGGTGCACAAAGCGGCGACGGCGATGAAAAGCCAGGGTAACAGCCAGTCGGGCAGTCGCCAGTCGGAGGGCATCAGCGCGCTCATCGCCCTCACCCTTTCCGTCGCAACTTGGCATTGTTGAGGGCGGCATCGATCAGGAACGCCGCCGTGCCGCCGATCAGTCCGGTCGCGAGCAGGCCCCAATCGGCATCGATCCGATGCAGGAGCGGCCCCAGCACGGCGCCGCCGAGCAAGGCCAGCGCCCGCAGGCGATGCTTGAGATCGGCGACGAAGACCAGCATGAAATAGAGCGGATTGAGGAAGACGAAACCCAGCGTCACATAGAGCGGCATCATGCCGGCGAGGATGAAGCCGAGGACGGTGGCGAGCAGGGTGGATGACCAGAGCGTCACGGCGAAACCCTGATAGAAGGGCAGGCGCTGCTCCGGCACCATGCGCGGCGTGCGCTGCATGGCGATGGCGAAGCCGGTGATGGCGATCAGATGGGCGATCAGGTAGTGATGCCAGCGCGGCGGCCCATTTTCCGTCGCGCGGAGGATCGGCATCAGGCTGGCGACCATCGGCAGCAGGCGCGCATTGGTCAGCAGAACGGCCAGCGCCGCGCTGAGCAGCGTACCGCCGGCGGCATAGATATCGATCAGGACGATCTGCCCCGGCAGCGCCCAGCCGGTGACGCTGGAGGCCAGCCCCTGCGGCAACGAGAGGTGGCTCTGGCGGACCAGCGCGCCGAAGCCGAGATAGCTGGCGCCCAGCACCAAAGCCGGCATGCCGAGCGCCGTGCGCATGCCTTCGCGCCGCGCGCCGCGGGCGGAGCCGAAATCGTCACGATAAGCTGGTTGCGGATCGGTCATGCGGCGGGCCGTGGCAATGAGGGACGGGACAATGAGGGACGGGGGTGCCGGAAGGGGGGGCGGAAACCATCCTGGACAGGACCGGTATCATACCGGCCCCGGCGACAAGCACAATCGGCGGTAAGCGCTGCTTTTCTACAAGGTTTTCAATCGCCGCCGTCCTGGCCTATTGTCAGGGCACCGCGCCGCGCGGTACCGGATGCGCCGTCTCCGCCCATCCAGCGCGCGGCATCGTGCCGAGAATCAGCCTGGAGCTGTGTTCATGCATCTTTCCCTGCTCAGCCGTTATTCCGCCTTCGCCATTTGCGTTGCCGTCTTTCTCTTCTCCCTGATCTGCGTTTCCTTCTGGGGCTGGCTGCTGCCGGTGCTGATCGTCTCGGGCCTCCTGGTGCTGCTCGGTTTGCACGACCTCACCCAGGCGCAGCATGCGGTGCGGCGCAATTACCCGGTGATCGGCAATATCCGCTATCTGATCGAGACCATCCGGCCGGAGATCCGGCAGTATCTGCTGGAATCGGAAGACGATCAGATGCCCTTTTCCCGCAGCCAGCGCTCGCTGGTCTATGCGCGGGCGAAGAATGCGGGCGGCGAACGGCCCTTCGGCACGCTGATGAACGTCTATGGCCCGGGCTACGAATTCATCGGCCATTCGACGCGGCCGGCGCCGGTCGCCGATCCGGCCGGCTTCCGCCTGCAGGTCGGCGGCGCGCAATGCGCCAAGCCTTATTCCGCCTCGGTCTTCAACATCTCGGCGATGAGCTTCGGCGCCTTGAGCGCCAATGCCATCCGCGCCCTCAACAAGGGGGCGAAGCTCGGCAATTTCGCCCATGATACCGGCGAGGGCAGCATCAGCCCCTATCACCGGGAAAACGGTGGCGATCTCATCTGGGAACTGGGCAGCGGCTATTTCGGCTGCCGCACCCGCGACGGCAAATTCGATGCCGGCCGCTTCGCCGAACAGGCGGTCAGCGAGCAGGTGAAGATGATCGAGATCAAGATGAGCCAGGGCGCGAAACCGGGCCATGGCGGCATCCTGCCGGCCGGCAAGGTGACGCCAGAGATCGCCGCCACGCGCGGCGTCGAGCTCGGCCGGGATTGCGTCTCGCCGTCGCGCCACACCGCCTTCGAGACGCCGATCGAGATGATGCAGTTCCTCGCCCGGCTGCGCGAGCTGTCGGGCGGCAAGCCGACCGGCTTCAAGCTTTGCATCGGGCATCCCTGGGAATTCATGGGGATCGTCAAGGCGATGCTGGAAACCGGCATCCATCCCGACTTCATCGTCGTCGATGGCGCCGAGGGCGGGACCGGCGCGGCGCCGGTGGAATTCGTCGATCATCTGGGTGCACCGATGCGCGAGGGCCTGCTCTTCGTCCATAACACGCTGACCGCCACCAATCTGCGCGGCCATATCCGCCTCGGCGCCAGCGGCAAGATCACCAGCGCCTTCGACATCGCCAGTGTCATGGCGATCGGCGCCAATTGGGCAAACTCGGCGCGCGGCTTCATGTTCGCGCTCGGCTGCATCCAGTCGCGGAGCTGCCACACCAATCGCTGCCCGACCGGGGTCACCACCCAGGACCCCCTGCGCCAGCGCGCGCTCGTGGTGCCGGACAAGGCGGAGCGGGTGCATAACTTCCACCGCAACACGCTGAAGGCCCTGGCGGAAATGCTGGCGGCAGCCGGGCTGCAGCATCCCGGCGAGATCGGCCCGCATCACCTGATGCGCCGCACCAGCTCGACCGAGATCCGCATGCTCTCGCAGCTTCATACCTTCCTGAAGGAAGGCGAGCTGCTGAGCGGTACGCCGCGCAGCGATTTCTACGGCCATAACTGGCAGCTTGCCCGGGCCGACAGCTTCGATCCGCTGCGCAGTTGAAGCAGATCGATTTCACCGCCTGCGGCTGTGCAGGGCGTTGGGCGAGGGGGGCCTTGCGGAGCCGGCGCCGCTTCGTCACACTGGCCCGTCGTTGGAGGGTGGAGAACCGATGTCAGGGACCGATCCGAAACTCGCGCCGGCCTTCGCCCGTCATATTCCCGACGGCGACAGTCATGAGCGCGAGGTCTGCACCCATTGCGGCTTCATCAATTATGAGAATCCGCGCATCGTCGTCGGATCGGTATCCTTCTGGGGCGACCGCATCCTGATGTGCCGCCGGGCGATCAATCCGCGCAAGGGCCACTGGACCCTGCCGGCCGGCTATCTGGAACAGCATGAGACGCCGGAAGCCGGTGCCGCCCGCGAGGCCCGCGAAGAGGCGACGGCGCGGATCGAGATCGACACCCTGCTGGCGGTCTATACCATCCCCCGGCTGAGCCAGGTGCAGTTGATCTATCGTGCCAGGCTCGCTGATGACCGCATCGCGCCGGGGCCGGAAAGCCAGGCGGTGGAGCTGTTCACCTTCGACGAGATTCCCTGGGACGATCTCGCTTTCCCATCTGTGCGCTGGGCTCTGCATCATTTCGTCCAGACCCGCTCCATGCACGGCTTCCCGCCCTTCACCAATCCGCCGGGCGAAACCGGCAACCTCGAACATGGCGGGCTGTAGCCGCACCATCTGTTCGGGTGTTTGATTCTATCGGTCGTCCTGTGCCGCTGTGCTGTGATCTTTTTTCTCGCATGCGGGCAGAGGCTCCCTCACCCCAACCCTCTCCCGCCCCGTCGGCGGAGGGAGGATGGGCGCTCTTTCTGGCTTCGCACAACAGATACATTCTCTCCGTTGTCATTGCCGGGCTTGACCCGGCAATCCATGGAAGACGCTCTGCGCGGCATTCGCCATGGACCCCCGGGTCAAGCCCGGGGGTGACAAATGAGTGGGCGCCAAGTAACACGCAAGGCCGGCGACAAGGCCTCCTCTCCTTTTGCCGACCAGAGTAGTGGTGAGGGGCGCGCTGCAGGGAGTGAGAAGGCTGCAGTTGACGTTTCGCCGATATCAAGCAACGCCGGAAATACAGCTTCGCCTTACCGTGGCCGGGGTTTGGCGCGGGCGGTGGGTTCGGCGATGAGGGGATCGTCGGGCCAGTAGTGTTTCGGATACTGGCCCTTGAGATCGGCCTTCACGGCGCGGTAGCCGTTGGCCCAGAAGCTTTTGAGATCGCGGGTCACCTGGACCGGGCGGCGGGCCGGCGAGAGGAGATGCAGCAGCACCTGGATCTTGCCATCGGCGATGGTGGGCGTGTCGGTGGCGCCGAACATTTCCTGCAGCCGCACGGCGAGGACCGGCACTTCGCCGCTCTGATAATCGAGCGGCAGATGCGAGCCCGAGGGCACATCGAGATGCGTCGGGGCCAAGCGGTCGAGGGCCTGGCGCTGCTGCCAGTCGAGGCTCGAGAGCAGGGCCTCGCGGAGATCGAGATTGGCGAGATGGGCACGCCGCGTCTTGCCCTCGAGATAGGGCAGCAGCCAGTCCTCGAGATGTTCCAGCAAGGCGGCATCGGAGAGATCAGGCCAGGTCTGTCGTGATTCGTTCAAGGTTCGGAGCAGCGCCACGCGGGCGCGCAATGTCGCCAGGTCCGGCGTCCAGGGCAAGGCGCCAAGGCCCATCTGGCGGATGCCCTCCAGCATCGCGGCGGCGAGCTGCTCGCGCGGCGGATTGGAGAGCGGCTTTTCCATCAGCACCAGCGACCAGAGCCGCCGCTGCCGTTTCGCCTCCACGGTCTCGCTGCGGGAATTCCAGGCGACGATGGTCTCGTCCCGGATCGCCTCGGCGAAATCGGTCTCGATCTCTTCCAGCGTGATGGGGGCGGCGAGGAAAATGCGCGCCGCCCGCTTGTCGCCGTCGAGCGCGCCGATGGCGAGGAAATCCTGGGTCGAGAGCGGGTCGGTCGGGGGCAGCACCGCGCCGCGCCCGTTGCTGAGGCGGAAACTCTCCTGGCCATCCGGCGTGCGGCCACGCTTCTGCGCCAGGCGGTCGGGATAAGCGAGGGCCAGCACCGCCCCGGCGGCGTCGCGCTGGCTGGTCTCACGCTGAGTGGAGGCATCGGCTGGAATGCCGAGCTGGCGGCGCCAATCCTTGGCCGATTGCCGGATGCGCTCGCGCAAGGAGCGGTCGACGGCGGCGGCATGGCGGCCGCGCTCCTGCAGCACATCCAGCCGGTCGCGCAGATCGGCGTCGCCGCCGGACAGGCGGTCCTGCCGGATCGGGTCGCGTTCACTGAGCAAGGCGGCGATATCGCAGGCGACGGCGCCGAGACCGCGCTCCTTCGCCCGCACCATCATATGGGCGAGGCGCGGATGCACGCCGAGCGCCGACATCGCTTTGCCGTGTTCGGTGGCGAGCTGTTTCGCGTCGATGGCTTCCAGCTCCTCCAGCAGTTCGCGGGCCTGGGCCATGGCCGCCGCCGGCGGCGGATCGAGCAGCTTCAGCGCGCCGGGATCGGCGATGCCCCAGACTGCCAGTTCGAGGGAAAGCGGTGCGAGATCAACGGCGAGGATTTCCGGCGCCTCGAAGGCCGGCAGGGCCCGCTCGGATGGTGCGCTCCACAGGCGGTAGCAGATGCCGGCCTGGGTCCGGCCGGCGCGGCCGCGGCGCTGGGCGGCGGCGGCCAGGGATACCTTGGCCGTGACCAGGCGGGTCATGCCGCTGACCGGATCGAAACGCGGCACCCGCCGCAGCCCGCTATCGACCACGACGCGCACGCCGTCGATGGTGAGGCTGGTCTCGGCGATCGAGGTCGTCAGCACGATCTTGCGCCGCTTCTCCGGATCGGGCCGGATGGCGCGGTCCTGATCGGGCAAGGGCAAATCGCCATAGAGCGGCAAGATCACCTGGCCGGATCCGAGATCGCCGAGCCGCGTCTCCACCCGCCGGATCTCAGGCGTACCGGGCAGGAAGGCGAGGATATCGCCGCTTTCCTCCTGCAAGGCCTGGCGGATCGCCGAGGCCATGCGGTCCTCGATCCGCGTCGTGGTGTCGTCGCCGAGATGCCGGGTCTCGACCGGGAAGGCGCGGCCCTCGCTGGTCAGGCGCCGGGCGCCCGGCAGCAGGCCGGCGATGGCGGCGCCGTCGAGGGTCGCGGACATGACGACGAGACGCAGATCGTCGCGCAAGGCGGCCTGCGCCTCGAGGCAGAAGGCGAGGGCAAGATCACTGTCGATGG
Source organism: uncultured Rhodospirillaceae bacterium (assembly GCA_964406155.1). Lineage (GTDB taxonomy): Bacteria > Pseudomonadota > Alphaproteobacteria > Dongiales > Dongiaceae > Dongia_B. The sequence continues at coordinate 28,497 of CAYOQR010000046.1, read as the reverse complement.
CGCGCTCATGGAACTCGTCGAACAGCACGGCGGCGACGCCCGGCAGATCGGGATCGCCCTGCAACTGGCGCAGGAAGAGGCCGGTGGTGACAACTTCGATCTTTGTCTTCGGCCCGACGCGCTTGTCGAGGCGCACCCGGTAGCCGACGGTTTCGCCGACCTCCTCGCCGAGCAGGCGCGCCATGCGCTGGGCGGCACTGCGGGCGGCGAGCCGCCGGGGCTCCAGCATGATGATCTTGCCCGCCGCGGCCCAGGCTTCGGCGCGCAAGGCAAGTGGCACCATCGTCGTCTTGCCGGCGCCGGGCGGTGCTTCCAGGACGAGATTGGGGGCGGCCGCCAAGGCGGCCCGAATCTCCGGCAGCAGCGGTTCGATCGGCAGCGGCTCGATCGGTGGGAAAGAGGTGGTATCGGGCGCGGTCATGCGCGGCACCATAGCGGGATTGGGGCCGCTGGCAACTGCGAGGGGATGGCCTCAGGCCGTGGCGAGATCCAGGAGACCGAGGAGCAGCACATAGCGGCCGGTCTTGCCAAGGGCAACTGGCGTGAGGAAGCGCCAGAAGGAGAGGCGGAGATAGCCGGTGGCGAGAGTCAGAGGATCGCCGACGACCGGCAGCCAGGAGAAAAGCAGCGACCAGATGCCCCAGCGACGGTACCAGCGCAAAGCACGCGCCAGGATGCGGCGGCTGCCGGGCTTGCGCGGCACGGCACGGCGGGCGAGCCAGCGGCCGAGCGCCCAGTTGACGCCCAGTTGACGCAGGCGCCCAGCACATTGCCCAGGCTGGCGAAGAGGAGGAGCAACCAGGGATTGAGCCGGCCGGTGGCGGCGAGGCCCATCAGCAGTCCTTCCGAGGCGGTGGGCAGCAGGGTCGCGGCGGCGAAGGCGCTGGCAAACAACCCGCCATAAGCCCAACCGCTCGCCAGAAGATCGTCTGTCGGAAGATTACCGGCCAGAAGCTCGAGACTCATTCGGCGCTATGGCATTCCGCGCTGGCTTTGGCTCCCATTGCCGCCCCAGCCGCCTCACCACCATCGATTCCAGCGAGGTCCTCGAGGATCGGGCAATCCGGCCGCGCATCGCCGTGGCAATGCTGGGCCAGATGCGTCAGCGTCTTCACCATGCTCTGCATCTCGGCGATCTTGGTCTCGAGATCGGCGACATGGGTCAGGGCCAGCTTCTTGACCGTGGCGCTGGAGCGCCGCCGGTCGCGCCACAGGGCCAGCAACTGGCGGATGGTTTCCAGGGGGAAGCCCAGCGACCGCGCGCGGTGGATGAATTGCAGGGCATGGACTTCCGAACTGTCATAGAGCCGGTAGCCCGAGCCGGTGCGCTGCACCTTGGGCAGCAGGCCGATCGACTCGTAATGCCGGATCATCTTGGCGGAAACGCCCGAGGCCTTGGCGGCCTCACCGATCGTACGCATGGTGCATCCTCATTTTTCCGAGCCCGCTCTTTTTAGCCAGCGCTGCAGGCTCAAGGCATTGGTGACGACGAAGACGCTGCTCAAGGCCATGGCGAGGCCGGCGATCATCGGATTGAGCAGGCCGAAAGCGGCGAGCGGAATGCCGAGACCGTTGAACAGGAAGGCCCAGAGCAGGTTCTGCCGGATCTTGCGCCCGGTGGCGCGGGCGAGATCGATGGCGGCCGGCACCAGGCGGAGATCGCTTTGCATCAGCACGATGCCGGCAGTGGCGACGGCGGCATCGGTGCCGTTGGCCATGGCGATGCCGAGATCGGCGGCGGCCAAAGCCGGGGCGTCGTTGATGCCGTCGCCGACCATGGCGACATGGCGGCCCTGTTCGCGCTGTTCCTCGATGGCGGCGATCTTGTCGCCGGGCAGAAGTTCTGCCCGCCAATCGGTGATGTCGAGCTGTCGCGCGACATTCTCGGCCGCCATGCGGTTGTCGCCGGTCAGCAGCAGCGAGGTAAGACGCAGCTTCGTCAGGTCATGCATCGCCGTCCTGGCGCTGGCACGCAGGCCATCGGCGAAATCGAAGGCCGCCAGCAGGCGCGGCTCGGGCGCGGTTTCCGCCAGATAGGAGCGGGTGCCATTGCCCGTCAACGAAAAGGCGCCGATATCCAGGCCCTGTTCCTGCATCAGCCGGGCATTGCCGAGGATCAGGCGCCGGTTCCCGATCCGGGCAGCGACACCCCGGCCGGGCAGCGCCTCGGCCCGGCCGGCGGCGGGAATCTGGACTTGCCGTTCCGCCGCCAGATGCAGCATCGCTTCGGCCAGGGGATGGCTGCTGCCGGTCTGCAGGGCGGCGGCGAGGCGCAGGGCCTCGTCTTCCGTCATCCCGGATTCGCTGATATGAGGCGCGACGGCGATGCCGGTCACGCGCGGCTTGCCGTCGGTCAGTGTGCCGGTCTTGTCGAAGGCGACGGTATCGACATGCTGCGCGGTTTCCAGCGCGATCGCATCGCGGATCAGGATGCCGGCCTTGGCGCCGGTGCCGGTGCCGACCATGATCGCCGTCGGCGTCGCCAGGCCGAGGGCGCAGGGGCAGGCGATCACCAGCACGGCGACGGCATTGAGGATCGCGGTTTCGATGCCGGCGCCGGCGAGGAGCCAGCCGACCAGGGCGACGGCGGCGATCGCCAGCACGGCCGGCACGAAGCGGGCGCTGATGCGGTCGACCAGTTTCTGGATCGGCGCCTTGGCGCCCTGGGCATCGGCGATCATCTGCTGGATGCGGTCCAGCATGCTCTGGGCGCCCACGGCGGTGACCTCGATTTCCAGGAGGCCGTTGCCGTTGAGCGCACCGCCGACCACCCGGTCGCCCGGCATCACGTCGACCGGCAGGCTTTCACCGGTCAGCAGCGACTGGTCGATGGCGCTGGCGCCTGTGACCACCTTGCCATCGGCGGGCAGCCGGTCGGCCGGGCGCACGATGACGATATCGCCGACACGCAGCTCGCCGACCGATACCACCTGTTCACGGCTGCCACGCCGCACCCGCGCGGTTTCCGGCCGCAGCGCCTTCAGGGCATCGAGGGCGGAGAGGGCGCGCTTCTTCGCCCGCCGCTCCAGCCATTTGCCGAGCCGCACCAGGACCAGGATGACGGCGGCGGATTCGAAATAGAGATGGGCATGTTCCGCATGAGGCCCGGCCTGCAGCACGAGGTCCCGCAGCACGAGATAGAGGCTGAGGCCATAGGCGGCGGTGGTGCCGAGTGCCACCAGCACATCCATATTGGCACTGCCGCCGCGCAGGGCCTTCCAGGCGCCGCGATAGAAAAGCGCGCCGAGGCCGGCCTGCAGCAGGGTCGCCAGCAGGATCTGCAAGATGATCGGCACGGCAAGGGCGCCGGCGAGGGAAGCGGGGAGAAGCGGCGTCAGCATCGGCAGCATCAGGGGCAGGGTGAGCACGGCGCCGCCGACCAGCATCGCCGCTTCCCGGTCGATGGTGATGGTGTCGCGGTTCTGCGATGCCGTTTTGGAAGATGCCGTCGTGGCGCTGCCGGCCTGTGCTGCTGCTGGCCGGCTTTCGCGCACGCCATAGCCGGTGCGCTTGATCGTCGCGGCGATGGCTTCCTCGGTCAGGCTGGCATCGCCGGCGATGCGGGCGGTCTCGGTCGCTAGATTGACGCTGGCCGAGGCGACGCCGGGCAGCTTGCCCAGCACGGTCTCGATCCGGGTGGCGCAGGCGGCGCAGGTCATGCCCTCGATGCCGAGGGTGAACTGGCTCTGTCCCGAGCTGGCTTGCCCCGAGTTGGCTTGCCCCGAGCCGCCGCGCGGATCGGCGCCCTGGTCGGCGCCCTGGCCGGCGCCCTGGTCGGGGCGCTGCAGGGGCGGGCGGGCGGTTGATTGGGTGGCGGATACTGCTGACATGGTGACCTCCATGTCCTTCTAGATGGGGGTTCCAATCATTGGAAGGTCAAGCTCTATCTTAAGTTATTGATTTCGCCCATGTCTTCTCAGTTACAGCTAGGTAACCAGCGCATTTTTTGCGCCCTTCTTCCGCTTTGCCACCGCCTCGCCTACCTGATCCGGGTCGCAAATGACTGGAGATCGCCCCATGAAAATCGCCCTTATCGGTGCCAGCGGCAATGCCGGCTCCCGCATCCTCGCCGAAGCCCTGGCGCGCGGCCATCAGGTGACCGGCATCGTCCGCCAGCCGGAGAAGCTGCCGGCGCAAGCGGGCCTGACCGCCGTGAAAGGCGATGTCTTCGACGCGGCGGGGCTGGCGAAGCTTCTCGCCGGCCATGATGTGGTGATCAGCGCGGTGCATTTCACCGCCAGCGATCCCAAGGCCCTGATCGCCGCCGTGAAACAGGCCGGGGTCAGACGCTATCTGGTGGTGGGCGGAGCCGGCAGCCTGGAAGTGGCGCCGGGCAAGGATCTCGTCGACCAGCCGGATTTTCCCGCCCTCTATCATCAGGAAGCCTCCCAGGGCCGCGATTTCCTTCGCTTGCTGCGCGGCGACAAGGATCTCGATTGGAGCTTCCTCTCGCCGTCGGCCCTGTTCGAGCCAGGCGCGCGGACGGGCAAGTTCCGCCTCGGCGGCGACCAATTGCTGGTCGATGCCGCCGGCAAGAGCTGGATCTCCATGGAGGATTACGCCATCGCGCTCCTGGACGAGGTGGAGAAGCCGCAGCACGGCCGCCGGCGTTTCACCGTCGGCTACTGAACCAAGATGTAAAAGGCATGGGTAAAGCCGGGGCCGGGTAAAAGCGGCCTTGACCTTGCCACGATTGGAAGCCCCATATCGAGGGGAAACCATCGCGCTCCAGTAGATGAGGTCTTCCGATGTTGAAGTTACAGGTTTCCGGCATTACCTGCGGCGGTTGCGTTGCCGCGATCGAACGCGCCCTCGGCGCCGCCCTGCCGGGCTCGGCGGTGGATGTCGATCTGATGAAGGGCACGGTCGCGGTCGATGCGTCCGATGCCAAGACCGAGACGGTCAGGACCGCGATCGAGGGTGCCGGCTTCACCGTGACCGGCAACGCGGCCTGAATACCACTCTTCCGCCCAACCCGTTCAGCCACGCCCATCCAGTCTTGCTGTCAGCGGGATGACGGATGGGCCGTGCGGCGGCTGCAGATCCCGCTTTCGAAAAATCGCCTTCTCCCGGCATTCCCGCCGGGTGCATGCTGCGTCTAACTCTGATAGCGGAAGCGAGGCAGGCATGACGGTGGAAACGATGGCAGCGCAACAGATCGCGGATGAGGCCGCGCCTTATACCTTGGGTGTCGATCATGTCGGTCTCACCGTGCGCGATCTCGCGGCGACGCGGGATTTCTTCGTCATCTGTCTCGGTTGGCGCGTGGTCGGCGAGAATCCGGCTTATCCGGCGGTCTTCGTTTCGGACGGCCAGACGCGGGTGACCCTCTGGCAGGTGAAGGCGGATGCCGCACCGGTTGCCTTCGACCGCCACCACAATATCGGCCTGCATCATCTCGCCTTTAAAATCCGCGACCGCGAGACGCTGGAGGCCTTGCACCGGCGTCTGGCCGCCTGGCCGGGCGTCGTCGTCGAATTCGCCCCGGAATTCTCCGGCCAGGGGCCGAAGGTTCATTGCATGATCCGTGAGCCCGGCGGCAACCGGCTGGAATTTGCCTATGACCCGCGCTGACGGCACGGTGACGTAAGTGGTGGATGCGGCCGCCAAGGATGGTCCCGTGAAAGGCATCCCCGTCAAGGGCGGCGGCCGGACCCTGTTGCTCGCCTGCGGTGCGCTGGCCCGCGAGGTGCTGGCGTTGAACAAGCTGAACGGCTGGGATTGTTTCACGGTCGACTGCCTGCCGGCGGATCTGCATTTCCGGCCCGAGCGCATTACCGCCGCCGTCAAGGCGAAGATCGACAAAGCGCGCGCCGATTTCGACCGTATCTTCGTGCTCTATGCCGATTGCGGCACCGGCGGTGCGCTTGACCGCCTGCTGGAGGCCGAAGGCATCGAGCGCATTCCCGGGCCGCATTGCTATTCCTTCTTCGACGGCAATGAAGCCTTCGCGGCACGCTCGGAAGACGACCTCGGCACCTTCTATCTCACCGATTTCATGGTGCGGCATTTCGAGACCTTCATCTGGAAGGGGCTGTGGCTCGACCGGCATCCGGAACTGCTGCCGCAATTCTTCGCCCATTACAGCCGCGTCGTTTATCTGGCGCAGGCCGACAATGCCGATTTCCGCGCGAAGGCCGAGGAGATCGCCCGGCGTCTTGGCCTTGCTTATGAATACCGCTTCAACGGCTATGGCGATCTCGCCGGCTTCATGCGGGATGCGGCAACCAGCCGCAACTGAACGCCCAGATGAACGCCAAGAGAATCAACGCCAGGAGAATTATCGTCCGGCCTTCCATCACGGCTTGACCTTCCCACGATAGGAGGGCCGATACCTCTGGCCGTCCCGGAAGGAGGTTTCCATGTCGCTCCCATCTGCCGCCTTGTCGCGCCGCCATTTCCTGACCGCCACGGCTCTCGGCCTTGGCGGCCTCGCCGTTCTGCCGAGTGGACGCCTTCTGGCGGCGCCGGTGCGCGAACTGTCCATCGTCACGCGGGTATTGGAGGTCAATGGCAAGGCCGCCAAGGTCTATGGCCTGGTGGGGCCGGATGGCCAGCCGGGCCTCGCCTTCACGGCCGGCGAGCGCTTCCAGGTGCGATTGCGGAACCGCCTCGCGGAGCCCTCGCTCATTCACTGGCACGGGCTGACGCCGCCCAATGCGCAAGACGGCGTGCCGGGCATGACGCAGCCGCCGCTGGCGGCCGGGGCAAGCTATGACTACGACTTTCCGCTGGCGCGGCCCGGCACCAATTTCATGCATTCCCATCTCGGCCTGCAGGAGCAGAAGCTGCTGGCGGCACCCCTCATCATCCGCGATCCCGCCGAGGCGCATCTCGATGAGCAGGAGGTTGTCGTGCTGCTGCACGATTTCACCTTCCGCGAGCCGGCGGACATCCTCGCCGATCTGCAGAAGGGTATGGCGCATGGGCCAATGAGTGAGTCTTCAATGAGTGAGTCTTCAATGAGTGAGTCTTCAATGGGTGAGTCTTCAATGGGTGAGTCTGCCGGGCGTGGTACATCCGCTGGCGGATCCGGCGGTCACGACATGTCCGGCATGGATCACGGCATGACGGGTCACGACATGAGCCGGATGGGCAAGGTCAGCACCGACGAGTTGAGCCGGATGGATATGAGCGGCATGTCGCCCAAGATGCCGATGCCAACCATGCCAATGACCGGCATGCAGATGGCCGGCATGGATATCAACGACGTGCGCTACGACGCCTTCCTGGCCAATGACCGGACCCTGGCCGATCCCGAGGTGGTGCGGGTCGAACGCGGCGGCCGGGTCCGGCTGCGGCTGATCAACGCCGCCGCCTCCAGCAATTTCATGATCGATCTCGGATCGCTTGCCGCCAGCCCGATCGCGGTTGACGGCATGCCGGTGCGGCTGGCCGGCGGCGCCCGTTTCGCCCTTGCCGTCGGCCAGCGCCTCGATCTGCGTCTCGATCTCCCGAACACGGTCGGTGCCTGGCCGGTGCTCGCCCAATTGGAAGGCGACCGGGTGCGAACCGGCCTGATCCTGGCGACGAAGAACGCGCCGGTGGCACGCCTCACGGCGCAGGCGGACCAGGCGATCGGCCGTATCGACGATCTGCCGGGCCATCTCGCCATGGCGGCGGAGCCGCTCGCGATACAGCCGGCGGACCGGCGACTGACCCTGGATCTTACCGGCGACATGATGCGCTATCGCTGGGGCCTCGGGCAGCCGGCGGGAATGCAAATGGGCGAAACGCAAATGGGCAGTATGCAAATGGGCAACATGCAGATGGGAGGGGCGCCGCTGCTGGTGAAGGAAGGCGAGCGGGTGGAGATCGAGATGGTCAACCGCACGGCGATGTCCCATCCCATGCATCTCCACGGTCACCATTTCCAAGTGGTGGCGGTGGATGGCCGGCCGGTGGCGGGGCCGCGCCGGGACACCCATCTGGTGCCCGCCGGCGGGCGTGCGACCATCGCCTTCGATGCCGACAATCCCGGCCGCTGGGCGCTGCATTGTCATAATCTCTACCACATGGTGGCGGGGATGATGACGGAATTGCGTTATGCCTGAGGACCCATGCCTGATGCCCCCTATCTGAGCGTCCGCGGCGGATCGCCAACCCCCTGTATTTCCCAGAAAAGCGGGCCGTTGCACTGCAACGCCACGTAGAAGTGATCGGCCCTTTTACCCGAGGACGATTGACGGCGGGGACCGGTGTCTTATCCTGATCCGACCTCTTGGAGCGGGATGTCTTCAAGGGGCATCGGTTGAGCGATTTCACGTAACGGCTGAATCCGTCCCCCCATCATGACGGGAGGGCAATTCGGCACTGGGATTGGGGCAAACCGGCATCGATCCCGATTCTTCGCGCTCTGGACGGAGGGGGTAATGGGTATTCTCGCCTGGATTATCTTCGGTCTGCTGGCCGGCATTGTCGCCAAGCTCATCATGCCGGGGAAAGACCCCGGCGGTTTCATCTTCACCATCCTGATCGGTATCGCCGGCGCCATCGTCGGGGGCTTCGTCAGCACCCTGTTCGGCATGGGGGATATCAGCGGCTTCGATCTGCGCAGCTTCATCATCGCGGTACTCGGCGCCATGCTGCTGCTCTTCATCTATCACCGCATCCGCAACCGCTGACCCGGCGCGTTATCCGGCGGCCGCCATCCAGGGATGGGGACATTCGTGGATGGCGGATATGGATCGCCGGCTGGCATGGAGGCGCGCGCCGAGTCCCCGGGCTGAGCCGGGCGGCGCGCCAACCGACGAGACGGCTGGATAAAGGCTGGAACCGGCGGCGCCTGATGCGGCGGCCGGGACGGACTGTAACATTAGATCTTGGGGAAAATCAGGAAATTGGTGGACCCGATCAGAATCGAACTGACGACCTCCTCATTGCGAACGAGGCGCTCTCCCAACTGAGCTACGGGCCCACATGTCCTTCGACGGCCGGGAATATGGTTGCCCCGGGGGCCTCCTGTCAAGCCTCCCCGTCACGCCATCCGCGAAACCTGGCGTCGGAGCCGCCCTGCCGGCGCAAGGCCTTGGCAGAACGGCATTTTTGCCCCATATAGGCAGCGTTGCAATCCGCCGGAAAGGGCTCGGACGGTTATGATCGCTCTGGTTAACCTCGTTCACACGGTCATCTCCCTCTATACGGTCGTGCTGCTGGTCCATGTGATCCTGAGCTGGCTGACCTCGTTCAACGTGATCAATCCGCGCCATCAACTGGTCATGGGGATCGGCCGCATCACCTCGGCGCTCTGCGAACCGGTCCTGGCGCCGATCCGCAAGATCCTGCCCAATCTCGGCGGCATCGACATCTCGCCGATTATCCTGATCCTGATCCTGCAGTTCCTCGACAATTTCATCCGCTACGATCTGGTCTCCGGTTTCTAAGACGACCGGGAGCGGCGGGATACCTGACGGCATCGCCGCGCGCATGGACGGCCTGATCCAGAAAGGAGCCGAAAGTGTGCGGCTGCGCCTCAAGGTCACGCCGAAGGCGCGGCGCAACGCGATCGGTGGGACGCAACCGGAAGCCGATGGCGGCCTCGCGCTGAAAGTCGCGGTCAATGCACCGCCCGAGGACGGCAAGGCCAATGCGGCGGTGATCGCCTTGCTGGCCAAGGAATTCGGTGTCGCAAAAACGGCCATATCGGTCGTCTCGGGTGCAACCGATCGCCGCAAGCTGGTGGAGATTCGCGGATCACCCGACGCGCTCGCGGCCCGCATCGCCGACTGGCTGCGTCAGCATATGGAATCACCCGGTGCGGGTTAGCTAGAGGAAGCGGGGATCAGCATGAGCGATAACAGCAAGATCATCGACGGCAAGGCTTTTGCGGAAAAGCTGCGCCGCAAGATCGCCGAGCAGGTGACCTTCCTGAAGGAAAAGCACGGCTTCACCCCCGGTCTCGCCGTGGTGCTGGTGGGCGAGGACCCGGCCAGCAAGGTCTATGTCCGCAACAAGGGCGAGCAGACCAAGGCCGCCGGCATGGCGAGCTTCGAATACAAGCTGCCCGACACCACCAGTCAGGCCGAGATGCTGGCCCTCATCGACAAGCTGAACAAGGACCCGAAGGTCAACGGCATTCTCTGCCAACTGCCGGTGCCGAAGCAGATCGATCCCCAGGCCATCATCAACGCCATCGATCCCGACAAGGATGTCGACGGCTTCCATGTGGTCAATGCCGGCAAGCTGGCGACCGGCGGCGAAGGCCTGGTGCCCTGCACGCCCTATGGCTGCCTGCTGCTGCTGAAGGACCGCCTGGGCGACCTCGCCGGCAAGCATGCGGTGGTGATCGGCCGCTCCAACATCGTCGGCAAGCCGATGGCGCAGTTGCTGCTCAATGAAAGCTGCACCGTCACCATCGCCCATTCCAAGACCAAGGACCTGCCGGGCGAGGTACGTCGCGCCGATATCGTGATCGCCGCCGTCGGCCGGCCGCAGATGGTCAAGGGCGACTGGATCAAGGAAGGCGCCACCGTGATCGATGTCGGCATCAACCGCATCGAGGTCGACGGCAAGGGCAAGCTGGTGGGCGATGTCGATTACGACAGCGCCCTGCCGCGTGCCGCCGGCATCACCCCGGTGCCGGGTGGCGTCGGGCCGATGACCATCGGCCTGCTGCTGCGCAACACCCTGGTCGCCGCCTGCCGCCAGCACGGCGTCAAGTTGCCGGAATAACACCGCCCCTCTTACTTCAGCGTCGCGGCACGCCGATCGTCACGGTCGGCGGCCGCCGCATCGTCTCCAGAGGATCGAGTACCAGATCCTCCAGGGCGATCGTCTGGTCGACCTCGATCCCGTCGGTGGAGAGCGGCAGCAGCGCCACGACATAGGGCTTCACGCCGCCATTGGTGAACAGGACCTGGCAGCAGCCCAGGATCGGCATCTTTTCCCGGACCAGCAGGGTATAGACCTCCTGCCAATCGGTGTCGTGTTCGGTGCTGAAGTTCAACTCGTCGAGATAATGGCCGGTATAATTGAAGTCGCCATTCGCCACGCAGCGCGTGCCGACCAGGGTATAGCGGACCCGCAAAGGGTCCCGCTCCAGCCGGGCCATGATGATATAGGGCAGAAGATCGGGAATCTCGGTCGGGTCGAGATCTGCCCGGGCCGGCATCGGGCGCTCGCCTTTCTTCTGCATCCAGTATTCGTAAAGCCGCCGCACGCGCGGCGACGGCACGTCTTCGACCTTGCTGTATCGCTGCATCGCTTCACCGGATACGCGGCAGTCCCCGTTCGCCCCCGCGACGCATCCAAGCCCGGTTGATCCAGGTTCCCGGCGCGTTCAGGTAGCGAGGCCAAGTTTGCGGATGGTGCGCTGTCAGTTTGCTGTCGGTGCGCGCGATTTTCCCTTTCGTGACTGACTGTGCCGCCTGGCCAATCTATTCGTGCTGCTCGTTAGTCCAACGTCTGGCGGAAGCGCAGCACGGCGACGATCATGGTCAGAAGCGTCGCCGCCAGCAGGGCGGCGGCATCGTATTGCAGCACGCTGAGATCGGTGCCTTTCAGCAGGATGCCGCGCACGATGCGGATGAAATGGGTGATCGGCAGCAATTCGCCGATCCACTGCGCCCAGGACGGCATGCCGGCGAAGGGGAACATGAAGCCGGAGAGCAGCATGTTCGGCATGAAGAACATGAAGGCCATCTGCATGCCCTGGAGCTGCGAGGTGGCGATGGTGGAAATCGTGTAGCCGATCGAGAGGTTGGCGGCGATGAAGAGCACCGCGAGGCCCGCCAACAGCGTGAGGCTGCCCATCACCGGCACGCCGAAGACGGTGGTGCCGATGCCGATGATCAGCATCGCCTGGACGAAGCCGATCAGCACATAGGGGGCGATCTTGCCGAGCATGATCTCGACGGGACGGATCGGCATGGCGAGCAGGGATTCCATGGTGCCGCGCTCGCGCTCGCGGGTGACCGAGAGCGAGGTGAAGAGCAGCATAGTCATGGAGAGGATGACGCCGAGCAGGCCCGGCACCACGTTGAGCTGCATGACGCCCGCCGGGTTGTAGCGCGCATGGGTAAGGATCTGATAGGGCGCGCCGGCGCCGGTCGGCGGCAGGCCGCGCAGATGCTGGAGCGCGCCATCGACGATGCCATCGGCTGCGGCGACCGCGCTGGCGGTCGCGGTGGGATCGGTGGCATCGGCGGCAACCAGTACGGCGGGGCGGTCGCCGCGCCGGAGATCGCGCTCGAAATTGACCGGCACCTCGATGCCGAACAGCGCCGTGCCGCCGGCGATCAGGCGGTCGAACTCGGCTTCACTGCGAACCTGCTGCACGAAATCGAAGTACGCGGTGTTCTTCAGCGCCATCAGGACCGCGCGTGCGGCGTCGGTATCCTCCTGCAGCAACACGACCGCCGGCAGATGACGGGGATTGGAATTGATCGCATAGCCGAACAGGAAGAGCTGCATCAGCGGCATCATCAGCATCATGGCGAGCGTCGTGCGGTCGCGGCGAAGCTGCAGGAATTCCTTGATCAGCATGGCGGCGATCCGGCGGAAGGAGAGCCGGCGCGCGGCGCCATTCCCGGGACGGTCGACCGGAATGGCGGGGGTGGTTGCCGAGGTGGTTGCTGGTGTGGCGCTGAGATCGGTCATCGGAAATTGTCCTTCGACCACAGCATGAGATCGATGAAGACATCTTCCAGGCTGGGCTGGTCGAGCTGCCAGTGAAGCTCCGGATCGTCCCGCCAGCGGGCGATGGCCGCCTCCAGTTTCGCACGGTCGCGGCCGGCGACATGCAGGCTGGCGCCGAAGGGCGCCACCATGTCGATGCCTTCGGTCCGTTGCAGCTCGCCGAGCAGCCGTGCCGCCGTGCCGCCGGAGAGGGTATAGGTGGCGAGGCCCGAGGCGGCGATCACCGCCTCGACCGTGCCCTGGGCCAGCAGCTCGCCATAAGCGATATAGGCGATCTCGTGGCAGCGTTCGGCTTCGTCCATGTAATGGGTCGAGACGAGAACGGTGAGGCCGTCATGGGCGAGGGCATGGATCTCGTTCCAGAAATCCCGCCGCGCCTTGGGATCGACGCCGGCGGTGGGTTCGTCGAGCAGCAGCAGCTTCGGGCCGGGCAGGATGCAGGCGCCAAGTGCCAGACGCTGTTTCCAGCCGCCGGACAAAGTCCCGGCGAGCTGCCGGCCGCGCCCCTCCAGGCCGAGCCGGGCGATGGCGTCGCGGGCGGCGACGGCCGGGTCCTTGAGACCATAGACGCGGCCGACGAATTCCAGATTCTCGCGTACCGAAAGATCCTCGTAGAGGCTGAATTTCTGCGTCATATAGCCGACATGGCGCTTGATCAGATAAGCGTCGCGCCGGATGTCGAGGCCGAGGCAGGTGCCGGTGCCGGCATCGGGGGTGAGGAGGCCGCAGAGCATGCGGATGGTGGTGGTCTTGCCGGACCCGTTCGGTCCCAGGAAGCCGTAGATCTGGCCGCGCCGCACCTGCATGGAGAGGTCGCGCACCACCACATGATCGCCGAATTTCTTGGTCAGGCCGCGCACGTCGATGGCGATGTCGCCGGCGGTTGCCGGGTGGGTGGATGCAGCGGCGGTCATGGCGCTGTCGGTCATGGCACTGGCGATCATGGCACTGGCGGTCATGGCGTTGTCCCGCTGCCGCCCACCTCCGTCGCCGCGGTGGTGGCGCTGCTCGCCAGGAGGCGATGGACCGAAACCGGCTGGCCGATGCGGAACTGGTCGGGCCGGTCGGGCTTCGCTTCCAGCAGATAGACGAGCTTCGCGCGCTCATCGAGCGAGAAGATGACGGGCGGGGTAAATTCCGCCTGGCCGGAGATGAAGGTCACCTGGGCCCGCAATCCCGCCGCACAGCCGTCGCAGGTGATATCGACGCTCTGGCCCTGGGCGAAGAGCTGCAGGTCGCGTTCGGGCACGTAGAATCGCAGCTTGATATTGCCGGGCGGCAGCAACTGCACGACGGGCTGACCGGCCGGCGCCACCTCGCCCGGCCGGTAATAGACCTGCTGCACCAGGCCGCCGACCGGCGAGACGATGTGGCGGCGATCGAGCCGGCGCTGGGCGGCGGCGAGGGCCTCGACATTCTCGCGCACGGTTTGCTCGGCGGCGGCGATATCGAGATCATGGGCCGGCATGTTGCCGACGGTGATCTGCCGCTGCGCTTCCAGCATCGCCGCCTGATTCTGGTCGCGCATGCCTTGGGCGTCATCCACCGCCGACTTGCTGGCATGGCCTTCCTTGAACAGCGCGGCCTGGCGGTCGAGGTTCTTCTGCGCCTGCTCATAGGCCGCCTTGGTGCGCTCGACGGTGGCCTGCATCACGGCGATCTCCTCGGGGCGCTTATCCGGTGCCTGAAGCCGCGCGAGGCGGGCCTGGGATTCCTGGAGGGCCGATTGTGCCTGGTCGCGTGCCGCCCGTTCCAGGGTGTCGTCCACCGAGAAGAGCGGCGCTCCCGCCGCGACCTGCTGGCCTTCCTCGACGCCGAGGCTGGTGATGCGGCCGGCATCATCCGGCCCGACGAAGATCCAATCCGCCTCGGCATAGCCCTGATAGCCGGTATCCTTGTCGCCGCAGCCGGTGAGCAGAGCGAGCGCGAGGCAGGCGGCGATGGGCAACATCTTCGTGACGGTTGGCGTGATGACGGTTGGCGTCATGACGGCTGGCCCGCATTGCGGCCGATGCCTTGTTCCGCGACGGGATCGGCGCGCAAGCCGCGCATCAGCAGCTCGAAATGGGTGTCGATGAAGGCGGTAGTGTCGAGCTTCTCGAAGCGGTCGAAAACGGTGGTCCAGAGCACCGCCGTCAGCATCGGCGCCCAGACCAGTTGCGGCAGGCGCACGAGGGCATCGGAATTGAACTCGCCCTGATCGACGCCGCGCTGGGCGATGGCGCGGATCATGGCAAGGCCGCGCGAGGCGACATTCTGCCAGTGGAATTCCGCCAGCCAGGGAAAGCGCGGCGCCTCGGCGAGGAGCAGGCGCAGGAGATCCTTGCGCCGGGTTTCGAGCATGTCCTGCCGCATGCGTTTGACCAGCAGGCGCAACAGCTCCGTGGCCGAGCCGTCGAATTGCGCCGTCATGATCTCCGCCTCGGTCACCAGCGGACTGATGTAATCCGTGATCAGGCTGCGGAAGAGGTCTTCCTTGTCGCGGAAATAGAGATAGACGGTGCCCTTGGCGATACCGGCGCGGCGCGCGATGTCGTCGATCCGCGCCGAGCGGTAGCCCTCGGCCAGGAAGACGGCGAGGGCCGCCGCCAGCACCCGCTCGCGGCGCCCCTCGGGATCGCCCCGCCGGCCGCGTTTCGGGGCCGGGACCGCCGAAGGCTGGCGGGAATCGGTGGGGTCTGTCGGCGGAACCGCGGTTTTCACGTCCTGAGCCATGGCAACCTAATAATGACTGACTGGTCAGTCATTATTATAGCGAGACACCGGAAATGTCACTTCTTATTTGCGGAAAAAAGGATGTCGCCGCCGATGCAGATTTGCCGCCTCGGCGCCCCACGGAAGGCCTGGTCCCCGAATTGCCAGCCGAACTTTCGCTGATTATCCTCAAATCCCATCGATCGGTACGCCGACAGAGATCGGCGACGCGATCCGGACAGGCGAGGAGGAGCCGCATGCAACCACAGGAACTGCCCGTGATAAAAATCGGGCAACTGGAAATCCGGTATCTGATGGATGGGACGATCAGCGGCGCCGGCATGGGGATGTTCGAACTGACCGTGGGGCCCGGCGCGCGGGTGCCGCCGGCGCATAGCCACCGCGACAATGAGGAACTGGTCTATGTGCTGGAAGGCACCTTGCGCTATTCGGTCGATGGCGAGACGCGCGATCTGCGGCCCGGCGAGCGCATGTACACGCCGCGCGGCTCGGTGCATGCCTTCGAAAATCCGCATCAGCAGCCGGCGCGGGCCCTCATCATTCTCACCCCCGATATCGGCGCGCAGTATTTCCGCGACATAGCGGAGGTCGTTGGTACGCCCGGCGGCCCCGATCCGGCGCGAATGGTGGAGGTCATGACGCGCTACGGACTGGTCCTGGCGCCGCCGAAGCCCGCCATGGCCGGTGCATGAAGCCATTCAGCGCGCGGTGACGCGATCGTCATCGCCGGAAACGAAACGGCCGGCCACCGGGTCAATCCCGATGGCCGGCCGGATCTTGACGACCCTGGCGGCAGGGTTCAGCCGCGACCCTGTTTCAGCAGGCGCAGGCGCAGGGCATTCAGTTTGATGAAGCCGGCGGCGTCGCGCTGGTCATAGGCGCCGGCATCGTCCTCGAACGTGACGTGGCGCAGCGAATAGAGGCTCTTCGGCGAGCGGCGGCCGACGACGGTGGCATTGCCCTTGTAGAGCTTCAGGCGCACATCGCCCTCGACATGTTCCTGGGACTTGTCGATCAGGGCCTGCAGCATCTCGCGCTCGGGGCTGTACCAGAAGCCGTTATAGATCAGCTCGGCATAGCGCGGCATGATCTCGTCCTTGAGATGGGCCGCACCCCGGTCCAGCGTGATGCTCTCGATGCCGCGATGGGCGGCATAGAGGATCGTGCCGCCCGGCGTTTCATAGACGCCGCGCGACTTCATGCCGACGAAGCGGTTCTCGACCAGATCGAGGCGGCCGATGCCATTGGCCTTGCCGAGCTCGTTGAGCTTGGTCAGCAGGGTGGCCGGCGACAGTTTCTCGCCATTGAGCGAAACCGCGTCGCCCTTCTTGAACCCGATCTCGATATAGGTCGCCTTGTCGGGTGCCGCTTCCGGCGAAATGGTGCGCTGAAAGACGAATTCCTCCGGCTCCTGCCAGGGATCCTCCAGGGCTTTGCCTTCGCTGGAGGAATGCAGCAGATTGGCATCGACCGAGAACGGCGCCTCGCCGCGCTTGTCCTTGGCGATGGGGATCTGATGCTTCTCGGCGAACTCGATCAGCTTGGTGCGGCTGGTCAGGTCCCATTCGCGCCAGGGGGCGATCACCTTGATGTCCGGATTGAGCGCATAGCAGCTCAGCTCGAAGCGGACCTGGTCGTTGCCCTTGCCGGTGGCGCCATGGGCGACCGCATCGGCGCCGGTCTTCCTGGCGATCTCGATCAGATGCTTGGAGATCAGCGGTCGCGCGATCGAGGTGCCGAGCAGGTACTGGCCTTCATAAAGGGCATTGGCGCGGAACATCGGGAAGACGAAATCGCGCACGAATTCCTCGCGCACATCCTCGATGAAGATCTCCTTGATGCCCAGCATCTCGGCCTTCTTGCGCGCCGGCTCCAGCTCCTCGCCCTGGCCGAGATCGGCGGTGAAGGTCACCACCTCGCATTCATAGGCTTCCTGCAGCCATTTCAGGATCACGCTGGTATCGAGACCGCCGGAATAAGCGAGCACGACTTTCTTGATATCACGGGCCATAACGCTTCCTCGTGGAATTGAAGGCGGGGCAAACCTGCCGGAAAACTGCGGGAAATTAGGGGAAAGCGGCCGGCGAGGCAAGGACCGGCGGCACCCTCCCGCCGGGCAAGGAAAGCTTGCCCAGACTGGCTCCCTGGAAAACTTGCCAGGGTGCCTGAGCGATGATTAGGTGGCATCGCACTTTAAAAGAGACGGCTGGGGCGGCGGATGGCCGGTGACATGACCCTGCAAATCCGTGACGCGACCCCCGCCGAGGCGCCGGCCATCGCCGAGCTGGTCCGCCAGGCCTTTGTCGGGCATCCCCATAGCGACCAGACCGAGCATCTCCTGGTCGAGCGGCTGCGCCTGGCCGGTGCTCTGACACTCTCCCTGGTTGCTGTGGAAGCCGGGCTGATTGTCGGCTATATCGCCTTCTCGCCGGTCATTATTGATGGCGTGCCCGATCAGCAAGAGCAGGGGCAGCAGCCGGAACCGGCGCAGGGGTCATGGCCGAGATCAAAGCCGCGATCATGGCCAGGATTATGGCTGGGACTGGCGCCGGTCGCGGTCCTGCCGGGAGAGCAAAAGCGCGGCATCGGCACGGCCCTGATCGAGGCCGGATTGACGCGGTCGCGGGCGCTCGGTGTTGCTGGCTGCGTTGTGTTGGGCGATCCGGCCTATTACCGGCGCTTCGGCTTCCGGCAGCATGACGGGCTTACCTGCCTTTATCCGGTGCCGCCTGAATACTTCATGGCATTGTTCTTCGGCGAAGCTGTATCGCCGCCGCGCGGGCAGGTGCGCTACCATCCGGCTTTCGATGCCGGCTGATCGCCGGTCCGCCAGGGAGCTTTACTTGCCGAGCGCCGCGAGGGCCAGCTTGCTGTCGATATATTCGATGGTGGCGGTGCTGTTGGTGGCGACGGATGCCTTGAAATAGTCCCGTGCCGCCTGGCGGTCACCCTTCAGCAAGGCGGCCTGGCCGAGATAGTAATTGAGCTCGCAGCGCATCCCCGGCGCCTGTTTCGGATAATCCGTGTCGATCATCGTGAAGATCTCGGTGGGCTGTGTCTTGCCGAGGAAATAGCGCACGATCTGCACCGGCCATTGCTCGTCCAGCACCTTGTCGGCTGAGGCCTTCAGCGCCGCCGGATCGCCGGCCGCATTGCCGCCTTTCTGCTTCGACTGCGCCTGGAACTGGCGGGCGAGGCTGAGGCGCAGCGCCGCATAGGGATTGTCGTTGCGGCCCTTCATGGCGCTGCTGAAATCATCCGCCGCGCCGGCATAATCGCCCTTGGCGAATTTCGCCCGGCCGCGATTGTAGAAGGCCGCCGCCGCTTTCGGGTCGATCTTCAGCATGGCGCTGAAATCCTTGATCGCCTCGTCGAAGCGGCCGTTGCGCAACAGCAGCCCGCCGCGATCCAGCAGGGCATCGAAATGGCCGGGATGCTTGGCGATGACGTCGTTGAGATCGGCGATCGCGCTTTTGTCGTCGCCCTGCTGGGATTCCAGCCAGGCCCGCAGATAGCGGGCATCGACATTGTCCGGATCCTTGGCGATGGCGGCGTCGAAATCCTGTTTTGCCGCCGCCGGCCGGTTGGCGCGCATCTGCGTGGTGCCGCGATTGACCAGGGCGACCGAGAGATCCGGCTTCAGTTTCAGCGTCTGGGTGAAGTCGCGCACCGCCGCGTCGTATTTGGTGATCAGGCTATAGCCGATCCCCCGGTTGTAATAGGCGACGGCGAGATCGTCGCCGGTCACCAGATTGCCCTCGATCGCATGGGTGCAGGCGACGATGCGGAGCTGCGGGTCCCGGTTGTTGACGCAATCGTTCATGTCCTGGCCGGCCGGGATATCCGGCGCCTTCGGCGTCTGCTTCTGGATCTGCTGGTTGAGTTCGTCCTGCAGCACGGTCGAGCCGGGGCGCTGCTCCGGCAGCGGCACTTCGGCCCAAGCGGGGGAGATGAGAGCCGGCGCGATCATGGCTGGCGCGATCATGGCCGGCGCGATCAGGGTCGCGGCGAGGGCCAGTGTCAGAGGCAGGCGGTGGGCGGCGGGACGGGCGGTCTGCACGGCGGCACGAAGCGAAAAACGGGTCAACAGCATGATCTCGATTCAACAGGCGACGGATATGTCGAACGGTTCCGGAACCCATCCCATCCGGGCCGCCGACTTTGCGCCGCGAGGCTAAACCCTGCCTGTCATCCGGGCAACAGGCATTCGCGGCCACGTTAATCTACCTTAAAGAGTATTTCGTCCCCGCCCATGTTATGTTGGCGCGCGGTCCGTGTGAAACGACCGTCGAGCGGGGGAGGGGCATATGGCACAGCCGAGCAAGGATTGGTCTCTGGCCCAGGTGAAGGCGCGCGAGGCCCGCACGACATTGGCGGCGCAAAATGGCGCCGATCTCTGGCGCGACATCAATGTCGCCCATCTCGATACCGGCATCCGCGCGCATCCCCTCTTCGGCACCTGGGTCGACCCCGGCGCCGGGGCCAATTTCATGGAAGCCGGCCAGCCGCCGGTCGATCCCTTGAACAGCGCGACCTTCGGCGGCCACGGCACCCGCACGCTCAGCGTCCTGACCGGCGCTCTGGCGGGCCAGTTCCAGGGCGTCGCGGCGCAAGTATCGGCGGTGCCGTACCGGGTGGCCGATGACGTGCTGCTGGGCTCGAAGCAGGAGCAATCGAATGTCGCCCGCGCCATCTATCATGCGGTGGACGAACGCGCCTGCGAGGTCATCACCATCAGCATGGGCTATCCGCTGATCGCCACCTTCTGGCACAACGCGCTGGGTGCGGCGGTGGATTACGCCTATCAGCGCGGCGTCATCCTGGTGGCGGCCGGCGGCCAGGTGATCGACAAGCCCTGCTATCCGGGAAAATTCTTCCGGGCAATCGGCGTCGGCGGTTATCGCAAGGCCTCGGCCGATGCCGATCCCGGCATCTATCAGGACTACACGCAGACATCGGGCGGCGGCGGAGGCGGCGGCCGGGGTGGTGGACGCACCGTCACGTCGCTGCGCAGCTTCATCGATGTCTGGGGGCCGGCCGATCCGGTCTGGCGCCTGGGTGTTGCCGCCGGCAGCAGCGGGCCGGTCTTCTCTTACGATTTCGGCGACGGCACGTCCTATGCGACGCCGCATGTGGCGGCGGCGGCCGCGATGTGGCTCGCCTATCACCATATGGATCTGGTCGCGGTCTATCCGCAGCCCTGGCAGCGGATCGAGGCCTTCCGCCTGCTGCTCAAGCAGACCGCACAGGATCTCAGTGCTCTGCCGGATTTCAAGGGCATGAGGCCGCTTTCCGGCACCAAGGCGCGCAAGAAGGGCGACACCTCGACGCCGGGCGAAACCGGCGGGCTCGATATCCTCGCGCTGCTGCAGGCGCCATTGCCGCCGGCCGACGCGCTGGTCTTCGAAGACCGCCTGGCGGAGAATCAGACGCTTTAGCGGGTGACGGCCCTGCCCGGTCTGTCACTCATACGGGGCCCGTCACTCATACGGACTCCATCGTGGGCGCCGGCTTGATCCTCAGATGCCGCTGCCATCTTCCATGGCGAAGTTACCGACCGGCCGCAATTGCGACTGGTTGTTCTGCGCCTGGGTGACGACGCTGCCGGGCGGCACGCTCTGGGTCAGCCAGACATTGCCGCCGATGGTGGAGTTGCGGCCGATGGTGATGCGCCCGAGAATCGTCGCTCCGGCATAGATCACCACATTGTCCTCGATGATCGGATGGCGGTCGCGGCCCTTGAACAGGACGCCGTTATCGTCCGCCGGCAGTCGCTTCGCGCCCAGGGTCACATGCTGATAGAGCCGCACATTCTGGCCGAGAATGGCGGTCTCGCCGATCACCACGCCGGTGCCGTGATCGATGAAGAAACCGCCGCCGATCCGGGCCGCCGGATGGATGTCGATGCCGGTCGCCGAATGGGCGATGCTGGAAATCAGCCGGGCGATGAAATTGGCGCCCAGGCGGTGCAGCGCATGGGCCAGGCGATAATGGGTGATGGCGGTGAAGCCCGGATAGCAGACCAGGATTTCCGAGATGCTGGTTGCCGCCGGATCGCCCTGGAAGGCGGCCAGGAGATCGCTGACCAGCAAGGTGCGGATCTCGGGCAATTGCTCGGCGAAGGCTTGGGTGATGTCGCGGGCACGCTCCGTCGGATCGGCCGGAGCTTCGGCGCCGGTCGGCGCAGTATTGGCTGGTGCGGCGGTGATGTGGGGTGCGCCGGCTTCGCTGGCGGCGAAGAACAGGCTGCGCCGGACCTGTTCGGTCAAGCCGGCGAGGGCCGTGTTCAAGGTGTTGCCGACGAAATAATCGATGGTCGCATCGTTGAGGTCGGAGCGGCCGTAATGGGTCGGGAACAAGGCGGCGGCCAGGCCGTCGACGATCTCGCGCAAGGCCGCGCGGGCCGGCAACTCCCGCACCTCGCCGCGATGGCGAATCTTGTTGGTGGTCTCGCGGGATTCCCGCAGCCGGTCGACCACGGTGGTGAGATTCCAGGACGTGGCGGTACCCGGCGCCGACAGATTGCCGCTCCGGACCTTGCGGTCGCCGACCGGGGCGGTCCGGCCGCCTGTCGATACGATCTGGTTCATCTGACCCCGCCTTTCTCATCCCACTGGGAGGGCCGACCCGGCCATCAATTGCGGGAAGCCTAGCCGAGCCCGGCCGGCGGGTCGCCTGATGAATTCTCACCGAGGCGCAAGAAAAACTTACGCGCCAAAAACTTGCCGCCGACAAAACTGTCATCAAAACCGTCATCAAAAAAAGTCTCCCCGGGCGTCACAAGCGGGCCGGCCTGATCGTCATGACTTGCGACGGGGCAACGGTGCTCCGGCTAAAGGCAAAAGGGGTTCAGGAGAAAATCATGAGTGAAAACAAAGCGGTCCGCTATGACCAGGAAATCCCCGAGGTGCTTCAGGCCATGGCCGGCATCCATCAGGTCATGACCGTCCCCGGCAGTGCCACGGGAGATGCCACGGGCCTCGACCATACCCTGCGGCATCTGGTGCATTTGCGCGCATCGCAGATCAATGGCTGCGCCCATTGCGTCAAGATGCATACCCGGGAAGCCCGCGCGGACGGTGAGAGCAATGAGCGGCTGGACCGCATCATCGTCTGGAAGCATGTGAGCGATTTCAACGAGCGGGAGAAGGCGGCCCTGGCCTGGACCGAGGCGTTGACCGTGCTCGATGGGCGGGCCGATTATGCGGCCTTGCGGGCTCGTCTCCGGGGGTTGTTCAGCGAGCGGGAAATCGGCCTTTTGACGGCCGAGGTGGCCATGATCAATCTATGGAACAGGATCCAGGTATCGAACCATTGAAGTGGATGCCATTGACGTAAACGCCATTGAGGTGAATGTTCGAAATGACGGCGCGTGACGATATCGCGATTTTCCAGGAAGCCCGCCCCAGATTGCTGGGGCTGGCTTACCGCATTCTCGGGTCGCGCGCCGATGCCGAGGATGCGGTGCAGGACACGTTCCTGAAATGGCGGAGCGCCGGCCGGCCCGAGGGCGGTGCCCCCGAGGGTGATGCCCCCGAGGGTGATGCCGGCGCGATCGAGAATCCGGCGGCCTGGCTGATGACCATCTGCACGCGCCGCTGTATCGATCTGCTGCGGGCGGCGGATCGCAGCCGGGTCGATTATGTGGGCTCCTGGCTGCCCGAGCCGGTGCAGACCGGCATGATGGCCGGTGCCGTGGCCAGTTCCATGGCCGGGCCCGAGGACCAGGTGTCGCTGGCTTCCTCCCTGACCACGGCCTTCCTTCTGCTGCTGCAGCGTCTGACGCCGAAGGAGCGGGCCGCCTATCTGCTGCATGAAATCTTCGAGATGGACTACACGGAGATTGCCAAGACGCTCGACATGGAAGAGAGCGCCTGCCGTAAGCTGGTGTCGCGGGCGCGCGCCAATGTCGATCAGGCGAAGGTCAGGCATGTCACGCCGGCCGCGCGCCAGGAGGAATTGCTGGCGGCGTTCGAAACGGCGATTAGCGCCGGCGACACCACGCGTCTCGCCGCTCTTTTATCGGACGATATCGCGCTCGCGGCTGATGGTGGCGGCAGGGTCTCGGCCATTCCCCATGTGTTGCAGGGTAGGGCCGAGGTGCTCGATTTCGTTATCCAGGCGCTGCATCGATACTGGCAGTCGTGTGAATGGATCGCCACGGATATCAATGGTAACCGCGGGGTCATCCTGCGCCAGGATGGGGCGACCGTGGCGGCCGTCTCTTTCGCCTATGACGAAGCTGGCCGCCTCACTGGCATCTACATCATGCGCAATCCCGACAAGCTCGCCCGGCTCGACGTACCGATGGCGGAGTGAGGTTGCTATCGGTCCTCAGGCCGCCGTGTTCTGAGTGGTCGTGTCCTGAGCGGTCGTGTTCTGGGCCGCTGCGTCGCGGGCCGAGCGGCGCAATTTGATGCTCTCGCTCTTCAACTGGCCGCAGGCCGCCATGATGTCCTCGCCACGCGGGGTGCGCACGGGGCTGGCATAGCCGGCATTGAAGACGATGTCGCTGAAAGCGTTGATCGCGGCATCGGTCGAGCGCTCATAGGGCGCGCCCGGCCAGGGATTGAAGGGAATGAGATTGACCTTGGCCGGAATGCCCTTGATCAGCTTGACCAGGGCCCGGGCATCGGCCGGGCTGTCATTGATGCCCTTCAGCATGACATATTCGAAGGTGATGCGCCGGGCGTTGCTGAGCGTCGGATAGTCGCGGCAGGCCTGCATCAGTTCGGCGATCGGATACTTCTTGTTGATCGGCACGATCTCGTTGCGCAGCTCGTCGGTGACGGCATGGAGCGAGATCGCCAGGCTGACGCCCAGCTCCTGGCCGCAGCGCTCGATCATCGGCACGACGCCGGCGGTGGAGAGCGTGATCTTGCGCTTGGAGATCGAGATCCCCTCGCTGTCCATGACGATCTTCAGCGCCTTGGCGACGTTGTCGTAATTGTAGAGCGGCTCGCCCATGCCCATCATGACGATGTTGGAGAGCATGCGGCCGTCCTGGGGCGAGGGCCATTCGCCGAGATGATCGCGGGCATTCATCACCTGGCCGACGATTTCCGCCGAGGTCAGGTTGCGCACCAGCTTCTGGGTGCCGGTATGGCAGAACTTGCAGGTGAGGGTGCAGCCGACCTGGGAGGAGACGCAGAGCGTGCCGCGATCCTCTTCCGGGATATGCACCGATTCCACTTCCTGGCCGTCGGGGAATTTCAGCAGCCATTTGCGGGTGCCGTCGATCGACTGGCGGTCGACCGTGATGGCGGGCCGCTGCACCACGAAACGCTCGGTCAGGGCGGCGCGGAAATCCTTCGAGAGATTGCTCATCTTGGCGAAATCGGTCTCGCCGCGATGATAGATCCAGTTCCAGAGCTGGCGGCCGCGAAAGGCCGGCTGGCCGATCGTCGTCATCGCCTCGGTCAGTTCCTCGCGGCTGAGGCCGACCAGATTGAGCTTCTGGTCGCCCGCTTGTTGCGGTTCGCCCAGTTGCGGTTCGCCCAGTTGCTGTTCGCCCAGTTGCTGTTCGCTCTGCATCTCAAATCCTTTTGGGCGGCATCCGTCGCCGGACCGCGTCCCGTTTCCGGGCCCACGGTGCCGGGGTGACAGCCGGTCACAACCCGCAGGCCTTGGTGATCTTGCCA
The DNA here is from genome assembly GCA_964406155.1 of uncultured Rhodospirillaceae bacterium. Lineage (GTDB taxonomy): Bacteria > Pseudomonadota > Alphaproteobacteria > Dongiales > Dongiaceae > Dongia_B. The sequence goes on along the minus strand of CAYOQR010000046.1, from coordinate 3,505 downwards.
TAGGCGGCGCCGAAGCCGCTCAAATTATATCGGTCCAGGGACCGCCTGCCATTGGCCGCCGTCGCCTGCACGGTCATCTCATCCACGCGCTTCATCGCCGCGACGATCTGCCGGTCGAGGCTGTCGCTGCTGCTCCAGGCGCGATCGCCGTCGATCTTCTGCAGCGTGAAACTGCGTTTGCCGATCCGCAGGCCGACCGACGTGCCCTTGCGTGGCGGGAAGCCGAGGGCGACGCTGACCTGGTCGCGGGCCGTGCCATCCGCGGCATGGGTGACCAGGATGCCGGTCTGATCCCGCCCCTTCACCGTCCGCCCGATCTGGCTCGGTGCACTGCTGACATAGCACAGGGTGGTGCCGTTTTGCGCCGTGGTCCTGGCCTGCCAGCTACCCACGGCTCCCAGCGAGGTGGTCGCATCGGTTTGTGCCTGGGCGATCTGAAGCTGGCTGGATTTCGCCCCAGCTTGGGCCTGGGCCGCCTGGATGGATACCAGCAAAGGCGCGCAAATAAACCACAACCCAGCCGCGCCGGCCAGGGCAAAAGCCGTTATCCGCATGATCTTCTCTCCGGTGCGGAAAGGTAACAGGTTAACGGCGGAATATCCAGGTGAATCCGTAGGTTAGGCTTTTGTCAGGCAACCGCGCCGGTAGCTTTCGGCTTGTCGCGGGTGGCCAGGACCAGGCCGGCGACAATGATCGCGCTGCCGGCCAGGGCAATGCTGGATGGCCATTCGCCGAACAGGAATGCGGCGAAGATGGTGGCGAGGACCGGCTGGCCGTAACCCATGATGGCGGCCAGGGCTGCCGGCAGGGTCTTCAGGGCCCGGTTCACGGATAGCAGCGCCGCGAGCGTCAGGGCGGCATAGCCGAGCAGGAAGAGCCAGCCCCCGGCCGTCGCCGGGATGAAACGGGTTTCCAGGAAGGCGACCGGCCAGGTGCCGAGCACGGCGCCCAGGCTCTGCCAGAAGGTGACCGTGGCGGCATCGTGGCGGCGGCAGAGCTGGGCGGTGATGACGAAGCTCACGGCATAAAAGAGCGCGGCCCCCAGGGCCATGCCATTGCCGACCAGGTCGCTGCGGCCGCCGGCCCCATCTGGCGACATCCGGTACAGCAACATCAGGGCGATGCCGGCGAGGCAGATCAGGCAACCCGCCCAGAGACGCCAGCCGGCCCTTTGCGCCAGCAAGCTCGCCCCGATCACGGCCACCAGCAGGGGATAGATCATCACCAGCATGGTGGCTTCCAGGATGGTGGTGCGCAGGATGGCGCCGTTCCACAGGATCAAATCGGCGGCATAAAGCAGCCCCGCCAGCATGGCGAGGCCGATATCGCGCCCTGGCAGGAGCGGCAGCAGGCCGGCCATCCTGGATGTTTTTTGACGTGTTGTTACACCGGATGCCGTCGTCATGGCATGGCGCGCCAGCAGCAGGGCCGGCAGCAGGCAGAGGGCGAGGCGCCAGAAGGCGGTGCCGGCGGCGTCGACCGGGCTCAGCCGCACCAGCACCGGTCCGAAGGCGGAGCAGAAGACGGCGAAGCCCATGACCCAGAAACCCGCCGGCAGGGTGGAGGCGGGGCGGGCGCTGTCGCCGCTCAAAGCCGGGGCATCCATGATTTCTGTAACCTATGATTTTGGTTTTGACAGTTACAAAGTCACATGAGAAGCTGAAACCAGTCAAATCAATTTTGATGGTTATGAGGTTTGTGGCCGTATGGCTGACACCGGATCGCCTCTCAACGCCGTCGCTCCCGCGCATGAATTCTGCGCTGGCCGCCTGGCGCTGGATTTCTGCAACACCCTGTCGCCTGGCCGTCCGGCGCCGGGCAATGACCGGCTGGCCGATCTCGGCGCCCTCTCGGCCTGGGCGGGGCGTGCCGGCTGGTCGCTCGGGGACCGGATCGAGGCGACCGACCTCGCCGGCTTCCGCAGCCTGCGCGACCGGCTGCGCAGCCTTTTCGCCGCGGTCATCGACGGCCGGGCGCCCGAGGCGCCCGACGTCGAGGCACTGGATGGCGCGATGATCGACGCTTTTTCGGCGTTGCGCCTGGCGCCTGGCCGCGACCGGCCCCTGGCCTGGCAGGACGGCGCCGTGCCGCTCGACCGTCTGCGCCATGCCATTGCCCGCGATGCGGTGGATCTCCTGACCGCCGCCGATCCGCTCCGCCTCAAACGCTGCCCCGGCGAGGGCTGCGGCTGGTTCTTCTACGATGCCAGCAAGAACGGCAAGCGCCGCTGGTGCGTGATGGAGGATTGCGGCACCCTCGACAAGGTCCGCCGTTTCCGCGCCCGGCACAAGACCGCGCCGGGATTCTGACTGTTTCTGCCCCTGCTTGGTTAGGGTTGAGGATTGGAAGCGTCTTCGAGGCGGAAGAGGCGCCAACAGCAAGCTCTCGCGCAATGCTTCCACCCCTCACCTCAACCCTCTCCCCGTTCACGGGGCGAGGGAGATTCCACCGTCTCTCACGTGAATTGATCGAGTAACATCAGCTCTTAAGCTCCCTCGCCCCACTTGTGGGGAGAGGGTTGGGGTGAGGGGTAGGGGCGGCAAAACGGATGCCGAAGCGCGGGCTAAGTTCATGAGCGGCCCAGCAGTGGGCACCGATAAGAAAACCCCGGGCCGGTCAGGGACCGGTCCGGGGTGGACTGTGTTCATCAGCCGGTTTCTATCAGGCGGCTTCCTGGGCGGCCGTCGGCACCTGCCGGATCAGGTAGTCGAAGGCGGCGAGCGAGGCCTTGGCGCCCTCGCCCATGGCGATGACGATCTGCTTATAGGGGACCGTCGTGGCATCGCCGGCGGCGAAGATGCCGGGCTGCGAGGTCTGGCCGCGATGATCGACCTCGATCTCGCCGCGCGACGTCAGGGCCAGGCTGTCCTTCAGCCATTCGGTATTGGGCACCAGGCCGATCTGCACGAAAATGCCTTCAAGCTCGATCCGGTGCTGGGCATCGCTGTTGCGGTCGCGATAGCTGAGCCCGTTCACCTTGCTGCCATCGCCATGCACTTCGGTCGTCAGGGCCGAGGTGAGGACGGTGACATTGGGCAGGCTGTGCAGCTTGGTCTGCAACACCGCATCGGCGCGGAGCTGAGTGTCGAACTCGATCAGCGTCACATGGGCGACGATGCCGGCGAGGTCGATCGCCGCCTCGACGCCGGAATTGCCGCCGCCGATCACCGCCACGCGCTTGCCCTTGAACAGCGGGCCATCGCAGTGCGGGCAATAGGCGACGCCGCGGGTGCGGTATTCGAACTCACCCGGCACACCGAGATTGCGCCAGCGGGCACCAGTCGTCAGCACGAGGCTGCGGGCCTTGAGCGAGGCACCATTGGCCAGCACCACTTCGTGCAGGCCGCCGGGCTGCTTCGCCGGGATCAGCTTTTCGGCCAGTTGCAGGTTCATCACGTCGATTTCGTATTCGCCGACGTGCTGTTCCAACTGAGCGGCGAGCTTCGGCCCTTCGGTGTAGGGGACGGAGATGAAGTTCTCGATACCCATGGTGTCGAGCACCTGC
>CAYOQR010000045.1:0-49445 GCA_964406155.1 uncultured Rhodospirillaceae bacterium | reverse complement strand
TCGACCAGGAACTGCGCTTCGCCTCCTTTCAGCTCGTTGTAGGGCGGCTGGTAGGCCGGCGTGCCTTTTTCGGCATCCACCCAACGCTGCCGGCTCATCTGCTCCAGCGCCTGCGTGCGCTGATCGAGCGTCATGCTGTCATTGTAGCCCTTCGACATGACGCGGGTCATATCGTACATGGTGCTGGCCGCGACGGCCTTGACGCGCTTGTCGGCGGCGACGGCGTTCAGCGCCATGCCGCCCCAGCCGCAAATGCCGATGACGCCGATGCGCTCACGATCGACGGATGCGTGCAGACCGAGAAAATCGACGCCCGCCATGAAGTCCTCGGTATTGATGTCAGGCGATGCCACGTTACGGGGCTCACCGCCGCTTTCGCCGGTGAAGGACGGATCGAAAGCCAGCGTGACGAAGCCGCGCTCGGCCATGGTCTGCGCATAGAGGCCGGACGACTGCTCCTTCACCGCACCGAACGGGCCGCTGACGACGATGGCTGGCAGGCGCTCGGCGGCTCGGTCCTTCGGCAGATAGAGATCGCCGACGAGCGTGATGCCGTAGCGGTTCTTGAACGTGATCTTCTGGTGGTCGACCTTTCCACTTTTGGGGAAAACCTTGTCCCATTCCTGTGACATATTCTGAGCCTTTGCTTCTGGAGTGTTGAGAAACGAAGCCGTGCCGAGCGCCACGACACTCGCGCCGGCGAGCTTGAGGAGGTCGCGACGGCGGGCGTCTGGCGCATCCTGTTCGACAGTGCTTCGAGGGGCGGTTTGCTGGTTCATGCCAGGTTCTCCTTGCGGTTCGGGAAGCCCTTGGTCGATCAAGGCAAGATCGGCTGCGGAGGGCGCGCTATGGTTGGCAGCGCTCGACGCGCTCGGCGTCGCACGTCAGGGCAAAGCTTCAATGCGAAGCGGAAACTTACCGCGCACCAGTAGAGGCTTGGCGCCGTGGTCGAGCCGGCCAAGGCGGATCAGTCCGCGCGACCAGCGATAGGGACCGTGGAACATCGCCAGATTGCCCCAGGGCGCGTAGTAGCAAAGGTCGCCCACTGCCTCGTTCCCGAAACGACCGCTACCTTCTTCAGTCAGCTTGCGCGGCAGATAGGCGATCTTCTCGTTGGTCGCGTAATCATCGATCGTGAGATCGAGCGGCAGCATCGAGAAGATATCGCGTGCCGAATGGTTGTCTTCCAGCGCCGCCGTGAAATCCTGGTCAGCGAATGAGAATCTGAGGCGCATGGCGGTTCCCTCCTGCGCTTGGGCTCTGCGGGTCAGCACGGAAACGAGGGTGAGACTGGCGAGGCCGGCGGCGCCTGCCGGCAGCAATCGACGCCGGGGGATTGGTGCTGTCGGGCTCATGTCAGGCGCTTCCCGGCTTCAGCATCCGCTGGCCGTTGCCGATCAAGGCGAGCGCAAGAATCGCCAACACAATGCTGCCGATGAAGGTTGCCTGGATCGAGATGCCGTCCAGCAGCATCCCGCCGACCACGGCGCCGAGGAGAATCGACGCCTGGATGGCCGCGACCATGAGGCTACCGGCGGCTTCGGGCGCATCGCCCGCGTTCTGCGACATCCACGTCATCCAGATGACCGAGAACATGGTGTTCATCGCGCCCCAGATCGCCATGAAGAGGCCAGCGGCGATGGGCGAATAGCCGAGCAGCAGGAGCCCGACGGTGGCTCCGCCCATGACCAAGGCCGGCAGCTTCAGGAACGGGGCGACATTGCCCTTGATGAACCGGCCAGCGGCCCATGTGCCGATGAAGCCAGCGCAACCGAGGAGCAGCAGGAGGACCGAGAGAGTGGTGACATCCACGCCCGTCACCTGCTCCAGAAACGGGCGCAGATAGGTGAACATCGTGAAAGCCGAACCCCAGGACAACATGCAGGCGACGAGGCCGCGCAGGAAATAAGGACGCTTCAGCAGGCCGAGCATGGACCGGAAATCCTGCTTCTGATGCGCCGGCAGAGAGGGTAGCGCGACTACATGCCAGACGAGATTGATGGCGACGATGGGGGTGAGCGCCCAGAAGACCTCACGCCAGCCGAACAGGCCGCCGAGATAGCTGCCGACAGGTGCGGCGAAGGCGGCGGCGATTGCCTGCCCGCCATACATCAGCGCCAACGCGCGCGGCACGTCCGCAGCCGGAACCAGCCGCATGATGACGGCCGTCGCCAGCGCCCAGAAGCCGCCGATGCAGATGCCCGGCAATGCGCGGCCGATCATCAGCACGCCGAAGTTCGGCGCGGCTGCGACCAGAACCAGCGACAGCAGCATGAAGGCTGTCATCGCCACCAGCACCCATTTGCGGTTCAGTTTTCCGGCAGCGGTGGTGATGAGCAGGCTGGCCGCGACGGCGAAAAGCCCGCTGACGGAGATGGCTTGACCAGTCTGTCCCTCGGTCGCGCCGAGACCTGCGGCCATCGGCGTCAATAGGCTGACCGGCATGAATTCCGAGGCGATCAGCATCGCCACGCAGAGCGCCATCGATAGGACGGCGCCCCAGGCGGCAACTGGCTTATGACTTACATCTGCTGTGGCGGCGTCCATACGTTCCGCTTGCTCCTGAATTTTTGGCTGGCCTGTAACGTAGTCGCTTTGCCATCAAGCGATTACCCGCTAAAATTGGAATGAACCTATCGATCTGGTCGATTAATCATCGCGCAGACGCGGAGCGTGTGGGGCCTATGGAGCAAACCGATTTCAATCATCTGACGTGGTTTCGGATCGTCGCCGAGGAGCGAAGCTTCACGAAAGCGGCCGCCCGGATCGGTGTCGCGCAATCGACGCTCAGCCACACGATCAAGCAGCTCGAAGCGCGGATGGGAATCCGGCTTCTCACCCGCACGACGCGCAATGTGGCGACGACCGTGGCGGGCGAACGCCTTCTTCAGACTATCACCCCTCGCTTTTCCGAGATCGAGGATGAGATCGCGGCGCTGTCAGCGCTCCGCGAGAAGCCGTCCGGCTCGATCAGGTTGACGCTATCCGATCATGCGCTGGAAAGCGTCGTCTGGCCGAAGCTGAAGCCGATGCTTGCCGCCTATCCAAACATCAGCGTCGAACTGCTGCTGGACGCCACCTTCCGCAACATCGTCGAAGAGGGCTTCGATGCCGGCGTCCGGCTGGGCGAGAGTGTCGAGAAAGACATGATCGCCGTGAGGATCGGCCCGGACTGGCGTTTGGTGGCAGTCGCCTCACCTGCATATCTCGATACGCATGGCATGCCCGAACATCCGCAGGATCTGGTTCGGCACGTCTGCATCAATATGCGTCACGAAACGGCCGGCGGCCTCTACGCGTGGGAGTTTGAGAAGGATGGGCAGGCATTGCGCGTCAGGGTGAATGGCCAACTCACCTTCAACAATTCCTACGCCATGATCGACGCCGCGACGAGCGGCTACGGCATCGCCTACGTCCCCGAGAACATTGTGGAACGGCACATCACATCGGGCACGCTGGTCCGGATTCTCGACGATTGGTCGCCGTTCTTCGACGGCTACTTCCTGTATTACCCAACCCGCCGTCAGAACCTGCCCGCCTTCAAGATCATCGTCGACACGCTACGACATCGGGATTGAGGCGAGAGGATTTTCACCTGCGCTACTGGCTTACACCTTCATTTGGAGGGTTATGGAGGAGACATAATTCTCATCATCACCCGGTGCGGCGCGCCATCTTTCAATGGCTTAGCAAAATCCGTTCGGACTCGTCCGTCGAGGCGTTTGGACTCTGCATATTGGCTCGTCTCTCTAGCCCTGATAGCGCCAAGCGGTTTTCAAAGAATTTGCTGCATAGTTTTGGCATCCCTGAGTGTGCCTCCTGAAGAGCATCCTACCGGGGGTCAAACATCCTCGGCCGCCTGAAATTGCGTCTATCCAGCTCCTTCGAACGACCAGCAGGCTTACGCGCTTTGGTAATGAGCCTGTTCGGCGATCGTTGGCAATTCAGGCAGCGATCCGAAGAAGGAGGCGGCGCGCCTCTCCTTCCTCGCCAGCCACGGCGTCTACGGCATCGTCCTCACGGCAAGCGACGTCATTTCTTCTCTTGGGCGGCACAGGAAAGTATCGCCATCCAGCACATCCTCTACGATCGGGCCGATCTCGACACCTTCATCCGCGTGACCCTGCGAGAAACGACGACACACGCATTACGCCCCCGGCTCCTCTTCGTCCTTGGTCTCTACGCCCAAGGCCAGGAGAGCCGGCCGGAAGATCTTGGGCCGTTCCTTGCTGGCTTGAAACATCATGGCCTTGAAGGCGAGGCAATCTGGTCGGTTTGCGCTTTCGGTCGCGGCGAGACCGCCGCCTTGGTGGCAGCCCTGCAGCGCGGCGGGCATATCCGCGTCGGCTTCGAGAACTCCTTCTGGAGCAGCGACGGCGCCGTCGCGCGCGACAATGCGGCGCGCGTCGCTGTCATCGCCAAGATTGCGAGGGAGTCTGCAAGGCCCCTCGCCTCACCAGAACAAGCCCGCGCCATCCTCTGCGGAACTTGAGGCCTTTGCGGCCAGCACCAATCCACGGGCTTCAACGCTCCCTTGATCGAACATCATGCCCGGACCACTCTTCGCAGGCAGTCCAATCTTCGAAAACCTCTCGGCCGAGATCAGGCGAGGTCGAAGCGATCAGCGTTCATCACCTTGGTCCACGCCGCCACGAAGTCGGACACGAACTTCTCTTGCGCGTCGTCGGCCCCGTAGACTTCGGCAAGGGCGCGCAGCTCGGAATTCGAACCGAAGATGAGGTCGACACGGGTGCCGGTCCACTTCAGTTTGCCGCTCTTGCTGTCGTATCCCTCGAACACATTTTCATCCGAGGTCGCTTTCCACTCGGTGCTCATGTCCAAGAGGTTCACGAAGAAGTCGGTGGTCAGCGTCCCCGGTCGAATCGAGAAGACGCCGTGCTGCGACTTGCCATGGTTCGCACCCAAGACACGCAGGCCGCCGACCAGAACCGTCATCTCCGGCGCGGTCAGCATCAGGAGCTGTGCCTTGTCGATCAGCAGCTCCTCCGGCGTAACGGTGAACTTGGCCTTGAGGTAATTGCGGAACCCATCGGCCACGGGCTCGAGATAGGCAAAGGACTCCGCGTCGGTTTGCGCCGGCGTTGCGTCCGTGCGGCCGGCCGCGAAGGGAACGGTCACGGCGTGCCCCGCCTTCTTTGCAGCCTCCTCGACGGCGGCGGAGCCGCCCAGAACGATCAGATCGGCGAGCGACACTTTCTTGCCGCCGCTGGCCGCGCCGTTGAAGGCTTTCTGGACTTCCCCAAGAGTGTTGAGCACCTTTGCCAATTGCGTCGGCTGGTTGACGTCCCAATCCTTCTGCGGCGCGAGACGGATGCGCGCGCCGTTCGCCCCGCCGCGCTTGTCGGAGCCGCGGAAGGTTGCCGCCGAGGCCCAGGCGGCCCCGATCAGCTCGGAGATGGAAAGTCGCGTGGCGAGGATCTTGGCCTTGAGGTCGGCGATGTCCTTCGCGTCGATCAGCTTGTGATCGACCGCCGGAACGGGGTCTTGCCAGATCAGCTCCTCTTTCGGGACCTCCGGGCCGAGATAGCGTGTGCGCGGGCCCATGTCACGGTGGGTGAGTTTGAACCACGCTCGGGCAAATGCATCCGCGAATTCATCCGGATGCTCCAAGAAGCGCCGGGAAATCTTCTCGTAGGCCGGATCCATCCGCAAAGAGAGGTCCGTGACCAGCATGGTCGGCGGATGACGCTTCGACGGGTCGAAGGCATCCGGAATCGTGGCGGCAGCGCCCTTCGCCCTGAATTGATTGGCCCCGGCCGGGCTCTTCTCGAACTCCCATTCATATTTGAACAGGTTCTCGAAAAAGCTGTTGCTCCACTTCGTCGGCGTCGTGCTCCAGGTGACTTCCGGGCCGCCAGTGATCGCGTCTTTTCCTTTCCCTGTACCATAGCGGCTCTTCCAGCCGAGGCCCATCTCCTCAATGGGCGCGGCTTCCGGCTCGGGACCCACGAGCGCGGCATCGCCGGCGCCGTGAGTCTTGCCGAAGCTGTGTCCACCGGCGATGAGTGCAACCGTCTCCTCGTCGTTCATCGCCATGCGCTTGAAGGTCTCACGAATGTCGACAGCGGCGGCAACCGGATCCGGCTTGAAGTTCGGCCCATTCGGATTTACGTAGATGAGGCCCATATTCACGGCAGCCAGCGGATTTTCGAGATCGCGGACGCCGCTGTAGCGCTCGTCGCTATGAGGATCAGGGAACCAGGCTTTCTCCTTGCCCCAGTAGACGATCTCGTCGGGCTCCCACACATCGGGGCGCCCGCCGCCGAAGCCGAATGTCTTGAAGCCCATGGTTTCGAGCGCGACATTGCCGGCAAGGACCATGAGGTCGGCCCAGGAGATTTTCGAGCCGTATTTCTGCTTGATCGGCCACAAGAGCCGGCGCGCCTTATCGAGGTTCGCATTGTCCGGCCAGGAGCCGAGGGGTGCGAAACGCTGCTGGCCTGCGCCGGCGCCGCCGCGACCGTCGCCGATGCGGTACGTGCCCGCGGCGTGCCACGCCATCCGAATCATGAGCCCGCCGTAGTGGCCGAAATCCGCCGGCCACCAGTCCTGGGTGTCCGTCATCAGCGCGGCGAGGTCTTTCTTGAGGGCGGCGTAATCGAGCTTCTTGAACTCCTCGGCGTAGTTGAAAGCCTTGCCCATGGGATCGGACTGGGGCGAGTTCGCGCGGAGAATCCTCAGGTTCAGTTGATTCGGCCACCAGTCCTTGTTCGACCTCATGCCAACATTCGTGGTCCCGTGCACGACTGGGCACTCGCCCGCTTTTTTGTCACTCTCTGTGTCCATGTTTCCCTCCAATCGTGGTCGAGTTCTCTTCGAACTGTTCGTGTGGAGCCATTAGATCAAAGCGCGTCGAGCGCTTTCTGGAAGCGGCCGGCATGCGACTTCCCAGCCTTGGCGAGCGTCTCGAACCAGTCGGCGATCTCGTCGAAACCTTCCTGGCGGGCGGCACGGGCCATGCCCGGATACATGTCGGCGTATTCGTGGGTCTCACTGGCGATCGCGGCCTTGAGATTGTCGCGGGTCGGACCGATCGGCTTGCCGCTCGCCGGGTTGCGCACGTCCCTGAGATACCCGAGATGGTCGTGCGCGTACCCGGTCTTGCCCTCGGCAGTCGAGCGGAACACAGCCGCAGCAGCGCCCAAGCCCTCGGCGTCGGCGTTCTGGGCGAAATCGAGATAGTGCCGGTTCGCCTGGCTCTCGCCAGCAATCGCGTCCTTGAGATTCTGCTCGGTCTCGGTTCCCCTGAGTGAAGGCATGTCTCCACCTCAGCTTGGTCGAAAAACCGGTGACGGTGGGAACTATGCGCCGGCCGGGCCCGGGAGTCACTAGAACATTCTCGGTTCGGGAGGCCAACATCGGCTTTTCACATACGCCACTCGAAAGTGTGTTTTTGCATGCAATAAAGGACCCCGTCTAGGGGGTGATCGGCATCCAAAAGGGGCTCTGAATCACATTTGGTGCAGGCGCGTTGATACCGGTGAATATCACCAAAAGAGGTGTTCTCCATGGATCAGCAGGCGTTCCGTGACGCGCGTGCCCCGGTGGGATTGTTGATCGGCCATATCGAATTCGCGGGCGACCAGATCCTGATCACCGGACGATTCCGCTTTTCCGGCTCAATCTGTCCAAGGTGTGGCCCTGCCGCAGCCCGGCGCGTGACAGGTAGCCGACCAATGGCACCTCATGGAGAATGCCAGCCAAGCCTTCCTGGATGTCGTGCGCAAATCGATGCGCGCGATCCGCCAAGCTCTGGGCGCCAGCGACCTCGACCCGGCTCGTCTTACTTATGTTGAGCGCTTGCAGTACGACGGCTTCCTGCGGCGCCAGGAAACGGACGCCGCTATCTGAAGCCTGGCCGACAAGGGAATGGCGATTAAGGCCATTGTGCGCGCCGCGGGCCACAGCAGGAAGACCGTGTGACAGGTCCCGCGGGGGTGATCGCGCATCGCGACGCAATGCGCCGTATGATTTGACGCAGCACATCATGTGGTCGGGAAGTCGCCGGCGATGACAGGGCTGCGACAGTTGCGATTGCTTCTGCCGCATTCTGTTGCTGCGGCGGGCGCTTACCCCGCGTAACATCAACCTATGATCGGATCGGATTTACCGCGTTCGCCTTTCGCCGGCACAGTCGATCTCTCGGCCAGGGCGGAAACCCGCGCCTTGCCGCGTGATGAGATCGACCAAATCCTGGCGGCGCATCGTCTCTATCTCGAGACGAATCGGCGTCAGGGTCGACGCGCGGATTTTACGGCGATCGACCTATCGGGGATGGTTTTAGCCGGGCTTAATCTGCGACGCGCGAAGCTGGAGCATGCGATGCTCGAATCTGCCGATTTCACGGGTAGCTGTCTGGAACGGGCGAATCTGGCCGGTGCCGTCTTGAAACATGCCCGGCTGGGCCAAGCCGATCTCTCGAAGGCACGGCTGAGCGGCGCCAATCTCGTCGCGGCCGACCTCACGCATGCCAACCTCAAACAGGCGGATATTGAATTCGGCATCATGGCTGAAGCGATCCTGCAAGAGGCCGACCTGCGTGCTGCGGATATGAGCGGCGTCCTGCTCGACAAGGCCGTGCTCGCTGGCGCCGACCTCCGAGACGTGAATCTGCGCGGCGCTGGGCTGCGTCATGCGATTTTGGATGGGGCGGATCTGCGCCATGCGAGACTGGGCGGCGCCTTTCTCGCCGAGGCCTCCTTGCGTGACGGTGATTTGCGCGGCGCCTATTTACGTCTGGCACGGCTGGATGGCGCTGATCTCCGCGGCGCCGATCTCAGGAGCGCCACGGGGCTGACGCAGGCGCAGATCGATCAGGCGCGGTGCGACAGTACCACGACATTGCCGAAGGGGCTGGTGGGAGGCCGGCATGGTGAAGAATGAGCACAATGCGCTGCTGCAGCGCGGGGCAGCCGCCTGGAATGCCTGGCGGCACGGTACCACCGAGATACCGAATCTTTCCGGGGGATCGCTGCGTGGCCTCGATCTCAGCGGCTACGATCTCGCGCATGCGGATCTGCAGGGGGCGGATCTGCGCGGCACCCGGTTCTGTGATGCCAATCTCACTGGCGCCAATATGACCGGGGCAAATCTTTTCAAAGCCGTCCTGGATCGTGCCGATCTTGCCGCCGCCATTCTCTCCGGCGCGCAGTTTCTGAACTGCGCGCAGCTTGCCGTCGCCCGGCAATGGCAGTCGGCCTTTCGCGACGATGAGCTTGCTTGTGGTGCCGCCATTCCAGCGCGTCCCCCAGGGCCGCGGAAGGACGCATCAACCTCTGGGTGAATGGCGGACCTATATCTGCGCTGGATACCTGAAATTGCGATCGGCTGATCGCAGTGCCGAGCACTCGAAGGCAATGCATTCCAGCCTCGAACGCGCTAATATCTACCCTACCTTCACTGGAGTCACGGCTAGAGCCGGATCGTTTCAGATTGACTCAATCTAAAACGTGAATCGGTCTCTGCACATGAAGATAGAGCGTGATCTACGGGAAAATCGGCGTCCGGTTTTCCCCGATCGAGCTCTAGGACGGAGAAGGAACCATGAAATATATCCTGCTTGGTACGCTCAGCCCCGACTGGGCAGTGAAACAGACCGAGCGGAGTGCGAAAGCGCGCACAAGGCTCGATAAATTGGGCATCAAGCTCGAATCCGTTCATTACACGCAAGGGCCCTATGATTTCGTCGATCTTGTCGATGCGCCCAGCGCCGAGGCCGTGCTGACTTTTTCCGTCTGGTATGCCGCGCAAGGACTGGGCCGGATCCTGACCATGCCGGCTTTCGACGTGCCGGCCATGGAAGGCGTTGCCCGGGAGGCGGCAACGGCTTGAATTCATTACGGGCCGGATAGCTTGGACGGACCTCTGCCTGCTCTTTGAAGGCAAAGGTCGTACGTTCGAATCGTATCGGGTGCGCCATTTTCCCTAGTGATTTAAAATTGTTAGGCGCGTCTTCGCAAGCCTCGGCATCGGGCAGATGCTTTTTGCGACCACTGCGTCATTGCCGCTTGCCTTGGCGGGCCCTATCTCCGAGAAGTCCGACCGATCGCCCCCCCCTTAGGCTTACCAAACCCTCCAGTACCGGAAAATATCTGCTGGAACGTCGGCAAGGTCGCGTGAGCTTGCATCCTCAACCATGGCTCCATTCGAGTCATTTCCTCAGTCAAAAAACTGCTTATTAACCGCATCTTGCCGCACCGGAACATAGCTCAGGGATAACAGGCTGGCGCAGGCAGCTGCTGCTCGGCCTAGCGCTATCGCTTCTGGAGCAACACGGCATCGGAAGGAGCTGATTCCTGTGCTGGGTCTGATTGCGTCAAAATCAATGTTTAATAAAATTTTAAGGGTTAGGAACCTAGCCTTGAAAGGCCTGTAAAATAGGGATTTTCCGCCGGAGGAGAGACTCTATGCCGCAATCTGACTCCACGTAGTTCGAACAAGATCGATTTAGGCGGCTAGGCCGTCCTCCCGCCTGACAGCCAGATGCTCCTCGTTATGACGCTTGGGCCGGCGTCGCCTTCGGTTGGCGAGATGGTCGAGGCGAAGCCGCGAAGGCAAAGGATTTCAACAACAGAAGAACTGATGGCTTGCTCCATTCACCTTAGCTCGCTGTGAAGGGTTACCGGAGACCGAGCAGGTTTCGTCTTTCGAAGGATCTGCGTCGATGGCGTACCCAAGTGACGACAGCCAAGCGCCCTTCTATCTTCTCTGTCGTGCAGCCGACCGTCTCTGCGCACTCCCTATCGGACAAGTTGGCGAGACGATGCGCGCCCTTCCCATTGCGCCGGTATGCGGTCTCCCGGACTTCGTTCGAGGTGTTAGTGTAATCCGGGGCACGCCGACACCTGTCGTGGACTTGAGCCGGCTGGTCGACGGAAGAAACGCACAACATAGTCGCGTCGTTACGATCAATGTCGGAACAAGGGCTATAGCCCTCCTCGTTGAAGAGGTGGTCGATGTGCGACCAATCCACCGGCAATCAATGACATCTCTCCCCCCGTTGTTGCGTGGTGCCGCTGACAACACCATCTCCGCAATTGGGACCCTCGATGCAGAACTGCTCCTCTTCTTGACGGATCTCCGCGAGCTTGCGGATACCGCTTCACTGGCCCTCATCGCTCGTGAGGCGGCAGTATGAACGGGTCAGTGGCGAGCCAGAGTGTAAGCAGATTTCGAGAGGCGATCACCCATTCGGTCGGACTGGCTTTTGATGACTCAAAAGCCGATTTCCTTGCCACTGTCTTGCAGCGTCGTTTGAAGCAGCGCAAGTCCAACATCGATGACTATCTCTCAGAGCTGGAACGAGGCAGCTTAAGCGGCGAGATCGATGTGCTTGCACAAGAGCTCACCGTGACGGAGACCTACTTCTTCCGAAACAGAGAGCAGTTCGACGCACTCGCTGACGCGGTGTTTCCGCATTGCATGAAGCGGGATCGGCAGCCGCGCGCCTTGAATATCCTGTCTGCCGGCTGCGCATCCGGTGAAGAAGCGTATTCCATAGCAATAACGGCAAGAGAAGCCATTGCGGACAAATCCTGGAAGGTGAATATCAATGCCATCGACCTCAATCCGGTAGCCCTCGAAAAGGCCCGGTGTGGCCGCTATTCATCCTGGTCGATCCGCGGCATGCGGCCGGACATTCAACAAGCGTGGTTTCGGGAAGAAGGCCGGGATCTCCTCCTCAATGAAGAGATCCGGGAATCGGTTAGCTTCACCTTGGCAAATCTGGCGGCAGATGATCCCGTCCTTTGGCGCCCTGAGACCTATGACGTCATATTTTGCCGCAACGTCTTGATGTACTTCGAGCCGGAGCAGATACAAAAAACTGTCTCGCGCATGGCGCGCGCGCTCCTGCCTGGTGGCTTTCTCTTCCTGGGGCACGCCGAGACATTGCGAGGTCTTTCCGACCAGTTCCATCTTTGCCACACACACGAAACGTTCTATTACCAAGCAAAAGGTGGCATCGACCTTCAGCCGGTTTCCGCTGCAACCAAGGTTTCGCGCGCTCTCCCTGAGGTTGCTTCACCATTCTCGATATCCGATTCATGGTTCGACCAGATAGGTCAAGCAAGTGAGCGCATCAAGGCGCTGACCGCCAACCAGGCCTCTATCGGCGATGCCCTGCTCCCAGCGGCAAAACAAGATACGGCTCAAGTGTTGAATCTTCTCCGCAAGGAGCGGTTTGTCGAGGCGCTGGACTGTGTCAAATCGCTAGCGGGATTGTCACACGCGGATCGCGATCTCCTCCTCCTGGAGGCCATGCTGTTAACGCAGAACGGAGACATAGCCGCTGCCAAGGAGGTATGCGTCAATCTCTTGCGAGCGGATGAGCTTAATCCGGCCGCCCACTACATTCTGGCACTTTGCAGTGAAAGCAACGGATCGCAGGCCGACGCAATCGAACACTATCGCGTCGCAATACATCTCGATCCGAGCTTCGCTATGCCGCACTTGCATCTGGGATTGCTTGCGCGCCGCCTGTCTGATCAGGAACTCGCGCGAAGGGAGCTCGGACAGGCACTGGTTCTGCTCCGTCTCGAAGATGTCTCCAGGATCCTGCTATTCGGTGGCGGATTCAACAGGGAGGCTCTTATCTCGCTCTGCCAGTCGGCGCTGCTGGGCTGCGGAGGTAAGCTTTGACCGACGCCGCTCGCCGTCACGCTGACCGAGCCGCTGTGCTGCGTGCCGAATTCGATTCGTCGTTTGCAAGCCCCTATCGCGCGGGTGAGGCAGATGGCGAGGGCTTCCTGGAGATAAAGATCGGTCAAGGTACGTTCGCCCTGCGCCTTTCGGAGGTCGCGGGTCTTTTCTCCAACAAGAAGATAACCCCCATACCTAGTGCGGTATCTGCGTTCCTGGGGGTCGCGAGCTTTAGGGGCCTGATTACGCCCGTCTACAGCTTGGAGACCTTCTTCGACAAGACCATCACCGCTCACGCTCGCTGGCTCGTCATTGCGGCAACGGCGCCGGTGGCGCTCGCCTTTGCTGAACTCAATGGCCAGTCGCAACGGGTTCCAGAGGACATCCTGCCGTCAGCACCCGACCAACAAGCCCGGAGATTTGTGCGGGACTTTTTGCTCCTCGACGGCCGCCCAAGTCCGATTGTCGATACCGAGGCCGTCGTCGCGGAAATCCGTATGCTTTCAGCTAAATCCAAGCCCTAAAGGAGCTCGAAGGATGTTCGGGAACTGGACATTTGGAAAGAGACTAGCTGTAGGTTTCAGCTTAGCAGGCATCATTCTGCTCATTATTGTCGTCGCAGCCTACCGAAACACTTCCGCCCTGATCGAAAACGATGATTGGGTCGAGCACACCTATCGGGTCAGGATAGCGCTTTCCGATCTCCTGTCGGATCTCACGGATACGGAGACCGGACAGCGTGGCTATGTCATTACCGGTGACGACAGTTATCTTGAGCCCTATCAGAACGCTATTGCGTCGATCAAATCTCACTTGACCAGTTTGAAGGAGTTGATGAAAGACAATGAAAGCCAGTTGCGGCGGTTGAACGCTATAGAGCCTCTTATTGATTCCAGGCTGGCTACAGCGAAGCAGACGATAGATCTCCGTCGCAACCAAGGCTTCGACGCTGCTGAAAAAGTGGTCAGCTCGGGGCAAGGCAAGAGCGCGACAGACCAGATCCGGTCCATTATCGCGGAAGCCGATGCCGAGGAGACTTCCCTTCTAAAAGAGAGATCAGAGGCGGCACATAGCAGCGCGGCCCAAACCATGGCAATCATCCTTTGGGGAGGTTTGATGGGCGTCATCGCGGTCGCGCTGATTGGCTGGTTCATGACTGCGGCGCTCTCCAAGCAGATCGGCTCCGCCATTGGCAGGGTGCAAAGCTCTTCCGCCGAATTGCAGGCATCAGCAAATCAGCAGGCGACAACGGCCAAAGAGCAAACGACGGCGATGAACGAGATTACAACGACCATCAGTGAACTATTGGCAACCTCGCGCCAGATTGCGGAAAGTGCGCAGCGTGTTGCGCAAACGGCGGAAAAAACCGCCGGTGCCGCCCGCGGAGGCCATGGGACGGTTGATACAACGCAAGACTCGATCCTGGGTATCCGGCGTCAAGTCGACCAGATCGTCGCCCATATGCTGGAACTGGGTAAGAAGTCGCAGGAGATCGGCACGGTTCTCGACATCGTTTCGGAACTGGCGGAGCAGACGAACATTCTTGCAATCAATGCGACGATCGAGGCAGCCGGTGCCGGGGAGTCCGGCAAACGGTTCGCCGTGGTGGCGGATGAAATCCGGAAGCTCGCAGATCGGGTCGGCGGGGCGACCAAGGAAATTCGCACGCTGATTGACGATGTCAGGGGTGCGGTAAATACGACGGTCATGGCCACTGAGACCGGCTCCAAGTCGGTGGATGCCGGGGCACGCCAATTCGGCGAGGTGGCGCAGGCCTTTAAGCAGATTGCGGGGCTGGTGACGACGACGACAGAGGCCGCACGCGAAATCGAGCTCTCCACAAAGCAGCAAACCACGGCTGTCGAACAGGTCAATATCGCCATCGCCAGTGTGGCTCAAGCTTCAATGGAAACGGAAACCAGCGCCGGCCAAACTCTGGTTACCGTTTCTCTCTTGGCGGACCTCTCAAAGGACATGTTGCGCATCATCAGGCCGCATATGGCGAGCTGATAGATGGCGCCGGACCCATATAAATATTTCCGCCTCGAAGCGCGGGACCTTCTCGACCAACTTTCCAAGGGAATGCTGGATTTGGAGAAGGATGGCGATGGCGCAGCTTTGGTGCCGCAACTCCTCAGAGTAGCGCATACTCTTAAGGGTGCTGCCCGGGTCGTCAAGCAGGTTCAAATCGCTGAGCGGGCTCACGCTATCGAGGATGAGCTCTCCCCGTTCCGTGATGGCAGCGGCAAGATCACCTCATCCGTTGTCAGTTCTGTATTGGCGCATGTTGATGTGATCGGTGGCTCGGTACGAGCGCTGTCTCCCCAGGCTCCCCAGGCCCTTGCCGCGCCGGTTGGCGAAGGAGAGGAGATATTTAGGTCGGTGCGCGCCGATTTGGCGGAAATGGATGCCGTACTGGACGGCGTATCCGAGACTCACTCCCTCCTAACAGGATTAAGGGAGACCGTTCGCGATGCGGAGGCGGCTCGGCACCTGCTTGACCTCATGGTCGCCCAACTCGGGCCAGCTGGAGGGACAGACGCTACGACGGCGATTGCAGCGCCTGTTTCCGTCCACTCGCTGGCGGCCGAGCTGCGCGAAAGGATCGAACGCGTGGAGCGGGAGATATCGTCCACGTCCGACCGCATGGATCGAGAACTACGACAGCTCCGGGAGGCGACGGAGCAGCTCCGCCTCATTTCCGCGAAGGTCTTGCTCAATGTACTTGAACGAGCGACACGCGACGCGGCAGACGCCTTGTCTAAGAAAGTACGTTTTACGTCGCACGGTGCCGATATCCGTCTCGACTCTTATGTGGTCGAGGTGATGCAGGGGGCGCTTATCCAAGTCGTGCGCAACGCGGTAGCCCACGGAATAGAGACCGCTGCAGAGCGTCAGTTCAGCAGAAAGGAAGAAACTGGATTAGTCAGTGTTGAGATTGTTCAGCGTCAGCGGAAGATCATTTTCAGATGCAGCGATGATGGCAAGGGGTTCAATCTCGACGCTGTCCGTCATGCGGCACAAAGAAGAGGGCTGCGGCCCGGTGAAATAAATAAATACGGAGGCGAGGAGCTTCTACGCCTGCTTTTGCAGGGCGGAATCAGCACCATGAGCAGCGTCGATGAGATATCCGGTCGGGGCGTCGGCCTTGACATCGTCGGCCAGGCCGTCAAACGCCTTTCCGGCGAGATTAGTGTCAAAACCGATGAAGGGAGGGGAACGACGTTTGAAATCTCCATCCCATCCTCATTGGCGTCTCAGGAAAGCCTGCTGGTGGAAGCCTCCGGGACTATCGCCGCGATACCATTGCAAGCGATACGAAGCACCTTGCGTCTGGGAAACTCGGAGATCACCAGAGGCGCGGAAACGGTCGGTATCTCATTTGAGGATCGGGTGATTCCCTTCCGCCCACTGGCCGCTTCGCTGGACGGCGATGTGTCGGTAATGGAGCGCAATTGGACAACCGTCGTCGTAGCCCATGAGGGCAAGTTGGCGGCCGTCGGCGTCGATAGGCTGCTTGGTACCGCAAGAACGGTTGCGCGGCCGGTTCCGGATCTCACACCTAAGAAGGACTTGGTCTCTGCCGTCTTTCTCGACAATGAAGGGGTACCGCAGATCATCCTGGATGCCGAGGGATTGGTTGAAGACATACTGGAATCGAGCTTTTCCTGGTCACCGGAAGAAGGGGAAAATGACGTCATCCTGGTCGTTGATGACTCGCTGACGACGAGGATGCTGGAACAAAGCATCCTTGAAACGGCAGGATACCAGGTCGCCGTCGCGCAATCGGCTGAGGAGGCGCTCGAAAAGGCGCGGAAAAATATCTATGCACTGTTTCTCGTCGATGTGGAAATGCCTGGCATAGATGGCTTCACGTTTGTCGAGCGTATTCGAGCAGACCCGACATTACATAAGGTCCCAGCCATTCTCGTTACATCGAGATCGTCATCCGAGGATAGACAGCGTGGCATCGACGTCGGGGCACAAGGCTATGTGGTGAAGAGCGAATTCAATCAGTCTGAACTGCTTATCCTGATCAGGAAATTATTGAGCTTGCGATGACGAAAGTTCGTGTCCTCGTCGTTGAAGATTCACTCACGGTGCGCGAACATCTGGTGGGGATTCTGGCGAGCGACCCGAATATCGAGGTCATTGGTCAGGCGGGTGACGGGAAACAGGCAATAGAACTGTGCATGGCGCTGCGGCCGGATATCATCACAATGGATATGATGCTGCCGGTCATGACGGGCCTCGCCGCGACGGAATTCATCATGGCCCATGGGCCGACACCGATTCTCGTGGTGTCAGCCTCCACAAACCGCGGTGAACTGTTCAAGACCTATGACGCCTTGGCAGCGGGCGCCGTTGATGTCTTGGAAAAGCCGACGGGGCATGAGCCGCCGGGACAATGGGAAGATAAATTCCTGGCAACTGTTAAGTTGGTATCCAAGATCAAAGTCATCACGCATCCGCGTGGGCGGCTCACCGGCATAAGTCCGATTGCGCGGACAGCCAAGCCTATCGTCAGACCGGAAATGCAAACAAATATACGGCTGGTTGCCATTGGGGCGTCCACGGGAGGGCCTGGTGCGGTGACCGAAATCTTACGCAGCCTCCCAGCAAGCTTCCGCATCCCGCTCGTCCTGGTGATGCATATCGGTGAACCGTTCGGGGCCGTGCTGACCGATTGGCTCGATAGTCAGTCCGAACGCCGGGTTTTTCAGCCTAAGGATGGCGACTTCCTTTCCAGTGCTGCTGGTCGCGTCGCCATGGCCCCTGTCGGCCGGCATCTGGTGGTACGAAACGGTCGTTTCCACCTGAACCGGGAGCCGGAGCGACATTCCTGCCGCCCGTCCATAGATGTTCTCTTTGAATCGGTCGGGGAGGAATTTGGCGCTGCCGCGGCCGCTGTCCTGCTAACCGGCATGGGAAAGGACGGCGCCCAGGGACTGCTGAGAATTCGACAGGCTGGCGGCGTAACGGTCGCACAAGACCAGGCCAGCTCGGCGATCTTCGGAATGCCGCGGGAAGCCATTGAAATAGGTGCAGCGGGAAACGTTTTGAGCCTCAGCGACATAGCGCCCTTTATCGAAACGCTGCAGGGAAACAACCCGGAGATACGGCCGTGACCGGGCATGTCCTTATTGTCGATGACAGCCTGACCGTCCGCATGGATCTCGTCGAGCTGCTTGAGAATGCCGGGATCCGGACGGTTGCCTGTGCCAGCGGAGCGGAAGCGCGCAGCGCTTTGGCGAAGACAGCGTTCCCCGCAATCATTCTGGACGTGCTGCTGCCCGATGCGGATGGGATTGAGCTTCTGACTGAAATCAAAAGCTCTTCTTCGAACCAGGGGGCGGCCGTGATCTTGCTGTCCACGGAGGCGGAAGTACGCCATCGAATCCGCGGCCTAACCACCGGAGCGGACGAATATATCGGCAAGCCCTATGAGCCAAATTACTTGATCGCCCGGGTTCGCGAGCTGATGCGGCGCTCCCAACCGGACCAGATAGCCGGTCAAGAAACAATACTAGTCATTGACGATAGCCTCACATTCCGCGAGCAGCTAAGAGGCTCGCTGCAAGATGCCGGCTATGCCGTCATTGTGGCCAATAGCGGCGAAGAAGGCCTGCGCCTGGCGGCTGTTCTAAGGCCCACTGCGGCAATTGTAGACGGCATCTTGCCCGGAATAGATGGTGCTACCGTTATACGGCGCATGCGGCTCGATGCGGCTTTGCGTCGGCTCCCTTGCCTGTTATTGACAGCCTCGGAGGAGTCGAGCGCGGAAATACAGGCCTTTGACGCGGGCGCAGACGCCTTTGTTCGGAAGGATGACGATTTAGGGATCATCCTCGCGAGGCTCAAAGCGACCCTGCGGGCGGCACATGCTCAGGACAGGCATCGCGAGCCCCTGAGTTTGCAAGGACCCAAGAAAATCCTTGCGGTGGACGATAGCGAGACCTTCTTGCAAGAAATCGGCTCCACCTTGCGGAACGACGGCTATGAGGTTGTACTGGCACGTTCCGGCGAAGAAGCGTTGGATCTGCTCGCGGTCGAGCCCGTCGAATGTATCCTCCTGGATTTGATGATGCCGGGCATCGGCGGTGAGGAAACCTGCCGCCGGATTAAGACCGCGGCGGTGACGCGGGATACACCCGTCATAATGCTGACCGGCGTTGAAGATCGAAATGCGATGATCCAGGGCTTGAGCGCTGGCGCCGACGATTATTTGACGAAATCCAGGGATTTCGACGTTCTGCGGGCGCGACTTCTTGCGCAGATACGCCGCAAGCAATTCGAAGACGAAAACCGTCTCATCCGTGAACAGTTGCTTCGTAAGGAAATGGAGGCAACTGAGGCACGGGCCGCCCGGGAGGTCGCCGAGGTAAGGGCGGCTCTGGTCGAGGAGCTTGAGCAGAAGAATGCTGAACTGGAGGCGTTCAGCTATTCCGTCGCCCATGATCTTCGGGCCCCCCTGCGGAGCGTTGACGGATTCAGCGCCGTCCTGCAGGACAACTACAGTGACAAGCTGGACGAGGAAGGAAAGAAGTATCTCCAATTCGTCCGGCAATCGGCGCAGCACATGACCGAATTGATAGATGACCTGCTCAGTTTGTCGCGAGTGACCCGCAGCGAATTTCACCGGCAAGAAGTCGATCTGACCATCATTGCTTACAGCGTGATTGATCGACTTCGGCAAGCATCACCAGATCGCTCCGTCGAATTCGTGATCTCCGGGAACTTGAGCGCCATGGGGGACGCTCGGCTGTTGACGATTGCCTTAGAAAACCTCCTTGGGAATGCGTGGAAGTTCACGCGCAATCGTCCGCTTGGGAAGATTGAGTTTTCTTCCGCCGATTTGGCGGGGCGAAAGACCTTTATCATACGCGATAACGGCGCCGGCTTTGAAATGACCTATGCGGGAAAGCTATTCGGCGTCTTTCAACGCTTGCATTCTACTGATGAATTCGAAGGAACCGGCATTGGTCTAGCCACTGTACAACGTGTCATCCGTCGTCACGGCGGCAAGATCTGGGCGGAAGGCCGGGTTGACGATGGCGCGGCTTTCTTCTTTACACTGACTGAAGAGCCGGGAGCCGGTGGAAGTGGGGCGTACCCGGCATGACGTCATTCAATTTCATTTTCCGCAATGGCGGATGGAAATACTCGAGGCCCGTTCCATCTGGTCCTGGAGATAACCGGGCGTCGAAAATCGAACGTCGTGTAAACATCAGCTCGCTGTCGGAGAGGAAGTAACAATGCCCGAGAATTTGCGCCTTCTCATCGTCGAGGACAGCGAGTTTGACGCAACTCTTCTCATGATGGAATTGAAGAAAGGCGGCTACGACGTAACCCATAGCAGGGTCCAGACCGCTGCTGATATGAGAGCGGCCCTGCAAGATGGGAAATGGGACCTCATCATATCCGACTACACCATGCCCCGCTTTAGTGCCCATGGCGCCCTTGAGATTGCAAAGGAGGCGGCGCCCGACATTCCCTTTATCGTTGTTTCCGGTACTGTCAGCGAGGAAGTTGCCGTCGAAGTCATGCGGGCCGGGGCGCAAGATTTCATGTCGAAGAGCAAGCTGCTCAGGCTCTTGCCTGCAATCAAGCGGGAGCTGAACGAGGCGGCGCGTCGATCCGCGCACCGGATCGTCGAACAGCAATTGCGGCAGTCCCAAAAGATGGAGGCGATTGGCCAACTGACAGGGGGCATCGCCCATGATTTCAACAATCTGCTAAGCGTTGTCGTGGGCAATATAGAGATCTTACTGGATCATCTAAAGGATGCGCCCGAGGCCGAGGCTCTCGCGAATGATGCTCTGACCGGCGCATTACATGGCGCGGAGCTCACGCGAAGATTGCTGGCATTCTCGCGCCAAGCGCCACTTTCGACCGAGCTTGTTGATATCAATAGATTGATTTCAAGCTTGCTTATCATGCTCGGCCGAACCATCGGCGAGCGTATCGAAATCAGAGCGGAATTGGACGACAGCTTGTGGGAACCCAGGTTGGATCCTTCCCAATTGGAAGATGCCGTCGTCAACCTCGTGATCAACGCTCGTGATGCGATGCCGGATGGAGGCATTCTGACCATCATGACCCGAAACATTGATCCCTCTGCCCGCCTGGGCATATTGCAGGCGGAGCACACCAACAAAGACTATCTGCTGATATCCGTCCGCGATACCGGTATTGGCATGGCGCCGGATGTAGCGGAACGGGCGATAGAGCCGTTTTTCACGACGAAGGGCGAAGGCAAGGGCACAGGGCTTGGGTTGAGCATGGTGTATAGCTTTATAAAGCAGTCCAGCGGCCTGATGCAGATAGAGAGTGAACCAGGCAAGGGGACGGCGATCAGCATGCTCTTGCCGCGGGCCAATCAGGACAGCGCGGGTTCTCAAAATGATCTGAACCCCTCTGTCACCGCGCCCGGAGGCTCGGAGACGATCTTGATCGTCGAGGATAATCCCTCGCTACGACCCGTTGTAAGAGGTTTGCTGGAGGGGTTGGGTTACAAAATCATCGAAGCCGAGACAGGAGCCCAGGCGCTGACCATCCTTGATGCCAATGCGGGGATAGACCTTCTCTTGACGGACATCGGTTTGCCGGGGGGAATGACAGGCTTTCAGTTGGCGGAACAGGCACGATCACGCGCGCTACCAGTAAAGGTACTTTATACGACCGGATACGCTAAGTCATCGCCGGGCCAACTGGATAGGGAAGAGAAAATACATGTCCTCCGCAAGCCATATCGGCGTCACGAATTGGCCCGAAAGGTGAGGGAGGCCCTTGATGATGGTTCGTGACGACGGATCAGAAGGCTAGGGGTTCGAAACTTCTCGGATGTGCCATTCCTTTCGTGCACTTGGCAAAATCACCAAATCTGCAGAAGCCGTTGGGGTCGCCTAAGCGGAATATGGGGACGCAAGGGCGAACTGCTTCTCATCGGCAGCCCGTAATGTCCCGCCATTGGGTCAAGACGGGGTGGTCGCGCCTTTGCGTAAGCCGCTACGGCGCAAGGCTTCAAAGAAGAAAGATAAGCAGAGGGCAGATGCCGCAGATTAAGCGTTCGTACCGGAAGGGCGGGAGAAACCCCTCTGCTTGCTGCCAAGCTCCGGCTTTTCGCCTCGCCGAGTCTGGCCTTCTGACTCCACTAAGGCCGCTTGTACCGTAAGTCAATCGTCGGGAAGACTGCAAGGTCACGCGGGGTTTTCACGCCAGTGGGCCAGTCAAGAACAGCGTCACCCGCAAGCCGCCATGGGTGACCGGACCGGTTGCCGGGGTGAAGGGCAGGGCGGTTGTCATGGCCAGTGCGGCGTCGGTCGTGATCAGACCGATGCGCCAGCCGGCGAAGCGGGCGAGGAGGGTCTGGCCGAGCGCGCCATAAAGGGCATAAAGCGGTTTCTTGTCGCCGAGCCTGGTGCCATAAGGCGGGTTGACGATGACCAGGCCCGGTGGCCCTTCCGGCGGGACGAGATCGCTGATCGCCAGTTCGCGGAACTCGGTCACCGTCGCGACGCCGGCCCGGGCCGCGTTGGCCAGGCTCATCTCGATCGCGCCGGCATCCCGGTCGCTGCCATAGAAGCGGATATCCAGTTTCGCGGTCGCCGGCCCGGCGTTGCTCTTTTTCTCGCGCAACCGCAGCCAGGCTTTCTTGTCGAAGGTCGCAAGTTGCTCGAAGGCGAAATGCCGCGTGCGGCCGGGCTTCAGGCCGGCGGCGATTTCCGCCGCCTCGATGACGAAGGTACCCGACCCACACATCGGATCGAGAACCGGCTCGGTGCCGTCATAGCCGCATTGGCGCAGGAACAGGGCGGCCAGGGTCTCGCGCATCGGTGCCTTGTTGACGGCCTCCTTATGGCCGCGCTTATGCAGCGAGTCGCCGGAAGTGTCGACACTGATGGTGCAGAGATCGTCCTCGATCCGCACCTTGATGCAGATATCGGCTTCCGGCGAGACCGGTGCGCCGAGCGTCTCGCGGATCGCCTTTTCGACTCGCTGGGCGGCGGCGCCCTGGTGATAGATGCGGGAGCTCTTGCAGGATGCCTCGACGCGGAAGGGCTTGTCGGCTCGCAGGATGTCGCCCCAGGCGACGCGGCGCGCGCGCTTGTCGAGCTGGGCCAGGTGGAGGGCCCGGAATTCGGCGATCCGCGCCAGGATGCGGGTGGCGCCGCGCAATTCGAGATTGGCCCGCCAGACCTCCGGCCAGCCGCCCGTGACCGTCACCCCGCCCTTGACCGTGGCGGGTTCGCGGAATCCCAAGGCCTTCACTTCCGCGCAAAGCACGGATTCCAGGCCCGGGGCGGTGACAATGAAAATCTCGAAATCGGCGTCTGTCGTCATGCCGCCTGTATATCGTGTGGCTTGATCGCCATCGACCTCTTTCTTATGCGCGATATTTAGACCAGCCGCAGGCTGGCGCCGAGGCACCGGAGGCCCAGACGGGCGGCGACGCGCTGCGAGGATATGTTGCTGCGGGCCGTGCTGTAGAACAGGTGCCGGTTCCCCAAGGCGGGCAAGCGGGACCAGCCGGCTGTGGCGGCAGCGGCATAGCCCTGGCCCCTGAAGGCCCGGGCTGTCGCCAGACCAAGTTCGGCGCCGGTGTCGGACAGGCGGGCGGCGAAGGCGATGGAGAGCGGCTCGTCGCCGATGACGGCGAGGCACCAGGGCGCCCATAAATCGGACACGGCCTGGAAACCCAGTTCGGCCAGTCCTTGTGGCATACCCTCGGCGTTGGCCCGGTCCTGGAACCGGCGCCCGGCGTCGCTTGCATGATCGATCAAGGTGACGCGACCGTCCCGGTGCGGATGGAACGGCAAGTCGTAGGTGACGCCCCAGGCCGGCTGGCTTACGGCCGTGTCACGGGCCAGCAAATCGATATAGCGATCGAGATATCGCGGCGGGACATGCGGATCGACGAAGGGTTTCTCTCCTGCAACGAGGGTTGCGACCTCGGCGGCGGTGTCCTCGCCCGTATCCTGGCGCAAACCCCAGATGTTTCCAGCCGCACAGCCGCCCAGCCAGAAACGCGGTCCGGGTGAGCTGTCGGGATCGTTCTCGCGCAGGATCCATCCCGTTTCAGTCAGCAGAAAGAGCGTCCGGTATTGGAGGACGAGCGGATGCGTGTCGGGGCGCATCCGTCAGGACTATCGCAGCGTTGGAAGGATGTATAGGCCGCTTACCGCCCGATCGGTTCACTGCCAGGTACGGGATTGAGCGATGAAGGGGGCTTGCCGTCCGTCTAGCGATCCAAATCATCCGCATCAAAGCCGGGCGGCGGCGCTGCGGCAAGCTGTGATCGAGCTTCATATGCATAATTGACTAACTAGTTAGTTAGTGTAATTTGTCCCCCGCGAAACCATGGCCATGGCTGCCATGGACCAATCAGGGAGGAAATTCATGAATTGCGTGCGACAAGCCGTGGCGGCGCTGGCCGTTGCCGCGATCGGACTGGCTTGTGCCGGCCAGAGCCGGGCCGAGGACCAGACGCTCTTCATCTATAGCTGGGCCGATTACATCCCGCCCAAGGTGATGGAGGATTTCGCCAAGGAGACCGGCATCAAGGTCAAGGTCGCCAATTACGAAAGCGTGGAAATCGCCGAGACCAAGTTGCTGACCGGCAATAGCGGCTTCGATCTGGTGGTGACGGCGGTCTTCACCGTGCCGCGCTTGATCAAGGCGGGCGTCTTGCGCGAGCTCGACCACAGCAAGATGCCCAACATCGGCAATCTCGATCCCAGCTTCATCAAGCAGCAACTGACCAAGATCGATGCGGAAACGCGCTATGCCATCCCCTATGACTGGGGACTAACGACGATCGGCTATGATGCCGACAAGGTGAAACAGGTGCTCGGTGCCGATGCGCCGGTCGACAGCCTGTCGCTGCTCTTCGATCCGAAGATCGCCGCCAAGCTGCAGGGTTGCGGCATTGCCATGCTGGATTCCGCCGCCGATGCCATGAGCCTGGCCCTGCTTTACACCGGCACCAACAACCTTTTCCATCCCAGCGCCGAGCAACTCGACCGCGCGGCGGCGGCCCTGAAGGCCGTCAGGCCCTATGTGCGCTATTTCGACAATACCCGCTATACTCAGGATCTCGCCAGCGGGGATATCTGTGTCAGCATGGCCTGGAACAACAACCTCATCACCGCGTCCCAGATCGCGGCGGAAACCGGCCATCCAGCCAAGATCAAGGTGATGCTGCCCAAGGAAGGCGGCGTGATCTGGTCGGATCAGTTGGTGATCCCGAAGGATGCTCCGCATCCCGAAGCGGCGCAGGCCTTCCTCGACTTCCTGATGCGCGGCAGCTCGGCTGGCGAGATCGTCAACACCACCCTGGTCGCCGCGCCCAATATCAAGGCGACTGAGTTCGCCAAGCCAGAGCTGCGCAACGATCCCGGTATTTTCCCGCCACAGGAATGGCGCATGGCGCAACCACCATCGGAGACTTTCGAGCCGCAATTGCAGCGCGACATGACGCGTCTCTTCTCGGAAGTCAAAGCCGGCAACTGACGATACGACCGGCGGGGCGGGCGGATATAAGCACCGGCGGAAACGAACAAGGAGGAAATGCGATGACATCCCATCGGCCAACGCTCTCGGCGCCGGATCATCCGCCGGTCACCCCGGCCAATTGGTACTGGGGGCCGGGCAACCGCTGGTCCTACCGGAACATGCGCCGCCTGTTCCCGACCGCCGGCATCTCCCGGGGTCTCGGCCCGGTGGCGCGGCTCGTCACACGGACCCGCTATGTCGACGACATCGTCTTCGACGACCCCGTCAGCAAAAGCCGCATGACGGTGGGGCAAATGTATGGGGCGACCCATACCGACGCCTTCCTGGTGCTGAAGAATGGCGAGATCGCCGTCGAGCGCTACTTCAATGGCATGCAACCGCAGGAGCTGCATCTCCTGATGTCGGTCAGCAAATCCGTCGCCGGATCGCTGACCGGGATCAGCGTCGAGCGTGGCTTGCTCGATCCGGAGAAATTGGTCACCGCTTACGTGCCGGAACTGGCGGGCACCGTCTATGACGGCGCCACGGTCCGCCATGTCCTCGACATGCAGGTCTCGATGGAATTCGATTATGACGAGACCTCGCCCGCCAGCGACATTCACAGGATGGATGAATCGGTGAACTGGGTGCCGCGCGGACCGGCGGCGCTGAATGGTGTCAAAGCTTTCCTGCGGACGCTGACCCGCAAGAAGGCCGCCCATGGCGAAATCTTCGACTATCTCACCCAGCAGACCAATGTCCTGACCTGGTGCCTGGAACGCGCCACCGGCCAGGAATATCCCGCCCTCCTGCAGCGCGATCTCTGGGAAAAGCTCGGCGCCGAGCAGGATGCGGTCCTGGTGCTCGACGGCTATCAATCCGGCTATACGCCGGCCGGGCTCAATATCTGCCTGCGGGATCTCGGGCGCTTCGGCCAGATGATGCTGCAGAACGGCATCTATAACGGCCAGCGGATCGTTCCCGAGGAATGGATCCGCGATATCCGCCTGGGCGGCGATCCTGCCGCTTGGACCAAGGCGACGGAGAACCGGACCCGCGATGCCATGGCCGGTTTCGCCGCCGGTTCCTATCGCAGCTACTGGTATGTCGCCGATACCGAGCGGGGCCGCTACATGGCGCTGGGCCTCGGCGGCCAGATGATGGTGATCGATCATCCCGCCAATATGGTCGTGGTGAAGTTCTGCTCCACGCCGACCCTCGAGGATGGCGAACTGGCCTTCGTCACCCAGTATCATGCGATCGATGCCATCATCGCCGCTCTGAAATCCTGATCTTGCGGTTCTGATCCAACAGCCCTGATCCTTCAGTCCTGTTTCCTCCGGCACCGGATGGCGGCACCCGCTTCCATCCGGTGCCGCCCTGCTCTAAGTTGCCACCGGTAACGGAATCAGGCATGGCGAAGAGGCGGGCGGAAGCGGCGATGGCGGCGCGAGGCAAGGAATCTGTGGCGGCATCGGGCGCCGGCAAGCGGGCGGCGTCGGCGAAGCGCGCCGGGCCGGCGGGAGCGACGCCGGACAAACGCCGTGAGAAGGGCGAGGCGAGCGCCCAGCGCATCATCAACGCCGCCATCGACCTGATCGCGGCGGAAGGGCTCGGCAAGGCGACCATGCAGCGCATCGCCGCCCAAGTCGGCGGTACTTCCGCGCTGGTGGTCTTCCATTTCCGCAATATGGAGAATCTGCATACGGCGGTGCTTGAGCATCTCGGCGCCCTCTATGAGGCGATGTGGCAGGAACATGTTCATGCCCCGGGCCTGACCGCTGCCCAACGCCTGTCGGGCGCCTTGGCCTGTGCCCAGAGCTTCATGCAGCGTCATCCGAAGGGCGTCTCGGTGCTGATCGCCTTCAGCAGCGATCTGAAGAGCACCGAGCTTTATCGCCGGATCACCCTGCCCAGCGACCGGACCTATCTGGCGACCGGCCGGCAATTGGTGGAGGAGATCGCCCAGGAGGGCGGCTACCGGGATATCGATCTCGACGTCGTCAGCGAAAGCGTCAATTACCTGATCTTCGGGTCCTGGCTCTGGGACCATGTCGAGCCCAAGGCGAGCCACGCGCCGATGCTCCGCAAATGCGGCCAGCTCCTGCTGGAGCACGTCTTTCCGAAGCATTTTCCGCTGACCCAGCGCTGAGGCGCTATCGTCAACGCTGCCGCGACGCGATCCAGGCCTTCGTCAGGCGGTCCGATGTCATGGCCAGCAGGGCAATGGCGATGCCGGCCGTGAGGCCGAGGCCCGGATCGGCCTTGCCCAGGGCGATATAGACCTGCTGGCCGAGATCGCGGGTGCCGACCATGGCGGCGATCGCCAGCATGGAAAGGGCCGCCATGATCGTCTGGTTCACGCCCAGCATGATGACCGGCAAGGCCAGGGGAAGCCGCACCCGCCAGAGAAGCTGGGAGGGCGTGCAGCCCATCTGCCGGGCGGATTCAAGCGCATCGGGCCGGATCGTTCGCAATCCGTGCTCCACATACCGGATCGGCGGTACGATCGCATAGAGCATGACGGCGATCAGCGCGGTGATGTCGCCCACCTTGAAGAACATCAATGCGGGGATCAGGAAGACGAATTGCGGCACGGTTTGCAAGGTGTCGTTGACCGGCCGCAGCATGCGGGAGAAGCGGTCGCTGCTAGCAGCCATCAGGCCGAGGGCCCCGCCGATTACAAGGCACAGGATGACCGCGAGGCCGCATAGATAGACCGACAGCATGAGCGGCTTCCAGAGCCCCGCCGCCAGGATGAAGGCCAAGCTGCCGCCGGCGAAAGCGGCTACTTTCCAGCCGCCAATGCGCCAGCCCAGCGCCGTCACCAGCAGAATGACGATCGGCCAGGGAATATTGCTGACACCGACGAAAATCGTGACGGCGGCAGCGAGAATGACACCGCCAACCCGCCAATCGCTCAGCCGGGTGGCGAGAGCCGCGGCCAGCAGGATGGCGGCGGCTCCGGTGATAAGCATCCACGGATGCAGGGTCACGCCCCAGATCGCGGGAACCGCCGTCTGGGCGACGCCGATCCGAAGCGGCAGGAGGATGCCGTACATGATTCCGTTCTTGATCGCTGTGATGGGGCCCGCATGGCTGCTGAGAAAGCCGAGCAGCCAGGCATCGACCCGATCGGCGGTGATGACCCCTTTGAGCGGGTATTGCAGGACGTCGAGAGCGGGCGCGGCGACGCGGAGGACGACGGCGCCGATGAAGCAGGCGACGAGGGCGATGGCGACGGCGCGGCCACGTCGGTCGCCCTTTGTGCCGCCTTGCCGCTGTGGAGCGGCCCGCTCGGTCAGACCCTTGGTGATCCGGTCGATGAGGATCGCCATCAGGGCGATGACCAGACCGGAGAGCAGGCTTTTTCCGAGCGCGACCATACGGGTCGCGTTGAGCACCTCCCAGCCGATATCGTTGAAGCCGCCGATGATGGTGGCGACAATGATCATGCTGAAGACCGCCAGGGTCGTCTGATTGACGCCGACCATGATCTGCGGCAGGGCTGTCGGCAGCTCGACATGCAGGAACCGCTGCAGCCGGGTGCAGCCACCCATGACCCCCGCCTCTTTCAGCGTCTGCGGCACGAGATCCAAGCCGAGCCATGTATTCCTGACCATGGCGGGCAGAGCGAAAAGCGCGCTGGCCATCAGCCCGGAAACCGGGCCGAAGCCGAACAGCAGCAGGAGCGGGATGAGATACGCGAAAGCCGGGATCGTCTGCATCATGTCGAGACAGGCTTCGACCGGCTTGCGCGCCATCCGGAATGGCTGCGTAAGGGCGCCGAGAGCAAATCCGCAGCCGATCGCCAGCGGCACGGCGATGGCCACCAGGACGAGGGTATTCATCGCCTGCAGCCAGTAGCCGGAGAGAAGGATATAGGCGATGACCGCCGCCGCGAAAACGGCGAGCCGAAGGCCGCCCGCGCGATTTGCCGCCATCAATGTGCCGGCGGCGAGCGCCGGCCAAGGAAGCCATAGCAACACCGCTTGCAAGCCCCGCATCGCCGTATCGATCGCACCGGAGACGGCACGCGTTACTGGCTGCAGATTGCCGACGAGCCAGCTCGCAGCCGCATTGATCCAGCGGGTGACGGGCAAGGTCCAGTCTCCGGGATAAGCGGCGATCCAGGGCAGGTGAGATTGCAGCAGGAAGCAAAGGGCGATCGCCAGGCAGACCGCGATCCTGAACAGCGGGAGGCGCATGACAGGCTGGGCGCGGAGCGCCGTGTCACTGAGCACGTCGGTCGTCATGGGCCGGTCCTTGACGGTGATTGAAAAGCCCCAGAAGGACCGATGTGCTGAGCCTGCCCATGCTGCCGCCGTCGTGATCCGTGATGTCGAAAGCGGCGATGCCGGCTGCGAAGTCGGATACCAGGCTTTCGACCGGCGTCGTGCCCGGCACGCTCTTTACCTCGCCGTCCTGCACGCCGGCGCCCGGCGCAGCCCGCAGGATATCGGCAACCGTCATCAGGCGGGCCAGGGGGATGTCCTCGGTGAACCGGGCGACATAGTCATCCGCCGGATGCAGGGCGATATCCAGCGGTGTCCCGATCTGGATGAGACGGCCGTCTCGCATCAGGGCGATGCGATCGGCGAGCCGGAAAGCCTCATGGATATCGTGGGTGATGAAGACGATGGTTTTCCGCAATGTCTTTTGCAGGCGCAGGAATTCGTCCTGCATCTGGCGCCGGATCAGCGGATCGAGGGCCGAGAAGGGTTCGTCCAGGAACCAGAGCTCCGGCCCGGCCGCCAGCGATCTGGCGATGCCGACGCGCTGTTGCTGGCCACCGGAAAGCTCATGGGGAAAGGCGCGCTCGCGTCCCTCCAGGCCGACCAGCTTGATCATCTCCAGCGCCCGTTCCTCCCGCTCCCGCAGGGGCATGCCCTGGATCCGCAACGGGAAGCAGACATTATCGAGGACGCAAAGATGCGACAGCAGGCCAAAATTCTGAAACACCATGCCCATCGCCCGTCGCCGCAGCTCGATCAGCCGTCGCGGACTGGCCGTGAGCAGATTTTCTCCATCGAAGATAACTTCACCTTGGCTGGGTTCGACCAGGCGGGCGAGGCAGCGGATCAGGGTGGATTTTCCCGAGCCGGAAAGTCCCATGATCACGAAGATCTCGCCGACATGAACGTCGAAGGATACATCCGCGACGGCGGCGAGGCCGGTCGGTTCCTGGCCAGGGGAGGCGCCGTAGATCTTCCAGAGATTGCGGCAGGAAAGCTTGATCGGGCGGTCGGAGGCAGTTTGCGTCATTGATCGTCGTCCTCGCGGGCGGGGCGGCGAAAGAGGTGCGGCGTTACTTCGTCGCTGCCTCGATCCAGGGTTTCCAGATCGCGTCGTGACCGTCGATCCAGGCCTTGACCACCGCATCGACATCCTGGCCGTCCTTGTCGATGCTGAGGCTCATCTTCTGCTGATCCGAGGCGTGCATCTCAAGCGCCTTGATCATCTGATAAGCTGCCGGCCATTTCTCCGCGAAGCCGGACCAGACGACCTTGTTGACCTCCGGCGGATTGATGCAATGTTCATTGCTCTGGTTCTTGCAGGGCGGCATCTTGACCCAGCCGACATCGACTTCGGCGAGAACGTAATGGGGCCCCCAGAACATCATCAGCAGAGGCGCCTTGGTCGCAACCGCCGAGGTGAGCTCGGCGACCAGAGCGCCTTCCGATCCCGCCGGTACCGCTTCATAGGGCAGATTGTTATCGCCGATGATCGTTGCCGAGCGCGAACCCCAATCGGCCGGGTAGTCGAGCAGGCGGGCTTTCGGCAAGGTATCCGGCGTCGCCAGGGCCTGGACGCAGCCCGGCTTGGTGAGGGCGGTCCAATCCGGCAGGCCGGGGCAGATCTGTTCCATGTATTTCGGATAGAGCCAGCCTTCCTGGGTTTCCAGTTTCAGCGGGCCGAGATTCTCGATCTTCTTCTCGGCGAGTGCCTTGGGATAGATATCGCCGACTTGATTCATCCAGACCTCGACGGAGGCGTTCAAGCTGCCATCCGCGAGGCCGCTGAACTGAGGGAACTCGCCGGCGGTGACATAGTCGACCTTGTAGCCCATTTTCTGCAGCAACTGCCCGACGAGATGGGTCGTGACATGCTGCCCCGTCCATTCGAGGACCGCGAGCTTGATTGGCTCCGCCGTGGCGCCAAGCGGCGCGGCTGCCGCAGGTTGACAGAGCAACGCAGTACCCATGGCCCAGCCGCCAAGGGCCAGGCAACGCCCGATACGCATGATGTCCTCCCTGATATCGTTCCGGGTTTTTCCCGCTTCTGATGATTGCTTCGCCGAAAAAGAGGTGCGGCTGATATGCCTGGGAGGCCGCACCTTATCGTCAGGCGATCAGATTTCCATGCCGGACAAAGCCTTGAAGACCATCGATTGGAAGTGATGGATGCCGTGCTCGCTGTTCGAGGTTCGCTCCGGATCGATGACCAGGCGTCCCTGGCTGTAGGCCTTGGAATGCAGGCCGCGCTGCACGCTCTCGACGAGGCCGATATCCTCCGGCTGCAGCACGTTCTTGATGTAGTCGACCGCCGCCTTCTCTTCCTCGTTCGGGGTCTCGTCTTCCAGGAAGAAATCCCAGTGCTCGAAACATGTTTCGGGTCCCGTGGGCATGATATGCATGAAGGAGAGATTGCGCCGGCCGGGAAAGACATTGAGCGTGAGGTTTGGCCAGAGCAGCCAAGCCGCGTACATCACCTGCGCACCCTTCTGATTCGGGTCGAACTTATAGGCGGTATTGTCGCTGCGGGCCGGCGCGATATGGCTGGAACAGATCTCGTAATTCTCCGTCTTATAGATGTTGTGGTCGAACAATTGGACCAGGGCCGGATGCGCGGGCCGGCAGTGGTAACATTCCTGGAAATTCTCGACGACATTCTTCCAGTTGGCCTTGATCTCGAAGGTCAGGCGGCCGGCGAATTTCAGGGTTTCCGGATCCTTGACATATTTCCGGACATCCTTGTCCAGCAGCGACGCCTGTTCCGCCAGCGGCTTGGCATCGAGATCGAGATTGACCCAGAGGAAGCCGAGGAATTCCTCCACCCTGACCGGCTTCAGGCAGAACTCGCTTGTATCGAAGTTATCGACGGTCCGGGTGATGCTGTTGGATTTCAGCTTGCCGTCGAGGTCATAGGTCCAGGCATGATAGGGACAGACGATCATGCGGGTCTGGCCTTCGCCTTTCAGCAATTCGTGTCCGCGATGCGAGCAGACATTGTGAAAGGCGCGAATTTCGCCATCGCGATTGCGGATGATGGCGATGTTCTGGTTGCCGATCCGGGTGGTCGCATAGGCGCCGGGCTCCGCCAAGGAATTGGCGGCACAGACGAAGCTCCAGGATTTGTAGAAGATCGCTTCCTTTTCCTTTTCGAAGACCACCGGGTCGATATAGAGCCTGGCCGGCAGTGTGTAGGAATGGGCGGGATCTTCCAGCAGGAAACGGTCTGCACCGAGCAGTGAATCCAAGCGGCCCTGAAGCATGAATCTCTCCCTTTTATATCGGCAATTCTCCACCCTTCCGAGAAATTGCTTCAGGCAATCTGGCTCGGGCAATCTGGTCGGCCGGGTGCTCGGATGGGATGATGGGCGCCGGATTTGGGGCGAACAATGGTGCTGCTTGGCATCATTCCGCGCCGATGTCGGTCATGGCATATCCGGATGTCGAAATGACGTTGATCCGTGCCTCTTTCGCAATGGCCCGGTTGTTGGCAGCGCGGTGGATTTAGGTCAAACTCGGTCCCGCCAGTCGCGGATACGGGGCGTTGAATATGGGCCTCGGCTGTGGATCCGCAGACGGGGTCGATGGTCGGTTTCTGGTTGATCGGGACGAGTGATGACCTACGGACGGTGCGAGACATTGGCGGAAGGCGCAATCTATAAGCGCCTGGGGGCGGTGGCCCAGACAATCGGGCGCTGCAGCTTCAATGAGGAGTTATGGCGCCTGCTTGGCTTCCTGCTGCCCCATGACAGCGGTTGGGTCGTCCGCTATTCGCATGGTTCGCCGCCGGATATCCTGTTCACCGAAGGTATTCGGCAGCATATCGTCAATTATTACCTGACCCATGGCGCGGCGGCGGGCGATCCCTTCTTCTGCGACTGGAAGCATAATAAGAAGATCGGCGTGGTGTCGCTGAGCGAAGCCTTGCCGGCGGCGGAAGACCGGCATTTCTATCCGTCGCTTTTCCAGATCAAGGCCGACTTCTCCGACGAAATCGCCATCCTGCTGCCATCCGTCGGGCCGACTTGTTTCTCCCTGTTCCTGGAGCGTCGGGACCAGGGCTTCACCGATGCCGATTTGCATCGGGTCCGGCTGGTTCTGCCGGCGATCGAAGGCCTGCACCGTGCGCATCTCAGCCGCTTGCTGGGCAATCTCCCGGTCCAGAGCATGCCTCGCAGCGGCAAAAGCGGCGGGAAGGAGATGGACGAGCCGATCCTCATCGTCGATCGCTATGGCAAGCGCATTCATATGAACCGATCCTGGCGCGAAGCGGAGCAGGACATGCCCCGCATCGCTCAAATGCTGGAGGCATTGCCGGGCATACCGTCTGCCGATTTACCGGCGGAGCTGCCCGTCAGCCGGACATGCGTCCTGCGGATCGAGCCGCTCAGCAAGGATTTCTCGCTCGCCCCTGGAGGTCATCTCATCCGGCTGGATCATCCGTCGAGCGCAATACCGGAGCCCGATATCGATCATGCCCTGCGGCAGGCCGCGAGGCTGACGCCGCGCGAGCGGGACATTCTCTATCTCGCCATGAATGGCCTGAGCACCGGAGAAATGGCGCAGCAATTGAAGATCAGCAAGGGGTCGATCAAGAACTGCCGTCTGCGCATCTACAAGAAGCTCGGTGTATCCTCCGATCGCGCCATGATCCTGACATTCCTGCCGCTGATGCCGCAGGTCCGGCAATCCTATACGGGGTCGGGTGCGGGCCCCCGCCTGTCGGACGTGCTGCTGCAATCCGGTTTCACGACAACAGGTATCAACTGACGCCGGTGCCGATTGGCATCATGGGCCCTTTCGGGCCTTCGCGCGGCTGCGAGCGTCCGGCTTTTCTCTTAGACTGCCTGTCTTGGCGATATTCGCGTTTGCGGAGGCAGGATCATGATCGAGCGACTGAACCTGCGGATCACGCAGATGGTCCGCGAGACGGAAGACGTTCTGGCGATCGAGCTGCGATCATCGGAGGAGGCGTCGCTGCCAGCCTTCACGGCCGGCGCCCATATCGACCTTCACCTGCCGAATGGATTGACGCGGTCGTATTCGCTAATGAACGATCCCGTCGAACGGGACCGCTATGTCATCGGCGTTCAGCGCGATCCGAGAAGCCGTGGAGGTTCCGCCTGGATCCACGCGAATCTGCGTCCTGGCGGAGACTTGAAGGTATCGCCGCCGCTCAATAATTTCCGGCTGACCGATACCGCCGACTTTTATTTGTTGATCGGCGGGGGCATCGGCATCACGCCCTTGATCTCCATGATCCATGACCTGCACCGTCGCGGCAGCGCCTATCGGCTTTATTACTGCACGAGATCGCCGGCGAGAACAGCTTTTCTGCCGCTGATCGGAACCTTGTGCGAGGCGGGCAGGGTCACCGTGATCCATGATCAGGGCGATCCGCGCAATGGTCTAGATGTCGGGGCTTTGCTGGCGACGCCGGTCGCCGGATGCCACGTCTATTGCTGCGGACCGTCCGGCTTGATGCGGGCGGTGCGGGATGCCTGCACCGGCTGGCCGGCTGGCGCTGTTCATTTCGAATGGTTCGCTGCCGATGCAGCGGCGGCGCGCAGGTCGGAAAGCAGCTTCGAGATCGTCATCGCCAGCACGGGACAACAGATCAGCGTTCCGGTGGGGACCAGCATTCTCGAGGCCTTGGGCCAGGCGGGGATCAAGATCGAGAGCCGTTGCGCCGAGGGCCTCTGCGGCACGTGCCTCACGCCCGTTCTGTCTGGCCTGCCGGACCACCGCGATCTCGTCCTCAGTGACCGGGAAAAGACGGAAAACAATCTGATCGCCGTTTGCTGCTCACGAGCAAGGACACCGACACTCGTCTTGGGCCTCTAGGCGCGGTCGGCTGGGACCATGCAGCCGCAAGCGGCAAAGCGAAGGATGTCCCCGATGCCCCTGGAAATTTCCAAGTAAAAATAATGGCATATCGGCTGCCGGCCTTTCCTGGCGGCAATCTCAGGCCAATGGGGCGGATCTCCGATCTGCCGCATCATTTCGATGATCCGACCACCAGGGAACTCCCGACCCGCTGGCTCCAGCCGGACCCAAACCCGATTATGAGTTTATCGAAAGCCCGGATGAGTTCGCCGCAAGGGCGCGCATGAAAAAACGGTTGGATCGGCGCCGCGAGGGTTCTAGGGTCTGCGGACCGGGTCGGTGCGGCCCGATTGACGCATTGAGCGCGACAGCTTGAGGGGCGGCCGGGAACCGGCCGGAGCGGAATATGAGGCGGCCACTGGATGGCGAACCGGATCTTGACTGTCGCGCATACCGGCATGCCTCTTCCGTGCCTGCCGTGTCCTTGATTGAGTCCTCGTTTGCCGCACTCCTGTCTGCCGCCGGCCCCGTCTTCTCCGTATCCAGATATGTCGAATCAAGCCTAAGGATCGTTACATGAAGTCCCATGCCCGTGTTGTCGTGATCGGCGGCGGTGTCGTCGGTTGTTCGGTGCTCTATCATCTCACCAAAGCCGGTTGGAAGGATGTGGTGCTGGTCGAACGCGACCGGCTGACCTCCGGCTCGACCTGGCATGCCGCCGGCGGCTTCCATACCCTGAACGGCGATCCCAATGTCGCCAAGCTGCAGGGCTATACGATCGGCCTCTATAACGAGCTGGAGCAGATCTCCGGCGAAAGCTGCGGTCTGCACCGGTCCGGCGGCCTGATCCTGGCCGATACGCCGGAGCGCCTGGAATGGCTGAAGATGGCCCATGCCCGCGCCCGTTATCTCGGCCTCGAGACCGAGATGCTGACCATGGCCGAGGCGAAGAAGCTGCATCCGATGCTGGAGGAGCAGTATTTCGTCGGCGCCATGCTGGATGCCGCCGACGGCAATCTCGATCCCAACGGCACCACCAATGCCTATGCGAAATCGGCCCGTATCGCCGGCGCGGAAATCTACCAGAGCTGCCGCGTCACCGACCTGCAGCCGCGCACCGACGGTACCTGGGACGTGATCACCGAGAACGGCAACATTCACGCCGAGCATGTGGTCAATTGCGGTGGCCTCTGGGCCCGCGAAGTCGGCCGCATGGTCGGGATCGAGCTGCCGGTCCTCGCCATGGAGCATATGTATCTCGTCACCGAGGACATGCCCGAGGTTGTCGCCTATAACCAGGAACGGGGCCGCGAGCTGCCGCATATCATCGATTTCAAGTCGGAAATCTATATGCGCCAGGAACGCAACGGCATCGTTCTCGGTACCTATGAGAAGTCCTGCGTGCCCTGGCAGCCGCGCCAGACGCCCTGGGATTTCGGCCAGGAACTGCTGCAGCCCGATCTCGACCGCATCGCCGACAATCTGGCTTTGGGCCACAAGCATTTCCCGGCGCTGGCCAATGCCGGCATCAAGCGTATCATCAACGGCCCCTTCACCTTCTCGCCGGACGGCAATCCGCTGGTCGGGCCGGTGCCGGGCCTGCGCAACTACTGGTCGGCCTGCGCCGTCATGGCGGGCTTCAGCCAGGGCGGCGGCGTCGGTCTGGCGCTCTCGCAATGGATGGTCAACGGCGATCCCGGCTTCGATGTCTGGGCGATGGATGTCGCCCGCTACGGCGAATGGGCGACGCGCTCCTATACCAACGAGAAGGTGCGCGAGAATTATGCCCGCCGCTTCTCGATCCGCTTCCCCAACGAAGAGCTGCCGGCCGCCCGGCCGCATCAGACCACGGCGCTCTATGACGTCATGATCGCCCAGGGTGCGGTGATGGGTGATAGCTGGGGCCTGGAGACCCCGCTGTGGTTCGCGCCCAAGGGCACCGAGCCGAAGGACATCGTTTCCTTCCACCGCTCGAACGACTTCCCGCATGTGAAGGCCGAGGTGCTGGGGACCCGCAACGGTGTTGGCGTGACCGAGATTGCCAACTTCGCCAAGTATCGCTTCTCCGGCAAGGGTGCCGAGGCCTTCCTCTCGCGCCTGATGACCAACAAGATGCCGAAGACCGGCCGCATCATCCTGACCCCGATGCTCAACCCCCACGGCAAGCTGATCGGGGACTTCACCATCGCCAAGGCGGCCGATGACTGCTTCTATATGTGGGGCTCCAGCCAGGCCCAGCGCTATCACATGCGCTGGTTCGAACAGCATCTGCCGGCCGACGGCTCGGTCAGCATCCATCGCTACGACATGAATCTGGTCGGCCTCTCCATCGCCGGCCCGAAGTCGCGCGCGGTGCTGGAGCAATTGACCGACGAGGACGTCTCGAACGCCGCCTTCAAGTTCATGGATCATCGCTCCATGGACATCGCCAATGTTCCGGCCATGATCAACCGCGTCACCTATACCGGCGATCTCGGCTACGAGATCTGGGTGGCCCCGGAATACCAGCGCCGCCTCTATCAGGAGATCATGCGGGCCGGCAAGGCGCATGGCATCGTCAATTTCGGCATGCGGGCGCTGCTTTCCATGCGTCTGGAAAAGAACTTCCCGACCTGGTTCCGCGAGCTGCGGCCGATCTATGGCGGTTTCGAAGGTGGCCTCGACCGCTTCATCGACTTGACCAAGAACGACTTCATCGGCCGCGAGGCGGCGATGGAGGAGAAGCGCAGCGGCGGCAAGCTGCGGCGCGTCTCCATGGTAGTCGATGCCAAGGATGCCGATGTGTTGGGCGACGAGCCGATCTGGCACAAGGGCAAGGTGGTCGGCTGGGTGACCTCGGGCGGCTATGCCCATTACGTCGACAAGTCGCTGGCCCAGGGCTATGTGCCGAAGGAACTGGCGGCCGACACGGCCGAAGGCGCGTTCGAGATCGAGCTCATCGGCGAGAACCGCAAGGCGACGATCATCCTCGATCCGCTCTTCGACCCCGAAGGCAAGAAGATGCGCAGCTAAGCGTCATGATATGACGATCAACCGGCCGGGACCTCATCCCGGCCGGTTTTTTTATGTACGATCCAGCTCCGCCGCCGCCAGTTCCGCAATCCGGAAATCGGTATAGGCGGAATCCCCATCCTCCAGATACCAGACCGCCGACAGGCCGCACCAGGCCAGGATCCAACACAACAGGTGCCGGCGATCCAGCCCGGCGGCCTCGGTGACGACCTCCAACCGCCTCTCAAAGCAACTGGGCCGGATCGCAACCGGGCGGGTGGGGTCGGAGAGATCGGGATTGGTGAAGATATTGGCGTAATCGAAGGTGCGATCGCCGGTCAGGCGCTTGGGATCGATCGCCAGCCAGCCGCGCGCACCGAAATCCAGCACATTGTCATGATGCAGGTCGCCATGCAGGACGACCGTGTCGCGCGGTTCGGCCAGCAAGTCGCGTGCGACGGCCGCACAGCGCGGCAGGATGCCGCCATGAGCTTCGGCGGCATCCTCCAGTTCCTTGAACCAGACCGTCAAGGGGATAAGCTCGGGCAAAGCGAGGCCGGATCGTGATGCCGGGCGCGGCGCGTGCAGGCGGGCCGCGACCTCGCAGAGGATGCGGGAGGCCTCGTCATCCGTGCCCGACCGCGCCATGTCGGCAAGAGACCTGGTCCCCGTCGCGCGTTCCAGCAGCACCGCCTGATGCTCGCGGGCGAGGACGCGGGCGGCACCCTCGCCATTCCACCAGGCCATGAGCTGCCCGCCGAATCGCTCCTCTTCATTATGGGCGAGTTTCAGCATGCAGGGTGCGCCGTGCTGCCGGACAGGCAGCAGGTGACTGCCATGGGTCTCAATCGGGACCCCGTCAGGCAGGAGATTCCAGCGCACGAGATAACTGTCGAAGAGAGGCAGTGTCATGTCGGGCGATAGACTGTTGGGTTGAATGATGGCGCGCCGGCGCGACTCGGTGCCGGCCTGTCTCATCTGGGAAGGCCAAAGAGTGAATACAAGGGATGATTGGAAGGGATCGGCGCTTTCATCCTATGGGTATAGGACGAAAGACAGGCGATCCGTGCGCGACATCACGGTGCCATGTGTTATGCCGTGCTCCCGCTTGCGCCGCGTGCCTGCTTGGACAATGATGCTAAAAAACGGGCGGCGAGATAGGCGCGTACCATGCAGATCGAGCAAGCCTATGGTTTCGAGCCGCTGACAGATCGGCC
Source organism: uncultured Rhodospirillaceae bacterium (assembly GCA_964406155.1). Taxonomy (GTDB): domain Bacteria; phylum Pseudomonadota; class Alphaproteobacteria; order Dongiales; family Dongiaceae; genus Dongia_B. The sequence goes on along the minus strand of CAYOQR010000045.1, from coordinate 10,024 downwards.
GCAGCGGCTTTACGACATTTGGGACCGGTGGCGGGGTGACCGCCCGATGCCGTCGCGCCGGGAGGTCATGCCGGAGGAATTGCGCGACTTATTGCGCTATATCGGGCTGATACTGGTCGCGCCGGACCCGGCGGATTGCCGATATCTGATCTCCGGTACAGCCGTGGACATGACCTGTGAAAGGTCGTTGAAGGGCATGACGATCCGCGAGATCGTTGCCCTCGGTCGGATCGAGTCACTGGCCGAGATTGTCGGGCACTATGCCGAGGTGATTCGGAGCCGGAAGCCGAATTTCAGCCGCGGCAGCATGGAATATCGCGAGCGGGGCTATATCAGTTACGACCGGGTGCTGCTGCCGCTGTCCAGTGACGGGCAGGCGGTCGATCACATCCTGTGCGGCTTCTTCTATAATCTCTACTGACTGGTTCTGGCGGTCCGGCACGGCGCCCTGCGAAATCAGGCCGCGCGACATCAATCCGCATGAAATTCGAGCGCCGCATCCTCCAGCCATTCCCAGACATTGGCGGCGAAGGTGCGCATGGCATAGAGCTCGAAGCGGTGCGCCGCCATGCAATGGAGCAGGATTGGCGTGTGATGCAGACCCGTCATCGCGAACATATCGGGGGTGAAGGCTGCTTCGTGAAAATCGAGGGGAATGCCCTTGGCCAGCACGGTGCGGGCGGCGGGACCTTCGATGAAGATACGGGTCCGGCTGTGCGACAGGGGGGTCACGATGCAGGTCCCCGCCAGACGGTGCGCGAGATCGTCGCCCTCGGGGCCGACCAGCCAGAATTGCAGGGGAGCCGTCCGGAAGATCATCCGGCCGTTGCTCGCGACGGCCTTGTCGGCGGTTGCCGGCAGGGCGCCGGTGACGGCGGCGATCTCGGCTTCGGCCTCGGGTGCGAAGACGGCAACCTGGGTCAGGCTGAAGTCCCGCGCCTCGCCGAGCGAGATCATCGGGCTGGAAACCGGTTTGAAGCTTGCGAGAGCGGATCGCCGGTCAAGCATTGAGGCGCTCTCCCTTCGGGTCGATGAAATGCGGCGAGACGATGCGCGCCCGCATCTGTTCGTTCTTCAGCGGAAAGGCGCAGATGATCTCCTCGCCGACATGCTTCAAGCCGCCCTGATAGAGCGCCAGGGCAATCACCTTCTTCAACTCCGTCGACCAGGTGACGGAGGTGATGTAGCCGCGCCCATGGCCCTTGATCTCGTCGGTGGCGGCGAACAGGATCGAGCCGCCGCGCAGGGTCTTTTCCGGCTCCAGCAATTCCAGCCCGACCAGGCTCCAGCGGTCGGGGGCCTGCAGCCTGTCGCGCAGGCGCAATTGCTTGCCGACGAAATCCTTGTTGCTGGCCGCCATCTTGCCGAGGCCGAGATCGTCCAGCGTATTGCGGTGATCGAGCTCCAGGCCGGCGACATGGCCCTTTTCGATACGCAGGCTGGCCAGCGCTTCCAGGCCATAGGGCTTGATGCCGAGCGGCGCGCCGGTCTTCAGGAAATGCTCCCAGAGGGCGATGCTGTAATCCGCCGGGAGATGCACCTCATAAGCCAGTTCGCCGGAGAAGCTGAGGCGCAGCAGGCGGACCGGCGCGCCCTCATGAACGATCTCCCGGCAGCCCATATAAGGCAGGCCCTCGTTGGAGACATCGACGCCGGGGAAGGCAAGCTGCAGGGCCTCGCGCGATTTCGGTCCCGAGACCGCCATGCCGGCCCATTCGTCGGTCAGCGAGGTGACATGTACCTTCAGTTCCGGCCATTGGGTCTGCAGCAGGAATTCCAGCCAGGACATGACCTCGCCGGCCTGGGCCGTGGTCGTCGTCAGATAGAACTGGGTTTCCGAGATGCGGGTGGTGGTGCCGTCGTCGAGGACGACGCCATCGTCGTTCAGCATGACGCCGTAGCGCGCCTTGCCGACCGGCAGCTTGGCGAAGCCGTTGACATAGACGCGGTTGAGGAATTCCGCCGCATTGGGGCCCTGCACGTCGATCTTGCCCAGCGTCGAGACGTCGGAGATGCCGACGCCTGTGCGTACCAGCTCCATTTCCCGGATATAGGCGGTCGCCGGGCTGTTGCCGGCCCAGGCGTAATACCAGGCGCGCATCCAGGGGCCGGCCTCGATGAAGGTGCAGCCATTGGCCTTATGCCAGTCATGCAGCGGCGAGAGGCGTGTGGGGCGGAAATGCGATTTGACCCCGCGTCCCGCGATGGCGCCGAGCGCGAGACCGGTATAAGGCGGGCGGAAAGTGGTGGTGCCGGCGGCCGGCAGCGCCACGTCGCGCAGACCCGCCATGGCGGCGAGCGCATTGATGTTGGATGTCTTGCCCTGGTCGGTGCCCATGCCGAGCGTCGTATAGCGCTTGAGATGCTCGACCGACTGGTAGCCTTCCTGATGGGCGATCTTGACGTCCTTGGCCGTCACGTCGTTCTGGAAATCGACAAACGCCTTGCCCTTGCCGGCCTGCGACGGCACCCAGAGCGGCTGGATGGCATAGGGGCGATCCTCGCCAGACGCGACCGACAACGACACGGCCGGCAGGGACTCGGCAGATGCCGTGAAGCCGGCGACGGCAGCGGCTTTGCCGCCGGCCTCAGTGCCCTCGGCGATGGCGGCCTGCAGGCCGAAGGTGCCGAGCACGGCACCGGCGCCGAAATGCGACCGCGCGAATCCGCCGGGCACGAAGCCGGCGATGCGCTCGTCATAGACCGGCTTGATGCCGGTATGGCTGGTGAGATGGACGGTCGGCGACCAGCCGCCGGAAACCGCCAGCACATCGCAGGGGATCGTTGCCTCATGAGTGCCGGCCAGGATCACCTGGGTGATGCTGGCACGTCCGCAGACATCGGCAACGCTGGTTCCCGGGAAGACCGCGAGGCCGGCGCCGGCGGCGCGGGTCATGAGGTCGGCGGGAATGGCGGTCCGGCTGTCGGCCAGGGTGACGGAAATCCCCGCAGCGGCCAGATCGAAGGCCGTGGCATAGGCGGTGTCGTTATTGGTGGCGATGACGGCACGTTCCGCCGGCGCGACGCCGAAGCGGTTGAGATAGGTCCGTACCGCCGAGGCCAGCATGACGCCGGGCCGGTCGTTATTCGAGAAGACCAGCGGCCGTTCGATGGCGCCGGTGGCGAAGACGATGGCCTTGGCCCGCATCATGGTCAGGACCATGCGGGCCTGGCCCTTGGCGGGATTCGGCCTCAGATGATCGCGCCGTTCGGCCAGGACCACGAGGTTGTCGTCATAGAGGCCTTGGGCGGTGGTGCGGCTGAAGATCCGCACATTGGCGAGTCGGTCGAGTTCGGTCAACCGGTCGCTGCACCAGGCGGATTGCGCCGGCTCGGCCAGCAGGCCGCCGCCCAGCATCGTATCCTGCTCGGCCAGTACCACACGGGCGCCACTGCGCCCGGCGGCGATGGCGGCGGCGAGGCCGCCGGCGCCGGCGCCGATCACCAGGACGTCGCAGAAATCGTAGCGCGTCTCATAGCGGTCAGGATCGAATTGCTGCGTTGCCTCGCCGAGGCCGGCGGCGCGGCGGATGAAGGGCTCGTAGAACATCCAGGAGCCCTTGGCCGGGCCCATGAAGGTCTTGTAGTAGAAGCCGGACTGGAAGAACGGCGCGGCCAGTTGATTGACCGCCATCAGATCGAAGCCGACCGAGGGCCAGGCATTCTGGGTCCGGGCGACCAGGCCCTCGACCAGATCGACCATGGTGCCGGGGATATTGGGCTCGGTGCGGGCATCCTCACCCAGGGTGAAGAGGCCGTTGGGCTCCTCGACGCCTGCCGCCATGAAGCCGCGCGGCCGATGATATTTGAAGCTGCGGCCGACCAGGGTGACATTGCTGGCGAGCAGGGCCGAGGCCAGGGTGTCGCCGACAACGCCGCGATAGGGCTTGCCGTCGAAGGTGAAGCCGATCGTCCTGCTGCGGTCGACATGCCCGCCCGAGGCGAGGCGCCGGAAAGCCGTCACCGCACGCCCCCGATCTCATTGGTGGCGGTGTTGCGGCTCAGTTTGAACCAGCGGCGGCAGCCCAGGACATGCTGCCAGTATTCGACATGCGGGCCTTTCGGATTGTCGAACAGGAAATAATAATCGTGCCATTCCTTGATGCCGGCATCGCCGCCATGGGCCGGGCGCTGCTTGGTGGCATCGCCGCCATAGCGGAACTCCGAATAATCGCGCTCACCGCAATGGGGGCAGGGCAGTCTCATTGCTTATATGTCCAGTTGCCGGTGCCATATTCGTCAAGCTCGTCGCCGCCCTTTTCGAAACGGTCCAGCGCATAGCAGCGATTGAGATCGTGCTCGTCGTCATGGGCGATGGTATGGGCGAAGGTCCAGCCGGAAGCCGGCGTTGCCTTGAAGCCCTGATAGCACCAGCCGCCATTGAGATAGAGGTTCTGCACCGGGGTGCGGCAGATGAACGGCGCGCCATCCGGCGTCATGTCCTGGATGCCGCCCCAATGGCGCAGCAGGCGCAGGCGTGAGATGAAGGGCATCAACGAAACCGCCGCCTCGGCGACCCCCTGGATCTTGGCGAACTGGCCGCGCTGGGTATAGGTGTTGAAGCCGTCGATATGGCCGCCGAAGACGAGGCCGCCCTTGTCCGATTGCGACAGATAGAAGAGCTCGGCGCCCCAGGAGACGACATGATCGACGATCGGCTTCACCGGCTCGGTCACGAAGGCCTGCAGGATATGGCTTTCGACCGGCAGGCGCAGTCCGGCGAGGCGCGCCACATGCGAGGTATGGCCGGCGACTGCGATGCCGACCTTGCCAGCATGGATGCGGCCGCGCGAGGTCTCGACGCCCGTCACCTTGCCGCCCTCCATGGCGAAACCGGTGACTTCGCAATTCTCGATGATATCGATGCCGTAGGAATCGGCGCCCCGGGCGTAGCCCCAGGCGACGGCGTCATGGCGCACGGTGCCGGCGCGGCGCTGCAGGATGCCGCCATAGATCGGCCAGCGGGCTTCCTTGGAGTAGTCGAGATAAGGCAGCAGCTTCATGACTTCGCCGCGGTCCAGCAGCTCGGCGTCGATGCCATTGAGGCGCATGATATTGCCGCGCCGGGCGTAGACATCCATCTGCACCGGATTGACGGCGAGCACGATCTGGCCGCGCTGCGACACCATGCAGTTGAAGTTGAGATCGTGCGACAGGCCTTCCCATAACTTCAAGGAGTGTTCAAAGAAAGCCGTGCTGCCGCCCATCATGTAATTGGAGCGGATCAACGTCGTATTGCGGCCGACATTGCCGGAACCGATATAGGACCGCTCGATCACCGCGACATTGCGGATGCCGTGGTTCTTGGCCAGGTAATAAGCGGTCGCCAAACCATGTCCGCCGCCACCGACGATGATCACATCGTAGGACGGTTTGGGGTCCGGCGAGCGCCAGGCGCGCGGCCAGGGCAAATCCGGCGACAGCGCATGACGGGCGAGGGCAAGGGCTGAATAATGCTTTGACACGGGCGCCACGCTATCAGAATCGAGCGGGGGGCGGCAAGAATTTGCGCAGCTATTTGATGAAGAAAGACGCGCTTATGCGTCCTGGTTTTTGATCGCATTCGGAAATCGAATTTGTCTTCCGCGCGGTTTCATGGCTGCCGCGATTGAAGCTGTACCGCACTTGGTTAATGGCTCGACCAACAGGGTATTCGCGGCCTCGCGCGGCGCAGCTCAGAAGTCGCAGCTCATGCCCTGCAGGCGCCATTGCCCACCATGGGTCGAAAGACGGGTCAGGCTCAGCGGGTGAATGTCGAGACGGCGGAAGGTCGCCATCGGCACATCGAGGCAATGCAGGATGGCGGCGCGGATCGTATTGCCGGGGCAGACCACGCGGAGGCGTCCGGGGCGCTGCGCCTCGTCCACCAGCCATGCTTTGACGCGGGCATAAAGCTGGACGACGGATTCCCCGCCATGGGGTGCCGCCGTCGGGTCGTTGAGCCAGTCGCCGAGCCCCCCGGGATCAAGCGCCTGGACCTCGGCCAGGGTCTTGCCGTGCCAGCGGCCGAAATCAATGTCACGCAAGGCGTCGACAGGCAGGGCGGCGGCATCGCCCAGATGCCGGGCGGTGCTGCGCGCAGCAAGATCGGGGCTGCGGAAGCTCCGGTCCGGTGCCGACAGGTTCGCCGCCTGTCTCTCTGCCTGTGCGGCTGCCTTCTCCTCGATATCGTCTTCGATGCCGAAAAAGGCCTTGCGCATGGCGGGCGTGGGGGCAAGGCAGATCAGGTCAAAGCGTGTCGTCATGTACTGGACTCATGATGATCATCATATGGGGTGCGTGATTCGGGGCTGCGTATCCTTGCCCAAGGCGACAGGACTTTAGGACAGCTTGCCGTTGCGGTCGATCATTAGCCCGCAGGACTCACCTCAATGACGCCCAATGTCGAGGTGACCGGCCCTCATGTTCGGTTGGTTTTGTCAGATACTTTGCATAACTAGTGGTAGTTAAAGAGAAAAACGTCGCAAATCCGGCGATAAAGAGCGCATCTCCCTTGTCGGCCTGCGGGGAATGGGCGTATGACAGACATGATTGCGTTTGAGGAAGCTGGTGAAAAACCAGCACGGTCACGCCACTGTGAAACGCCGGGATGGAAACGGCGGGAAGTCAGAGCTTCAACGTAATCCGGGCTCTATCTGGGTCCGAGGTCTTCCAATTAATTCGGGGGCGTGTCACCCCCCAAGGAGATAAAGATGGCGACTACCACGCTTGGTCACTCCGCGCAGCCCATTACCATTCCCGTCCGTGAGATCCTGCCCTGGGCGATTTTTGGCGGCCTGCTGATGGCGCTGCTGGTTTATTTCGTCGGCGCGGAAGAGGGCGCTTTCTCCCTGATTAAGGGCATGTATGTGCATGAATGGGTGCACGACGCCCGCCATCTGCTCGGTTTCCCCTGCCACTAAGCCTGGGTTCACATCATGGTAGGTAAACTCCTCCTGCGAGGGATGCTCGTCGGGCTCGTCGGCGGCTTCCTTGCTTTCGGCTTCGCACATACCTTTGGCGAGCCGAACGTGGACAAGGCCATCGCCTTCGAAGAAAAAATGGATGAGGCGATGGGTAATATGCCGGGAGAAGAGCTGGTCAGCCGCCCGATGCAGAGCAGCTTCGGCCTGTTGACCGGGACTCTGGCCTACGGCACCGCATTAGGCGGCTTCCTCGCTTTGGCTTTCGCCTATGCCTATGGTCGCGTCGGTTCGATCGGCGCGCGTGAGACGGCGGCCTTGGTCGCGCTGGCTGGCCTGATCTCGGTCATCATCGTCCCCTTCATCAAATATCCGGCCAATCCGCCATCGATCGGTAATCCGGACACAATCCGCGAGAGAACGGCCGTCTATTTCGGGATGATGCTGATCTCGGTGGTGGCCATGTTCAACGCCGTCGTCGTGGCCCGGAAACTGGCGCAGAAGCACGGTCTCTGGTTCGGTGCGATCGTCGCCGGTATCGCCTATATCATCGTCAACGGCTTTGCGATGATGATCCTGCCGCCGATCCACGAGACACCGGAAGGCTTCTCGGCTGATGTCCTCTGGAGCTTCCGTACGGCCTCGCTTGGCATCCATCTGGTCCTCTGGACCTTCTGGGCGCTGGCTTTCGGTTATCTCACTGAGCGCAGCATGAAGCAGGAATCCCAGGTCGGCCGGACGGCCTATAGCTGATCGCCAGTCTGAGCTGGGTCTATTGCTAAGGCGCCCTTGCGGGCGCCTTATGCATTTGTATCGCCTGTCATCGTTGATGATGGCGTTGCCGGTGTGAGCAAGAACCGTCCCGCCAAGGCTATGCCAGCCAGGATCACGAGGCTGGCGCCTGAGAGAGTGAACAAGGTCGGCCCGTGAAAGGGAATATCCCCCCAATGCGGCATGATGACATCCGCCGTATTGAACGGCTCCTCACTATATCGGCAAAGGACCAGTGACGTGTGGTTGGCGATCATTTGCAGATCGATCTTCTTGATCAGGACGCGAACGGCCGTCTGATCGCCGCGCATGTCCTGCATATGCAAGAGCAGAGCCTGGGCAGCCGAGAGATAAGCATGGCTGCATTCGTTGAACGGGCTTTCCTCGTCGGTGATGCTGCCGGGAACCAAACCCCGGAAACAGGCCAGATATTGCAGGTCGTAGTAGTTCCGCAGCCGGAGGAACGTCGCGTCCTCGAAGGGTTGCCGGTCGGCAAGATCCAGGATGGCAGACCGGTTGTCGGCGATCACCGCCATCTGTCCATGGGTCAGGCTCGGGACCGGTAGGCCGGCGGTACTGCCGACGCTTGTCCGGTGGGCAAAGGCCGGGGCGGTGGAAGCTGCGAGACAGAGGATGAGCGCCGCCATCGCCGCTGTGGGCCGGCGGAAACGAAGTCGCATTTGGTGGCGCAGGCGCAGACACATACCGGGCTCTCTCCTTCGCCCTGTCTTATCCGGGCGGCGGGCGCCTGTCACCTGCGCAATCCAGGCGTTCTACCCTATGGCGTGACGTTCATTCCGCAGCTCGGCCCAATGCGACCGGCTCGTAATTGAGGATCGGGCCCAGCCAGCGTTCGACCTCCCCGACCGTCATCCCCTTGCGGGCGGCGTATTCCATCACCTGGTCGCGTTCGACCTTGGCGACGCCGAAGTAATAGCTGTCGGGATGGGAGAGGTAGAGGCCGGAAACAGAGGAACCCGGCCACATGGCATAGCTCTCGGTCAGCCGCACGCCGATGCGCCTTTCCACATCCAGCAGGCGGAATAAGGTGACTTTTTCCGTGTGATCCGGCTGCGCCGGATAGCCGGGCGCCGGGCGGATGCCTTGATATGGTTCACCGATCAACTCGTCCGGGGCGAAGCCTTCATCCGGCGCATAGCCCCAGAATTCGCGGCGCACCCGCTGGTGCATCGCCTCGGCGAAGGCTTCGGCGAAACGATCGGCCAGCGCCTTCACCAGGATCGAGGCATAGTCGTCATTGCTGCGCTCGAAACGCTCGGCGATGGCGACCTCCTCGATGCCGGCCGTCACTACGAAGCCGCCGACATAGTCCGGCTTGGTGCTGTCCAGCGGCGCCACGAAGTCGCTCAAGGCGACATTGGCGCGACCATCCCGCTTGGCCAATTGCTGGCGCAGGGTGAAGAAGGTCGCGAGCTCGGTGGCGCGGGCTTCATCGGTGAAGAGACGGATGTCGTCACCGACTGTATTGGCGGGCCAGAAGCCGATGACGGCTTTCGGCTGGAACCAGCGCTCTTCGATGACCTGTTGCAGCATGGCCTGGGCGTCCTGGAACAACTGGCGGGCCGCCGGGCCCTGCTTCTCATCGTCGAGGATCGCCGGATAGCGGCCCTTCAGTTCCCAGGTCTGGAAGAACGGCGTCCAGTCGATATAGCGCGCCAGCTCAGCGAGATCATAGGTCTCGAAGACGCGCGTGCCGAGGAAAGATGGCTTGGGCGGCGTATAGGCGCTCCAGTCCACGCGATGCGCATTCGCCCGCGCCTTGGCCAGCGGCAGGCGTTGCTTCTCCGCTTCGTTGCGCGCATGGGATTCCGCGACTTTCTGATACTCCGCCCGCACGGTGTCGATATAGCCGCCGCGTTGCTCCTCTGAGAGCAGGCTGGAGACGACGCCGACCGCCCGGCTGGCGTCGGTGACATAGACCGTCTGGCCCTTCTCATAGCGAGGATGAATCTTCACCGCCGTATGGACCCGGCTGGTGGTGGCGCCACCGATCAGCAGCGGAATGTCGAAACCCTCGCGCTCCATCTCGGTCGCCACATGTACCATCTCGTCGAGCGAGGGGGTGATGAGGCCGGAGAGGCCGATGATGTCGACCTTCTCGTCACGGGCGGTCTGCAGGATCTTGGTGGCGGGCACCATGACGCCGAGATCGATCACCGCGTAATTGTTGCAGCCAAGCACCACACCGACGATGTTCTTGCCGATGTCATGGACGTCACCCTTGACCGTTGCCATCAGGATCTTGCCGGCCGAGCGGCGTGCGCCGACCGCTTCACCAGCGGCTTGTTTCTCCGCCTCCATATAAGGCAGCAGATGGGCAACCGCCTGTT
>CAYOQR010000044.1:41380-50033 GCA_964406155.1 uncultured Rhodospirillaceae bacterium | reverse complement strand
TGATGCCGCGCTGCCGGGCGCTGGCAAGATCGATATGATCGACGCCGGTGCCGAAGGAGGCGATCAGCCGCAGCTTGTCGCCGGCCTGGGACAGAACCGAGGAATCGATCCGGTCGGTGACGGTCGGCACCAGCACATCGGCGGTCTTCACCGCCTCGATCAGCTCGACCGGACTCAGCGGATGATCGTCCAGGTTAAGCTTGACGTCGAACAGCTCCATCATCCGGGTTTCGATCACGTCCGGCAGTTTCCGGGTGACGACGACGAGCGGCTTGAACGGCATTCAGTAACTCCTCCCACCCGGTCTTTTCACCGCGAGGCAGCGATGCCTATCGGTGCTGTGCTGATCCTGCCATAGCAAGAACCGCCGGTCTTTGTCCATGTTTGTTCCGTGTCAGGTCGATATTGACCTTTTCCCTGACGTCCCACACTGACGTTCTACCCCGGCGGAACCAGCTCCGACGATAGGAATTGCGCCACCGGGCGGCACGGATGCGACTCTCCGGCACCCGCCTTACGCCCATCGTCCGCACCCTATTCCGTACCTTGTTCCGCGCACTGCGCCGGGAGCGGCAGCGACCGCCGGTATCGGAACCTGTCCACGGCAGGCCCCTCGCGATCCGTGCATTGCGCGGTGATGCCGGTGGTCGAAGCCGCCTGACAGCACCGCAAGCTCGCCAAAACTTGACCACCTTGGGTGGCTTAGTTAAGGCATAGATTGACGGATTGAGTTGGGGGACGAGATCTGAAGCCGATGACCGGCAGGCGGCACCGTCGGCGCCGCCGGTCATGAGGAGAAGATACGGGTATGCATTGTCTCTATCGCCGCCTGCTGCCGCCGGCCCTTCTGCCGGTGCTGCTGATTGCCCTGCAGCTCGCCTGGCTTTCCGCCGCCGATGCCCGGGCCGAGGACAACAAGCAGTTGCCCGTCCCGCGGTTCGTCGCCCTCGATGCCAATCTGGTCAATCTCCGCGCCGGGCCGGGCAAGGAATATCCGATCCTCTGGGTCTATCAGCGCAAGGGCCTGCCGGTGGAGATCATCCAGGAATTCGATACCTGGCGGCGCATCCGCGACCGGGATGGCACGATCGGCTGGGTCCAGGCCAATCTGCTCTCCGGCAAGCGGACGGTGCAGATCACCGACGAGGAACGCACCCTCTCCAGCGAGCCCAATGGCGGCCGGGCGGTCGCTCATGTCGCCCCGGGCGTCATCGGCCGGTTGCTGAAATGCGAGGGGTCGGCCTGCCGCGTCGATATCCAGGGTTATAAAGGCTGGCTGCCGCGCAACGATTTCTGGGGCACCTATCCCGACGAAACGGTCGGCGAGAAGTGACCATCGGCCATCCTGTCTCGACGACAGGAAATGCATGCCAGGCTGAATAGGGGGAGGCGATCATGGCCATCGATATCTATCTTCTTCGCCATGGCGAGACGGAATGGAATGCCGACGGACGTCTGCAGGGCCAGCGCGATTCACCGCTGACCGAAGCCGGCCGTCGCCAGGCCCGGCAGGTGAGCGAGAAGCTGGCCGCGCATTTCACCGGCGCGGCCCTGCCGCCGGTTTTCCAGGTGAGCCCCTTGGGCCGTGCCCAGCAGACCGCCAATCTGGTACGCGCCGGCCTGACCGAAGCCGGCCTGACCTGCCCCCCGCCCAGCACCGAACCGCGCCTCTGCGAAGTGGGTTTCGGCGATTGGGAGGGCTTGACCTTCGACGATATCGAGACCGACTGGTCCGATCTTCTCGACCAGTATGACGATCTCGACTGGCTGTTCGATGCGCCCGACGGCGAGGGCTATGACCGCGCGCTGGCCCGGGTCCAGAGCTGGCTCGACGATCAGGCCGGCGGCAGCATCGCGGTCTCCCACGGCCTGACCTCACAGTTGATCTGCTGCGCCTATCTCGGCCAGCCGCGCGGCGCGGTTGCCGGCTTCACCATGAAACACGGTGTGATCTATCGCCTGCATGACGGCCGCATCGACATGATCGGCAGCTAGGGCGTTCAGCCTTCCTGTTTCACTGGAAGGAGCCCGCCGATCAGGCGAAATCGCCGGCCAGGTCCTGGCGCACGGCTTCTCCCATGACTGCCATGTGGCTGTATTCGGGATGATCGAAGCCGACGATGACTTGCGTATTGGCGGTCCGGAAGGCGGCGATCTGGGCGGTGGTGAAGGGGAAGTGGATGAACTGGACCGACGAGGCCTTGCCTTCTTCGTTGGTGCGTTCCTGATCTGCTTCCGGCACGCCGCGCACGATATCGGCGCCGAGCCGGATGAAGGCATGGGTCTCGACGCCGCCGAGCCGCGCCAGGAAACGGGTGCGGCGCACCGGATCGTCGATCTCGAACATCACCGTGGCGATCAGCTCGGTGCCGTTGGGGATCAGCGGATTATAAGCCGATAGCTCATCGGCGACCTGCGCCTCGCCGCCCTTTTCGATGTAGAGCATCTCCTGCACCTGCTGCAGCATCGTCTCGTAGCATTCGAAATAAAAGGTGGCGGCGGGACCGACTTCCATGCGCCGCAGCTTCTTCCGGGCGACGATCTTGCGCCGGAGCTCGGATCGCTGTTTGCCATATTCGGCGAGCGGCAAGATATCGGCGGTGGTGATCTCTCGCTTGCTCATAATCGTAGTCCTTCCTTTGTCGTCGCGTGGCGGCCCCGCCGGTCTTACAACAACCCGTAGGCCTTGGCGAAGATCTGAATAGGATGCAGCGGCTCGGCGGGCTTCGGATCGCCCTCGCCATTCAGGCGTTCGATCCCCTGCACGATATGATCGCCGGCCAGCGGACATTCCGAGGACAGGAAAGCCTTGTTCGCGCTCTTCGCCTGGCGCGCCACCGGCTTGCCGACTTTCAGCGCGATCTCGAAATTGCCCTTCATGATCCCCCAGGACCCGCCATGGCCCGAGCAGCGCTCGATCACGGCGAGATCCGGCTCGGGGAGGAGGCGCAGCATCTCCGCCGCCTTCTGCCCCATATTCTGCGCCCGCGCATGACAGGCGATATGCAACGCAACCCCGCCCGGCAGGGCCTGCAGCCCCGGCGCCAGGCCCTCATGAGTGGCGATATCGACGATATATTCGCTGATATCGTAGGTCGCCTTGGCAAGGCTCTTGACCTTCTCATCCTGGGGCAGGATCAGCGGCCATTCGAATTTCAGCATCAGGGCGCAGCTCGGCACCAAGGCGACGATGTCATAGCCTTTATCGATATAGGGCAGCAGCGCCTCGCTGACGCTCCGCGCATGTTCGGCGACCCGGGCGATATTGCCCTGTTCCAGTTGCGGCATGCCGCAGCATCGCGGGTAGACGACCTCGGTTTCGACGCCGTTCCGGGCCAGCACCGCCCGCGCCGCCATGCCGATCTCGGGATTGTTGTAATTGGCGAAGCAGGTGGCATAGAGCGCCACCTTGCGGCCGTAAGCCGGCGCCGCCGTATTGACCTCCAGCGGCTGTTCGGCGGCCCGCAGCACAAGCGTGCGGCCGTTGAACTTCGGCAGCTTGGCCTCGCGATCGACATGGGCGACCGCTTCCAGGCCGCTGCGCATCAGGCTGTTTTCGTTGGCCCAGTTGACCACCGGTGCGGCGAGACCCGCCAGCTTGCCGTTACGGTCCGTTTCGGTCAGTTGCTGATCCATCTTGCGCGCATGCCCCGCCTTCAATTCGGCGGCCCGGTAGCGCAGCATCAGATGAGGGAAATCCAGCGCCCATTCATGCGGCGGCACATAGGGGCATTTGGTCATGAAACAGAGGTCGCAGAGGGTGCAGGCATCGACCACCTGCTTGTAATCCTCGGTCTTCACCCCATCCATTTCGCCGGTCGGCGATTCATCGACCAGATCGAAGAGACGCGGGAAGGAATCGCAAAGATTGAAGCAGCGGCGACAGCCATGGCAGATATCGAAGACGCGGTGCAGTTCCGCGTTGATCTTCTCCATGTCGTAGAAATCGGGATTCTGCCAATCCAACGGATGTCGGGTGGGCGCTTCCAGGCTGCCTTCACGCATCTCGGCCTCTGCATTGTTCAGTCTTGCTAGAGCCGGACGCTATCAGATGGAATCCGCCTCTATTCAGTAAAGCATCGCGCTCAAGTGATGATCATCGACCGGATCGAGCAGGCTGAAGATCGCTCGCGCCCCACGGAAACGGCCGGCGGGAACAACCGGCCGCCATTGTTGCGGCCGGCAATCCCGTCCTGACGGCGGCAGCGGTCCGGCCTTGCCGGCCCGCGACCCCGCCATCGGTCTCGATGCGGGCTCAGCCCAGCGTGTCGAGCGCCTTCTGGAAACGACCGGCATGGGACTTTTCGGCCTTGGCCAGCGTCTCGAACCAGTCGGCGATTTCGTCGAAGCCTTCCTCGCGGGCGGTGCGGGCCATCCCCGGATACATGTCGGTGTATTCGTGGGTTTCGCCGGCGATCGCCGCCTTCAGGTTGTTCGAGGTGGCGCCGATCGGCAGGCCGGTGGCCGGATCGCCGACGGCTTCCAGGAATTCCAGATGGCCATGGGCATGGCCGGTTTCACCTTCGGCCGTCGAGCGGAACACCGCCGAGACGTCGTTGAAGCCTTCGACATCGGCCTTTTGTGCGAAATAGAGATAACGGCGATTGGCCTGGCTTTCGCCGGCAAAGGCGTCTTTCAGATTGTTTTCGGTCTTGGAACCCTTCAAGGCTGCCATGTTCATTCTCCCTGAGATAGAGACGTGAAGCTGGGAGCGCACACCACAAGGCACCAAACCGGCCGGACTTAAGGTATCGGCCGTCAGTTGCTCGCGGCCCCGATCGGCGCCCCGGCAATGACATTACTGCCATCGTCCGACGTCAGTTATCGCGCCGCCGATGACCGCAAGTCAATAGTTTAGAACCGTTAAAAAGAAGCTTGTTACCAGCGGCACAAAAATGAAATCAAATGCTGGTTCAGGAAAAGGACGGGCGCGCCTGCCCGTCCGGCCATCAGTCCTTGGTGACCCGGACGATGACATCGACCCGGCTGACGCGGGTACCGTCCGGCGCCACCGGAAGCTGGGCCAAGGCGATCTGGTCGCCGGGAATATCCTGGAGCTGCCCGCCATCCTCGAAGAAGAAATGATGATGGTCGCTGACATTGGTGTCGAAATAGGAGCGCCCGGGCTCGATCACCACTTCACGCAACAACCCCGCCCCGGTGAACTGATGCAAGGCGTTGTAGACGGTCGCCAGGGATACCGGCACACGGGCCTCGATCGCCTCGGCATGCAGTTGTTCGGCGGTCACATGCCGGTCGCCGCCATCGAACAGCAGCTTCGCCAGCGAGAGACGCTGCCGTGTCGGCCGCAGGCCGGCATGGCGCAACCGCTGGACGATCGGAGCAAAGGGGCGCGTTTCGGTCATACTCCTAATATGCGGCAGATTTCGGCGGTTTTGAAGAGGTCTTTTATAATCATTCCGAACTGCCCGGCAGCCGCTTCAAGTGATTGGTAAATAATTTCACACGCGCCCTGAATCCACTCAGGGTTTTGTGTCAATTCCTGGTTGCGACTCGACCACCATCACAGCAGCCGGGGTCACGCCGGAACGCACCGGCCACATCCATTGATGGGCACACGCATTGACGGGCACGCTCACTGAACGGAGACGGGACCGGCTCAGTAGCCGGTGACGATCCGTTCGACCAATTGCTTCACCGTCGGGATATGGCCGCCGGCATAGAACGGGTCGTCCTTGAAGCGATAGGCGTTGTGACCGGCGAACATCAGTTGATCCTCGGTACGGTCGGAATGGCTGATCTCCTGCAGCGTCTTCTGGATGCAGAAGGACCGCGGATCGGCTTTCTTGCCGGTGGTGCCGGTCTCGCTCTGCGACCAGTTCGAGAAATTGCAGGCGCTGAGGCAGCCCATGCAATTGATCTGGTCGGTGAGGATCTCGTTTTCCTTTTCCGGCGTGATGAAGATCAATGTGCCATCCGGCGTGCGCATGGCTTCGGTATGGCCCTGGCGCACCCATTCCTCGGCACGCAATTTGTCGGCGGCGGTCAGATAGACCAGACGGCCGCGGGCACCCACCGGGAAGGGCCATTCATGCTCGCCGACCTTGTGGGTGTTGTAGGCGACCTGCCGGTCCGACCGGCCACGCAGCTCCTGGATGAAGGCGTTGTTGACGGCGGATGAATAGAAGCCCGTCGGGCTGAACTGGTTCAGGAAGACATCGCCCTTGCTGAGCGTCATAAGCCGCTTCTTCCAGGCTTCCGAGATCGGGCTTTCCTGGGTGATCAGCGGCCGCGTGCCGAACTGGAAGGCAACGGGGCCGAGATCCGGATTCTCGATCCAGTCCTGCCATTCGCTGAGCCACCAGACGCCGCCCGCCATGACGATCGGCGTATCGCCGAGGCCACATTCGTCGCGCATGGTCTTGCGCAGCTCGAGCACACGCGGCAGGGGATCGCCGGGCTTGGTCGGATCTTCGCTGTTGCTGAGGCCGTTATGGCCGCCCGCCAGCCAGGGATCCTCATAGACGACGGCGCCGAGCCAGTCGCGGAACTTGTGATAGGCCCGCTTCCACAAAGCTCGGAAAGCGCGTGCCGAGGAAACGATGGGATAATAATGCACGCCATATTCGGCGCAGATCTCGGCGATGCGATAGGGCATGCCGGCGCCGCAGGTGACGCCGTGGATGAGACCCTTGGCGCCTTCCAGCACGCCATGCAGCACGCGTTCCGAACCGCCCATTTCCCAGAGCACGTTCATATGGATGCGGCCCTGGCCATTCGACATCTCATGGGCAACCCGCGCCTGGTAGATGCCGCCCTTGATCGCGTAAGCGAGCAGTTCCTCATGGCGCTCGCGCCGCGTCTTGCCGTGATAGAGCTGCTCCGCCAGCTTGCCGCTATCGTCATAGAAATCGGCATTCACGCCGGAGAAGGTGCCGACCCCCCCGGCCGCCGCCCAGGCGCCGGAGGATTCGCCATTGGAGACAGAGATGCCCTTGCCACCCTCCACGATGGGGAGGACTTCACGACCTGAAATCAACAAGGGGTTCAACGCCTTCACTGCAATCCCTCCAAAACACGCATCCCTGACTAGGTCGATCCCCACCGCCGCTCCGCCAATCGGCCATCGGAGCGGGGCTGGGACTTTAGCTGATTATATAGGTTATTGGCCCAGGCCCGCCAACAGGCGGCCGGGCGCGTCGGTAAAGACCGAATCGACGCCCCAGCCATATAGCCGGTGCGCCAGATCGACATCGTTAACGGTATAGACCAGGAGCAGATAGCCGGCCTGCTTGATGGCGCGGGCCCAATCGGCGGTCAGTTTCCGGTCCCAGCAATTGACCGACACGGCCCCGATCCGCTCGGCCTGCGCCCGCCAATCCGCCGGATCGTCCTCCAGCAGCAACCCCAAGGGGAATTCCGGCCCAAATTCCTGTGCTTCCAGCAAGCTGTCATAAGCGAAGCTGGAGAGCAGCGGCAGCTCCTTGCCTTGGGGCCAGACACGGCGCAATTCCGCGATCACGCCCCGGGCGGTTTCCCGTTCGCGTCCCGGACAGGGCTTGATCTCGAGATTGCAGGTAAGACCGAGCCGGTCGAGGCAATCGACGGTTTCCGCCAGGGTCGGCACCTTGGCCCCGGCCCAGCGGGGACCGAACCAGGCCCCGGCATCGAGCGACTTGTAATCGGCCAGGGTCAGCGTCGCCGCCAGCCCCTTGCCGTCCGTCGTCCGATCCACGGTATCGTCATGCAGGAGGATGACGGCATCGTCGGCGGTCAGCTTGGCGTCGAATTCGACCCAGGCCGCTCCCTGCCTCTTGGCTTCGGCGAAGCCTTCCAGCGTGTTCTCGGGGGCGGCTTCCGCCGCCCCGCGATGTCCGATCACGCGCGGCACATCGAGTGCCGCCGATTTATCCGTCATGCGTCCGTCCCCGCTCGTCCGCTGTAATCCGCGACGCGCGGTTACTCGGCCGGCGCGGCCGCCTCGCCCTGCTTGTGGCTGATGTCTTCGCCGGTCTTCTGATCGACCGACTTCATGCTCAGCTTCACCTTGCCGCGGTCATCCATGCCGATGCACTTGACCTTCACGACATCGCCGACATTGACGACGTCGCTGACCTGCTTGACGCGCTGCGGCGCCAGTTCGCTGATGTGAACGAGGCCGTCGCGGGTGCCGAGGAAGTTCACGAAGGCGCCGAAATCCATCAGCTTCACGACCTTGCCTTCGTAGATCTGGCCGACTTCCGGTTCGGCGACGATGCCCTTGATCCAGTTGATGGCGGCTTCCGAGGCCTTGGCGTCGACCGCCGCGACCTTGATCGTGCCATCGTCCTCGATATCGATCTTGGCGCCGGTCACTTCGCAGATCTCGCGGATGACCTTGCCGCCGGAACCGATCACTTCGCGGATCTTGTCCTTCGGGATGTTGATCACGGTGATGCGCGGGGCGTTCTGGTTGACGCCTTCGCGGGCGCCGGTCAGCGCCTTCGACATCTCGCCGAGAATGTGGACGCGGCCCTGATGCGCCTGCTCCAGGGCGATCTTCATGATCTCCTTGGTGATCGAGGTGATCTTGATGTCCATCTGCAGGGCGGTGATGCCGGCTTCCGTGCCGGCCACCTTGAAGTCCATGTCGCCGAGGTGATCTTCATCGCCGAGGATGTCGGAGAGAACGGCGAAGCCGTCCTTTTCCTTG
>CAYOQR010000044.1:0-41370 GCA_964406155.1 uncultured Rhodospirillaceae bacterium | reverse complement strand
CGATGCCGGCCACCGGACGTGCCATCGGCACGCCGGCATCCATCAGGCTCAAGGACGAGCCGCAGACCGTCGCCATCGAGGACGAACCGTTGGATTCGGTGATCTCGGAGACGATCCGCATGGTGTAGGGGAAGTCTTCCTTCTTCGGCAGCAGCGGATGGATGGCGCGCCAGGCGAGCTTGCCATGACCGACCTCACGACGACCCGGCGACCCCATGCGGCCGGTTTCACCGGTCGAATAGGGCGGGAAGTTGTAATGCAGCATGAAGTTTTCGCGATATTCGCCTTCCAGCGCGTCGATGATCTGCTCATCCTGGCCGGTGCCGAGGGTGGCGACGACCAGCGCCTGGGTTTCACCGCGGGTGAACAGCGCCGAGCCATGGGCGCGGGGCAGCACGCCGACTTCGGAGACGATGGGGCGCACGGTCTTGGTGTCGCGGCCGTCGATGCGGGTACCGGTCTTCAGGATGTTGCCGCGCACGATGTCGCGCTCGAGATCCTTGAAGAGCTTGCCGGCCAGTTCCGCGCGCACCTCATCGGTACCGATCGCTTCCTTGGCCTTCGCCTTCACGGCCGCCACCTTGTCGGTGCGAGCCTGCTTGGCCTGCTCGCGATAGGCCTCGGCCAGCTCGGCCGAGAACTGCGCCTGCAGGGCGGCCCAGACTTCCTTGTGCTCCGGCTTTTCCTCGGCGAGCGGCCAGGGTTCGTTGGCACATTGCTCGGCCAGTTCGATGATCGCATTGATCACCGGCTGGAAGCTGTCGAAACCGAAATTGACGGCGCCCAGCATGATTTCCTCGGACAGCTCCTGCGCTTCCGATTCCACCATCAGCACGCCTTCCGATGTACCGGCGAGGACGAGGTCGAGCTTGGTCTCGGCGAGCTGGTCAGCCTTCGGGTTGAGCACGTATTCGCCGTTGATGTAACCGACGCGGGCAGCGCCGATCGGGCCCATGAAGGGAATGCCCGAAATGGTCAAAGCGGCCGATGCGCCGACCATGGCGACGATATCGGGATCGTTCTCGAGGTCGTGGCTGAGAACGGTGCAGACCACCTGGGTTTCGTTGCGATAGGCCGGGTGGAACAGCGGGCGGATCGGCCGGTCGATCAGGCGCGAGACCAGCACTTCCTTTTCCGAGGGACGGCCTTCACGCTTGAAGAAGCCGCCTGGGATCTTGCCGGCGGCGAAAGCCTTTTCCTGGTAATTCACGGTCAGCGGGAAAAAGTCGACACCCGGCTTCGGCTCCCGGTTGCCGACGGCGGTGCAGAGCACCACGGTATCGCCATAGGTGGCGAGCACGGCGCCATCCGCCTGGCGGGCGATGCGGCCGGTTTCAAGGGTCAGTTTACGGCCGCCCCAATTCAGTTCTTTGCGATAGATTTTAAACATCTAAGGTCCTTTACAGAATCCAAGTCATCGACCGGATGGCTGGCCGGACCCGCGCAAACAATGTCGGAGCGGAGGTTTTCCGCGATGATCGGACATTGCTTGCGTCGGCCCGGCTGTCGTCTCACGGGAGGGATCGGTCCATGCCGATCTTGCCGCCCCGGTCGTTCAGGCGGCATCCCGCATCGGCATGAAAGCAAGAACCCGCCCAGGTCTCCCAGGGCGGGTTCCGGCACTCTTAGCGGCGCAGACCCAGACGCGTAATGATGTCCTGGTAGCGGCCCGTGTTCTTCTTCTTCACGTAATCGAGCAGGCGGCGGCGCTGCCCGACCATGACCAGCAGACCGCGACGGGAATGGAAATCCTTGTCATGGCTCTGCAGATGTTCGGTCAGATTCTTGATGCGCTCGGTGAGGATCGCGATCTGCACTTCGGGCGAACCGGTATCGTTCGTGCCCTTGGCATATTCCTTGATCAGTTCCTGCTTGCGCTCCGGCGTGATCGACATCGTCAACTCCTTTCAAATCAGAGGTTCATCACACGCACCGGGACCAATTCGCCGGAATCGAACCGGGTCAGGGCCACGAGCTTGCCGGCCGACATGGCACAAACCATGCAGCCGGGGACAAATTCGCGGATACGATCGCGATCCTGCCGATGCAGCAGGCCGACCGCCTGGCCGGACCGAAGGCGGCTCGCCTCGGTGGTGGTCAAGGCCAGCGCCGGGATGTCGTCCAGCGCGGTCTCAACCGGTAATAAATGCTCAAAAGCGGCCGGACTATGCCCCATGGTCTGCAAAGATTCCAGCGAAATCGCCCGGCTTTCCACGAAGGGCCCAACAGCTAGTCGGCGCAGGGCCGAAACATACCCGACAGACCCAAGATGTTGAGCGATATCCCGGGCCAGCGACCGCATATAGGTGCCTTTGCCGCAATCCGCCTCGAAAACCACCTCATCGGCACTGAGCCGCTCAACCAGCCTGAGATCGTCGATCCGGACCTTGCGGGCGGCCAGTTCCACCACCTCGCCGTCGCGCGCCAGATCATAGGCCCGCTCGCCATCGACCTTGATCGCCGAATAGGCCGGCGGCACCTGGTCGATGAGACCGATGAAGCGGGGCAGGACGGCGCGGATCGCCGCATCGTCGGGGCGGATATCGGAGGTCGCGGTGATCTCGCCCTCGGCATCGTCGGTCGCCCGCGCCTCGCCGAATTTCAGGGTGAAGCGATAGGACTTGGCACCGTCCATGACATAGGGAACGGTTTTGGTCGCCTCGCCGAGGGCAATCGGGAGAATGCCGGTCGCCAGTGGATCAAGCGTGCCGCCATGACCGGCCTTCTGGGCATCGAACAGCCGCCGGACCGCCGCCACCGCCTGGGTCGAGGTGAGGCCGAGGGGTTTGTCCAGGATGACCCAGCCGTCGACCTTCTCGCCGCGCTTACGCCTGGCCATCGTCCGCCTGACCATCGTCCGCCTGGCCATCGTCGTCGCCGTCTTCCTTGGCATCGGCCGGCTGCGCGGCTGGCGCCGTCGCCAGATCGCGCGCCACCGCCGGATCGTGCAGCAGGGCCTCGATGCGGTTGGCCTGCTGGAAGCTTTCATCCAGGCGGAAGCGCAGGAAGGGCGAGACCCGCAATTTGACGTCGCGCGAAAGCTGACCCCGGAAGAAGCCGGCGGCGCGATTGAGGGCGGCGATCAGCGCCTCGGTATCGATCGTCTCGTCGATGGCGACGCCGAAGGGCACCACGAAGGCCGTGGCGTTGCGCAGATCCGGGCTGATGCTGACCGCCGTGACGGTCACCTGGTGATGGGCGAGATCGGGGTCGCTGAGGGTGTCGCGGGAGATGATCCCGGCTAAGGCATGGCGCAGTTCCTCGCCGACCCTTAGCTGGCGCTGGCTGGCCCCCTTCACCCCATTGGCGCTGCCGCTGGATTTTTTGTTTCTGGTCATGGCTCGTCTTGATCAATCAAAGCGGCAGCGCGTCCCCACCTCGAGGCGGGGACGCGCTGTACCGGGCCTGTCTATCAGGCGTTCGTTAGTCCAGTTGGCGCGAGATTTCTTCGAGCTCGAAGCACTCGATGATGTCGCCCTTCTGGATGTTGTCGTAGTTCTCGAAGGCCATGCCGCATTCGAAGCCTTCCTTGACCTCGCGCACTTCGTCCTTGAAGCGCTTGAGGGTCTTGAGGGTACCTTCGTGAATGACGACGTTGTCGCGCAGCAGACGGACCTTGCCGCCCCGCTTGACCATGCCTTCGGTGACCATGCAGCCAGCGATCTTGCCGACCTTGGTGATGTTGAAGACCTCGCGGATCTCGGCATTGCCGAGGAACTTTTCCCGCAGGGTCGGCGCCAGCATGCCGCTCAACGCCGCCTTCATGTCATCGACCACGTTGTAGATGATCGAGTAGTAGCGGATGTCGATATGGTCACGCTTGGCCATTTCGCGGGCTTGCGGATTGGCGCGGACGTTGAAGCCGATGATCAGCCCGCCCGAGGCACGGGCCAGCGTCACGTCGGATTCGTTGATACCGCCGACCGCCGCATGCAGCACGCGCACCGCCACTTCGTTGGTGCCCAGTTGCTTCAGCGAATTGACGATCGCCTCGACCGAACCCTGCACGTCGCCCTTGATGACGACGGGCAGTTCCTTGGCCTCGCCGGCCTGGATCTTCGAGAACATCTGCTCCAGCGTACCGCGGGCCGTTGCCGCCGCCGTCTTCTGGCGCAAGGTATGCATACGGAACTCGGTGATCTCGCGGGCCCGGCCTTCGGATTCCACGACCACGAAGCTGTCACCCGCCAGCGGCGTGCCCTGGAGACCCAGGACCTCGACCGGAACGGCCGGGCCGGCGCTTTCCACCGGACGACCGCGATCGTCGAGCAGCGCACGGACACGACCCCATTCGGTGCCGGCGACGAAAATATCGCCGACCTTGAGCGTGCCCTTCTGCACCAGCAGGGTCGCAACCGTACCACGGCCGCGTTCCAGCTTGGCTTCCACCACCGCACCCTGTGCGGCACGGTCGGGATTGGCCTTGAGATCGAGGATTTCCGCCTGCAGCAGCAACGCTTCCTCGAGCTTGTCGAGATTCACCTTCTGCTTGGCCGAAACCTCGACCGTCAGAACCTCGCCGCCCATTTCTTCGGTGACGATCTCGTGGTTCAGCAGTTCCTGACGCACACGGTCCGGATTGGCGCCCGGCTTGTCCATCTTGTTGATGGCGACGATGATCGGCACCTTCGCCGCCTTGGCGTGATGAATGGCTTCGATCGTCTGCTGCTTGATGCCGTCATCGGCGGCAACCACCAGCACCACGATATCGGTCACGTTGGCGCCGCGCGCGCGCATTTCCGAGAACGCGGCGTGACCCGGCGTATCGATGAAGGTGATTTTCTTGCCGTCTTCCAGATTCACCTGGTAGGCGCCGATATGCTGGGTGATGCCGCCCGCTTCATGAGCGGCCACATCGGTCTGGCGCAGGGCGTCGAGCAGCGAGGTCTTGCCGTGATCGACATGGCCCATGATGGTGACGACCGGCGGACGCGCCACCAGATGCTCGTCGGCATCCTCCGAGCCCATCAGGCCGATTTCGACGTCGGCCGCCGAGACACGGCGGAAGGTATGGCCGAATTCGCCGATGATCAGTTCGGCGGTATCGGCATCGATGGTCTGGTTGATGGTCGCCATCACGCCCATCCGCATCAGCGCCTTGATCACGTCGGCGCCGCGTTCGGCCATACGATTGGCCAGTTCCTGGACGGTAATGGTTTCGGGCAGAATCACTTCGCGCAGCACTTTCTGTTGTTGCGCCTGGTTCATCTGCATGTGGCGCTTTTCTTTTTCCCGCGCGCGGCGCACCGCCGCGAGCGACCGGACACGTTCGCCGCCGTCTTCGTCCAAAGCGCGGCTCACCGACAGCTTGCCGGGGCGACGCTGGTCGTCACGCCGTGTGCTGGGCGTTGCCGGTTTCGGCGCGGCAGGTCGAGCCACCGGCGTCCCACCCGGGCGTCGCCGCACCGGGCTGTCATCTTCCTCGGCTTCCGGCTTCGCCGTACCCTTGGCGAGATGCATGCGGGTATCGCCGGCCGGCTGTGCCGTCGCGGTGGTGGTGCGCGCCGGACGCGGTGCCGTCTTCGGCGCCTCGCCCTCGCCGTCACCCGCGCTGGCTGCCGGCGCCTT
This sequence comes from uncultured Rhodospirillaceae bacterium, assembly GCA_964406155.1. GTDB lineage: Bacteria > Pseudomonadota > Alphaproteobacteria > Dongiales > Dongiaceae > Dongia_B. The sequence goes on along the minus strand of CAYOQR010000044.1, from coordinate 35,802 downwards.
GGATACCGGTGCAGTCGCCACCTTTTCGGCGGCCTGCTTGGCGGCTTCGGCCTGACGCGCAGCCTCTTCCTCGCGGCGCTTTTCCGCTTCGGCACGTTCGCGTTCCGCCCGTTCGGCAGCACGTACCGCTTCCTCGGCTTCCTGGACCTTGCGCAGTTCCTCGTCGCGCTTCGCCTGTTCCAGCGCCTTCAGCCGGGCTGCCCGCTCATGGGCGGTCAGGCCGTGATGGTCGGCCTCGAACACGGCGGTGGTGACTTCCACCGGCGCCACATGCTTCGGCTCGCCCTCGGGCGCGACTTCCAGCTTGCCGCCGGCGCCGGGCGCATAGGTGCGCTTTTTCTTCACCTCGACGGCAACCGTCTTCGAGCGGCCGTGCGGGAAGCTCTGCCGAACCTGACCGCCATCGACGGTCTTCTTCAGCTCCAGCTTGCCCGACGACGAGAGCTTCAGAGGCTTCCGGGTCGGGGTGTCGGTTTCACTGCTCATGCGTTCTCAAGTCCCGCTCAAATAGGTCGTCACTCAGTCTTACGTGCCTCTTGCCCGCCCACGGCCGCAAATCCGGCCAGACGACGACAAGCGAGGCTCAATCTCTCGGCGATACCGCTGCGCCTCAGCGCGGCATGCACGGCATTTTCCCGGCCAAGCGCCGCCGCCAGCTCCGCAACGGTCAGGGGCGCGCATATCTCTACCCCAGAACCGGCCAGCCGCGCTAGCTTGCTGCGCCCATCGGCGGCTCCGTCGCTGGCCGCGATCAGCAATCTGGCGCGATTAGCCCGCAAGGCTTCCTCGACTTTGTCGAAACCGACCGTCAGATCGCCCGACTTGCGGGCGAGGCCGATCAGTTCGGCAACTTCCCGCTGCAACAACGCCACCACCCGATCGATCAGATCGGCCGGCACCTTCGCCGATTGCCGCGCCGCCTTGGCGAAAGCATTGGTCTTGATCGCCGCCGCCAGGGTCGCGCGATCCGCCTTCACCCACAATCCGCGGCCCGGCAGCCGGTTCTTCACATCGGGCACCACCTGGCCATCGGGGTCGAGGACGAAGCGGATCAACTGCCCCTTGTCCAGGATCTCGCGGCTGCCGATGCAGCGGCGCAGCGGCGACTTGCCCGACGGGGACGTTTCCGTCCCGGTCGTGGCGCCCATGTCGTCGCCAGCAAGCTCCGCTTCACCGATCATCGCATCCATCCGCGCATCACCTCCGACGGCTCAGCCCGTTCAGGCCTTCTCGCCTTCGCCGTCGAACCAATGGGCCCGCGCCGCCATGATCACGGCATTGGCCTCTTCCAGCGACAGGTCGAAATCCTTCAGGATACCGTCCTTGTCGTCGGTCAGTTCGTCGGCGGCGAGATCGGCGAGATCGTCCAGCGTCTTCACGCCCTTCTCGCCCAAGGCCACCAGCATTGCCGGGGTCAGGCCCTCGATCGCGGCCACCTCATCGACCACGCCCAGTTCCTTGCGGCGCTCGATCATGCGCTGTTCCTCGGCCTCCAGCCAAGTCTGCGCCCGGGTCTTCAGCTCGGTCGCCACATCCTCGTCGAAGCCCTCGATCGAGGAGAGATCCTCGTTCGGCACATAGGCCACTTCCTCGATGCTGGTGAAGCCCTCGGTTACCAGCAGATGGGCGATGACGTCGTCGACGTCCAGTGCATCCATGAACATCTGCGAGCGGGTCTTGAACTCTTCCTGCCGGCGCTCGGATTCCTGCGCCTCGGTCAGGATGTCGATGTCGAAACCGGTAAGCTGCGAGGCCAGGCGCACATTCTGGCCACGACGACCGATCGCCAGCGAGAGCTGGTCATCCGGCACCACCACCTCGATACGGCCGGAATCCTCGTCCAGCACGACCTTGGCAACTTCCGCCGGGGCCAGGGCATTCACGACGAAGGTCGCATGGTCTTGTGACCACGGGATGATGTCGATCTTTTCACCCTGCAATTCGCCGACCACCGCCTGGACGCGGCTGCCGCGCATACCGACGCAGGCGCCGACCGGATCGATCGAGCTGTCGCGCGAGATGACGGCGATCTTCGCGCGGCTGCCGGGATCCCGGGCCACCGACTTGATCTCGATGATGCCGTCATAGATTTCCGGCACTTCCTGGGCGAACAGCTTCGCCATGAAATCGGGATGGGTGCGCGACAGGAAGATCTGCGGTCCGCGCGCTTCCTCGCGCACGTCGTAGATCAGGGCGCGCACGCGGTCGCCGCTGCGGAAGGTTTCGCGCGGCAGCAGCTCGTCCCGGCGCAGCATGGCTTCGCCGCGGCCGAGATCGACGGTGATGTTGCCGAATTCGACACGCTTGACCAGGCCGTTGATGATCTCGCCCTTGCGATCCTTGAATTCCTCGAACTGGCGCTTGCGTTCGGATTCGCGCACCTTCTGCACGATCACCTGCTTCGCCGTCTGGGCGGCGATGCGGCCGAAATCGATCGGCGGCAATTCGTCGATGATGAAATCGCCGGCCTTGAGCGCCGGGTCGCGGCGCTGCGCGTCCTTGACCAGGAGCTGCGTCGCCTCGTTCTCGATCGCCTCAACCACTTCGCGCACGCGCGTCAGTTTAATCTCGCCGGTCTTGCGGTCGATATTGGCGCGGATGTCATGTTCATGACCGTATTTCGAGCGGCCGGCCTTCTGGATGGCCTGCTCCATCGCGGTCAACACTTCATCGCGGTCGATGCTCTTTTCCCGCGCGACGGCGTCGGCAACCTGCAGCAACTCCATACGCGGAATGGCAATCGTCGTATCCATGCGTAAGCCTCTAGTTCTCCAGTGTATGCGGCTGCTGATAGAGCGCGATCAACGCATCGGTCAGCACCAATTTGGCCTTGTGAATCAAATGCATCGGCAGAATGACCTCGCCTTCGTCAGACGCCAGGCGCAGATTGCCGTCCTCCACCGCCACCAGGGTGCCCCGGAAACGCTTGCGGCCGTCCACCGGCTCGGTCGTTTCCAGCTTCGCCTCGTGGCCGGCGAAACGCTCGAAATCCTTGGGGCGGGTCAGCGGCCGGTCGATGCCGGGCGAGCTCACCTCCAGACTATACGCGTCGCTGATCGGATCTTCGACATCCAGAACCGCCGAGATCGCCCGCGACAGCTCGGCGCAATCGTCGACCGACATGTGACGGCCGTCCTTCGGCTCCGCCATGACCTGCAGCGTCCGGCGCTGATTGCCGGAAATCTGCACCCGCACCAGGTCAAAGCCCATGGCTTCGATGGAGGGGGTGATGATGCGCGTGATGGTGTCGACGAGACTCATTGTTCCGATAGCTGCCCTCAATATGCCGGTTCGCCCATCATTGGTCCGCCCGGCGACCTTTCCACCGCGTTCCGCGGCGGTCCTTCCGCCCGTTTTTCCGCCCGGAACACGGGCGATCGTCCGGACGCGGGTAATAAAAAAAGGCGGGCTCTTGGCCCACCCTTATCTTTTGGTCCGAACGACCACGGGATTTGGCCGGGAATATAGTGATTTATCGCCATAATGCAAGCCCGCAGACGGGGGCTAGCCCAAGACAGTGTCATGGGTTATATTTCCTATAACCTGACGGACCTTCCGTCAATCTTCTTTCACGGCAGCGACCGATCACGTCACTTCCTGTCGTCCCTGCCCTGGATCGGACCGGCCCACTGGCGCTATGGTGCGCCAGCCGGCCGAAGGTCGCGCTGATTCGTCGTTTGAAGGCCCCGCATGTCCACGTTTCATATCGTCTATCCCGATGCCTCCCAGGAAACCGCGAAATTCCTGGAGGACTGGCCGCGCCCGACTGGATTGAAGCTGACGGTGGATTGCGGGCCGCGCGACAGCGACGACGCGATGATCGAACGCTGCAAGCGGGCCGATGCCGTCATGTGGGGCTGGGCCCGGCTGAATGCCGATGTCCTTGCCGCCTGCAAGAAGCTGAAGGTCGCCTCCTTCCTCGGCATCGGCGTCGACGGCTATGTCGATCTCGCCGCCTGCCGGGCGCGCGGCATCAAGGTCTGCAACACCCCGAATTACGGCAACCGGACGGTGGCGGAACATGCCATCGCCCTGATGTTCGCCGTCTCCCGCCAGGTCGCCAGCTTCGACGCCGCCATCCGCGCCAATAACTGGTCGGAAGACCCGCCGGGCCTGGAACTGCAGGGCCGGCGCCTCGGCATCGTCGGCTTCGGCGCGATCGGCCGCGAAGTCGCCAAGATGGCCCTGGGTCTCGGCCTGGAAGTGGTGGCCTGGGCACGGCGCCCGGAGCGCTACGGCCTTGCCTTTCCGTCGGTGCGCTTCGTCAGCCTGGCGGATCTCTTCTCCACCTCGGATGTGATTTCGCTGCATCTGACGCTGAACGACCAGACCCGGGGCATGATCAATGCCCAGCTTCTGGATCTCATGCTGCCCGAGGCGATCCTGCTCAACACCGCCCGGGGCGGCATCATCGACATGGTCGCCCTGGAACGCATCCTCACCGAGAAGCGGATTTTCGGTGCCGGCCTCGACGTCTTCGGCGAGGAGCCGCTTCGCAAGTCATCCTTGCGCAAGCTCGGCAATGTCGTGATGACGCCGCATATCGCCTATAACAGCACCGCCACCACGCGGCGCATGGTGATGATCGGCCTGCACAATATCCTGAATTTCCGCGCCGGCCAGCCGACCAATCTCATTCCTTGATTGGCCGGCCTTGATTGGTCGGCCCTGATTGGCCGGCCCTGATTGGCCGGCTTTTATTTCCGGCGTCAGTTCTTATAGGTGGGGTCGAGCCGGTCAAGCAGCCGGAGCAGCGCCGACCAGGCGAGATCGTAACCGTCCTCGTCCTTGAACTGACCGTCCGCCACCGCCCGGTCGGCATCGTTGAACTGGCGCTCGGTATGCTCGCAGACTTCCCGGCTCGGCTGGATCAGCTCGCCGCCGGCTTGGGCCGCGAGCTGGATCTCGCAGGCCTTCTCCAGATAATACATCCGTAAGAAAGCTTGCTGCACGGTGCGGCCGACGGTCAGCAGGCCGTGATTGCGCAGGATGAAGGCCGATTTATTGCCGAGATCCTGGACCAGTCGCTTCTGCTCGTCGAGATCGAGGGCGATGCCTTCGTAATCGTGATAGGCGACGTTGTTATAGAATTCGAGCGAGATCTGGTTGAGCGGCAGCAGGCCACAGGCCTGAGCCGCCACCGCGCAACCCGCCTTGGTATGGGTGTGCAGCACGCATTGTGCGTCCTCCCGCGCCCCGTGGATCGCGCTATGAATGACGAAACCGGCCGGATTGACCTTATAGGGCGAGGTCTCCACCGCATTGCCCTGGAGATCGATCTTCACCAGGTTCGAGGCGGTGATCTCATCGAAGAACAGACCGTAGGGGTTGATCAGGAAGTGATGCTCCGGTCCCGGCAGGCGCACCGAGATATGGGTGAAGATCAGATCGGTCATGCGGAAATGGGCGATCAGCCGGTAGCAGGCCGCCAATTCCTGGCGCAGGCGCCATTCTTCCGACGAATACTTTGAAGTGGCAGTCGCCCGCAAAACGTCCCCGGCCATAATTCTCTCCCTGATGACCCCGAAAGCCTGTTAACGATTGCATCTTGGCACAGCCGGAGGGATCGCAGAAGAGCGCCGGATGACGATCCCTCTTGAACCGGGCATGCGGATTGCGCATATCAGCGCCGGCGAGGTATGGCCAGTTGGCGGCCCGGTAGCGGCCGGAGGATCGGTATCCGCACCGGCGCGGGGTCACAGGTTAGAAGGGAGTGAGGACAGGATCATGCAGATGGAACGTCACGGTTTTCAGGCGGAAGTCAGCCGCCTTTTGGACATCGTTGCCCATTCGCTCTACAGCGATAAATCCGTGTTCCTCCGCGAACTCGTCTCCAACGCCTCCGATGCCTGTGACAAGCTGCGCTATCTGGCCCTGACCCAACCCGGCCTGCTGAAGGACGATCCGGAGTTCAAGGTCACCGTCGCCATCGACAAGACGAGCCGGCAGCTTACCATCGCCGATAACGGCATCGGCATGGACCGCGACGATCTCATCAACAATCTCGGCACCATCGCCCGCTCCGGCTCCGCCAAGTTCATGGAGGAACTGGCGCAGGGCAAAGCAGCCAGCAAACCCGGCGAAGACGCCGAGAGCGAACGGAATCTCTCCCTGATCGGCCAGTTCGGCGTCGGCTTTTACGCCGCCTTCATGGTGGCCGATAAGGTCGAGGTTCTCTCGAAGAAGGCCGGCGACAGCCAGTCCTGGCTCTGGACCTCGGACGGCAAGGGCGAGTTCACCCTCGCGCCGGCCGAGAAAGCGGGCCGGGGCACCGACATCATTCTGCATCTGCGCGCCGATGCCGGCGACTATCTCGATGCCGGCAAGCTGAGTTCCATCGTCGCCAAATATTCCGATCACATCCAACTGCCGATCCATGTCACCGGCGATGGCGAGGACCGCAAGGTCAATCAGGGAGCCGCCCTCTGGAGCCGGCCGAAATCCGAGATCGGCGCCGAGCAGTATCGCGATTTCTACCGCCATGTCGCCCATGCCTTCGACGACCCCTGGGCGACCCTGCATTTCAAGGCCGAGGGCAAGATCGATTACACCGGCCTGCTCTTCATCCCCTCGACCAAGCCCATCGACCTCTTCAATCCCGACCGCAAGCAGGCGCTGAAGCTCTATGTGAAGCGCGTCTTCATCACCGATCATTGCGAGGAAGTGCTGCCGCATTGGCTGCGCTTCGTGAAGGGCCTGGTCGATTCCGAGGACCTGCCGCTGAATATCAGCCGCGAGATGCTGCAGCAGAACCCGATCCTCACCCTGATCCGCAACGGCCTGGTGAAGCGGGTGCTCAGCGAACTCGGCAAGAAAGCGGAGAACGAAGCCGAGGCCTATGCCGAGTTCTGGGGCAATTTCGGCGCCGTGCTGAAGGAAGGCATCTATGAGGATCCCGAACAGCGCGACGCGTTGCTGAAGCTCGTCCGTTTCCGCTCCACGCATGGTGAGGCACTTGTCAGTCTCGCCGACTATGTCGGCCGCATGAAGGACGGACAGGACGCCATCTACTACATCACCGGCGACAGCCTGGAAGCCGTGAGCCGCAGCGCCCAGCTCGAAGGCTATCGCGCCAAGGGCGTCGAGGTCCTGCTGCTGACCGATCCGATCGATGAATTCTGGATCCCGGCCGTGGAGAAGTTCGACGGCAAGGAGTTCAAGTCGGTCACCCGTGGCGGCGCCGATCTCGACAAGGTCAAGGCCAGTGACGATGCCAAGAAGGAAGCGCCGAAGCCGGCCGCCGAGGGCATCGACAATCTGGTCGCCCTCATGAAGCTGAGCCTGAAGGATGCGGTCAAGGATGTCCGCCTCTCCTCGCGCCTGACCGACAGCGCCGTCTGCCTGGTGGCCGATGAAGGCGACATGGATATGCGCCTTGCCCGCCTCTTGAAGCAGCACCGGCAGCTCGACGCCACGTTGCCGCGCGTCCTTGAGATCAACGGCAGCCATCCCCTGATCGCCGCCTTGGCCAAGGCCGTCACCGGCGGAGGCAAGGCCGACGAAGTCACCGATGCAAGCTGGGTGCTGCTCGATCAGGCGAAATTGCAGGAAGGCGAAACCCTCGCCGATCCCACCGCCTTCGGTCAGCGCCTGACCGGCCTGTTGCAGAAGGTTTTCTGACCCACAGCGATTGACGCGGCGGAAGGCTGACTGTAGCTTTCCGTCGTTCCAGGGGAGTCCCGCCGAGGGGCTGAGAGGTCATTACGCGCCGATATGCGCAGCATGACGACCCTTTGAACCTGATCCAGTTCACACTGGCGAAGGGAGCGTCATGAACATCGCCGGCACAGCTACATTCTTTTCGATCCAGCAGTCCGTCCGCTCTCAGTCGCGGGTCGGCCGGTGACGCGCGTCGTCATCGCCGGAGCCGGTATTGCCGGCCTGACCTGCGCCCTTGCTTTCGCCGAACGGCACTGCCGGGTCGAGATCTATGAACGCGCCGAAATGCTCGGCGCGTCGGCCTGTTCGCGCTTTGCCGGCGGCATGCTGGCGCCCTGGTGCGAACTGGAAAGCGCCGAACCCGTCGTGGCCGCATTGGGTGCCGAGGCGATTTCCTATTGGCAGGCCCATCATCCCGAGACCCGGCAATGCGGCAGCCTGGTCCTGGCCCAGGGGCGCGATCTGCCCGAGCTCGACCGGTTTGCGAAGCGCACCCATCACTATGAGTGGATAGATGGCGACCGTCTCGCCGCGTTGGAACCGGCCCTCGCCGGCCGCTTCCGCAAGGGCCTCTTCTTCGCCGAAGAGGCGCATCTCGATCCGCGCCGCGCTTTGCCCGCTTTGGCGCAAAATCTGGAGGTCTCGGGTGTCACGATCCATCTCGGCACGGATGCACTGGGACAAGAAGCCGAGGCGGATATCTTCGTCGATTGCCGGGGCCTGGCGGCGCGCGACCGGATGACGGCGCTGCGCGGCGTGAAGGGCGAGATGCTGCTGGTGCGGGCACCGGAGATCGCACTCTCCCGCCCCATACGCCTGCTGCATCCCCGCATCCCGCTCTATATCGTGCCGCGCGGCGACGGCCTCTACATGATCGGCGCCACCATGATCGAAAGCGAGGACCGCCGCGTCACGGCGCAATCCCTGGTCGATCTGCTGAACGGCGCCTATGCCCTGCATCCCGCCTTCGCCCAGGCGGAGATCGTGGAGATCGGCTGCGATCTGCGGCCCTCCCTGCCCGACAATCTGCCGCGCCTGCGCCGGCAGGGCGCAACCCTCAGCGTCAACGGCCTTTATCGCCACGGTTTCCTGCTGGCGCCGGCTTTGGCCGCCCGCGCCGCCGCCGTCATGCTCGACAACGCCTTTTATCCGGAGGTCATGGATGAAGATCATCGTCAATGGTGAGAGCCGCGAGGTTGCCGCACCGCTTCTGGCCGGTGCGTTGGAGGAGCTCGGTTACAACCAGGCAAGGATCGCCACGGCGATCAACGGCCTCTTCATTCCCATGAAGCGGCGCGGCGAAGCCCGCCTGAAAGACGGCGACATGCTGGATGTGGTCGCACCGATGCAGGGAGGTTGACATGAAAGATCAAGCATTGACCTTCTACGGCGTCGACCTCGCCTCTCGCCTGCTGCTGGGGACATCGCAATATCCCTCGCCCGCCATCATGACCGAGGCGATCCGCGTTTCCGGCGCCGAGATCATCACCGTCTCGCTGCGCCGCGAATCCGGTACCGCGCGGGCCGGCCAGGCCTTCTGGTCGATCATCCGCGATCTCGGCCTGCGCGTGCTGCCGAACACCGCCGGCTGCCACAGCGTGCAGGAGGCCGTGACGACGGCGCAGATGGCGCGTGAGGTCTTCGAGACCGACTGGATCAAGCTGGAGGTGATCGGCGAGCAGGACACGCTGCAGCCGGATCTCTTCGCCCTGGTCGAGGCGGCCCGCCTCCTCTGCGCCGACGGCTTCAAGGTCTTTCCCTATACGACCGAGGATCTGGTCGCCGCCGGCCGCCTGGTCGATGCCGGCTGCGAGGTTCTGATGCCCTGGGGGGCACCCATCGGCTCGGGCCGCGGCCTCAACAATGTCTTTGCGTTGCGCACATTGCGAGCGCATTTCCCCGATATCCCGCTGATCGTCGATGCCGGCATCGGCCGCCCCACCCATGCCGCGGCCGCCCTGGAGATGGGCTATGACGCGGTGCTCCTCAATACCGCCGTCGCCAAGGCCGGCGATCCCGTCGGGATGGCCCAGGCCTTTCGTCACGCCGTCGAAGCCGGGCGCCTCGGCTTTCTCGCCGAGCCGATCGAGCCGCGCGATATGGCGACACCCTCGACGCCGGTCCTCGGCACGGCCTTCCGGGCGTGATCCTCATGCTCGAGCGTTTCTATCTCATCGTCGACGATGTGCACTGGATCGAGCGATTGCTGCCCCACGGCTTGAGGCTTGTGCAGTTGCGCGTCAAGAACCAGCCCGAAAACGAGATCCGCCGGCAGATCGCAGCGGCGAAACGGCTTTGCACGGCGGCCGGCGCACAGCTCATCGTCAACGATTATTGGCAGGTGGCGATCGATCTCGGCTGCGATTTCGTGCATCTCGGCCAGGAGGACCTCGACACCGCCGACACCGCCGCCATTCATGCGGCTGGGCTGCGCCTTGGCATCAGCACCCATGACGATGACGAACTGGACCGCGCTTTGGTTCTGCGGCCGGATTACGTCGCCCTGGGACCGATCTTCCCCACCCGGCTCAAGAAGATGCGCTGGACCCAGCAGGGCATCCCCCGGCTGCGGGAATGGCGGCAGCGTATCGGCAGCATACCCCTGGTCGCCATCGGCGGCCTGACGCCGGACCGCGCGCGGGAAGTCCTGGAGGCCGGCGCCGACAGCGCGGCGGTCGTCACCGATATCCTGCTGCATCCCGATCCCGTCGCCCGGATGCGCGCATGGATCGCCGCGACGACGATGCCGTCGAACCCGGTTCAGGAGAGACGCAGCGGCACCGACAGATAGCAGCCGAATTCCTTGACGAAATCGCAGCTGATGCGGGCATGGACCTTGCCCTGCTTGTCGAAGAACTGCGCCCTGTCGCTGGCGGTGAAGACACCTTCATGCCAGATGCCGGGATGGATATAGATGCCGAAACTGCCGTCGCTGTGGAAGGCCACGAAATCCGCCGGCTTCACATCGTCGCCCGGCCGCGCCACCGGCACGACGAAGGGCTGGCCGTCCAAGGGATAGAAGAACTGGCCGCCATCGGGATGGTAGTTGGCGTGCCAGAGCAGGACCTGATCGCGGGCGACGGTCGCAACCTCTTCGGACGCTTCGTCCGGCTGCCGGCACCAGCCCAGGAGGTAGTGATTGACCGCCGTTCCCTGCACCGCGTTGTTGCGGCCATGGAGCACATCGCCCGACCACCAGCAATCGAACACGCCTTCGGTCGTGCCGCCCTCATTGCCGGTACCGGCATCGACCGGACGCCAGCCCGGCGCCGGCCAGGTGACGATCTCCAGGGGAAAGCTGCGGTAATCCTCGACGATCGCCCCGTAGCCCGCGAGGCTTTCGGGCGTCGCCCGGATCAGCGGCACGTGATGGACCGGCATATGGGCGGCGGTCTCGGGGCGGAAGATCACGGACATGACAGCTCCTTGGTCGGATCGGTTGCCCCAGGATGCGGCCTGGCATGCTTCAAATCAAATTGATGCTAGGATAAATTTTTGACAGTCAGATTTATACTAATCGGGATTCAAGCATGCGGTATTTCCAATTGCGCGCCTTCGATGCCGTCGCCCGGGAGCGCAGCTTTTCCAAGGCGGCGGCCCTGCTGGGCCTGACCCAGCCCGCCGTCACCATGCAGGTGCGCCAGCTTGAGACGGCCTGCGGCCAGGCCTTGTTCGACCGCACCGGCCGCGAGGTCGCCCTGACCGGCGCGGCCGAAACCCTGTTCGCGCTGACCCGGCGGATGTTCGCCGTCGAGGATGAGGTGGAGGATTTCATCAGTGCCGCCAATGCGCTGGAACAGGGAGAGCTCCGCATCGCCGCCGATGGCCCGCATGTGGCGCTGGAGGTGATCTCGGCCTTCCGCCGCCGGTATCCCGGCATCGGGCTTGCCGTCTCGCTCGGCAGCCAGCGCCAGGTCTGGCAGGACGTCCTCGACTACCGGGTGGATGCCGCCATTCTCGGCAATCCTACGCCGGATGCGCGCCTCACCGTCGTGCCGATCGCCGAACAGGATATGATGGTGCTGCTGCCGCGTGGTCATGCATTGAGCAAGCGGCGCAACCTGTATCTCGCCGATCTCGCCGGCCAGAACATGATCCGCCGCGAGATCGGGTCCAACACCCAGCGCGTCGTCGACCAGGCATTGCGCCGCGCCAAGGTGAAGCTGCCGGTCGCCCTCGAGCTTGGCAGCCGCGAGGCCATGCGCGAAGCGGTGGCGCTGGGCCTTGGCATCGGTTTCCTGTTCGAGCGCGAAAGCGCCGGGGATGACCGCACCGTCGCCGTGAGGCTTGCCGATATGGCGGCGACCAATACCGACGCCGTCATCTGCCTCACCAGCCAGCGCAAGCACCGGCTGGTCGCCGCCTTCATCGACGTCGCGCGGACCCGGCGGATGACTGCCTGAAACCGGAATGCCCGCCAGCCGTCACTCGACGACGTCGTACGCGACGCGTATCTCTCTGCCGGCGGCGAAGAGATAGCATTGCTCGCCGTCCCTTTCGCACAGCTTGATCGCATCCTGCGCATAGGACCCGCCGCTTTTGCACATGATGTCCTGGCAGTAGCTATAGGCGGAGTACAGCCCCGACAGCGACACGGCGAAGGCACCGGGATGGGTCGATCCGATTTGCGGCAGGTAGGAGTTCTTGAAGAAGTCCATCGACTCGCTGGTGATCTTGGCCTTCTGTCCGGCCGGCGGGTCGAGCGGCCGTGTATCGGCACAGCCGCTGAGCGTGATCGCGACAGCAAGTGCAGTCATCAGAACGACATGTCTCATGAAGTCCCCCAATAGCGAGCCAATGCCACAATCTGAATGCGGAGGATGTGTCCCCCTATTCCCTTATCCCGTCGACCGTTCAGTCGACGACCTCGTAGTCGACCTCGATCTCGTTACCGATCGCAAAGAGATAGCATCGCTCGCCGAAGGACTCGCAGCGTGCGATTGCCTGCTGGCCGTATGCGTATCCGCTTTTGCAGCGGAAATGCGGGCAGTAGGCATAGCTGGCATTGTGGCCGGAAACCGATACGGCAAATGCACCGAGATGAACGGAGCCGATATTGGCCTGGTACGAATCCTTGAAATAGGCCATGGCCTCGTGGCTGATCTTGGCCTTTTGCCCGGCCGGCGGGTCGAGGTCGCTGGAAGCAGTACAACCGCAAAGGAACGCAGCCGCGACCGCAAGGGCCACGAAGGAAATGCGACTCATGAATTCTCCCCCAACTTTCGGGGAAGAATAGAATCACAATCTGGAATTATGCAAGCACGTCCCCGGACAACCAGTGGACGTGAAAGTTAGCTGACGGACTTAGGCCTTGCGACCGGCCTGCAGACGCTGCACCACGAGCTTGGCGGCGGCAAAGTCTTCGAGCGCGGTGCCGACCGATTTGAACAGGGTGACCTCGTCATTGGTGACCCGGCCGCGATGGCGCTTGCGGGTAAGATCGAAGAGATCCCCCTTGATTGCCGCTTCGGTGATCAACCCGGCCTTCAGCGGCTGGACGAGATCGCCGCCTTCTTTCAGGGCGCCCTCGCGGGTATCGACGAACAGGCTGGCGCGGCCCACGGCGGCATCGTCGCTTTCGCGCATCTGCGGCGTGAAGGCGCCGATCAGGTCGAGATGTGAACCGGGCTTCAGCCAGGCGCCATGGATCAGCGGCACGGTCGAAAGGGTCGCGCAGGAAATGAGGTCGGCCTCGCGCGCCGCCTGTTCCAGATCCTCCGTCACGTCGGCGGCGATGCCGAGCGCGACCAATTCGGCGACCTTCGCCGCCGCCTTATGGGGATCGCGGGCCCAGAGCCGTACCTCGCGGATCGGCCGCATCGCGCGATGCGCCTCGACCAGCGGCACCGACAGGGCGCCGGCACCGACCATCAGCATGCGATGGGCATCGATGCGGGCGAGATAATCCGCCGCCAGGGCCGAGGCCGCCGCGGTGCGGCGCGCCGTCAGGGACGGACCGTCGATCAAAGCGCTGGGCGCGCCGGTCGCGCCGTCCAGCATCAGATAGACACCCTGGACCGCCGGCAGATGGCGGGCGCCATTGCCCGGCGTCACCGTCACCATCTTCATGCCGATCGCCTGGCCCGCCTCCCAGGCCGGCATCAGCAGCAAGGTCTGTTCCGGCTCGCCATCCGGCATAGGGATGCCGTAGTGATGGCGCACGGGCACGGTCCAGTCTTGCGCGAAACCGCGGCGCAGGGCTTCGACGAGGGCGGGATAGTCGAGCAGGCGCTCGACCTCGGCGGCGGTAACGAAGGGAACTTGGCTCATGATGGCGGCACCTTAGTGCCTGACCGCGCCCAAGGGAAGCCGCTTCAGGCCAGCCGTTTCACCCCGCCGCTTCACCTGAGGTTGCAGCTTTGCGCCGACCGCGTGGCTTCCTACTTGATGTCCTTGAAGGCCACGGCGGTGGCCGCCACGACCGGCCCGTATTCCTTGAGATTGGCGATCACGGCGACACCGTCCGGCGGCGGATCGCCGGCCGGCGGCGGATCGAGATCGACCAGCAGGGAGCTGGCGGCCCCTGTCCAGGTGCCGAGTTTCTTCAGCGACTGGACCACATTATAGGACACCAGGCGCTTGCCGGCATTCTCACCCGCCTGTACCGCGGTTTCGATTTTGCGGCGATAGGTCACCAGCCAGACGGTCGCCGGGGTCGGCAGGGTGGTTGCCGGCAGATCCAGCACGACATTGCCGGCGGGATCGCGCAGGAACCGGATCGGCGTCATCTCTGCGGTTTGCCGCCGATTATCGACGGCGATCTTCACGCTTTCCACGTCGGTGCCGAGGGAATCCGCGCTGCCGGCGACGATCATCTGCGGCGTATAGACCATGCTGTGGCCGAGCGCGTCCACATAACCATGCTGGCGGGCGGTGAAAGCGGGATCGGCATGGCGATCGCGCCAGCCGATATAGTCCCAGTAATCCACATGATAGGAGAGCGGCAGGACGCTCCGCTCATGTGTCAGGGAACCGAGATTGGCATCGGCCGGCGTACAGGAGGCGCAGCCTTCCGAGGTGAACAGCTCGACCACCACCGGCGTCGCCGTGGTCAGCGCCGCGATCGGCGTCATGGTCACGGCGCCCGCATTGCCCGGAGCCGGGGCCGTGGCCGCCGCATCGGCAGCGCTCGGCGCCGGCGACACCAAGGCCTCGCCAGAGACGCCGTTCGCATGGCCGCCGGATACATCCTGGGCATTGGCGATGCCGAACGCGGCCGCCATCAGGATCGATGCCAGAATGATCGTACGAAGCCCCATGATAGGCGGCAAGGTAGCCCCCGGCAGCGGAAGGCGGCGAATCACGAAGCGGTGAAAGGTTTGCACGGCCATCGGCTTGGGCCGCGAAACCCATTACGACGATCGGGACGGATCGGCACGGCTGGCCATATCCTCTTGATCCGATCCGTTCTGTGATGCCGAGCCCGACGGCTGCGCCGACCCGGTTTGCTGCGGAGACGGCGCGGCGAAATGCGCCCGGGCTGCCACAATGGCTTGTTCGCCCAGCACCATGCCGAGCAGTCCCAGGAGCGCGATCAGCGGCGGTGCTGGCGATTTGACGCCGGTCAATCCGTATGCGCCACCGACCAGCAGTCCCATCAGCAGCGAGACCAGAAAGGGCATTTCCACCTCCTCAGGCCTGCGGCGCAAGGACAACGCGGCCACCAGCACCGGCCGCCACCTTCGCATATCCCTCACGCAGCCGGGCGAGCGGCAAAATCTCGGCAATCGGCGCCGGCCGGTAGTCGCCGGCGTCGAAGCCCGGTGTGAGCGCGTCGAGAATGCGGGCCGACGCGGCCAGGTCACGCTTCAAGGTATCGACACCCAGCAGCCGGCTCTCATTGTGATAAAAATCCGCAAGATCGAAGCTCACTTCGCGCTGGCCCGTCGCGGCGATTTCAATCAGCCGACCGCGTAAAGCGAGGCTGGCCGCTGCCGACCGGAACATGACGCCACCGACCGTATCGAACACCACATCGCCACCGCGGCCTTCGGTTGCCGCCCGAATAGCCGCCGGCAAGTCGTCGGTGCCAATGATCATCCGCTCTGCGAGGCGATGGATCGACGCATCCGGACGCGGCGCACGACGATCGACACCGACGATCCGTGCACCGAGACGCTTGGCGATCTGCGCCGCCGCACCGCCGACACCGCCGCCGGCACCGATGATGACCAGGGTCTCGCCGGCTTGCAGCTTTGCTTCGGTGATCCCGCACCAGGCAGCCATGAAGTTGACTCCGACCGAAGCGGCCTCGGTGAAATTGAGGCCGGCCGGCTTACGCCGCAGACTGTCTGCCGGCACGACAATGTACTGGGCGTGGGTGCCGTCCCGGGTGAAACCGACATCGCCGCCGGTGCCCCAAACCTCGGCGCCGATCCAGCCCGCCGGCCCCTGCTCCACCACACCGGCATAATCGCGGCCGGGTATGCGGGGCAAAGTGGTCTGGTGCATCGCGCCGGCGACGTTTTTCACGTC
The DNA here is from genome assembly GCA_964406155.1 of uncultured Rhodospirillaceae bacterium. Taxonomy (GTDB): domain Bacteria; phylum Pseudomonadota; class Alphaproteobacteria; order Dongiales; family Dongiaceae; genus Dongia_B. The sequence goes on along the minus strand of CAYOQR010000044.1, from coordinate 19,668 downwards.
GCTGGGATTGATCGAAGCCGCCTCGACCCGGACCAGCGCCAGGCCGGGACCCGGCACCGGAATATCGATCTCGACCATGTGCAACTTGTCGGCTGTGCCGAATTCCTTGAACTGAGCTGCCCGCATGAGAGGCCTCCTTGAAGCGGCTTCATATTTCCGATGAATAGATATTTACATCGACGAAAACCGGTGGAAACGGCTGGTATCAGAATCTAATATTCCGATAATTGGAAACATTGAGGCATCCCATGGACAATCTGGGCGATCTCGACCTGTTCGCCGCGATCGTCGAGGCCGGCGGCATCTCGGCCGCGGCCCAGGTTCTTGCCTCCTCGCCGCCCGCCGTCAGCCGCCGCCTCGCGGCCCTGGAGGCACGGCTCGGCGTCCGTCTGGCGGAACGCAGCGCCCGGCGTTTCCGCCTGACCGACGAAGGCGCGCTCTATTACGCCCGTGGCCAAGCGATCCGCGCCGACCTGCGCGACATGGAGGCGGAGGTCACCGCGCGGGGCGGGACAGCGCGGGGCCTGCTTCGGATCGGGGCGCCGACGGAACTGGGGCGGCGGCGGATCGCGCCCCTGCTGGCCGATTTCACCGCCCGTCATCCTGGGTTGGAGGCCCATCTCATCCTCTCGGATGCCGGGCTGGATGTCAGCGAGGACGGGATCGATGTCGCCTTGCGCATCGGCCGGCCGGACGACCCGTCCCTGATCGCCCGCAAGCTCGCGGTCGCGCGGCGCGTGGTCTGCGCGGCGCCATCCTATCTCGCCGCCCATGGCATCCCGCGCCAGCCGGCCGATCTCGCGATGCATGATTGCCTGCGCCTTGCCCGCCGCCATCGCCTGCTCGACCGCTGGCGGTTCCGGATCGACGGCGCCGAGAGCGAGATCAAGGTCACGGGCCGGCTCTCCAGCGGCAGCGGCGACGCGCTGCATGGCTGGGCGCTAGACGGCCTCGGCCTGTCGCTGGAGGCGATATGGGATGTCGCGGAGGATCTGGAGGCTGGCCGCCTGGTCGAATGCCTGGCCGATTACTGGTGCGACAGCATCGAACTCTTCGCCGTCTTCGCGCCCGGCAAGCCGCTCCCGCCCCGCATCAGGCTGTTCGTCGATTTCGTCGCGGCGGCTTTCGCGCAAGGCTGAGCCGCGCCGCGCCGGATATCAGTGATCGCTATCAGAAATCGCTGACCCGGCCGTTGCGTTCCCAGTCGCCATACCGCGTCGGCTCGAGGCCGCTGGGACCGCCGATCTCCGGGGTCATCCCGCCCTGTGGCTTTTTTGCTTGCGCTTGGCTGGCCTTTGTCTGCCGGGCCTTCGCTTCGGCCAGGGCGTCGGCCGCTGCTGTCGATGGAGCAGACGCACTTTCGGTCATGGTGGTAGGCTTGTTTTTCTGCATGGTGCTATCTTAGCGGAGCCCCTGGTTGCGCCGCAACAGACGCCGAACGAGTTCTTCCGCCGGCCCGAGAGCAACTGCTTGGCCGAGCGGAGGGAAGCGGGAGCCGTCTTGATCAGCGCCCCAAGCGTCACAACATAGACAGCGACCTGGCAGTCGCCTTTGGCGGGGTGCCTTTGATGGGCCGGGACACGGGTTTCGAGAGGCTTTGATGGGATATATTCGGACGGGTTTGCTCCTGGCGGCGATGACGGCGCTGTTCCTGGTCGTGGGCTACGCCATTGGCGGCCAGACCGGCATGGTGATCGCGTTCGCCTTTGCCTGCCTGACCAATCTCTTCGCCTATTGGAACGCCGACAAGATGGTCCTGCGCATGTATGGCGCGCGGGAGATCGACCGTGCGGCCTCCCCGGAATTCTACGATCTGGTGGCGGAATTGGCGCGCCGCGCCGAACTGCCGAGGCCGAAGGTCTACATCATCGACAATCCGCAGCCCAATGCCTTCGCCACCGGACGCAATCCTGACCATGCCGCCGTGGCCGCCACCACCGGCATCCTGCAGATGCTCTCGCGTGAAGAACTGGCCGGCGTCATGGCCCATGAGCTCTCGCATGTGAAGCATCGCGACAGCCTGACCATGACCATCACCGCCTGCCTCTCCGGCGCCATCGGCATGCTGGCGAATTTCGCCCAGATGAGCCTGTTCTTCGGCGGCAGCCGCGACCGCGAGAATCCGCTCGGCGGATTGGGCGTATTGCTGGCCGCCATCGTCGCACCGCTCGCCGCCATGCTGGTGCAGTTCGCCATCTCCCGCTCGCGCGAATACGAGGCCGACCGCATGGGCGCCGAGATCTGCGGCCAGCCGCGCTGGCTCGCCTCGGCCCTCGCCAAGATTTCCCACGGTGCCGCCGCCATCCCCAACCAGGAGGCCGAGGCCAATCCGGCGACCGCCCATCTCTTCATCATCAACCCGCTGCATGGCGGTGGCATCGGCAGCCTGTTCTCGACCCATCCCTCGACCGAGGACCGCATCGCCCGCCTGCTCGCGATGCAGCCGGGCGGCAATCCGATGCGCGGTGATTCGATGCGCGATGGCCGCGATCCGGTGCTGCGCCGTACGGACGTATCGCGGGACGATGACAGCGCGGAAACGCAGCCGCCGGCACCCACGGCCAGCAGCCGCATTCCGCGCAGCGGTGGCGACCAGCCGCAGCGCGGGCCGTGGGGTTGAGTGAATCGAGGCTAAGCTCAGCGGGTTGGACGAATCAAGATTCAGTCTAGCTTAGTCCGCGACAACGCCCGACAGGCTCTGGATGAATTGCCAGGCGGTGCGGCCCGAGCGTGAGCCGCGCTGCAGCGACCATTCCAGGGCGCGGCGGCGCAACTCCCCTTCCGCAATCGGCAAAGCGAGATGGGCCGCATAGCCCGCCACCATGTCGAGATAGCCGTCCTGATCGATCGCATGGAAGCCGAGCCAGAGGCCGAAGCGATCCGACAGCGACACTTTCTCCTCCGTCGCCTCGCCCGGATTGATCGCCGTCGATTGCTCGTTCTCGATCATGTCCCGCGCCAGGAGATGGCGCCGGTTCGACGTGGCGTAGAGGACGACATTCTTGGGCCGCCCGGCGATGCCGCCATCGAGCACCGCCTTCAACGACTTATAAGCCGCCTCGCCGTTGTCGAAGGAGAGATCGTCGCAGAACAGGATGAAGCGGCGGGGTGCTGCCGCTTCCAGCAAGGCCATGAGATCCGGCAGCGTGCCGATATCCTCCCGCTGCACCTCGACCAGCGCTACCGGAATTGGCGCCACCGATACATGATGCGGAAGGGTTTCCAGTTCGCGATTGACCGCCGCATGCACCGCCTTGACCAGCGAGGACTTACCGGTGCCCCGCGATCCCCAGAGCAGCGCATTGTTCGCCCTGCCGCCAGTGGCGAAGCTGCGCGTATTGGCAAGCAGGATGTCGCGCTGCATCTCCACCTTGCGCAGCAAGTCGATCTCGATCCGGGCGATGCGGCGGACCGGCCGCAGCCGCTTGGCCGCACCCAGCCACAGATAGCCTTCCGCGACCTCTTCGAGACCCGACGCGGCGGGCGGCGGCGCCAGGCGCTCCAGCGCTTCGGCAATGCGCAGCAGGAGCGCTCGGTCATCCATTTCGGCACCGGAGATCGTCGCACCGGAAATTGGCTGGGGCGTCATCACCGACATCATTTGCTCTCCTGAACCGGAACAGCCGGCCGGGTCGTCAGCGGCCGGCGGAAGAGTTGCGCGCAACCGACGCCAGCCAAAGCGAGGCCGCCACCGATCACATGGAAGGGCCGCACCGGCTCGCCCAGCATCGCGATGGCGCCGATTGCCGTGAAGACCGGCAGCAGGTTCATGAAGATCGCGCAGCGGCTGGGGCCCAGCCGGTCGACGCCGCGAATCCACAGGAAAGGCAGCACCACCGAGGCGAGGCCGCCGGCATAGGCGATCAGCGGCAGCGTCTCGGCATTGAGCGGACGCAAGGACGCGGGTGTCGCCAGGAAAGCCGGAAACATGATCGCCAAAGCGGAGAGCGCCTGCAGATAGGTCGATTGCCAGCCGGGGATCGGCAGGCGCCAGCGCTTCAGCAGCACGCCGTAAAGCGCATAGACCAGGGCCGCGACCAGCATCAATGCATCGCCGGGATGGGCGCCGCCGGTGAACAGGATCAAGGGTTCCCCGCCGCTCACCAGATAGACCAGCCCGCCCAGCGCCAGGACGCCGCCGCCGATCATGCCGATGCTGGGTGTTTCGCCCAGCAGCAGGGCACTGAGCGCCACGGTCAGGAGCGGCGTCAAGGCGGTGATCACCGCCATATTGGTGGCGCTGGTGGTTTCCGCCGCCAGGTAAGAGAGGCTCTGGAACAGGCACATGGCGAGAAAGCCCAGGATGCCGATCTGGCCGAGATGCGGCCAGATCGCCGCCCGGTTGCGCCAGGCCGGCCGCGCCACGAAGGGGGTCATCAGCGCGGCCGCGAAAGCCAGGCGGTAGAAGGTGATCGCCTGCGGGCCGATGCTATGTGCCGAGAGGCGCGAAACGATGACATTCCCGGCCCAGAGCAGGATGGCGAAGAAGGGACAGAGGACAGCGAGATTTGCCTTGGGCATGGCGCACCACGTGATGAAGCGTTGAAAACGGCTTCCGGCTTAGCCCTTCCCGCCATGGTTAGTCTCACGCTAAACTGACCTCTCTTATCGAGTTTGGGACATTCGCGAGATCGGAATATGAGCGAGGATCTGCCCCGCCGGCATCTCGACTATCACGCCACCGGCCGGCCGTTGGCGGCGATGGAGATCGATTATCCGGCCGGCATGTCCACCGGCCGGCATGCCCATCCCCGCGCCCAGCTCCTCTATGCGATCGCCGGCGTGATGATCGTGCGGTCGGCCGCCGGAACCTGGGTTGTGCCGCCGAACCGGGCGGTCTGGCTGATGGCGGGGCTCGATCACGACGTGCGGATGTGCGGCGATGTCAAGATCCGCACCGTTTTCGTCGATCCCATGGCGGCTCCGCATCTCCCCTCGGCAAGCTGCGTCATCGCCGTCTCGCCGCTGCTGCGCGAATTGATCGTCGCGGCGGTGGCGGTGCCCCGTGATTACCCGCCTGGCGGGCGCGACGAGCGCCTGATGCAGTTGCTGCTGGACGAATTGCGGGAACTGGATGTCCTGCCGCTGCATCTCCCCTTGCCGCAAGATCCGCGCCTGCGGCGGATCTGCGAGACCCTGGCGGCGCGGCCCGATGACAATGCCACCGCCGCGCAATGGGCCGCCCGGCTCGGCGTCGCGGCAAAGACCATCCATCGCCTGTTCGTCCGGGAAACCGGCCTGACCTTCGGCCAATGGCGCCAGCAGGCCCGCCTGCTCTCAGCCCTGGAGCGGCTGGCGCAGGGCGAGCGGATCATCGATGTGGCGCTGGAAAGCGGCTATGCCAGCCAGAGCGCCTTCACCGCCATGTTCCGCAAGCATTTCGGCATGCCGCCCAGCATCTTCTACCGGTGAGGTCGAGCCCCCTCACACAGCCTTAGACAAGCGCCCGTCGATGGGGCATAACGGCGCCCATGTTACCCGACCCCTCGCACAGCAACCGCCCGGAAGACGAAGCGCCGGCGGCTGATCAGCCGGACCAGGCGCCGCCCGGCAGCGGCACACTCGCAGCACCGGTGGTTTCCGCCCGCGCCGCAGCCCTGGACCTGCTGGAAGCGGTTTTGCGCCAGCGCAAGCCCCTGGACGAGGCCCTGGCAGATCATCCGGAGCTGACCCAGCTTTCCGGCCGCGATCGGCAATTCGTCCGCGCCTTGGTCGGCAGCGCCCTGCGGCATCTGGGACAGATCGACCACACTCTGGCGCAATGCCTGGAGAAGCCCCTGCCGGCCCGCGCCAGTGCGGTGCGCAACATCCTGCGTCTTGGCGTCGCCCAGACCCTGTTCCTGCAAACCCCCGCCCATGCCGCCGTCGACACCATGGTCAGCCTGATCGCCAAGCGCGGCGGCGAGGCGGGCTATAAGGGCCTGGTCAATGCGGTGCTGCGGCGGGTCGCCCGCGAGGCCGATCTCTTCCGCCAGGCGCGGCCCGGCAACGGCGCCTTCACCGGCGCGATCAGCCTGCCCGACTGGCTGTGGCAGAGCTGGGTCAAGGCCTATGGCGTGCAACAGGCGACCGCCATTGCCACTGCACATCTCCTCGAGCCGCCGCTCGATTTCACGGTGAAGCGCGATCCCGCCCATTGGGCGAAGCTGCTCCAGGGCGAGGTGCTGCCGACCGGCACGGTGCGGCGCCCGGCCCATCCTCAGGAACATTATCGTCCCTCGCCGCGCATCGAAGACCTGCCCGGCTTCCCCGAAGGCATGTGGTGGGTGCAGGACGCCGCGGCGGCCTTGCCGGCGCGGCTGCTCGGTACCGATCTCAAGGGGCAGCGCGTGCTCGACATGTGCGCGGCGCCCGGCGGCAAGACCGCCCAGCTCGCCCTTGCCGGCGCCACGGTGACGGCGCTCGACCGCTCGCGCAAAAGACTGGAGCGCGTGCAGGAGAATCTGGCACGGCTGCAACTCACCGCCCATATCGAGGCCGCCGATGCGGTGCTGTGGCGCAAGGCCCGGGATTTCGATGCGATCCTGCTGGACGCGCCCTGTTCCGCGACCGGCACGATCCGCCGCCATCCCGATGTCGCCTGGTTGAAGGACCCCCGCGACATCGTCAAGCTGACGGCGACCCAGGACCGATTGCTCGACGCCGCCGCCGATCTGGTCAAGCCCGGCGGCCGCATCGTCTATTGCACCTGCTCGCTGCAGCCCGAGGAAGGCAAGGCGCGTATCGACGCGCTGCTCGCCCGCAACCCGGCGATCCGCCGCCAGCCGATCGGCGCCTTCGAGATCGGCGGCATGGAAGAGCTGCTCACCGTCGACGGCGATCTCCGCTCCTTCCCCCATCAGCTCGCCCGCTATGGCGGCATCGATGGCTTCTACGCCGCGCGATTGGTGAAGGCCGCCTGATACGCACACAGCATTAGCTCTAGCTCTGTGTCACGCAGGACACAGCCTGCGACAAAAGATAGCAGCCTACGCGCAGCGCGTGAATTTTGCGCTTGTCCCGCAATTCGTCTTTCGTCATAAGTCCGCTCCCTTCATTCGGCCTTGGGTTCAGGTTTGCGAAATCCCGGCCGGCGCGGTGCGCGATGCGTCTCCGTGTTCCGCTGAATGAAGTTGGCGATCGTGGCTCTGGTGAGCACCGGGACAAGTAGCCCGGAAGGGTTCGGTTCGATTCCGATCGGTTGCACAAACGAGGATAGCTCAGAAGGTTAGAGCAAATGCTTTGTCAGCATTTTGTCGCGGGTTCGACTCCCGCTCCTACGCTCCGGTTCAGCATACAAAGCTGATACCCCCTGAAGGGAACCGGATGCGCGTTTCAATCGCGGTCCGGTCGCAAGGCCAACTGGCCAATCGTCCGCACCAGATACCATGACACCGGCTTTGCGCCGCGGTGGATACCGCTTGCGCGGGCTGATGGAGGCCGTGCGTCGCCCCGCATTTTGTTGCGGTTCCCCGCGCACGTCTTCCATTTCCCCGCAAGCTTAAACCTGGCCCGCCGATCGTCCTGGGAAACCGCATCCGGTACCCGGTTCCTCAAATCCACAACCCGTTTCGCCATCGTGCCGCAAAGCCGATGACGAGACCAAGGATGGAGTAAACGATGAGTTGGAAATTGATGACATTGTCCGTCACGGTGAAGGACGGTGAGCGGGCGTTATTGCAGCGCAACGGCCGATACGAGCGCGTGCTCGAACCCGGCCGCTACATGCTGTTCGATCCGCTGCGGGCCCTGAAGGCCGAAACCTTCCAGGTCGTGCGGGCGGAATTCCCGTTCGACCGTTATGCGGTGCTTCGGGCCGAATGCCCGGCGTTGGCCACGGCCTTGTTCGAGGTGGTGCAAACCCGGGCCGATGAGTTGGCGATCGTCATGTTCGATGGCCGGCCCACGAAGCTGTTGGGTCCTTGGCAGTCGTCCGCCTTCTGGAAGGTCGCGACGGCGATCGATGTCGAGCGTTTCGACATCGCCCGCGCGGTAGCGGTGAAACCGGAATATTTGGCTTTGGTCGATCGGGCACGCAATCCGTATCTGACAGAGACGGTGGTCGAGAACAACGAAGCCGGCCTCCTCTATGTCGACGGGCGTTTCGTCGAGCGGCTGGCGCCGGGCCGGTATGCCTATTGGACGGTCAACCGCAAGGTCGAGATCAAGCGCCTCGATCTGCGGCCGCAGCCGGTCGAGATCACCGCACAGGAGATGCTGACCAAGGATCGTGTCGCCCTGCGCCTGACCTTGACGGCCTTCCGGCGGATCGCCGATCCGGAACGCGCGGCGGCGGCGGTCGCCGATATCGACGGCTGGCTGTACCGGCTGGCGCAGTTCGCCATCCGCGAGGCAGTCGTGACCCGCACGCTGGACGAAGTCCTGTCGGCCAAGGGTGCCCTGGACACCGAGTTGCGAGCCTTCGTGCAGGCACGGCTGGGCGATACCGGCATCGAGGTAATGGAACTCAGCGTGAAGGACGTGATCCTGCCCGGTGAGATCCGCGACCTCGTCAACAAGGTGGTGGAGGCGGAGCGGACGGCGAAAGCCAATCTGATCCGTCGTCAGGAGGAGACGGCCGCGACCCGGTCGCTGCTCAACACCGCCAAATTGATGGAGGAGAATCCGCTGGTGCTCCGCCTCAAGGAACTCGAGAGCCTCGAGCGCCTGGTGGAGAAGGTCGGCCGGATCGACCTCTATGCCGGCGACGGCCAGGGTTTCGATGCCTTGCTCCGCAAGCTGGTCAACCTGAAGCAGCCTGAGGCCCGCTGATGGCCGGGCAACGACCCTGCGCATTGCCGCAGATGGCCCGAAGCAGATAGGCCGCACCTTTCGGTGCGGCCTATTTTTTTGCTCGCCTCCCTGGGGAACGCTCCCGCGATCGCTAGATTGCCGGCTTTCGCGCTGCCTGACCGATCATGACGGACCAAGGCACCGGCCGAGCCAGGTTCGCGCGGCCTGCGTGGCCGCCGCCGGCTGTTCGAGCGTCGGCAGGTGATGACAATCCGCTAGGCTGACGAAATCGGCCGAGGGCATCAGCGCCGCCATGCGTTCGCCAATGGCGAGCGGGACCAGGGAATCCGCCGCCCCCCAGAGCAAGAGAGTCGGCACCTTGATCCTGCCAAGATGTACCCAATGATCCTTGCGACCAGCCGCAGCCTGGTTCTGCCGCAGCAAGCGATCCGGACCCGCGCGCCGCGCCATCGTCAGAAATGCCTCTCGCGCCACAGCATTCGTGCTGCCGACCACAGCTTGCGCGAGCTCGGCCAGCACGTCTTCATGGCTGCCCGCTTTGATCCGCGCTGACATCTCCTGCGCTTCCTCAGGATCTGGATGGTTGCCAGGATTGCAGTTCATCAGCCACAGGCCCTCGATCCGGTCGGGCGCCTGCATGGCGATCTCAAGCGCCAGAGCACCGCCATAAGCGGTACCGCCCAGCAGGAAACGGGCGGGGGCTGCCGCCAGCAATGCTGCGGCGCTCTCCGCCATGGTCGGCTCGTCGAGCACCATGACCCTTGGCTCGACCAGATCGGCGAGCCCGGCGACCTGTGCCGCATAGAGATCGGCATCGCAAGGCATGGCGGGGATGAGGAAAAGAACCGGATGGTCCGGCATGGCGGGTCTTTCGGCCTAAATCTTCCGCTTCGAAGCTTGCGGTTGGGCATCGAGCATAACATCGCCGCACCGCATAGCGACTGGAAGATTTAGACCCGCGCGTTACAGCCTCGACCGAGCCTCACGCCGCCCAGTCGAGGATGACCTTGCCGGACTGGCCGGAGAGCATGGTCTCGAAGCCGGTCTTGAACTGGTCGACCGGCAGGTGATGGGTGAGGATCGGCGAGAGGTCGAGGCCGCTCTGCAGCATGGAGACCATCTTGTACCAGGTCTCGAACATCTCGCGGCCATAGATCCCCTTGATCTCCAGGCCCTTGAAGATGACCTGGTTCCAGTCGATTGCGGTATCCGACGGCGGGATGCCGAGCAAGGCCACCTTGCCGCCGTGATTCATGACGTTCAGCATGTCGCGGAAGGCCGCCGGCACGCCGGACATTTCCAGCCCGACATCGAAGCCTTCCTGCATGCCGAGATCGTCCATCACATCCTTCAGGCGGTCGCGGCTGACATTGACGGCCCGCGTCGCGCCCATCTTGCGGGCGAGATCCAGGCGGTAGCCGTTGACATCGGTGATCACCACATGGCGCGCGCCGACATGGCGGCAGATGGCAACCGCCATGATGCCGATCGGGCCTGCGCCGGTGATCAGCACGTCCTCGCCGACGAGGTTGAAGCTGAGGGCCGTATGGGTGGCGTTGCCGAAGGGATCGAAGATCGAGGCGAGATCGTCGCTGATATTGTCGGGGATCTTGAAGGCATTGACCGCCGGCAGGGCCAGATATTCGGCGAAGGCGCCCGGGATGTTGACGCCGACCCCGACCGTGTTGCGGCAGAGATGCCGCCGCCCGGCGCGGCAGTTGCGGCAATGGCCGCAGGTGATATGGCCCTCGCCCGAGACCCGGTCGCCGATCGAGAAGCCGCGCACCTCCTGGCCGATCTCGACGATCTCGCCGACATATTCATGACCCACATGCATCGGCACCGGGATCGTCTTCTGCGCCCAGTCGTCCCATTTCCAGATATGGATGTCGGTGCCGCAGATCGCCGTCTTGCGGATCTTGATCAGCACGTCGTTATGGCCGACCTGCGGGGTCGGCACGTCGGTCATGGTGAGGCCGGGACCACGTTCAAGCTTGGCGAGCGCTTTCATCTCTCTGCTCCGCTTTCATCTCTTGGCTGGCGCGGTCCGCAGAAGGGCGGCCGCGCGATCGTCCAATGGTCAAAAAAGGTCAGCCGGTGAACAGCCCGGCCATCAATCGGGTCGGCTCAAATCGCCTTCAGCGCGCGGCCGACCTTGGCGAAGGCGGCGACGGCCCGGTCGATATGGTCGTGGGTATGGGCGGCGCTCATCTGGGTGCGGATGCGGGCCTGGCCCTTGGGCACCACCGGGAAGCTGAAACCGATCACATAGACGCCTTCCTGGAGCAGGGCCTCGGACATGCGCCCGGCCAGGGCCGCGTCGCCCAGCATCACGGGAATGATCGGATGATGCCCCGGCACCAGATTGAAGCCGAGCGCCGCCATCTTCTCCCGGAAGTAGCGGCCGTTCTCCGCCACCTTGCGGCGCAGGGCGGCGCCCTCTTCCGTCGCCAGCAGCTTGAGGACCGCCAGGGTCGCCGCCGCGATCGACGGTGCCAGGCTGTTGGAGAAGAGATAGGGACGCGAGCGCTGGCGCAGGAGGTCGATGACCGGCTTGCGACCCGCGACATAGCCGCCGCTGGCCCCGCCCAGGGCCTTGCCGAGCGTCCCGGTGACGATATCGATCCGGCCCTCGACGCCGCAGGCTTCCGGCGTGCCCCGGCCGTTCTCGCCGATGAAGCCGACGGCGTGGGAATCGTCCACCATGACCAGGGCATCGTAACGGTCGGCCAGATCGCAGACCGCCTTCAGATCGGCGATGATGCCGTCCATCGAGAAGACGCCGTCGGTGGCGATCAGGATATGCCGGGCGCCGCCGGCCCGGGCGGCCTTGAGCTGCTCTTCCAGATCAGTCATGTCGTTGTTGCGGTAACGGAAGCGCCGCGCCTTGCAGAGCCGGATGCCGTCGATGATGCTGGCATGGTTGAGGGCGTCGGAGACGATGGCGTCCTCCTCACCGAGCAGGGTCTCGAACAGCCCGCCATTGGCGTCGAAGCAGCTCGAATAGAGGATCGTGTCGTCGAATTTCAGGAAGCCGCTGAGCGCCGCCTCCAGCTCCTTATGCAGGGTCTGGGTGCCGCAGATGAAACGCACCGAGGCCATGCCGAAGCCGTATTCGTCCAGCCCTGCCTTGGCGGCGGCGATCAGCCGGGGATCGTCGGCCAGGCCCAGATAGTTGTTGGCGCAGAAATTCAGCACCGTCCGGCCCGCCGCCGAGTCGCCATTGCCGCCCGACTCGGACGCGCCCGCGCCGAGTCGGATGGCCGCCTGCTGGTGTCCGGCGATCAGCCGTTCCGATTTATAGAAGCCGTCCGCCCGGATGCCGTCGAGGCTCTCGGTCAGTTGCCGATAAAATGCCGCTTTGCCGCTCATGATCTTGCCTGAAGCCCATTTGCCGAAGCGCCGCCAACCGCCTGGCGGACCGGGGATCTGTCCCTGCCGGCATCTTGCGAAGCCGGGGGGCCGGCGGCAAATGCCAATTTCTCACATGGCGGATGAAATTGCCGCTGTATTGCCACATTTTACTGGCCTGCTTGGCTTGCTCGCCTTGATTCCTGATGGTAGGTATCCGGCAAGGGAACCGCCATGCAGCAAAAAGTCAAAATCGCCCCCTCGATTCTCTCCGCCGATTTCGCCCAGTTGGGGCGCGAGGTCCAGGCGATCACCGAGGCCGGCGCCGATTACGTCCATGTCGATGTCATGGATGGCCATTTCGTCCCCAATCTGACCATCGGGCCGATGGTGGTGAAGGCGCTCCGGCCGCACAGCAAGCTGCCTTTCGACGTGCATCTGATGATTTCGCCGGTGGATGCCTTCGTGGCGGAATTCGCCGCCGCCGGCGCCGATATCATCACCTTCCACCCGGAAGCCGGGCCCCATGCCCACCGCACCGTGCAGTTGATCAAGTCGCTGGGCAAGAAAGCCGGCGTGTCGCTCAATCCGGCGACCCCGCTTTCGGCGCTCGATTACCTGCTGCCGGAGATCGATCTCGTCCTGGTGATGAGCGTCAATCCGGGCTTCGGTGGGCAGAAATACATCCCCAGCGCCAGCGAGAAGATCCGCGAACTGCGCCGCCGGATCGACGATGTCTCGTCGCGCCAGGGCGGCCGCGCGATCGACCTGGAGGTCGATGGCGGCATCAATACCGAGACCGCCCGGACCGCCATCGCCGCCGGCGCCGATGTCCTGGTCGCCGGCACCGCCACCTTCACCGGCGGGCCGGAGGCCTATGCCGGCAATATCGCGCAATTGCGCGGATGAGCGAGGGGAGCGGCGTGGCGGAAGGGGCATCCAGCGAGACACTTCAGGGCCAACCCAGACTGCGCAAAGGCAATCAGCGCCCGAAGCTGATCGCCCCCCGCCTGCAGACCATTTTCGCCCTGCCCCGTGACACGCTGGTCTCCACCCTCTGGCGCGGCCTGGCCCAGCCCTTCTACCGCAGCCGGGTCTATGGCTGGCTGCTCGGCAACCGCTCCAGCGGCGATCTCACGGTCACCCCGACCGATCTCTGGCCCGGCGACGAACAGCTCGGCCTGCATCTCCTGGGCGGCGAATACCGCTGCGGCAGCGAGGTGGTGCGCAATCCGAAGCCGCTCGGCAATCCGATCGGCGTCAGCGAGGAATGGCGCCGGCAGATCAATGCCTTCGACTGGCTGGACCATCTGCGCGCCTGCGGCGGCCCGGCCGCCCGGCAGCTCGCCCGGCAATTGACCCAGCAATGGCTGGAGGAAAACCCCAGCTATGACAGCTTCGCCTGGCGCGCCGATATCCTGGCGGCGCGGCTGCGGCGGGTGCTCCTCAACCAGGGCTTCCTGGAAATCCAGACCGACGCCCTGTTCCGTTCCGCTCTGCTCTACAGCCTCAATCGCCAGGCGGCCCATCTCGCCCGCGCCTTGCCTGACGGCCTCGGCGGCGCCGCGCTGCTGAAAGCCAGCATCTCCCTGATGATCGCCGGCGCCATGCTGCCCCAGGGCGACACTTTCCTGGCGCGCGGCCGGCGCATCTTCGCCCTGGAGATCGGCCGCCAGATGCTGGCCGATGGCGGCCATATCGAGCGCAGCCCCGGCGTCATGCTGGAGCTGCTGCAGCATTTCCTGGATCTCCGCCATGTCCTGACCCTGGCGCGCCAGCCGCTGCCGGATCATCTGCAGATCGCCATCGAGAACATCGCCTCGGTCATCTACATGATGTGCCATGGCGACGGCCGCTTCGCCCTGTTCAACGACACCAACGAAGAAACCCCGGAACTCCTGGGCCTCGCTTTGTCGCGGGTCGGCGACCGGCTGCGCGATCTCAGCCAGTTGCCGTTGACCGGTTATCAGCGCCTGAAGGCCGGCAAGAGCCTCATCCTGATGGATTGCGGCGCGCCGCCGCGCCACGGCCTGGACTCCCATGCCCATGCCGGCACGCTCGCTTTCGAGATGAGCTACGGCGCCGACCGGATGATCGTCAATTGCGGCGCGGCGCATCCCTCCGCCGCCGACTGGCGCCAGGTGCAGCGCACCACGGCGGCGCATTCGACGCTGGTCGTCGACGACACCAATTCCAGCATGCTGCTGGACCATGGCGGCATGGCCCTGAAGCCCAATATCGTCACCAGCCGGCGCGAGGAGGCCGAGGGCCAGATCTGGCTCGATACCAGCCATAACGGCTATGAGGAACCCTATGGCCTGGTGCATCGCCGGCGCCTGTTCCTCTCCGCCGATGGCAGCGAGCTGATGGGTGAGGACACGCTGAACGGGCCCGGCGGCAACGCCTTCACCCTGCGCTTCCACCTGCATCCCGGCGTCCAGGCCTCGATCACCCAGAACGGTCAGGCGGCGCTGCTCAAGCTGCCCGGCGGCAGCGGCTGGCGGATGCGCGTCCAGGGTGCCGATATCGCCCTCGCCGACAGCATCTATATGGGCCAGCGCGGCCAGGTGCGGCGCAGCCAGCAACTGGTGGTGCTCGGCATGATCGACAACGACAACACCCAGATCAAATGGGCGCTGCAGAAAGAAAGCAGCAAGAAGTAAGGCGGGATGGCCGCCGCGACGCCTTGACGGTCGCGCATCCCGGATCAGCAACCGGATTTGACGAAAGACGATCGAGGACCATGACGAGCCAGGATCACTCCCGCCCGGATCAGCAATCGCGCCCAGATCAGAATCGGGATCAAAACCGGGATCAGAACAGGGATCAGAACAGGGCCGATCAGGCGCCCCGCCTCGTGCGCCGCGCCCTGATCTCGGTTTCCGACAAGACCGATCTCATTCCCTTCGCGCGTTTCCTGGCCGACCGGCAGGTCGAGATCCTCTCCACCGGCGGCTCGGCCAAGGCGATCGCCGCCGCCGGCATCGCCGTCACCGAGGTTTCCGACCATACCGGCTTCCCCGAGATCATGGACGGCCGGGTGAAGACGCTGCATCCGACCATCCATGGCGGCATCCTGGCACGCCGCGACCTCGCCCATCACGTCCAGGCGCAGCGCGATCACAAGATCGCCGATATCGATCTGGTGGTGGTCAACCTCTATCCCTTCGAGGCCACGGTCGCCAAGGGTGCGGCGCGCGAGGACTGCATCGAGAATATCGATATCGGCGGGCCGGCGATGATCCGCGCCGCCGCCAAGAACCACGATTTCGTCGCCATCGTCACCGATCCCGCCGATTACGCGTCGGTCATGGCGGAGATGGCGGCCCGGGGTGGTGCCACCTCCCGCGCCCTGCGCCGGCGCCTGGCGCTCGAAGCCTATTCCCGCACCGCCGCCTATGACGCGGCGATCAGCGCCTGGATGGCCGGCGAGGAAAAGCAGACCTTCCCCAACCGCCTCACCTTGGCGGGACAGCGCCGCAGCGAATTGCGCTATGGCGAGAACCCGCATCAGCGGGCGGCCTTCTACGCCACCGCCGAGCGCCGCCCCGGCATCGCCACGGCGGAACAGCTCCAGGGCAAGGAGCTCAGCTACAACAATCTCAACGACACCGACGCCGCCTATGAGCTGGTGGCGGAATTCGAGGCGCCGGCCATCGCCATCATCAAGCACGCCAATCCCTGCGGCGTCGCGCTCGGTGCCGATGGCGCCAACGGCTTTGCCGAGGCCTATCGCCGTGCTTTCGCCTGTGACCCGGTCAGCGCCTTCGGCGGCATCATCGCCGTCAACCGCGAGCTGGACGCCGCCACGGCCGAGCTGATCAGCCAGGTCTTCTCCGAAGTGATCATCGCCCCCAAGGTCAGCGCCGAAGCCCGTGCGGTCCTCTCGAAGAAAAAGAATCTCCGCGTGCTGGAAGCCGGCGGCCTGCCGGATCCGGTAGCGCCCGGCTTGGCGATCAGGACCCTGGCCGGCGGTTTCCTGGCGCAGACCCGGGATGACGGCCGGGCCGACGTGGCGGCGCTGAAAGTGGTCACCAAGCGCCAGCCCACGCCCGCCGAACTGGCCGACATGCTGTTCGCCATGCGGGTCGCGAAGCATGTGAAATCCAATGCCATCGTCTATGCCAAGGAGGGCGCCACCGTCGGCATCGGCGCCGGGCAGATGAGCCGGGTGGATTCCAGCCGCATCGCCGCCTGGAAAGCCGCCGAGGCCGCCAAGGCGGCAGGCGCCGCCGAGAGCTGGGCCAAGGGATCGGTGGTCGCCTCCGACGCTTTCTTCCCCTTCGCCGACGGATTGCTGGCGGCGGCGGAAGCCGGCGCCACGGCGGTCATCCAGCCCGGCGGCTCGATGCGCGACGACGAGGTGATCGCCGCCGCCGACCAGGCCGGCCTCGCCATGGTCTTCACCGGGCTACGGCATTTCCGGCACTGATAAAAGACCGGCAAAAGGCTGGCAGACAAAAACGGCGCCATGCGGCGCCGTTTTTCTTTGCTCTCTTAAGCCGTTTAGCGCACCACCGTCACCGGGCAATGGGCGTGGGACACCACTTCCGTGGCCACCGAGCCGAGAATCAGCCGTTCCAGCTCGCTGGTGACGCCGGTTCCCATGACGATATGGTCGAAGCCCTTTTCCTTGGCATAGGAAATGATCGCCGTGGAGACCTTGTTGCCGGTGATGATGACCGTCTCGAAATTCGCCAGCCCATGGCCGTTGGCGGCCTTATGGGCATGGGCCAATTGGACATGGACCTGGGCATCCACGGCCGAAAGCAGGTTCTCGTCCCAGAAATAGGTCTTGGCGATACGATCGGGTGGCACTGTATTGACATTGATGAAGGTCAGCCTGGCATTGGTTTCCTTGGCCAGTTCCGCCGCGCAGGCAGCAGCATGGTCGCTGGCATGCGACCCGTCGACGGGACAGAGGATTTTCTTCGGCATGATCTTACCCCCTTCTTCCATGGTTGCCGAGAATGCGTCCGGGCAAACCGGACGTCATGTCATCGTGGTGATATGGATTGCGTTACGGGGCAGCCCATCCCGGCGAACCCCGTCACGTCTTGACATTGTATCTTCAACCCGCCCGTCCTTGACGCATTGCGGTAGGTCAACACGACTTGGGTCGATGCGTCCCGGCCGGATCAGGCGCCGTCAGTGGGAAACGCTCAGTGAACAACGGTCACCGGGCAGTGCGCTTTCTGCACCACGGCGGTGGCGATCGATCCCATCACGATTCGTTCGAAGGCATTGGTGATGTCAGTGCCGATCACGATGTGATCGTAGCCTTTGCCGTCCGCATAGGAAACCAATGCCGAGGGCACCCGGTTCCCCTTGATGATGACGGAATCGAAACCGGTAAAACCATGCGCCTCGGCCGTGGCGGCGGCAGGACCGAGATGGGTGTCATAGCGCACCTCGCCGGCCCCCATATGCCGCTCGTCCCAGAAATACTCGCGGGTGATCCCATCGCTGGGCAGCAGATTAACATTTACGAATGTTAAGGACGCCCCGGTTTCCTTGGCCAGATCGGCGGCGCAGGCGGCTGCATGGCCGGCGGGGGACGATCCATCAACGGCACAGAGGATTTTCGTCGTCATGAGCCCCTCCTTCCCGTAATTGGGTTGGGGGACCGGCCGGAGCAGGGAAATCCCGTCCCGCCGGCCCGCTACATCCTATATGGGAAGGGGCCGCCCGTTTTTGCAGGGGGAAAGACGCAGTTATACCCGCTTCGATCGTAAAGCCGCTGCCGCAACCGAACGGCTGCAACAGCGGCTGTCGATCGCCGGACCGGGACCGGTCCGGAGACTATTCTTCGGCGTCGAGCGCGTAGCCGGCGGACCGCACCGTGCGCACAAGGTCGGCCGCATCGTCGATATTGATCGCCTTGCGCAGGCGCCGGATATGCACATCAACCGTCCGCGGCTCGACATAGATGTCGCGGCCCCAAACCGAATCCAGCAACTGCTCGCGGCTGAAGACCCGGCCCTGGTTCTCCATCAGGAATTTAAGCAACCGGAACTCGGTCGGGCCGAGATGGATTTCCCGGCCACCCCGGCGCACCCGATGGGTGATGAGGTCCATGGCGAGATCGCGATAGGTGAGCGATTCGCCCTGGGGTTGCGGCTTCGCCCGGCGCAGGACCGCGCGGCAGCGCGCGACCAGCTCGCTGGGGCTGAAGGGCTTGGTGACATAATCGTCCGCGCCGACCTCCAGGCCGCGCAGCTTGTCGGCCTCCTCGCCCCGCGCGGTCAGCATGATGACCGGGGTCAGGCGATGTTCCGGGCTGCGGCGGATCTGGCGGCAGATTTCGATGCCGGAGAGGATCGGCAGCATCCAGTCGAGCAGCACCAGATCGGGGCGCTGTTCCTTGATCAGCAGCAGGGCCTCTTCGCCATTGCCGGCCTCCAGAACGCGGAAACCTTCGCGTTCCAGATTGTAGCGCAGCAGCGTGACCAGGGCGGCTTCGTCTTCCACCACCAGGATCAAGGGCTGCGTCATTTGTCCGGTCTGGCTGTCGCGCGGCGCGTTCATGGGGGGCCGGTTACGCTCAGTCGCCGATTGCAACATTGGTCGTATCTCCCTTCGGGCGAGATTCGTCCAGGCTCTTGCCATGGACCAGGAAATAGATGATTTCCGCGATATTGGTGGCGTGATCGCCGATGCGTTCGATGTTCTTGGCGATGAACAGCAGATGGGTGCAGGGCCCGATATTGCGCGGGTCCTCCATCATGTAGGTCAACAGCTCGCGGAACAGGCTGTTGTACATTTCATCGACATCTTCATCCCGCCGCCAGGCGGCCTGGGCACGGTCGGCATCCTTTTCGATATAGGCATCGAGCACGCCCTTGACGATCTGCTGGGCCAGCATGCTCATGCGCGGGATCGAGTTCACGGGCCGCATCGGCGCACCCTGGTTGAGGATGATCGCCCGCTTGGCGATGTTCTTGGCATAGTCGCCGATGCGCTCGAGATCCGAGGCGATTTTGATCGCCGCCACCACTTCGCGCAGATCCTGCGCCATGGGCTGGCGCAACGCCAGGATGCGGACGGTGAAATTGCCGATCTCCTGTTCGAGATCGTCGATCCGCTTGTCGGACTGCACGACGCGCCCGGCCAAGTCGCTGTCGCGCTTGGTCAGGGCGTCGATGGCGGCGCTGAGTTGCGATTCCGCCAGCCCGCCCATTTCGGCGATGACCTGGCTGAGATGCTGCAGGTCGCCGTCGAAGGATTTGACGATATGATCGGTGTTCTTCGTCGTCATGTTGGTCTCCGCTCTCCGCCGGTCAGCCGAAGCGACCGGTGATATAGCCCTGGGTCCGTTCGTCCCGGGGGCTGGTGAAGATCTGCTCGGTTTCGCCCCACTCGACCAGATTGCCGAGATGGAAGAAGGCGGTCTTCTGGCTGACACGGGCCGCCTGCTGCATCGAATGGGTGACGATGATGATCGTGTAGTTCGCACGCAATTCGTCGATCAGCTCCTCGATCTTCGCCGTGGCGATGGGATCGAGCGCCGAACAGGGTTCGTCCATCAGGATGACTTCCGGTGACACGGCGATGGCGCGGGCGATGCACAGGCGCTGCTGCTGG
>CAYOQR010000043.1:0-50444 GCA_964406155.1 uncultured Rhodospirillaceae bacterium | reverse complement strand
CTTCACTTCGCCCCAGAGCGCCGCGCGGCGCAAGGCCACCTCGACCCGCTCGTCCATCTCGGTCCGCCCGATCTTTTCATAGAGCCGGACACCGAAGGCGACATTCTCATAGATCGACATGGGGAACGGCGTCGGCTTCTGGAACACCATACCGATCTTCGAGCGCAGCAGATTGAGATCCTGCCCCGGCGCCAGGATGTTCTCGCCGTCCATCAGCACCTCGCCCTCGATCCGCTGATTGGGATAGAGATCGTAGATGCGGTTCAGGATGCGCAGCAGGGTCGACTTGCCGCAACCCGACGGGCCAATGAAAGCTGTCACCTGACGCTCGTAGAGCGGCAAGGTGATGCCCTTCAGCGCCAGCTTGTCGCCATAGAAGAAACGCAGGGACTTGATATCGACTTTGGTCCGTTGCTGCATCGGCTGTGCGGGAGTCGGTGACATGAGATCGATATTCCCTGTATCAGGCATTTTTGTGGGCGCGGGCGGCCATCACCCGGGCGACGATATTGAGAGCGAGCACGGCGAAGGTGATGATGAGCGCACCGGTCCAGGCGAGCTGCTGCCACTCTTCATAGGGGCTCAGCGCATACTGGAAGATGGTGACCGGCATATTGGCCATCGGCGCATTCATATTCAGGCTCCAGAACTGATTGTTCAGGGCCGTGAACAGCAGCGGCGCCGTTTCGCCGCTGATACGCGCAACGGCCAGGAGAATACCCGTCAGGATGCCGCTGCGGGCCGCGCGGTAGGACACCCGCCAGATGACGATGGCGCGCGGCGCACCCAGCGCCGAGGCCGCCTCGCGCAAGGCATTGGGCTGCAGGTTGAGCATGTCCTCGGTCGTGCGCAGCACCACCGGCATGACGATGATGGCAAGAGCGACGGCACCGGCCCAGGCCGAGAAATGGCCCATCGACACTACCATCACCTCATAGACGAAAAGGCCGACGATGATCGAAGGCGCGCTGAGCAGGATGTCGTTGATGAAACGGATCACCACCGTCAACCGGTCATGCTTGCCGTATTCCGCCATATAGGTACCGGCCAGCATGCCGATCGGCGCGCCGATCGCAACACCCAGCACCGTCATGATCAGGGTGCCCATCAGCGCATTGGCCAGACCGCCATCGCTGCCGGGCGGCGGGGTCATCTGCGTGAAGACGCTAAAGGACAACCCCGACAGGCCGTGGAACAGCAAGGTGCCGAGGATGAGCGCCAGCCAGCACAGGCCGAAAGCCGTGGTGCCGACGGCGAGGCAACTGAAGACCTTGTTGCGGAACTTGCGGCGTGCGTAGCGTTCCATGCTCAACCTGCCTTCTTTTCCAGCCGCAGCAGCATGAGCCGCGCGATGGCGAGGACAATGAAGGTGATGAAGAAGAGGATGAGGCCGAGGCCGATCAGCGAGGAGGTATAAAGATCGCCGACGGCTTCGGAAAACTCATTGGCGATGGTCGCCGAGATGGTCGTGCCCGGCGCCAGGATCGACGAGCTGATGCGATGGGCGTTGCCGATCACGAAGGTGACGGCCATGGTTTCGCCGAGAGCGCGGCCGAGACCCAGCATGACGCCGCCGATGACGCCGTTGCGGGTATAGGGAATGACGATATTGCGGATCACTTCCCAGCGGGTGCAGCCAATCCCATAGGCCGCTTCCTTCAGCATCGGCGGCACCGTCTCGAAGACATCGCGCGCGATCGAGGTGATGAAGGGCAACACCATGATGGTGAGGACCAGGCTGGCGGTCAGGATGCCGATGCCGAAGGGCGGGCCGGCGAAGAGGTTGTTGAGCAGCGGCACGTAATGAAACGTCTCGATCAGCCAGGGCTGCAACGTCTGCTGCAGGACCGGGGCGAAGACGAACAGGCCCCAGATGCCGTAGATGATACTGGGAATGCCGGCCAGCAATTCGACGGCGATGCCGATCGGCCGCCGCAATTTCACCGGGCAGATTTCCGTGAGAAAGACCGCGATGCCGAGGCTGACCGGTACGCCGATCAGCATGGCGATGAAGGCCGTCACCAGCGTGCCGTAAACCGGCGCCAGGGCGCCAAATTGCTCGGTGACGGGATTCCACGCTTCCGTCGTCAGGAAGCCGAAGCCGAATTGCTGCAGCGCCGGCCAGGCGCCGATCAGCAGCGACAGCATGACGCCGCCGAGGATGAGCAGAACGACAATAGCTGACGTCTTGGTCAGCCATCGGAATATCGTATCGCTGCGACGCTTGCGCCGGAGCGCGTCAGAACGTGTCGCCGTTTCGGCTGCCTGGATCGAAATCGCCATTTCGGTCATGGAGACCCTAAATGAAAGCGGGGCCGGCATCATGCGCCGGCCCCTATGACAAGGAACTTACTTCTTCAGGATCGGCTGACCCGAGCCGTCCTTAATCTTCTCGCTCCAGGTCTTCTGCACCAGCGAGACGACTTCGGTCGGCATCGGCACGTAATCCAGGGCTTCCGCCATCTGGCCGCCATTGGCATAGGCCCAGTCGAAGAAGCTCAGCGCCGTCTTGGCCGCATCGGCATCATCCGGCTTGCCATACATCAGGATGAAGCTGGCGCCGGTGATCGGCCAGCTTTCCGCACCGGCCTGGTTGGTGAGGATCAGATAATAATCTTTGGCATCGCCCCACTTGGCATTGGAAGCCGCGGCCTGGAAGGCCTTGGCCGAGGGGTCGACCGCCTTGCCGGCAGCGTTCACCAGCTTCAGATAGGTCAGGTGGTTCTGCTTGGCATAGGCGTATTCCACATAACCGATGGCGCCATCGGTCTGCTTGGTCATGTTGGCGACGCCTTCGTTGCCCTTGGCGCCGATACCGGCCGGCCACTGTACCGAGGTGTTGGCGCCGATCTTGGTCTTGAACTCGTCGCTGACCTGCGACAGATAGGTGGTGAAGAGGAAGTTGGTGCCCGATCCGTCGGAACGGTAGACCGGCGCGATCGCCGTATCCGGCAGCTTGTACTGCGGATTGAGGCGCTGGATCGCGTCGTCATTCCACTTCGTGACTTCACCCATATAGATCTTGGCAAGCGTCGGACCATCGACCACGAGCTGACCCGGCTGGATGCCCTTCAGATTGATGGCCGGCACCACGCCGCCCATGATCATCGGCCACTGCACGAGGCCGGCGCTTTCCAGATCGGCGGGCTTCAGCGGCATATCCGAGGCACCGAAGGTGACCGTCTTCGCCTTGATCTGCTTGATACCGCCGCCGGAACCGATCGACTGATAGTTCAGACCGACGCCGGTCTGCGTCTTATACGCATCAGCCCACTTCGAATAGATCGGGAACGGGAAGGTCGCGCCGGCACCGGAAATATCACCGGCCGCCGCCGTCCCCAGACCGATCGCCGTAGCAAGGCCCAGGCCGGCCGCGCCAACCATCAAGCGTTTCAGAATCGTCACCAGAAATCTCCCTAAGCTGAGACAAGGTCGGAAAGGAACTTGAACAGCCGGGAATTTAGTTGGACGTCATTGCGCTTTTGTGACAGTTGCGTCACAAATGCCCGCGCGATGTATCGATTACTGAAAAGTTTGTGGAATTTTTCGCCAGTTGCCCGTCAGATAACTGACACACCCCTTAATCGATGCGGATCTGGCCCTAATCGATACTGATCTGGTGTGCGAAGCTCTTACCGTCGGTCAGGGTGATCCGCCGGAAACCCAGCAATTTCATCAGATCGAAAAAGGTCGCCTCCTCCGGATGCGTCGATTGCTGGAAGAAATTGGTGGCGCGGGCAACCGAGGTCAAGGTCGCGAGCAAGGCGCGCGCCCGATAGATCGTGTCGAGCTGACCGTCCACCAAGCCGACGATGATCAGCTTGTCGGCCTGGTTGCCCTTGGCGAAGATCGCGTAATAGGGCGCGTATTGCCCGCCCAGAAGCTGCTTGGTCAGACCGATGACGAATCCCTCGCGACGGACCTTGTCGCTGTCCGGCAGGGTCGGCGCCGAGGAGGTATAGCGTTCGAAGGTCTTCGGCTTGGGATAATAATAGCCGGCATGTTGATCCGCTTCGTCCCCAGCGGTCTCATCTCCGGTCAGATCCGTCCCGGCGGAATTGCCCGCCGAGGGTTGGGGCGGCGTCAGGGAGATGGTTTCCGTTCCCTGGCTTTGCGCCGGGGCCGGTGCGGATACCAAGATACTGCCCAGCAGGGCGACAGCGGCCAGGGCGAGCAGGGGATTGAAAATCCCCGCGCCGGACACGGGCATCCAAAGCTTGCCGTGCCGCTTGTCTCTTGTCCGAATCACGGTTCCCCCCCTCCTGGAATTATGGGGCCCAGACTGGGCGGTTGCAGGCAATTTGGCAAGTGGCTGGCAGGGCCGCTATACTGCAACGCAACACAGTCTTGGGACGGAATTGACCAATCATGGAAGGTAGCGATCTGTCGCAAGCCACCATCGCCTTTATCGCGGCCCATACCGCCGAAGCGCAGACCGCCTTGGCCGAGATGACCGCCCGTTACGGCCAGGCCGATCCGGTCAAGGCGGATGTCGTCGTCGTGCTCGGCGGCGATGGGACGATGCTGGAAATCCTGCACCGGACGATCGACCGGCCGGCGCAGCTCTTCGGCATGAATTGCGGCACGGTCGGCTTCCTGATGAACCGCTTCGAGCTCGACAATCTGCCCCAGCGCCTGGCTCGGGCGCGCAAGACAATCCTCCACCCGCTGCAGATGCGGGCCATCGGCCGCAACGGCCAGGAACATCGGGCGCTGGCGATCAACGAGGTCTATCTGTCCCGCGAAACCGCGCAGGCGGCGCGGATCAGCATCAACATCGACGGGGTCGAGCGCATGGCGGAACTGGTCTGCGACGGCATCATGGTGGCGACACCCGCCGGCAGCACGGCCTATAACCTTTCCGCCCACGGCCCGATCCTGCCGATCGGCGCCGATGTCCTGGCCCTGACGCCGATCAGCGCCTTCCGCCCCCGCCGCTGGCGCGGCGCCATCCTGCCCCATCGCGCCGTGGTGCGGTTCGTCATCCGCGACGCCGACAAACGCCCGGTCAGCGCCACCGCCGATTTCAACGAGATCCGCGACGTGGCGGAAGTGACCGTCAACGAGGATCGGAGCATCCGCCTGACCTTGCTGTTCGATCCGGAACATCATCTGGAAGAGCGCATCCTGCAGGAGCAGTTTCAGGCCTGAGGAAACGGCCCGAAGCGGGGAGCACCGGCCGAGGAAGTTGGCCGGTCAAAGTTCGGGCAGAGCGCAGCTCTCCTGGTCGACCACACCCTGCCCGCCCCCAAAAAGAGCCTATACTTCCGACCGGGCGTCTCGTGAACGCGGGGGCCGGAAAAGCAGTCGGTTCTGGGTTGGGATTGTGCGGCGAATCCCGGCGGCGGTCTGTGACGCGGGTCACGAAAGCCCGGGATATACCGATGCCGCCGCTTAAAGGCCTTTTGGCCCGGCCGGAATATCGGACGAAGCCCCCATCTCCGCCAGCCGCTGCCGAACATAATCGGCGATGGCGACGATCAGGCCGTCGATATCCGCGTGAAGCCGGCCGAAACCTTCGCTCCGCTCGATCCGGTCCTCGTCCATGTAGAGGCCGCGATTGACCTCGATCTGCAGGCTGTGGCGATGCTGCGCCGGCCGGCCGATACGGCGCACCAGCTCCGCCCCCTTGAAGGGATCGTTGAGCGCCACCTGATAGCCCATCCCGCGCAAGGTCTTCGCCACCAGCGCCGTGAAACCCGGTTCGCAGGTGGTGCCGTCGCGGTCGCCAAGCACGAAATCGGCCCGGGCGATCCTTTGCCCGTGCTTGCGCCCCGTCGCCCGCATGGAATGGCAGTTGATATGCCAGACGGCGCCGAATTCCCGGCAGGCCCGGGCCGCGAGGCCCTCCAGCTCCAACAGATAAGGCTGATGGAAGCGGTCGATGCGGGCCTTCACCTCGGCGACACTCAAGGGCCGGTCATAGATTTCGACATTGCCCTTGATGAGGCGGCGTACGAGGCCCAACCCCATTTCCGCCTTTTCCGTCCGCAGCACCGGATTGGGCCAGTCCTCCTCCATGATGGTGGGGTCGATCTCGTCCTCATGCCGGTTGGGATCGATATAGGACCGGGGAAAGAGCGCCTTCAGGAAGACCGCGCCATGCAGGGGCGCCGTCTCGTAGAGATCGTCGACGAAGGCATCCTCGGCCCGGCGCAGCAGGGCGCGCGGCGCGGCATGGTTGAAATCCTGCGGGTAAGCGCGACCGCTATGCGGTGAATCGAAGATCAGCGGCAGCAGCATCGCCGGCTGCGCCGGCTCATAGCGCGCCAGTACACCGTCCACATGCAGGGTCCGCCGGATATCGGCTGGCACCGGCATCCTAGGCCCCCGTCCGCCGGATACCGGTCTGGAAATGATGGGAATGCAATGTCATGCCGGGCCAACTTGCCATCGTTCGATAAAGCGTTATTGTGGAAAACAGATCGGAACGTCAACAAAAACCGCCCCTCTCCGCGTTCCGGCCAAGCCGGCACCCGCGCCTGTTTCAAAGACCTTGCGGGATCCGCCCGCCGGCATGACCTTTGTGGGGCATCTTGTACGGAAAGATCATGAGCAAGGCCCAACTGACCAGCCTCGAAATGATGCGGCGCCTGATCGCCTTCGATACGACCAGCCGCAATTCCAATCTGCAATTGATCGACTTCGTGCGCGACTATCTCGACGGCTATGGCATCAAGAGCCTGCTGGTGCATGACGATACCGGCACCAAAGCCAATCTCTTCGCCACGGTCGGGCCGGAAGATCAAGGCGGCATCTGCCTTTCGGGCCATACCGATGTCGTGCCCGTCGACGGACAGGATTGGCACAGCGATCCCTGGGAGATGATCGAAAAAGACGGCCGCCTCTATGGCCGCGGCACTGCCGATATGAAAGGCTTCCTGGCGATTACCTTGGCGGCCATCCCAAAATTCCAGGCAGCCGGCCTGAAGACGCCGTTGCACCTTCTCTTCTCCCATGACGAGGAAGTGGGCTGCATCGGTGTCCGCAAGGCGCTGGCGCTGATGAAGGACTGGTCGGTGAAGCCCGCCGGCTGCATCGTCGGCGAGCCGACCGAGATGCAGGTGACCACCGCGCATAAGGGCAAGAAGAGCGTGCGCTGCCATGTGCATGGCCATGAATGCCATTCCTCGCTGGCGCCCCAGGGCGTCAATGCCGTCGAATATGCCGCCGAGATCGTCAGCTATCTGAAGCGGATCGCCCGGCGCATGCAGGCGGAAGGCCCCTTCGACCACGATTACAACGTGCCCTATACGACGGTGCATACCGGTGTCATCCAGGGTGGCACGGCACTCAACATCGTGCCGAAGGATTGCCATTTCGATTTCGAGTTCCGCTATCTGCCGGGTGTCGATCCCGAGGCCCTTCTCGGCGAGGTGCGCGGCTTCGCCGAGGAAACGCTGCAGCCGGAGATGCGCCGGGTCTCGGCCGATGCCGGGTTCAGTTGGCGCGAGCTTTCCGCCTTCCCCGGCCTCAACACGCCGGTCGATGCCGAGATCACCACGACGGCGAAATCGCTGGCCCAGGTGAACGGCACCGCCAAGGTCGCCTATGGCACCGAGGCGGGCCTCATCCAGAATATCGGCATCCCCACCGTGATCTGCGGCCCCGGCAACATCGCCCAGGCGCATAAGCCCGACGAATGGGTCGAGATCGCCCAGATCAAGCAATGCGAAGCCTTCATGGACCGGTTGGTGGCGCGGCTGGCACGCGCCAACTAGCAATCACTCGGTTTGCCCCGCCCCCTCAGCCCGACCCGTTGGTGCCGGCAGACATGCATCGCCGGTAGATGGGAGGGGTGTTACCCCACGTGTACAGCGTCTGCATCCTCTCGATTGTCATTGCCGGGCTTGACCCGGCAATCCATGTAAGATGATGCGCACCGCTGTTGCCATAGCCCCCCTGGTCAAGCCCGGGGGTGACAGATGAGTGAGCATCACTGCGCCGAACCCGCAGCGGCCGGTGCCATGGCATGGGCCGCGGCCAGCGAGCGGATCTGCTTGAGGTCGATCTTGCCGCTGCCGAGCACCGGCAGGCTGCCGAGCGGCAGGAGATCGCCGGCCTTCGGAATCCAGAGCTTCGGCAGATCGGTCCGCCCCAGCGCCGACCAGACCGCGTCGGGCGCGAGATCGCCTTCGGGCACGTAGAAGGCGACCAGCCTTTCGCCCTTCTGCGTATCCGGCACCGAGGTCACCGCCGCCGCTTCGACACCCGGCACCGCCAGCAGGGCTTCCTCGATCTTGAGATGCGGCACCATTTCACCGCCGAGCTTGCTGAAGCGCGCCTGCCGGTCGGTGATGCGGATGAAGCCGTCATGATCGACGAAACCGATATCGCCGGTGATATACCAGTCGTCGCGCAGCACCGCCGCCGTCTTCTCCGGCTCATCGAGATAGCCCATCATGCGGGCCGGACTCTTAAGCAGCAGCAGCCCTTCCAGCTCCTCGCCGAGATCCTCGCCGGTCTCGGGATCGACGATCCGCGCGGCGACGCCGGGGATCGGATGGCCGACCGTGCCCGGCTTGAAGCCGGTCTGGTGGATATCCCCCTGCGCCACATCCGGCACATTGACCGAGACGACCGGCCCCATCTCCGTGGTGCCGTAGCCCTCCAGCAGATGATGACCGAACTTTTCCAGGAAGGCCTTGGCGAGTTCCGGACGGAGCCGCTCCGCCCCGACCACGACATGGCGCAGGCTGGCGAATTCTTCCTTCGTGCATTGCTTGAGATAGGTCTGGCAGAAGGTCGGCGTGCCGATCAGCAGCGTCGCACGATACTTCGCGATCAGCCCGCCGATGGTTTTGCCGTCCAGCGGATTGGGGTGATAGACGACGCCGAAGCCGCAGACCAGCGGCAGGCAGAGCGTGCCAGTGAAGCCGAAGGCGTGGAAGAAGGGCAGGATGCCCATCATCTTGTCGTCGCGTTGCGCCCAGAGAAGCTGCGCCAACGCCTCCAGATTCGAGACCACATTGTGATGCGAGAGCATCACGCCCTTGGGTTCGCCTGTCGAGCCGGAGGAAAAGATCACGGTGCAAAGATCGTCCGGTTCCCGCTGCTGATCGCAATAGAGCCGGTCGAGCCAGCGCGCGGGCAGCAGGCGGGCGAGCACATAGGTCAGCGTCGCCTCCGGTCCGACCAGGCTCTTCATCACATCCTCGACGAAGACCATGCCCGGCTGTTCCGCGAGCTTCGCCTTGGCGAGGAAAGTGCGCGAGGTCAGGATGGTCTTGATCCCCGCCTTGGCGGCCGCCGCCTGTATCGCCGCCGGCCCGGCGGTGAAGTTGAGATTGACCGGCACCTTGCCGGCGAACAGCGCCCCCATGTTGCAGAGCGCGCCGCCGACCGAGGCCGGCAGCATCAAGCCGATCATGCGCTGATCGAAACAATGCTGCCGCAGCCAGCGCGACAGCAGCAGGGCACCGGTCAAGGCGCGGCCGTAGCTCAGCTCCCGACCGGTCGAATCCGCCATGCAGAAGCGGTTCCAGGTCTTCTTCGCCCGGCGCAGGAAGCGGAGATGCACCATGTCGTCCCGGTTGCGCCGCGCCCCGAAAGCATCGCCGCCCATTTCCAGCAGCCGGCGGCGCAGGGTCGAGGCCCGGGTGCTGGCAGGCAACGGCGCACCGAAGGTGACGGTGACCGGGTAAAGGAAACGGTTCGGCCATTTCCAGAAGAAGCGTCCGCCTTGGAAGCTGAAGATGCTGCCCCAGACCTGGTCGAGATGCACCGGGATGACCGGCACGTCGAGACCGTCGAGGATCTTCTCCACGCCGCGCTTGAAAGGCAGCATGTTGCCGGTGCGGCTGATCGAGCCTTCGGCGAAGATGCAGACCACGTGTCCCGCCTGCAGCTCCGCCCGCGCCGTTTCGATCGCCGTGATCGCCGTGCGTCCGCCGCTGGTCGGGATCGCCCGCATCAGGCGGAACAATCGACCGAACAGCGGCAGGTCGAAGAACGGCGCATAGATCATGAAGCGGATGAACCGCTGCACGCAGGCGCCGACCAGCAAGCCGTCGATGAAGGAGAGGTGGTTGCAGACGAGCAGCGCCGGTCCCTGGAGCGGCACATGCTGCGGCCCTTCGATGCGGATCTTGTAGATGCTGTGGGTCAGCAGCCAGAGCCAGAAGCGGATCAGGAAATCCGGCAGCAGCTTGCAGAGATAGACCGTTACCGCGAAGCTGAGCAACCCGCCGATCAGCATCGATTCCGCCGGCGTCAGCTTGAGCACATGACCGCAGACAAGGAGGGCACCGGCACCGCCGAGGATGCCGATATTGTTGAGCACGTTATTGGCGGCGATCATCCGCCCGCGCACATCGGCGGCGGATTTCTGCTGCAGCATGGCATTGAGCGGCACGATATAGAAGCCGGCGAAGAAGCCAAGGATAGCAAAGCCGAGTGCTGCCCAGATGAAGCCGTAATGCGCGAAGACCATGGCGATGGCGGTGAGGCCCATACCGATCGAGCCCAGGGGCACGAGGCCCAGCTCGACCTTATGGCCGGAGAGACGGCCCGCCAGCATGCTGCCGGCACCGATGCCGATCGCCAGCGCCGCCTGGAGCAGGCTGGTCTCGGTATTGCCGAGATGCATCAGCTCCTTGCCGTATTGGGTGATCAGCAGTTGCACCCAGGCGCCCAGGAACCAGAAATAGCTGATACCCAGCACCGTCAACCAGAGGCGATGGTCCTGCCGCAACTGCTTGATGCCGCGCCAGACATCGGCGAAGGGGATCCAGGAGAAGGGCTTGCGCTGAGCCGGCGCCGGCATTCGGCCGATCCCGAAACTGGCGAGCGAACCGACAACCGCCAAAGCGATGGTGATCATCCCCACCACCGGCAGATCGGTCTTCCACTGATCGTAGATGATGCCGCCGGAGACCGCGCCCAGGATGATGGCAAGGAAGGTGCTCATCTCGATCAGGGCGTTGCCGCGCGAGAGATCGCGGTCCGGCAGCAGTTCCGGTACGCAGCTATATTTGGCCGGACTGAAGAAGGTCGCTTGGGTCGCCAGCAGGAAGGTGATCCCCAGCATCATGGCGACGCTTTTCTCGTAAAAGGCCAGCAGCGCCAGGAGCATGATCACGACCTCGCCGCTTTTGGTCGCGATCAGCACGCTGCGCTTGGAATAACGGTCGGCCAATTGCCCGGCATAATCGGAGAAGACCAGATAGGGCAGGACGAACAGGGCCGAGGCCAGGAAGAGATAGGCGTTGCTGTCCCAGCCGCTGTCGATTCCCTGGGCCTTGCGCCAGGCGACAAGGTCGATGGCGAAGAGGGTCACGACGAATTTATAGATATTGTCGTTGAGCGCCCCCAGGAACTGGGTCACCAGCATCCAGGCGAAGCCCGGCTTACGCAGAAGATGCCAGTAACTGCTTTCATACATTGATCTTTTCCCCGTTGAGCCAGGCCTTTTCACGGGTCCGACCTTCGACGCCGGCCCCCTGGCTGTCAAGTGTCAGGGATGTGACACCGGGGACACAGCCATGCGGTTTCCACGCGGCCGGACAGCGAGCTGTCATTGACACTCATTCGCATTCGCACCATATTTCGAACATCAGCGTATGCGGAGCCGCGCATGTATGTGTGCCTGTGCAACGGCCACCGGTCGAGCGATATCGAACGGACGGCCCTGGAACAAAATCTCACCTGCCCCAAAGCCGTCTATCAGGCGCTGGGCGGGCCGGTCTGCTGCGGCACCTGCCTGGATGTCGCCCAGGACATCGTCGACGACGTCCATGCCACCCGTCGCGCGCGGCTGAATCAGACCCAGCATCAGACACCCTGCGGCTATCGCCTGATGGCGGCGGAATAAGGAGGTCGAGGGTATGTATATCTGGCGCTCCACCCCCTCCAGTTCCATCCTCTGGTTCCTCACCCTCTTCCGCCGCAAGACCAGCCGGCGTTGAACAAATTCAGTTTCGAATCAGTCCGATTTCTCGGGGCTCTTGCCCGCCCCATAAAGGCATAATTTCTCATCCGCTTTGCCGACCGGGCTTGGCGGCGGCGTCTGGCTCCCGATCGCGCAAAAGGGTACATCGCGACTTGTGGCCTGTAGCGCCCTCCGGAACATGTCATCACACACCGGACGTAATGGACTGAGATTGGCTCCCTCGCCAAATCGAAAAGCCGCGTCATGATCAGAGGCTGACTGAGGGAAATCCCTCATTTTTGCCGTCCCGGATCCGCAGTACTATTTCGTCAACAGCAATCCAACCGATGGAGGGTTTCTTGGCATCCCAGCAATCCGAGGACAAGCGCCCGACGCCCGATCCCGCCGAGGACAATGCGTTCTTTCCGTCCCCATATTCGCTGAGTCAATTCACCTCGGCGAAATCGGATCTGGATGCGGCCAACTATCCCGACGCCTATACCGGCGGTCGCTGGAAAGTGCTGATGATCGCGACCGACGAGCGGTATCTGCTGATGAAGAACGGGACGATGTTCTCGACCGGCAATCATCCGGTCGAAATGCTGCTCCCCATGTACCACATGGACAAGGCGGGTTTCGCATTCGACATCGCGACCTTGTCGGGCAACCCGGTCAAGCTCGAACTCTGGGCGTTGCCGAAGGAGGACGAAGCGGTTCAGAGCATCTATCGAAAATATATCGACAAGCTGAAAAAGCCGATGAAACTCGCCGACGTCATCGAGAGAAATCTTGGCGCGACCTCGGACTACATCGCCGTTTTCATCCCCGGTGGACATGGTGCCCTGATCGGCATTCCGCAGAGCCGTGACGTCAAGGCGGTGCTGCATTGGGCGCTCGGCCACGACAAATACATCGTCTCGCTCTGCCATGGTCCCGCGGCATTGCTGGCCGCCGGCATCGATGAAGTGCAAGGCGAGTTTCCTTTCAAGGGCTACAGGATTTGCGCCTTCCCTGATTCGATCGACGCCAAGACGCCGGAGATCGGCTATATGCCCGGCGGCATGCCCTGGTTCATCGGCGAGAAGCTGCGCGAACTCGGCATCGAGATTCTCAACAGCGACATCACGGGCCGGACTCACCGGGATCGCAAGCTGATCACGGGGGATAGCCCTTTTGCCTCCAACAATATCGGGAAGGCGGCTGCAAGGGCCTTGATCGACGAAACAGCATCGTCATGAAGCGGTAGCAGCCAGATGTATCAAGCCCTCTTTCGCTGATCCATCGAGCTTCGCATGACGGTTCTGGCAGACAGAAACAAACGCATGGAGGCGATACTTCAGGCCGTCCGCGCCGCAATACGGACGGGCGGGGTCGACGGCTGACCGACCTGCTCGCCTCAAAATTCTTCCTCCCTTCCGTCGCAAGACCAGCCGGTGCTGAACCGGCCTCTCCGGAGCCTCTTGCCCGTCTCCCGAATAAGGTATATTTTCCCATTTCACTGACCTCATGCGGACGGCATATCGGGCAGATCGGAGAAACAGCGGAATATGGGTGCAGCAACGCGCAACGACGCCATCGATGTCCTGCGCGGGATATCGATCATCCTGGTGGTCCTGTTCCACATCCAGTTGCGCCTGCCCGTCGACCAGACGGTTATCGGCCAGTTTCTGCCCCAGGAAATCGTCAGCCCGCTTTTCCGCAGCGGTTATTACGGGGTGATCGTCTTCTTCGTGATCTCGGGTTTCCTGATCACCACCACCTCGTTGCGGCGCTGGGGCGAGCTCGAGCGGATGCGCACCGGGCGGTTCTACCGGCTGCGGTTTGCCCGCATCGCCCCCTGCTTCATCGCCTTGTTATTCCTGCTCTCCATGCTGCATCTGCTGGGGATCGAGGGTTTCACCATTACCTCCATCTCGCTGGGCCGGGCGGCCTTCGCAGCGGCCACCTTCCATCTCAACTGGCTGGAAGCCGCAACCGGCTACCTGCCCGGCGCCTGGGACGTGCTCTGGTCGCTCTCGGTCGAGGAAGCCTTCTATCTCGCCTTCCCCCTGCTCTGCCTGCTGGCGCGCGATCGACGGGTCTTCATCCTGACGATGCTGGGCTTCGTGATCCTCGGCCCCTTCGCCCGCGTGGCCTTCACCGACAATGAGATCTGGGCAGACAAATCCTATCTGGCCGGTGCCGATGGACTGGCTTTCGGCTGCCTCGCCGCCTATGCGGTCCACAGCCTCCGGATCGGCCGGGCCGCTTCCCGCATTTCTCTGATCGCGGGCCTGGCGCTGTTCCTGCTCGCTTTTGTCTTCCGCCGCCAGACCCTGCAGCTCGGTCTCACCGGATTGGGCTTGAACGTGACGGTGCTGGAAATGGGTGTCGCGCTGACGCTGGTCGCGCTGCGCGACCAATCCTTCGCCGCCGGGTCGTGGCGATCGTTCCTGACCGCGCCCGTCCGCTGGTTCGGGCGCAACAGCTACGAAATCTATCTGACGCATATGCTGGTGGTGACCTTGCTGGCGCCGGCCCTGATCTTGGCTTCGCCCCCCACCAATCCGCTGCCGCTCTATGCCGGGCTTCTGCTGCTCAGCGGTCTTCTCGGCGGGATTGTCGCCCGCTTCTTCTCCGAACCGATGAACCGGACCCTCCGCTCCGGCCACCTGCCTCTTGCGGCAGCACCCGGACAAGGTCTGGAATAGCTGCCGCCGGCCCCAGAACCAAGCTGATACCGGACCTAGCCGCTCGGTGAGATGGGAGGCTATGCTTAACTCAAAGAAAGATTGGGAGAAGATCATGGCCGCCGACCAGACCGCCGCGCATCATCCTGGCGCGAAAACCGTCATCCGCACCACCTGCCCGCGCGACTGCTACGACGCCTGTGGCATCGCCGTGGTCAAGCGCGAGGACGGCCTGACCCGCGTGCTCGGCGATCCCGATCATCCGGTCTCGCGCGGCGCCCTCTGCGGCAAATGCTCGATCGCCTATAACGGCGCCTTTGTCAGCCCCGAGGCCCGCATCCTGACGCCGCGCCGCCGGGTCGGTCCCAAGGGCGACGGCCGCTTCGTCGAAATCTCCTGGGACGAAGCGCTGAGCGAAACCGCCGAGCGGCTGAAGCGGATCGTCGCCGAAGCCGGCCCCGAAACGATCCTGCATGCACATTACACCGGCACCTGCTCGCTGCTGGCGGGCGGCTTCCCGCAGCGTTTCCTCCATCGCCTCGGCGCCGGCGAGATCGATCCCGACAGCATCTGCAACGCCGCCGGCCATCTCGCTTTGCAATATCTCTACGGCACTTCGTCGCTGGGCTTCGATCCGCGCGCCGCGAAGGACGCCGCCTGCATCCTGGTCTGGGGTGCCAATCCCTCGGCTGCCGCGCCGCATATGCACAAATACTGGCTGAAGGAAACGCCGGCCAAGGTGATCGTCGTCGATCCGGTGCGCCACGACACCGCCGCCGGCGCCGATCTCCACCTGCAACCCTTCCCCGGCAGCGATGCCGCCTTGGCTTTCGCCATGATGCGGGTGATGCGCGACGAGGGCCTGATCGACCAGGCCTATCTCGCCACCCATGCCACCGGCTGGGAGGAGGTTGCTCCCCTGCTGGAGAAAGTGACACTGGATTGGGCGGAAGCCGCGACCGGCATTCCCGCCGCGCGGATCGTCGAAGCGGCCAGGCTCTATGGCCGTGGGCCCTCTTTGCTCTGGCTCGGCCAGGGCCTGCAGCGCCAAGCGCAAGGCGGCAACATCTTCCGCGCCATCGGCCTGCTCCCCGCCGTCAGCGGCAATATCGGCAAGCCCGGCACCGGCTTCTGCTATCTGAATGGCGGCGGCCGCAAGGGCCTCGACGGTGACGATCTCGAGGGCCCGCATCTGCGCCGCAACGAGCGGCGCGTCATCAGCCATATGGATCTCGTCTCGACATTGCGCGATCCGAAACAGTCGCGCGGCCTCATCACCTGGAACATCAATATCGCCGCCTCGAATCCGCAGCAGCGGGCCCTGCATGAGACCCTGCGCCGCGAGGACCTGTTCCATCTGGCGATCGACCCCTTCCCCACCGATACGGTGGACTTCGCCGATATCGTCCTGCCGGCGGCGACCTTCCTGGAATTCGACGATATCGTCTCGCCCTATTTCGATCTGACGCTCTCTGCCCAGGCCGGCGCCCTGCCGCCGATGGGACAATCGCTGCCCAATCAGGAAATCTTCCGCCGTCTCGCCAAGGCGATGGGCTATGAGGAGCCGGAGCTGCATGAGCCGGATGCGCCGATCCTCGAGCGCCTCTGCCAGCAGGCGGGCGTCACCGGCGGCTATGCGGAACTGAAGGCGAAAGCGACGGTTACGCTCTATCCGGAAACCGTGCTGCAATTCCCCGAGGGCAAGTTCCCGACAGCGAGCGGCCGGATCGAGATCGCCAGCGCGGCGGCGGAAGCCGACGGCCTGCCGCGCGTGCCGCAGCCGACCATCGAGGCCCGGCCGCCCGAAGGCTGGTTCCGCCTGCTCTCCCCGGCCTCGCCCTGGCTGATGAACAGCAGCTATTTCCAGGACCGCAAGATCCAGGCGAAGGCCGGGCCGGAGGATCTCGTCATCCATCCCAACGATGCCAGCCGCCTCGGCCTGACCGTCGGCCGCGAGGTCAAGGTGGAAAACGAAACCGACAGCCTGACCATGCGCGTGGTGATCGACGACCGCATCCCGGCCGGCATCGTCCTCGCCCATAAGAGCCGCTGGCCGAAGCTGTTGCCCGAGCATCGCAACATCAATGCGCTCAATCCGGGCCTGCGTGCCGACATGGCGCAAAGCACGGCGGTGCATAGCGTGCTGGTACAGGTGAAATCTCTCTGACATCTGCCGCTTCCCAGCAAGCGCTGCATTCCCTGCATGGATGCGTTGAGCCGTCGCGAAAACGCGACGGCTTTGCGCTTCGTCCTGCCAAGGGCTAAACTGAAGGCGACAAGAAATCAGGGAGTTGTCCTTCATCATGAATCCGACCGAATTCTTCGCCAGCGACTATCGCGGAGCCCGCGCGAAGCTGCATGAAGCCGCCACCGAAAAAGGCTTGCAGGTAACGGCGCATGCCAATCCGCAGCGCGGCCCGGCCGGCGAGGATCTGGCGACCGAGACGATCTGGATCGGCCCGCGCGATGCGAGCCGCCTGATGATCGGCATGTCGGGCACCCATGGCGCGGAAGGCTTCTGCGGCTCCGGCATTCAGGTCGGCTGGCTGCGCAGCAGGCAGTTCGACAAGCTGCCGGCGGATACCGCCATCCTGCTGATCCATGCCATCAACCCCCATGGCTTCGCCTGGATCCGCCGCGTCAACGAGGACAATGTCGACCTCAACCGCAATTTCGTCGATCACCGCAAGCCGCGCCCCGACAATGTCGGCTATCGCGAATTGCGCGAGGCGATCTGTCCGCCGGAATGGACGGCGGAAAGCGAAAGCCGCAACAAGGATGCCTTCCGGCTTTATGCCGCGCAGCATGGCGATATGGGACTGCAAAGCGCCATCTCCTCCGGGCAATATTGGGATGATAAGGGCGTGTTCTATGGCGGCACGCGGGAAACCTGGTCGAACCGCATGCTCCGCAACATCCTCGCCCCCCATGCCGCCACCGTGAAGCGCGCCGCCTTCATCGACCTCCATACCGGCCTCGGCCCCTATGGCGTCGGCGAGATCATGAGCAACCATTACGGCGAAGCCGTCGGCAACAAGCTGGTCCAGGATTGGTGGGGCAGCGAGGCAACCTATTTCGATGACGGATCGTCCTCCTCCGCGATCCTGACAGGCGATACCAATATCGGCGTGGATGAAGCTCTGCCGCAGACCACGATCGGCGGCATTACGCTGGAATACGGCACCGAGCCGGTCGAACAGATGCTGGATGCGATCCGCGCCGATAACTGGCTGCACACCCATGGCAAGCTCGACAGCGCCCAGGGCCGGGCGATCAAGGCACAGATCCGCACCGCCTTCTACCCGGACAAGGACGACTGGAAGCGCATGATCTGGGACCGTGCCGAATATGTCCTGAAGGGCATGATGCGCGGCCTGTTGCAATCCTGACCGGCGGGTCGGGCATGCCGCAACTCAGCCTCAGCGATTTCATTGCCGAGGCCGCCGCATGCCCCATCGCCGCCCTGCAATCGGAAGACCCCTGGATCGTCATCCGCGATATCGAGGCGCTTCTTGGCATGGCGCTGGCCACGCTCAGCGCCGATGACTATATCCGCGATTACGATGTCGCCCGCCACCGCACGGCGCGGATCGAGGATGGTGCGATCATCAAAGGCCCCGCGATCATCGGCCCCGGCTGTTTCATCGCCGCCGGTGCCTATCTGCGGGGCGGCGTCTGGCTGCAGCGTGACTGCATCATCGGTCCCGCCTGCGAGGTGAAATCGACACTGATCTTCGCCGGCAGCAAGCTCGCGCATTTCAACTTCGTCGGCGATTCGATCCTGGGGTCGGCCGTCAATGTGGAAGCCGGCGCCATCCTCGCCAATTACCGCAACGAACGCGACGACAAAGCCATCCGCCTGCATCATCGGGAAAGCGTCATCGAGACCGGTATCGACAAATTCGGCGCCCTGCTCGGCGATGGCGTCCGGATCGGTGCCAATGCCGTGACGGCGCCCGGTACGGTGCTGACACCGGGAACGGTGGTCGGCCGCCTCACTCTGATCGATCAGGATTCTCGGTAAGGCCGCATCGCCACACAGGTCAATCGGCGGGAAGATCCGTGGGCCTCGGCCCACCCATGGCCCAATCGAGCAGCTCAATCGTATGGATGATCGGTGCATCGATTGCACCGTCGAGTTGCTGAATGCAGCCGATATTACCGCTCGCCACCACCTGCGGCGCAACGCGTTTGATATTGGCCGCCTTGCGGTCGCGCAACGCGGCCGAAAGCTCCGGCTGCAGCATGTTATAGGTACCTGCCGAGCCGCAGCAGATGTGGCCTTCGGGAATATCCGCCACCTCGAATCCGGCCTGGCGCAACAGTTTCGCCGGCAACTCTTTCACCTTCTGGCCATGCTGCAGCGAACAAGCGGCATGATAGGCCACCTTCAAGCTCTTCGGCACCGCCTCGATGCCGCCTAGCCTGTCGAGATATTCGGTGATGTCGCAAGCGAGCGCAGATACCTGTTCGGCCCGATCGCGCCAGGTGAGATCGCCCCGGAACATGAAGCCGTAATCCTTGACCGTCGTCCCACAGCCCGAGGCGGTGATGACGATGGCATCGAGGCCGCCATGTTCGATCTCATGATGCCAGGCGGCGATATTGCCGGCGGCGGCGCGATGGGCGGCATCGTGCTGGCCCATATGATGGGTCAGCGCCCCGCAACAGCCGGCATCCGGCGCGACGATCACCTCGACACCCAACCGGTTCAACAAACGGATGGCCGCGGCATTGATCTGGGGGCGCAAAACCTGTTGCGCGCAGCCGGCCAACAAAGCGACGCGGCCGCGACGCGCGCCGGTCGCCGGGAAGACACCGGGCTTGTCGGTTTTCGCGGCCGGCGGCAGGCGATCCGGCAGCAGGTCCATCATCGCCTTGAAACGGCCACCGAAGAGACGACTCCCGGCAAGCCGGCCGAGACCGAAAGCCCGGCCGAGTTTGCCGAGACGCAGCATCAGCCGGAACAGCGATGGTCTCGGCAGCAAGACCGCCAGGAAGCGGCGCAGCCATCTGTCCATCACCGGCCGGCGATGCGTCTCCTCGATATATTGCCGCGCATAATCGACGAGATGCATGTAATGCACGCCGGAGGGACAGGTCGTCATGCAACTCAGGCAGGAGAGGCAGCGATCGACATGGGTGGCGACGGTTTCGGTCGCCGGCTGGCCGCCTTCCAGCATGTCCTTGATGAGATAGATCCGGCCGCGCGGGGAATCCAATTCATCGCCGCGCAGGAGATAGGTCGGACAGGTTGCGGTGCAGAAGCCGCAATGG
Organism: uncultured Rhodospirillaceae bacterium; assembly: GCA_964406155.1. Taxonomy (GTDB): domain Bacteria; phylum Pseudomonadota; class Alphaproteobacteria; order Dongiales; family Dongiaceae; genus Dongia_B. The sequence goes on along the minus strand of CAYOQR010000043.1, from coordinate 30,629 downwards.
ACACAATTGCGCAGAATCTGCTCGGCTTCCGCAAGATTGGGATCCGCGAGCTGCGCCAGGGTGAAGTTGGTCTGCATCGCGGGCTCCTACCAGTCGGCGGCCAAACGGCCGGGATTGAGAATGCCCGCCGGATCGAAAGCTTGTTTCACACGCCGCATCAGGGGTGCGAGAGCACCCGGCGCGATCACCGGCACCGCGCGGCGCAAGGCATCGGGCCCGCGCATCAGCGTGGCATGACCGCCGGTCGCCGCATTACCAGCCGCTGTCAGAACCTCGCGGATCTTTTCGCTGCCGCCATCCGGCAGCCCTCGCTCCAGCAATACCTGCGGTATCGCCAGCCAGATCTGCCCGCCGCCCCAATCGAGAAACCAGTCAGCGGCAGGAAGCTGTTGCGTCACGCCGGCAATCGCCGCAGCGCCCTGAGCCGGCGGCACGGAGAGGCGCCAGAGCACGGTATCGATTTCCGGCAGGAAGGTGACGACGTCGCGCACCTCGCGCCAGAAGGCGAGCGAACGCATGGAATGCAGTTCCTCGCTGATGCTGTCGGTGAACATCCGGCGCAAGGCGGCACAACGATGCTCGACCGACGGGCCGGAGCCTTCGATCCGCAAGGCGGTGACGGCCGTCTGGGCGGCGGGGATGAGATCGACCCGCGAGCGGCGCGCCAGTTCCGCCGGCAGATAGCAGGCACCGCCGACATCATGGGTGCTGCCCAGTGCCAAGGTCATGGCCTGATTGGCCGCCTCGGGCGTCTGCCCGAAGAGCAGCACCGTGCGCTGCTTCTCGGGACGCGGCAGGACTTTCACCGTCACATCCGTCAAGACCGACAACGTGCCGAAGGACCCGGCCAGCAGCTTCGGCAGATCATAGCCGGTGACGTTCTTCACCACCGGCCCGCCGGCCTTGTAGATCTCGCCGCGCCCGTTGACCGCGGTGAAGCCGAGAAAATGATCGCGTGCAGCCCCCGCCTGGAAGCGGCGCGGCCCCGCGAGGTTGCAGGCGAGCACACCGCCGATCGTCCCCTGCCCCGCCGGCTTGCCCCAGAGCGGCCCCCAATCGGCCGGCTCGAAAGCGAGCTGCTGGTTGCGCGCCGCCAAGGCCTGCTCGATCTCGCCGATCGGCGTGCCGGCGCCGGCGCTCAGGACCAGCTCGGCCGGCTCATAGCTGCGGATGCCGGAGAGACGGTGCAACGACAGGCGGCGCGGCGGCTGATCGGGTCGTCCCCAGCCGCTCTTGCTGTCCTGCCCCACCACCTGCAACGGCGCCTTGTCGCGCAAAGCCGCCGCGACATGCTGCGCCACCTCGAGATCGGAGATCGGGGAGAGTTCGGTCATGATCAGAAACGCGGCAGATCGGGATGCGGCAGTTGTCCGCGATGGATATGCATGGCGCCCAGTTCCGCACAGCGCCGCAAGACCGGGAAGACCTTGCCGGGATTGAGCAGTTGCTTCTCGTCGAAAGCGCATTTCAGGCGCATCTGCTGATCGAGATCGATGTCCGTGAACATGGCCGGCATCAAATCGCGCTTCTCGACACCGACGCCATGCTCGCCGGTCAAGACGCCGCCCACGTCGACGCAGAGCCGCAGGATATCGGCGCCGAATTCCTCCGCCGCCTGCAATTCGCCCGGCTTGTTGGCGTCATACATGATCAACGGGTGCAGATTGCCGTCGCCCGCATGGAACACGTTGGCGACGCGCAGGCCATAGCGCATCGACATCTCCGACATGCGCTGCAGCACCTCCGGCAACCGGCTGCGTGGGATCGTGCCGTCCATGCAGTAGTAATCCGGCGAGATGCGGCCGATCGCCGGAAAGGCCGCCTTGCGCCCGGCCCAGAGCAGCAAGCGTTCCTGCTCGGACGTGCTGACCCGGAGCGAGGTCGCGCCATTCGTCCCGGCGATCGCCTGTACGCGCTCCAGCAGGTGATCGACCTCGACTTCCGGCCCGTCCAGTTCGACGATCAGCAGCGCCTCGGCCTCCATCGGATAGCCGGCATGGACGAAATCCTCGACCGCACAGGTCGCCGGCCGATCCATCATCTCCATGCCGGCCGGGATGATGCCGGCGGCGATCACATCTGCGACGCATTGGCCACCGGCCTCGGAACTGGCGAAGCCCGCGAGCAGCGCCCGCGCCGTTTCCGGCTTGCGCAACAGGCGCACCGTCACCTCGGTGACGACACCCAGCAATCCTTCCGAACCGGTGAGGATGCCCATCAGATCATAGCCATGGGCATCGAGATGCTTACCGCCGATGCGCAGCACCTCACCCGTCATCAGCACGATTTCCAGGCCCAGGACGTTATTGGTGGTGAGGCCGTATTTCAGGCAATGCACGCCGCCGGAATTTTCCGCGATATTGCCGCCGATCGAACAGGCGATCTGGCTGGACGGGTCCGGCGCGTAATAGAAGCCGCGCTCGGCCGCCGCATGGCTGATGGCGAGATTGGCGACGCCCGGCTGCACCACGGCGCAGCGATTGTCGTAATCGATCTCCAGGATACGATTGAAACGGCCGAGGCCGAGCAGGATGCCGTCAGCCAGCGGCAGGGCGCCGCCCGAGAGCGAGGTGCCGGCGCCGCGCGGCACCACCTTTACCCCTTCCTGATGGCAGAGGCGCAGGATCGCCGCCACCTCCGCCGTGTCGCGCGGCAGCACCGCGATCATCGGCGGCTGGCGATAAGCCGTCAGCCCATCGCTCTCATAGGCCTTCAAGGCGACGGGATCGGCGATCACCGCCTCGGGCCCGACCAACCGCTGCAGGGCGGCGACCAGGTGCGGCCGGCGCGCCAGGACGGCGGAATCGGGTTCGGGCATCTGCATGAGCGATCTTTCGGCAATCGTCACGGTGGACTTGGTCACGTGGACAGGGCGGCAGATTGGCCTGCGCCGCAATCCTTAATGCTAGCCTTGTTTCTTAACGTATCGCGATCTTGCCGACCAAAACAAATTCGGCGCAAAACAAAACCGCGCCGGAAGCCGGCGCGGTTTGTATCTTGGATCGTGATCTATGTCAGAGAGCGCCGGTCATCGGCACTCAACCCGACCCCCGTCCTATTAGCCCTGGCGAGCCTTATAGCGCGGGTTGGTCTTGTTGATGATATAGACCCGGCCCTTGCGGCGAACGATGCGGCAATCCTTATGGCGCGCCTTCGCCGCCTTCAGCGAATTAATGACTTTCATGGTCCGGTCCTCAAGATCGAAATCGAGGCCGGAACATAGTGGCCGGCGGAACAACTGTCAAGCGTGGCTGACACAAGCCAACACCTTGAATTCATTGAATATAGACCGAGACTGTCCTCAGCCCGTCTTCCCTGCGCCCATTTTGATGGCATAGAATCGATACACTCTGAGCAGGCCGGCATCGAAAGCGGCCAGCCGGCGCTGCCAGAATTCCGCCTGGGCGACCGTGACCTCGGGATAGGCCCGGCTCACATTCTGGCATTCCGGATTGCGCACGAAATTGTCCCAGCCCTCGGTCACCAGCTTGCGGTAGCGGTCGGTGATATCCTCGCTGATGCGCAGGTCGAATTTAAGGTCCCGGAAGGCTTTTTCGTAATCGCCGACCGACCAGAACATCGATTGTTCCTGGCCGGCCGGGCCCAGAACCTGCACCAGCTTGGGATCGTCGGCCTTGACGGCCTTACCGAGCACGATATCCACGGCCGTGATCTGGCCACGGGTCTTGAGCGAGGCTTCCATCGAGCTCAGCAATGCCTGCTTGCCGGCGATGAGATGCAGTTTGTCGGCACAGAAGGCGCAATCGAACTGGCCCGCCTTCAACCCCGTCGTCTTGGGGTCGAAATGGCTGATCGCCGCTTTCCGGTCCATGCCCTGCTTGACCGACAGGGCCTTGCCGGCCTCCGCCAGGATCCTGTCCGGTTCGTAACCGGTAACATAGACATCGAAATCCTTGGCGATGGTCCGGGTGCTGCCGCCCAGGCCGCAGCCGAAATCCAGGATCGACATGCTGGGATTGATGGCGAAGGGCTTGACCAGATAGGAAATAAATTCGGCATTGCCGGGCCGGCTGTTGCCGTCGCCCCAGATCGCCATCTGCACCTTGACGATCGGCTCCTCCAGGGGCGGCAGCGGGCCAACCGGCACGTCCGGGACCGGCCCCAATTGCGGCTCCACCGGCTCGGACGCAGGCGGTGTTGGCAGTTCATAGCCTTCCCACCACGCCTTGAAGCGTTCCTTGAAAGGCGGCTTGGCACCGGCATCGGCCGATTTCGAGCGGAACAATCCCATTCTTCAGACCAGCGAAATCAAATACTTACAATCGACAATCGCGGCGCGGAAATGCTATTCCAGCTTGCAGTCGGCCACCTTGGCCGGCGCCGTTCCCGTATCACCGCCCGCATTAAGGCCGAGACGATAGCCAACAATTCCTTAACATGAAAGAAACGTCGCTTCCGGCCACCGCCGCCCCACAGCCTTCCGTCGCGCCGATCGGCCGGCATATCCGCCGGACCGTCAGCCTGGCGCTGCCGGTCATGCTGTCGCGGGCCGGGCTGGTGGTCATGATCGCGGTCGATACCTTCCTGTGCCGTGGCAGCGCCACGGAACTCGCTTATTTCGGCGGCAGCGTCCAGCCGCAGCAATTGCTGCAGACCGCCGGGATCGGGTTGCTGATCGGCACCATCGTGCTGTGCGCCCAGGCCGACGGCGCCGGCGATCAGCGGCGCTGCGGCGGCATCTGGCGCCTGTCTTTGGTCATCGCCTTCCTGTTCGGCCTGGCCGATCTCGCCGCCCTGAGTTTCGGTGAACCGATCCTGCGCCTGCTGGGACAGCCTGCCGATATCGCCGCCGGCAGCGGTGCCGCCTTGCAGGTCTTCGCCCTCGGCATGCCGGGCCTGATGCTGTTCGCCGCCTGCAATTTCTTTCTCGAGGGGATCAGCCGCCCCTGGCCCGGCACCGTCATCATGCTGGCCGGCAATCTCGTCAATCTGGCCTTGGCCTGGCCCTTGGCTGAAGGCCATTTCGGCCCCCTCACCCTGCTTGGCGTGACGATCGAGGGCGCCACCGGCGCGGCCCTCGCCACCTCGATCACCCGATGGCTGATGTTCGTCGCCATCTTTATCTTCGTGCTCTGCCAGCGCGACCGTGCCACCCATGACATCCGTCTCACCGGCGGCTGGCACCGGGGCGATCTGAAACGGCTGCTCTGGCTCGGCCTGCCGCTCGCCCTGGCGATCGTCCTGGAATCGAGCTGCTTCGCCGCCATGATCGTCATGGCGGGCTGGCTCGGCACCACCTCGCTCGCCACCATGCATTCGGCGATCAATCTCACCAGCCTCGTCTATATGCTGACCATCGGCATCGCCACCGCCGCCGCGATCCGCGTCGCCAATGCGATCGGCCGCGAGTCATGGCCGGATGCCGCACGCGCCGGCTGGGTGGCGGTCGGCATGGAATTCGTCGTCATGGCCCTGGTGGCGACGACGATCTTCTTCCTGGCGGCGCCTCTCGCCCATGCCTATAGCGACGATGCGGCGGTGCTGGCGCTTCTCATCCCGGTTTTCATGATCACCGGCGCGATGATCGTCATCGACGGCATGCAGGGCGTCATGATGGGCAATCTGCGCGGCACCGCCGATACGCTGGTGCCGACGCTCATCTACGGCCTCAGCTTCTGGGCAGTCGGCGTGCCGATCGGCTATATCTGGGGCTATCGTCACGGAATCGGGCCGATGGCCCTGATGGCGGGCCTCGCCGTCTCGCTCGGCATCGCGATGGTGTTCCTGGCATGGCGGTTCCACCGCCTGACGGGACGGCATGTCCGCCGCACCCGGATGGTTTGAGGCGGCCGCGCGTACGATATGAAAGAACGGTTTATGACCATGTGTCTGGTATCCAGTGGGGGCAACAAATGAGTAATGCGTGTGATTTTCTGGTGATCGGCGCCGGTATTTCCGGAACCGCCGCCGGCTATGAGCTGGCGCGGCTTGGCAGCGTGATCATCCTCGAGGCCGAGGACACGCCGGGCTATCACTCGACCGGCCGCTCCGCTGCACTCTTCACCCGCAATTACGGCCCGGCGCTGGTCCGCGCGATCAGCACCGCCAGCTATGACTTCCTCACCAATCCGCCGGCCGGCTTCGCCGATCATCCGCTGATGACGCCGCGCGGCGGCATGAGCGTCGCCTTGCACGGCGATGAGGACAAGCTCGACCATGTGCTGTCACTCGGCAACAAGGAAAACCCCATTTTCGAAATCGGCCTCGACGAAGCGATGCAGCGCATGCCGCTGCTGCGACGCGACCTGGTCGGACGCGCGGTTTTCGAACCGGGTGTCCTCGACATGGATGTCGATGCCATCCATCGCGGTTTCCAGAAGGGCTTCAAGGCCCAGGGCGGCCGCATCGTCACGAATGCCCGTGTTACCGCCATGGTGCAGACCGCGCAGGGCTGGGACGTCCAGGCCGGCGGCGAGATCTATCATGCCGGCATGGTGGTCAATGCCGCCGGCGCCTGGGCCGACGAGATCGGCAAGCTGGCCGGCGCCAAGGCGATCGGCCTCGTCCCCAAGCGCCGCACGGCGATCCTGGTCGATCCGCCCGCCGGCATCGACGTCAACGACATCGCCATGGTCGATTTCGTCGGCAGCGAGATCTACATGAAGCCCAGTTCCGGCAAGGTCATGGCCTCGCCCGGCGACCAGACGCCGGTCGAGCCGCAGGATATCCAGCCGGATGACATGGATGTCGCCATCCTCGCGGATTGGCTGGACAACCACACCGCTTTGACGATCCGCCGGATCAGCCATAGCTGGGCCGGGCTACGCAGCTTCGTCACCGACGAACTGCCGGTCGCCGGCTTCGACAAGACCGCGCCGCGCTTCTTCTGGCTGGCCGGCCAGGGCGGGTTCGGCATCATGATGTCGGCGACCCTGGGGCGGATCACCGCCGGCCTGATCGACCGGGGCGAGATTCCCGCCGATCTCGCCGCCAGCGGCATCGCCGCCGATGCGCTGGCGCCAGAACGGTGCCAGAACTGATTCGGCCTGAGGGCGATCGAGATGGGACATCGTCATCGGCCCTGCGGCAACGCGCCGGGTCGATGATTGATCACCAATCCGCGTTTTGGTTAATATTTTTTCAACCAACGCGGTGAATAGTGGCACGGCATGAGGATGGGGGCATCGATGCTGTCAGGGGAAACGGGACGTGAAAGACGGGTGGCGCCGCGTTACGCGGTGGATATGCCCACGCATCTGTCGATCAGGGGCAATGACGTTCCCTGCCGCCTGATCGATATCTCGGCCAGCGGCGCCTTGCTGGAGACCGAGCGGGCGGTGCAGGTGGGCGACAAGATTTCCGTCGATCTGCCGGGGCTTGGCCCGACCATCGGCGCCGTCACCCGAATCACCCGGTCGCATCTCGCCATCGCTTTTCCCGGCCTGCTGGTGATCAACCATCTGATCTACAACACGCCGCATCTGGTGTGACACAACCTTCACGGTACATCCTGGCTTAACGGGACGCCCTGGCTTCCAGGACCTGGAGCAGTTCGGCGACCTCGAATTCGCTGAGATATTGCGACCGCGCCAGATCGAGATGCAGCCGCCCGCCTTCGCAGTCGACCACCACCGCCTCGCGTTTGCGCCGATATCGCTCCGGCATCAGGAAGATGTGGTCGCCGCCCCCGACGTCATCTGCCGCCGGCGTCAGAATGCAGGCGCCGCCCTGCGAGACATCGCGGCAACTGGTGATCGCCAGGGTGCGCATGCTGTCATGGCCGATGAAGACCAGCATGACTGCCCCATCGTACTCGAAACGCTGAAACCGGCGTTTGTCGATCGTGCCCATCGCACGCCCCAGCATAGATCGGCCGAGCCCAGGCCGAGAACCTCATGATAGGCCAAAAGGACCGGCCGCTCCAGATTCTTCCACTGGCGCCCGAGTCGTAAAGAATTGAAATAACTCAAATTATTTAATTTAACGCCCTCGACATCGAGAGAATGACGGAGATTCCGGCAATGGCGGAAAGCGCTTTCGCCAAGTGCCGGCCGTTGCTAAAAATTTCCCCGGGGATTGATGCCCTGATCGCCCATGGGCGACAGGCGGAAAGCGGCGGCGGGGCGTCGGCAGCCGTAAGGCGGATGGAGAAGATGGACGGCCAGTTACGCTCAGATGTTCTTCTCGTCGAGGACACGTTTTCCATGGCGCGGATCTTCCAGGAATATCTGCGCCGCGGTTCCTATACGGTACGGCATTGCGATACCGGCCGGGCGGCGATCAAGGAAATCATCAGGCAGCCGCCGGATGTGGTGCTGCTGGATTTGCGCCTGCCGGATATCGACGGGCTGGAGGTCCTGCGCCACATCCGCAACAACCAGCTCGGCACCGCGACCGTGGTCATCACCGCCGACGGCTCGATCAGCACCGCCGTCGAGGCGATGCGCGAGGGCGCCTACGACTTCCTGGTAAAGCCGTTCAATGCCGACCGCCTGCTGATCACGCTCAACAACGTGCTGGAACGCCGCCGCCTTTCCACCATGGTGGCGACGCTGAGCGGCAATTTCAGCCGCTCGGAATTCTGCGGCTTCATCGGCAAGTCGCAGGTCATGCAGACGGTCTATCGCATGATCGCCGCCGCCGCCTCCAGCAAGGCGACCGTCTTCATCACCGGCCAGTCGGGTACCGGCAAGGAAGTGGCAGCGCAGGCGATCCACAGCATCTCGCCGCGCGCCAATGCCCCCTTCGTGCCGCTGAACTGCGCGGCCGTGCCGAAGGACCTGCTGGAAAGCGCCATCTTCGGCCATGTCAAAGGCGCCTTCACCGGCGCCCAGGGCGACCGCGAGGGCGCCGCCGCCAGCGCCGATGGCGGCACCCTGTTCCTCGATGAAATCTGCGAAATGTCCATCGACCTGCAGCCGAAGCTGCTGCGCTTCCTGCAGACCGGCAGCTTCCAGCGTGTCGGCAGCGACCGGGTCGAGCGGGTCGATGTACGCATCCTTTGCGCCACCAACCGCGACCCGATGACCGAGGTGGCGGCGGGGCGTTTCCGCGAGGATCTGTTCTATCGCCTGCATGTCCTCAACATCATGCTGCCGCCGCTGCGCGAGCGGGGTGAGGACATCCTGCAGCTCGCCCAGCATTACCTGGCGCAATTCGCCCAGGAGGAGAACAAGAACTTCACCGGCTTCGCCCCCGAGGTCGAGCGGTTGCTGTCGGACTATGCCTGGCCGGGCAATATCCGCCAATTGCAGAACATGCTGCGCAATGTGGTGGTGATGAATGCCGGCCCGGTCGTCAGCCAGGACATGCTGCCGCCGCAGATGCTCTTTGCCGAAACCCTGAACAGCAGCAAGCCCTTCATGGCGACGGCGAATCTGCGGCCGGCCGCGGCCCCCGCAACAACCGGCAATGGCGGCGGCGGCGAAGCCGATATCGCCGCCATCAAGTCGCTCGCCGATGTCGAACGCGATGCCATCGAACAGGCCATCGCCCTTTGCGGCGGCAATATCCCCCGCGCTGCCAGCGCGCTGGGGGTCAGCCCCTCGACCCTCTATCGGAAACGCCAGAGCTGGGAGCGTCCGATCGCAAGCTGACGGCGATCTCCGCGCAGAAGGCCTCGAATTCACGGCACTCCTCGGCGGCAACCTCATTCAGCATCGGCAGTAATTGATCGATCGTGACCTGGTCCCGATTGTCGCCGGCGAGCTGCAGCGCCTGGGCGAGACGCCCGGTGCGCTGCAGGCCGAAGCTTTGCGACGTGCTCTTGAGCGAATGCGCATGGCGCGCCAGCTCGGTCAATTGCTCCGCCGCACGGGATGCCTTGATCGAGGCCAGCCGGCCGGCAGTTTCCTCAAGAAACTGCCGGCCCAGCCGCAGAAACACGTCCTCGCTGATATCAGCGATCAGTTGATTGATGATCGCTCGGTCGAGCATTCCTCAATATCCGGCGGTCAGGCCGAAATCGATCGAGAGATTGGCCCCGGTCACCGGTGCCAGATCCGGCGAGGTCAGCGCGAAGATGAAGGCCGCGATCTCCTGCGGCTTGGCAAAGCGCGCCCGATCGCGTTGCGGATATTTCGACAGCAGATTCTGCCGATAAGCTTCCGGATCGCCCTGGCCATAGGTCTTCGCCTGAAACTCGATCATCGGCGTTTCGACGTCGCAGGGGCAGATGGCGTTGACGCGGATGCCGCGCGGCGCCAGCTCGATGGCGAGCGCCTTGGTCAGGATCGAGACGCCGCCTTTCGAGGCGCAATAGATCGCCGCCCCGTTATTGCCGACGAGGCCGGCATCCGAGCTGATATTGACGATCTGGCCGCCGGTCTTTTCCAGTTCCGGAATGGCATAGCGGCACGAGAAGAACGTGCCCTTGAGATTGACATCGATGACCCGGTCCCAATCTTCCTCCATCATCGTATCGGCATCGCCTTCGACCCAGACCCCGGCGCCGTTGACCAGCAGGTCGAGACGACCCGTCGCCTCGATCGCGGCGCCGACCATGCGTTCGCAGTCGATCACCCGGGCGACATTCGCGCCCACCGCGATCGCGCCATTGCCGACCTCGGTCGCCACGGCCTCGGCCCGCTCAACGGCGAGATCCGCAACGACCAGTTTCGCGCCCGCCGCCGCGAAGCGCTGCGCGATGGCCTGCCCCATCCCGCCGCCGCCGCCGGTGACCAGAACAGTCTTGCCCTGCCAATAGCCAGTATCCGTCATTGTTCGTTACTCCTTATTCATCGATATCCATTGCCGGCATCCGCCGGACATGCGCGGGCCGCCGCTTATTCGGCGCCCTTGTGCTCCTGAATGGTGTTACCGCCATCGACCACGATCATCTGGCCGGTGACATAGCTCGCCGCCTCGGAGGCGAGGAAAGCGGCCACCGCCGCCACCTCATCCGACCGTCCCGGCCGGCCGGCCGGCGTGTTCATCCCGGCTTCGATTTCGGTCTTCGAGGACGAAGCGGTGTGAATCCAACCGGGCGCCACCGCATTGACCGTCACACCCTTGCGGCCGACATCCAGCGCGGCCGCGCGGGTGAAGCCGACCATGGCGGCCTTGGCCGAGCAATAGGCCGCGCTGTCATTATAGGTCACCACCGGGCCGCTGACCGAGGCGATGTTCACCACCCGGCCATATTTGCGCCGCAACATATGCGGCAGGACCGCCCGCGTGACGTAGAAGCAGGTATTGAGATTGAGATCGATGGCACGCGACCATTCCGGCGTGGTGATGCGGTCGACGCGCGAGGATTTCGCCCGCTCGCCGGTCTGGATCATGCCGGCATTGTTGACCAAAATATCGATACGCCCGAAGACCTTGAGGACCTGGTTAACCAAACGCTCGACCTGGCGCTCCTTGGTCAGATCGGCGGTCGCCGCGATCTTGTCCTCATCCGCCGCCGTCAATTCCGCCAGCCGGTCGAAGATCCGATCGGTCGTCGAGGTGATCGCCACCCGCGCGCCGGCGTCGGCCAGCGCTTGTGCAGTTGCGAAACCGATACCGTCGGCGCTGCCCGCGCCGGTGATCAGGGCAACACGCCCCTTCATGTTTTGCATTCTTGTTGCATCCCCTCTGGTGATTTTCCCTGTACTTCTCGCTGCGATGCTTCTCGCTGCTATTTGCGCCGTTGTCCACGCTGGCGTATCCGCTCGTGCCGCACGTCGCGTTTGGTTAGGCCGAACACGCACCCGGTTCAAGTCCTTCCGCCGAACCCGCTCGCTTCTGGCGCCCACTTGCTGACCATCCAGGCAGCCGCTATCAATAACGGCGCAAGATAGGAGTAACGTTCAAATGAGCAATTTGGAAGCCGGCGTGCCGACGGCGAATGTCGCGGCAATGATCCGGCGTGAAAGCGATCATTATCTCCAGCGCAATCCCACCTCGAAACAATTGGCACAGCAAGCCGCCTCTCATTGGCATAATGGCGTGCCGATGCACTGGATGTTGGACTGGTCGACGCCGTTTCCGCTTTTTGTGGCAGACGCAACTGGCTCTATCCTGACAGATGTCGACGGTCACAAATATGACGATTTCTGCCTGGGCGACACCGGTTCGATGTTCGGCCATTCGCCCGCGCCGGTCGCCGCCGCCATCGCCGAACAGGCGCGTCACGGCCTGACTTATATGCTGCCGACCCAGGATGTGGTCGATGTCGGCAAGCTGCTGACCGCGAAATTCGGCCTGCCCTATTGGCAGGTCGCCACCACCGCCACCGATGCCAACCGCTTCGTCATCCGCTGGTGCCGCGGCATCACCAAGCGCGACAAGATCCTCATCATCAACGGCTGCTATCACGGCTCCTGCGACGATACCTTCGTGCGCCTGAAGAACGGCAAGCCGATCCATCGTCCGGGCCTGGTCGGGCAGGTCTATGACCTCACCACCCACACGAAGGTGGTGGAGTTCAACGACGTCGCCGCTTTGGAAGACGCCCTGAAGGACCGCGACGTCGCCTGTCTCATCACCGAGCCGGCCTTGACCAATATCGGCATGGTGCTGCCGCAGCCGGGCTATCTCGACGCCATGCGCGAATTGACGCGCAAATACGGCACGCTGCTGGTGATCGACGAAACCCATACGATTTCCACCGGCTATGGCGGCTATACGCGCAGCCATAACCTGGAACCCGATTTCCTCACCATCGGCAAGCCGATCGCCGGCGGCATTCCCTGCTCCGTCTATGGCTGCACCGCCGAGATGGCGGAACGGATGACGGCGGCGGAAAAGGAAGCTGGCCCCGGCTATAGCGGCATGGGCACCACGCTCAGCGCCAATGCCATGGCCCTGCGGGCGATGCATGCCAATCTGGCGCAGGTGATGACGCCCGCCGCCTATGACCACATGCTGCCGCTGTCCGAGCGCCTGGCGCGCGGCGTCGAAGCCGAGATCAAGAAGCGCAACGTGCCCTGGCACGTTTCCAATGTCGGCGCCCGGGCGGAATTCGTCTGCGCGCCCGAACGCCCGCGCAATGGCACCGAGGCGCAGGCCGCCATGCATCACCAGACGGAGCTGGCCATCCATCTCTATCTGCTGAATCGCGGCATCATCATCGCGCCATTCCACAACATGACACTGGTTTGTCCGGCCACCACTGCCGCCCAGGTCGATCATCTGATCGCCACGGTCGGCGGCTGCCTGGACGAATTGCTGCAGTAACTGCGGCATCGGGACGCGTACCGCGCCGGCGTGCAACGTCGGCGCAATTTTTTCATTGTCCAACACAACTTAGGGGTAAGGAAATTGAGTCAGGGTATATCTGGTCAAGGAACCGCCAGTCCGGAAATTGCCGAACTGCACGAATGCGACGACTTCCTGGAAAAGCATCCTGAAGTCCGCTTCGTGCAGATTTTTTGGACGAATCAGTCGGGCGTGCCGCGCGGAAAGAACCTGCTGCGGCGCGATGTCCGGCCGATCTTCGAATATGCCCGCTTCCTGCCGGGCACCATGGGCGCCCTCGATATCACCGGATCGGACGTCGAGGAATCGGGACTGGTCTGGAGCGACGGCGATGCCGATCGGCTCGGTCGCCCGGTGAAGGGGACCTTGACCAAGGCCCCCTGGCTCGGCCCCGATTTCGCGCAGTTGATGCTGTCCATGTACGAACTCGACGGCACGGCCTGCAATTTCGACCCGCGCCATGTGCTGCAGGGCGTGGTTGACCGCTTCAAGGAATTCAAGCTGACGCCGGTTATCGCCTGCGAACTGGAGTTCTACCTGGTCGACCGCCAGGCGGCGCCGGGTAACGGGCGTCCCGTCGACGGACGCCAGCCGCCGCTCTCGCCGATCACCGGCCATCGCCAGTGGGATGTGCAGGTCTACGGGCTGCGCGAGCTGGACGATTTCGAACCGTTCTTCCGCGACGTCTATGCCGCCGGCGAAGATGTCGGCCTGCCGCTCGAATCCTCGATCGCGGAAAACGCGCCGGGGCAGATGGAGCTGGGCCTGCGGCACCGCGCCGATGCGGTGCGCGCCTGCGACGACGCCATCCTCTATAAGCGCCTGGTGAAGGGCGTCGCCATCCGGCACGGTTTCGAGGCGACCTTCATGGCGAAGCCCCATACCGACATCGCCGGCAGCGGCATGCATCTGCATGTCAGCCTGGCCGACGAGCACGGCAACAACGCCTTCGGCAGCGATGCCCCCGAAGGCAGCGAATTGCTGCGTTTCGCGGTCGGCGGCATGAAGGCGATGCTGGAGGATTCCATGGCGGTCTTCGCGCCGAATGCGAATTCCTATCGCCGCTTCCGCGCCAATTCCTATGCGCCGGTCGCCCCCACCTGGGGCGTCAACAACCGGACCGTCAGCTTCCGCGTGCCGGCCGGCCCGGCCCATACCCGGCATGTGGAGCACCGCGTCTGCGGCGCCGACGCCAATCCCTATCTGGCGGTGGCGGCGCTGCTCGCCGGCATCCATTACGGGATCAAGCACCGGATCGACCCCGGCCCAGCGGTCGTCGGCAACGGCTATGCCCATGCCGAGGAGAACGGTCACCGGCTGCCGAGCAACTGGTTCTCGGCCCTGGACATGTTCGAACAATCGGACCGCATGCGGGATTACTTCGGCAGCCGTTTCCATCACGTCTACACCGCCGTGAAGCGGGCCGAGCAGGACCGTTTCTTCAGCTGCGTGACGGAACTGGATTACGCCTGGTACCTGCGCAACGCGTGATTTGGTCGCAGCGGTTGTAATTCTGCGCCAGGAAAGCCGGCCGGATGGCATCCCCATCCGGCCGGCTTCGTTTTCGCCGACCATCAGCTATATCTTGTCGTCAATTATCACGATGTGGTAATGAATTAACCGATTCGCCCGGGTCGCGGATCCATGAAGATAGTTGGGACGACGCATGCTTGGGATCTTTTCCCGCCGGAAACAAACACGAGTGACGGTTGGCGCCCGCTACCAGAACGCCGAGATGTCGCTGCTGGTGTGGGAAGTGGCGTCGACCTTCAATGGGATCGACGGCACGCCTTACGCGCATATTTTCTGCGTTAACGATACCAGCCGCCGCAAGACCGTGGCGCAGAGCGCCCTGGAATCCGGCGTGCAATATAAGCGCCTGGCGCAGCCGGTCGAAACCGGCGCCTGACGGCTCGCCGCCGGCGCCCCGCCGGCCGACGGCCCTGCTCTTCTTTTCATCTGCGGTAAATCCCGGCCGGATCGATCCGGCCGGCACGCCTTGCTGCGTTACGGCTTCGGCGCCGCGCCGGCGAATTTGAAGGCCTTGTAATCGATCTGGTCGCCCACCTGGATGTCGAGCTGGTCGGTGACGCCGGCATTCACTTCCAGGACCCCCCGGATATAGTTATCCGAAGGTATCAGATTCTCAGAAAGCGGCCGCGCATTCTTGACGATCTGGCTGATCCGTCCGTCCGACGCGATGAAGATCATGTCCAGCGGCAGATAAGTGTTCTTCATCCAAAAGGTGACTGCCTGATCCTGCGGATAGAGGAACAGCATGCCGGCATAGGTCGCCATATCCTTGCGGAACATCAGCCCCTCGGCCCGATCTTCGGGGCTTTCGGCGATTTCCACATTGAAACGATAGGCCTTGGCCTTGGTCTGCACCACGAGGATATCCCGCGTGAAGGCCGCTGCCGGCAGGCTCATCAACAGCGAGAGTGCCGCCGCCAGAAGCGTCACGCGCATCAGGGCAAGACGCCCGGAAAAAGAGAAAGACCGCATCATGGCCAAGACCATCGACCCGGCTTGACATTAAGTCAAGACCTGCTTGGATGACCCCATCGCAGGAGATATCCGGGTGCGGAGGAACGATCAATGGATTTGACGGGGGAGTATCGCATCGGTGCGCCGCGTGACACGGTCTGGGCCGCCCTGAACGATCCGGCCATCCTGAAAGCCAGCATCTCCGGCTGCGATGAACTGACGCGCGTTTCCGATACCGAATTCACCGCCCGTGTCATCGCCAAGATCGGTCCCGTCAAAGCCGGGTTCGGCGGCAAGGTGACGCTCAGCGATATCGATCCGCCCAACGGCTACACCATCACCGGCGAGGGGCAAGGCGGTGCCGCCGGCTTCGCCAAGGGCAGTGCGAAGGTGCAACTGGAATCCCAGGAATCCGGCCGCGCCACCTTGCTGAAATACACCGTCGCGGCACAGATCGGCGGCAAGCTGGCACAGATCGGCTCACGCCTGGTCGAGGGCAGCGCCAAGAAAATGGCGGATGAATTCTTCGCCGCCTTTACCGAGCAGGTCCTGACCGCCCTTCCCGCCACAGCACTGACACCCGATGCGGTGCCTGCCGCTGCGGGCGCTGCGCCGGGCGCGCTGGATCACGCCTTGGAAGGCCTGCCGGCCAGCGCGGCTTCGGCTGCGGCGGAAGCCGCTACCGGCCCGCTTCCCTCCGACCTCTCCGCCGCCGAAGGCGCCTCGGCCGGCTTCAACAAACCGCTGATCATCCTCGGCGGTATCGTCGTCGTTCTGCTGCTCGCCGTCCTGGCGATGAGTTATTTCTAAGCCGGCCCCGGTTTAACGCCCTAATTCACCGGCGGCTCGAATGCCGGCGGCGTGCGGGTGCCGAGGCAAGGATCGGTCGGTACGCGCGCCGGGTCGTTGAGGAAGTCATCCGCCAGGCGGCCGGCGCAGGTGTCGTTGCCGAGCACGTCATGGCCGAGGCCGGGAAATTCGACATAGAAGCTGTTCACCAGCGTCGAAGCCGCCAGCCGCGCATATTGCGGCGGCGTCACCGGATCGAAGACACCGCTCAGCACCAGCGTCGGCAGGGCGCTTGAAATCGGCTGGTTCAATCGCGGATCGGATTTGTGCTGCACCCAGACCGGGCAGACTGGCGCCGGATCGTCCTCCGCCAGCCCGCGCAGCAACGGATAACCCCGGTAATTCGCCTGTGTCCTCCTGAGATCGTTGAAGGCGACATCCTCCTGGCAGTCGATCGTCGTCGCCATGGCATCGCCCCAATCCGGCCGGTCGTCCAGGCTGGCGAGATAGTCATCCACCTGCGCCGTCTCGCGCTTCGTCAGATCGCGGTCGAAGATATCGATGATCTGCGGCACGCGCTCGATATCGGATCGGTTATACATGTTGAGGAAGAGATGATTGAGCAGCATCTGTCCGGTGAAGCCGAAATGCAGCGGCTTGCCGTTGCTGGGATCGGTCCGATCCATCTGCAGCGGCGTCGCATCCAGCCGCGCGATCAGCCGCTCCAGCCGCCCGGCGAGATCGGGATACCAGTGGTGGCAACGCCGATCCAGCCGGCAGGCATCGAAGATCAGGCGAAAGGCACGATCGGTGCGCCAGGCATCGTCCTCCAGGAAACGGATCTGGGGCGGATAGACCGAATCCAGAATGACACCGCGGATATCGCCGGGAAAATCGCGCATATAGGTGAGCGCCAGACGCGTGCCATAAGACAGGCCGTAGACATTCCAGCGTTTGAAGCCCAGCGCCTGGAAGATATCGTGCAGATCGGCGGCACTGGCTTTGGTGGTATAGGCGGCGGCATCATGCCCCTCGCGCTCCAGCCGCGCGAGACAGGCTTTGCCGGCCTCCCGCTCGGCCTCCTCCAGCCGGGCGTGGTCGTTGCCGAAGGTCACCTGTTGGATATCCAACGCCGCGAGTTCCGGACAATCGGCGCGCGGTTCGGTCAGGCCGACCCCGCGCTGATCGAACAGCACCAGATCGCGATGCCGCAGCCAGGGGTTGTCTCCGAGATAGGTCCACCAATAGCCGATCCGCTCGCCATCCAGCCAATCGCCGTCACCAGGACCACCCGACAGATAAACGACAGGGTCGTCCTGCTTGCGGTCCTTCGGCGTGGAAATCACCACTACCGGCAGGTCCAGCATCATCCCACCCGCCTGGGTGGCATCGCGCCGCTCCGGCACCCGGACCCGATAGCAGGAGACGGTATGATCGGCCGGCGGCTTGAACCAGCAGGCGACCGGCCGGGCAGCCGGCCGGTCCGTTCGGTTGGCCGGTTCATCCGCGCGGGCAGGCAGCACCAGCAAGCAAAGAACAGCGACCAGTCCGGCGATCAGCCGCAGCCTGTGCCATTCACAGCCCGCATCCAATTCGTAAATCGCATCTTGTCCGCAATCTGCCGCCATGCACCCTCTTTCGTCCCGCCGCGGCGCCGGCCTTGCCGTCGGCCGGGACGGGATAGGTTCGACCGGCATCTTGGAGAGGCCAGCCTTGCGCGGCAAGCAGCTTTTCCAATTCAAGAAGTCCCGCTAAACTCCCGGCGCTTCAGGGGATAGGCGATGTCAGTGCCGACGCAGGGCCGTCGAAAGCGGGTATGGTTGTTAGCCGCGATGGCAAGTGTATGCCTCGCGGGTGTTGCTGCCGTTTTCTGGCGCGGCCCCCTGCTGGGGACGGCCGCCGAAACACTTCTGCAACGCAAGATCGGTATCGCTTCCCGGATCGATGTTAGCGACGTCGATCTGAAGACCATCCGGCTGCCGCGCCTGGAATTGGGCGAGAAACAGGAAGCCGTCTTTCGCGATGTCGAAATCGATTACGGCCTGAACAGCTTCGGCCTGGACGATCTGCAACGCATCGAGGTCGGCGACGTCGAAATCCATGCCAGCTATGACGGCACCCTGCGGCTCGGCAGCCTCGAACCCCTGCTCGACAAGTTGTCGCAAGCCGCCGCCGCTGGCATGCCGGCCAAGGCCGGCACCGCCGTGCATCCGATCGTCATTTTGCACCGCATCAAGCTCACCCTGGACACGCCCATCGGCCCGCAGCGGATCGAGGGCATGGCGACCTATGACAAGGATACCCTGTTCACCAATCTGAACTGGGTGGAGGATGGCAACGCCGCCCGGCTCAATACCACGGCCACCATCCGCACGGTCTCGACCACGCCCCGACCCGAAGGGCAGATACAAGGGGCGATCACTGCCAATTCTGCCTTGTGGAAACTGCTGCCGGATCTCGCGCCACGGGATGGCCTGATCAGCATCGACACGGCACTGAGGGCCGGCAATGCCACCACGCCGGGCAGCATGCAGCTCAATCTCTCGATGCAGGGCCTGAATTTCCCCTTCGCCGCGGCGCCCGTCAACGGCCGCCTCGGCGCCGTCCTGCATCTGGCCGACGACACCACCATGCCGCGCCAAACGATGCCCGGCGCCATCGCCTTCCAGGATCTGTCGGTCGATCTCAAGGGCGGGCTTTCGGCGAATTTCGTCGGCAAGCTGAGTAATGGCCAGGGGCGGCTGAATATCGATCAGGGCAAAATCAATCTGGCGATCGATGTCGATGCCAATGGCAAGGACCAGAGCCTCGCCTTGGGCGGCATCGTGCTGAAGGAACCGGTGGCGGACATCAAGCTGCATGTCGCCTATGACGGTGCGACGTTGACGGTGGCGCCACGTGAAGTCGGCAAGGTGAGCGTACTCGATCTCACGAACGCGCCCGTCCGCCTGGCGGATATCATGACCGTGCCGATCAAGCCCGATGGCAGCCGCCTCAGCCTCGCCATCGACAATCCGACCGCACCGCCCGTGACCGGCAAGCTCGCCTTTGGCGATACCAAGGCGACCCTCCTGCCAGCCGGACAGAAGGACCCGCTGACCGTCACCATTTCCGGTGCCAAGGCAGCCATCGGCATGACGTCCACACCCGCCACGACGACGCCCCCAGCCGCCGCGCCCACCACCTCCACAGCGGCATCGGGTACCAACGCCTCGGCAACTCCCAACCCGAGCCCGGCTCCCGCCAGCGATGCACCGAGAATCCTCAACGGCCAGATCGTGGTGCCCGGTCTGCAGATCCAGCACCGTGATTTCACCGCCACGATCGGCGACCTCCAGGCCGATTTCAGCGGTGCTCCTGCAACGCTGACCGGCAATGCCAATATCAGTCTTGGCGTGATCGACCTGCCGCCCTGGGCGGTTCCTTTCCGGGGCACCGCCAAGCTGACCGGCAAGCCCGGCCGCCTCGACGCGACCGCCACGCTGAACGATCTCCGGGGCCGTGCGACGTTCAGCGCTAGCGGCAATCTCGACCCGAAGAAGGGAACGGGCCGCGCCCATGTCGATCTCGCGCCGCTGGCCTTTGCCAAAGGCGGCCTGCAGATCGGCGATCTGGTGCCGCAATTGCACGGCATCAGCAAGGATGTCTCGGGCAAGGTCGCCTTGAAGGGCGATATCGATCTCGATGCGAAGGGCACACTCAGTTCGGATATCAAGCTGGCGATCGAGAATCTCTCCGGCGATATCGGGCCGGTGGTGTTCCAGAATCTCAACGGTGTGGTCACCATCGACCATCCCTGGCCGCTTTCGACCGCCGCCGATCAGAGCCTCGCCGTCGAGCAGGTGGTGATCGGCCTGCCCTTCACCAACGGGCTTATCAAGTTCGATGTCGATGACGGCAAGCAGGTGAAGATCACCGCCGGCCAACTCGATCTGGCGGGCGGCCAGGTCGCCCTGCAGCCGACCACCCTCTCGACCGACGCGCCGGTCCAGCAATTGACCCTTGCCGTCGACAAACTGGGGGTGGGGGCTCTGTTCCAGTTGATCGGCATCGCCGGCCTGACCGGCGAGGGCGAATTGTCCGGCACCATTCCGGTCAGCCTGTTCCCCACCGGCATCATGATCAAGGGCGGCAAGCTGGCCTCCACCGGACCGGGCAAGCTGAAATATGACAAATCGGCTGCTCCCGATGTCGTGAAGAGCGCCGGGGACAGCGTCAACATGGCTTTGGACGCCCTTTCCGACTTCCGTTACAAGGAGTTGAGCCTGACCCTGGAGCGCCAACTGACCGGCGATGCCGCCCTGGGCTTGCATCTCAACGGCAGCAATCCCAGCTTCTATAACGGCTATCCGGTGGAGTTCAATTTCACGGCCACCGGCCGGCTAGACGAGATCCTGCGCAAAGGCTTGGCCGGCTACCAACTGCCGGCTATGATCGAGCAACGGTTGAACGAGTTCAGATAAACAATCAGGCAGGGAGTGTGAAAGTGGCGCCGAAGACGACGCATGACGATGGCCCTGGCAATCCGCAGCGACTGGGCCGGGCCGTTTCGGATCCACGCACCTTCTCCCGCACCGCCCGGCCCTCTCCTCTGGTCGCCCCCTTGCTCGCTCCCTTGCTCGCCCTGGGCCTTCTCGTCCCGGTGCTCCAGGGTTGCAGTCCGACCGTCAAGGTCGAGGCGCCGGATAAACCGATCGTGATCAATTTGAACGTGAAGATCGAACAGGAAGTGCGGGTCAAGGTCGACCGGGACGTCGACAGCCTGGTCAAATCCAACCCCAACCTGTTCTAGAGCAAAGTGAGGTCGAGCATCATGGCCATCTTGTCCATTTTCCGTCATCTGCGCGTCCTGTCGGGCGGTCTGATCCTCACCCTCGGCCTGGCCCTCGCCATGCCGGCTCTCGCCGAGACCCTGGACGGCGCCCGGGCCAAAGGCCTGATCGGCGAACGGCCCGACGGCTATGTCGGTGTCGTCAGCGGCGGCGCGGATATCCAGGCCCTGGTCACAAGCATCAACCAGCAGCGCCGGGCGAAATACGAGCAGATCGCGAAGCAGAAAGGCGTGCCTGTGGAGCAGATCGGCGCCATCACCGCCGAGAAGATCATTCAGGAAAACCTGAAGCCGGGCTGGTACTACATGAACGGCGCCGGTAGCTGGGTGCAGAAGTAATCGCCGGGCGATGGCTGAGACGACAGCGGGGGCGACGGTAGAGGCGATGACCCGATCTGCCGCGCCCCCACCCGCTGCAACCCTGCCCGTGCCGGCGAGCATCGACGCGGCACAAGCGCTGCTCAAGGCCGGCAATTACGTCGCCGACCGCAGCCTGGCGACCGCCGTCTTTCTCGCGCTCAAACTGAACCGCCCGCTTTTCCTCGAAGGCGAAGCCGGCGTCGGCAAGACCGAGATCGCCAAGGTGCTGGCCGCGACGCTCGGCCGCCGCCTGATCCGCCTGCAATGCTATGAAGGCCTGGACATCGCCGCCGCCGTCTATGAATGGAATTACGCACGGCAGATGCTGGAGATCCGTCTGGCCGAGGCGACGCATACCGAAAGCCGCGACCAGATCGCACGGGACATCTTTTCCGACCGTTTCCTGATCAAGCGTCCTTTGCTGCAGGCCCTGGAGCCCGATCCCGCCGGCCCGCCGGTCCTGCTGATCGACGAGCTCGACCGCACCGACGAGCCCTTCGAGGCCTTCCTGCTGGAAGTGCTCTCCGATTTTCAGGTGACGATCCCCGAGATCGGCGTCGTCAAGGCCGCCGAACCGCCCATCGTCGTCGTCACCTCGAACCGCACGCGCGAGATTCATGACGCGCTGAAGCGGCGCTGTTTCTATTACTGGGTCGATTATCCCGACGCCGCGCGCGAATTGGAAATCCTGCGCACCAAGCTTCCCGGTGCCGCCGAGACCTTGTCGCAGGAGGTTGTCGCCTTCATCCAGAAGCTGCGGCAGATGGATCTCTACAAGCTGCCCGGCGTCGCCGAAACGATCGACTGGACCGATGCCCTGGTGCAGCTCGATCAGGTGACGCTCAATCCCAAGGCGATCGACAACAGCCTGGGCGCCCTGCTGAAATACCAGGATGATATCGCCCGCATTCGCGGCAGCGAGGCGGCCCGGCTGCTCGACGACATCCGGGCCGAGATGGCCGCCCGCTGACTGCCATGACGGACGAGACAGCAGATAAGCCGGAACGTGCCGCCCCTTCATCCGGGCGTCCAAGCGATAGCCATCCGGCCAATGGCCGCCAAACCAATGGACGCCTGACCGACAACATCATGCATTTCGCCCGCGCCCTGCGGGCTGCCGGTCTGCCCATCGGCCCCGGCAAGGTGATCGACGCCATCGAGGCGCTGCAGGCCGCCGGCATCGGCAGCCGCGACGATTTCTACTGGACCCTGCATGCCGTCTTCGTGCAGCGCCGCGAGCAGCGCGAGATCTTCGATCAGGCCTTTCACATCTTCTGGCGAAACCCGCAATTCCTGCAGCGCATGATGTCGCTGCTGCTCCCCAGTCTCGCCATCGACCAGCCGGACCCGGCGAAGGAGCGCGAGATCAGTCCGCGTCTGGCGGAGGCGCTGCAGCGCGAACGCGCCGACGATCCTTCGGAGATGACGGAAGCGGCGGAGGAAATCGAGGTCGATGCCGCCCTCACCTATTCCCAGCTCGAAGTCCTGCAGCAGATGGACTTCGACAAGATGAGCACGGCCGAGTTGCAGGAAGCGAAAAAGGTCATCGCGCAATTGCGGCTGCCGATCATGGACGTGCCGACCCGGCGCTTCCGGCCGGATGCCCGTGGCGATCTCGTCGACATGCGGGCAACCTTGCGGGCCAGCCTGCGCCATCACGGCGCCATCCCCTTGCGCCTCAAATCGCCGAAGCGCCGGCATCCGCCGCTGGTCGTGCTCTGCGACATCTCCGGGTCGATGAGCCGCTATTCGCGCCTTGCCCTGCATTTCGTCCACGCGATCACCAACGACCGAGACCGGGTCCATAGCTTCCTGTTCGGCACCCGCCTCAGCAACATCACCCGGCATCTGCGCCATCGCGACGTCGATGTGGCGCTCGACCGGGTGGCGCGGCATGTCGTCGACTGGTCGGGCGGCACGCGGATCGGCCATTGCCTGACCGAGTTCAACCTGAAATGGGCCCGCCGGGTGCTCGGCCAGGGCGCTGTCATCCTGTTGATCAGCGACGGCCTCGACCGCGACGCCGCCACCGGGCTCGAGCGCGAGATCAACCGCCTGCATCGGTCCTGCCGCCGCCTGATCTGGCTCAACCCCCTGTTGCGCTACGAGGCCTATGAACCACTGAGCCAGGGTGCCAGTGTCCTCATCAAGCACGTTGACGATTTCCGGCCGATCCATAATCTGAACAGCATGCACGACCTGACCGCCGTGCTCGGCGCGGAACGTCCGCTGCAGCAGGGCCGGCATCAGCATCCGCGCCCCGATAGCCCAGGCCAAGGAGGGCTCGCCGCATGACCAACGTTTCCGACCGAACCATTTCTGCTCCGGATGCCCCTGCCCTGGATGCCCCGGCCCCGGATGCTCCGGCCCCGGATGCATCGGCGCAGGATATTCTTGCCATCGCCGCCGCCTGGGCCGGCGCCGGCCGCCCGGTCGCCCTCGCCACCGTCACCAGCACCTGGGGCTCCTCGCCCCGGCCGGCCGGCAGCCAGCTGGTGGTGGATGCCGAGGGCCACATGATGGGCTCGGTCTCCGGCGGCTGCATCGAAGGTGCCGTGGTGCGCGAGGCTCTCGAGGTCATGGCGGATGGCAAGCCGCGTCTGCTGGATTTCGGCATCACCAACGAACAGGCCTGGGAAGTGGGCCTCGCCTGCGGCGGCAAGCTGCAGGTCTATGTCGAACGCCTGGACTGACCATGCAACGAGACTTGCTCGACGATATCCTGAAACTGAAAGCCGCCGGCGAACCGGCGGCGGTCGTGACCAATCTCGCCAGCGGCGTGCAGGATATCGTGACGGCGACCCGCGACGGCACAGCACTGGCGCTGCGGGCGGCGGATCTCGCCCAGATCCGCCAAGCGATTATCGATGACCGCAGCGGCGAGATCGACACTGCCGGTCACCGCCTGTTCGTGCATGTGCATAATCCGCCGGTCCGCCTGATGATCGTCGGCGCCGTGCATATCTCGCAGGCCCTGGCGCCGATGGCGACGCTTGCCGGCTATCGCGTCACGGTGATCGATCCGCGCCGCTCCTTCGCCAGCGATGCGCGCTTTCCCGGCACCGAGCTGCGGCATGACTGGCCGGACGAGGCCCTGGAAGCTCTGCGTCCCGACACCCGCAGCGCCATCGTCACCTTGACCCATGATCCCAAGCTCGACGACCCGGCGTTGATCTCGGCCCTGCGTTCTCCGGCCTTCTATATCGCGGCGCTCGGCAGCAAGAAGACCCATGCCGCGCGCCTGCACCGCCTGACGGAAGCCGGCTTCACATCAACCGATCTCGAGCGGATTCACGGGCCCGCCGGCCTCGATATCGGTGCGAAGTCGCCGGCCGAGATCGCTATCTCGGTTCTCGCGCAATTGACCGCCGCCTTGCATTGCCGGCCGACCCGCTGATGCCCACGCTTATGATTGTTCATCTCGCATGATCTTCGGTGCTCTTCCCCTCAACGACTGCCACGGCGCCATCCTCGCCCACACCGTGCGCGTCGGCGATCAGTTATTCAAGAAAGGCCGTCATTTGAGCGCCGCCGATCTCGATCTGCTGGCGGCCAACGGCCATCAGAGCGCCGTCGTCGCACGCCTGGAGCCGGGCGATATCGACGAGGACCAGGCTGCGCTGATTCTCGCCCAGGCGGTGGCCGGCACCGGTATCCGGGTCGACCCGCCTTTCACCGGCCGCGCTAATCTGTTTGCCGAGACCGACGGCCTGCTCTGCCTCGATGCCGATCTGGTCAATGCGATCAATGAAGTCGATGAGACGATGACCCTGGCCACGGTGGAAAATCGCCTGCCGGTTTCGGCCGGGCAAATGATCGCCACGGTCAAGATCATCCCCTTCGCGGTATCCCGCATGCTGCTCGACAAGGTCTGCGCCATCGCCGCGAATGAGGGAGCCAGATTGCATGTGGCGCCGTTTCAAGCGCGCCGCATCGGCCTGGTCCAGACCCTGCTGCCGACCGTCAAGCCGAGCGTGCTGGACAAGACCCGTGACATCACGGCAAAGCGCATCGACGATCTCGGCTCGCATCTGGTCGGGGAGTTGCGTTGTCCGCATGAGGCCGGTGCGTTGCGCCAGGCCATCGATGCGATGACGGCGCAGAATGTCGATCTCCTGCTGCTGCTCGGCGCCAGCGCCATCACCGACCGGCTGGATGTGATCCCGGCGGCGATCACTGCACTCGGCGGCAAGGTCGAGCAATTCGGCATGCCGGTCGATCCCGGCAATCTGCTGCTCCTGGGCTCGATCGGTTCGCTGCCGGTGATCGGCCTGCCCGGCTGCGCCCGCTCGCCCAAGCGTAACGGCGTCGACTGGGTGCTGCAGCGCCTGCTGGCGGGTCTCCCGGTCAATGCCCGCGACATCCGCCGCATGGGCGTCGGCGGCCTGCTCAACGAAATTCCCAGCCGTCCCCAACCGCGTCTCAGCGGCAAACCCGTGGACAGCGGACGTCCGCGCGTCGCCGCCGTGATCCTGGCGGCCGGCCAATCCAGCCGCATGGGCAGCAACAAGCTGCTGCTGGATCTCGAAGGCAAGCCGCTGCTCTGCCACACGGTCGATCAGGTATTATCGCTCGGCCTTCCCGAGGTGGTCGTGGTCGTCGGCCATCAAGCCGAGGCGATCCGCCAGGCGCTCGGTGCGCGGCCGGTGCGCATCGTGCCGGCGCCGGATTATGCCGCCGGCATGAGCGCCTCGCTGAAAGCCGGCATCGCCGGCCTGCCGCCCACGATCGACGCCGCCCTGATCCTGCTCGGCGACATGCCGCAGATCTCGCCATCGCTGCTGCAACGCCTGATCGCCGCCTATAATCCGGTCGAGGGTCGTGCCATCGTCCTGCCGGTACATGAGGGCAAGCGCGGCAATCCAGTGCTGTGGGATCGCCGTTTCTTCGACAGCATGCAGCAACTGGCCGGCGATGTCGGTGCCCGCCATCTGATCGGCGAGCATGGCGAGCTGGTGGCGGAAGTCGAGGTCGAGGATATCGCGGTCCTGCGCGATATCGATACGCCCGAGGCCTATGCGCAGTTGCGCCGGGACATCGCAACACGGGATATCGCGAGACGGGATATCACGACATGAGTGCGGCGCTTTATCATCAAGCCCTGGTGGCACGGGCCAAGGCGGCCATCGGCAAGGGACGTCTCGATCAGACCGCCATCAGCATCACGCTCGACAATCCGCTCTGCGGCGACCGGGTAACCATCGACCTCACGACCACGACGGACAGCATCGACCACATCGGCCATGTGGTGCGCGGCTGCATCCTGTGCGAAGCGGCGGCGGCAACCATCGCCGAGTTCTGCCAGGGGCGCGGCCTCGCCGAAGCCCGCTCGATCTTGCCGGCGATCCGCACCATGATGCGGGATGGTGCTGCAACACCCGCAGACTGGCCCTGCCTCGACATCTTCACGCCGGTTCATCAGGCGAAAAGCCGCCGCGACTGCGTACTGCTGCCGTTCGAAGCCTTTGAGAAGGCACTGGACCAGGCTGGCTAGGCCGTTTCGCGCATCAGATCGGATCGCTCCACGGCCAGCAGCACCATCTCGATACCGTCTTCTCGGTCGATCCCGAGATCATAGCCCCGTGACATAGGCTTCCAGTTTATCGAGCGCGCCGCTCCAGCCGGCATGATGGCGATCGCGGGCAGGCTCGTCGAAGAACTGCTCATGGAACAGCGTCAGGATGGTCTCCGCACCCTCGCTTTTGAGCGTGACCGTCACCCGCGATTCCCGTTCCGGCATGGTGCGCCAGGCCCAGGAAAAGGCGAGCTTCTCATTCGGGACGACTTCCTGATAAACGCCGCCGACACCATGTTCCTCGCCATCGGGCCCCCGGAACAGGATGAAGAAGCGGCCACCCACCCGGACGTCCATCTCGGCGCTCAAGGTCTCCCCGCCAGCGGGTCCCCACCATTGGGCTAATCTTTCCGGTTCCGTCCAGGCGCCATAGACTTTCGCCGCCGTGGCTTTGAGCCGGCGCTTGATGGTAAGGCTGGGCTTGGTGGCGGGTTGATTGGCGGGTTGGGTGGACATGTCTCTTCCTCCAGAAAAGCGGCGAGCCGGTCGAGCTGGTCGGACCAGAAACGCTGATAGCGATTGAGCCATTCCATGGCCTGTTCCATCGGCGCCGCGGTCAACTGACAAGCGACGACGCGGCCGGTTTTGCTGCGCACGATCAAGCCTGCATCCGAGAGAACGTCGAGATGTTTCATGATCGCCGGCAGGGATACCGGGAACGGCTTCGCCAAGTCGCTGACCGACATCCCATCCCGTCCGTCCAGTTGTGCCCCATCCAGTTGCGCAATGAGGGCGCGCCGGGTCGGATCGGCCAGAGCGGCAAACACACGGTCCAACGTGGAATCGTTATACTTAACCATTTAGTTAAGTGATAGGTCGCAGCGATCCCGCTGTCAAGTCTCGTGCCAGAAGGTCAATTGCCGTGAGAGGAATCAGTTGGGCAAGTGCCGCAGCCAGTCGGCGGCCTCGGCCAACTGCGTCTCGTCGAAGACCCGGATGCCGTGCCGGCGCAGAAGGGCCGCCGTCGCGCCCTCGCCGGCGATGCGCTGTCCGGTGAAACTGCCGTCATAGATCTCGCGGCTGCCGCAGGATGGGCTGCGCTGTTTCAGGACGGCCAAGGCGACATCATGTTGTCGCGCAAGATCCAGAGCGATCTGGGCGCCACGCAGAAAGGCCGCCGTCACATCCTCGCCATCCGGCGTCACGATGACTGCTTTGCCTTCCAGCACATCGGCGCCGCTGCCGGCCCGGATCTCCGCCGGGGGACGCGGCACCAGCAGATCGCCCGCCAGTTCCGGGCAGACGATCACCAGGCGCCCCTCACGCCGCCAGTCGGCGAGAATACCGCCGCCATCGCCGGCAGCGCGGCCGTCATAGCGCACGGCCTGACCCATCAGGCAGGCACTGACCAGCACCTTCCTCATGCCGGCCCCATCCTCATGCCGGCACGGCGACCAGGAATTTCAGGACCGCGCCCGGCATGCCATGCTGCATCAGGTCGCTATGTCCCGCCTCCACCGGAAAGAACCCGGTCTTCGGCTCGTTGGCGCGGCCGAATATGGCCCGGCCGAAACGGACCGAGGTGGTCAGATCGCGCTCGCCGTGAATGATCAGCAATGGCAGCCGCACCTGTGCGATCTTGTCGATCGAGGCAAATTTATCGCGGATCAGCCGGCCGAAAACCAGGAAGGGATAACGCGCTTTCGCCGAGAGATAGATCGAAGCCAAAGGCGCTTCCAGGATCAGGGCCACAGCACGGCGTTCCAGCGCCATCTGGACGGCGACCGCCGTGCCCAGGGATTCGCCGAACAGAATGAGGCGCCCGGCATCGATCCCCTGCCCGGCGAGAAAATCGAGATTGGCGCGGGCGGTCGCATAAAAGGCCGGCTCGCTCGGCTGGCCGGGATTGCCGCCATAGCCGGGATAGCCCACCAGCAGCACGCCATAGCCGGCATCGAGATAAGGCAGCACACGTTCGACACGATCGCCGATATGGCCGGCATTGCCATGAAAATAGATGATGGTGCGCCCATCGCTGCGACTGGCCGGAGCGAACCAGGATTCCAGCTTCAGGCCATCACCGGCATCGATCGCCACCCTGCGAAACCGCTCGCCGCCCGCAATCCGCGCCGGATCGGGCCGTTCCACCGAGCCCGGGAAGACCAGGCGCCGTTGCAGGGCATACAGGGCAAGCAACAGGATCAGATAGACGGCAAGCAGTGCCGCCACCAAGGCCCCCAGAACCCACATCGATATCAACCCCTCATTGCCCTGCTGTCGTTTTGCCCGAAGCCATTTTGCCCGACGTCATTTTGCCCGAGGTCATTTTGACCGGTGTTCATGACACTGATGCTCATTGCCCGGTGCCACCGCCGTTTGTCCCCCGGCCGTTCGCACTCCGCCCATAGGCTTCGAAGCGATCGAAGGCGGCCTTGCCCGCCGTCCGACACCAGAGGCGCTGGCCGCCCAAACCGTGATCGAGATAAGCGTTATCGACCGCCGTGGCGGCGGCGATCCGGACGCGGCGGTGAAGTTCCTCGGTCGGCTTGTCGCGCGCCAGCAGGTCGGCGCGCCGGGCCCTGAACCCCGCGACGGCCAGGGGCGAGCCTAAATTGCAGTATTCCAGCAAGCCACCGTCGTAATAAAGCTGATATAGGTCCGGCAAGGCCTGGGCCGGCGCACCCGCTTCATCCGCCCGAGCGTCACCCGTCCAGCCCGGTAGCCCTGCCGCCATCGGCAGGAACGACGCCAGCAGCATCACCAACAGCAGCGGCCAGACGCCGCAGCAGCGGAATACGGACACGAATTGCGCCGCCGATGTCGCCATCAGACATCCCAGTAAGTCAGGCAAACGATAACATTTATTACCGTCAGCAGACTGAGCCATGGCTTGCAAGATGACAAGTCATCTGAAACCATGCCGCCGACGAATCAGACGCGCAGATTTGGGAGATGGACGATGGATGTACGTGCAGCGGTAGCGTTGGAAGCCGGCAAGCCCCTGAGCATCGAAACGGTGCAGTTGGAAGGCCCGAAAGCGGGCGAAGTCCTGGTCGAAGTCAAGGCGACGGGCCTGTGCCACACCGATTATTTCACGTTGTCCGGCGCCGATCCGGAAGGCCTGTTCCCGGCCATTCTCGGCCATGAAGGGGCCGGCATCGTGGTCGATGTCGGGCCCGGCGTCACCAGCCTGAAGAAGGGCGACCATGTCATTCCGCTGTACACGCCGGAATGCCGCCAATGCGAATACTGTCTCAGCCAGAAGACCAATCTCTGCCAGGCGATCCGCTCCACCCAGGGTCAGGGACTGATGCCAGATGGCACCAGCCGCTTCAGCTTCGGCGGCAAGAAGGTGCATCACTACATGGGCACCTCGACCTTCGCCAATTTCACCGTGGTGCCGGAGATCGCCCTCGCCAAGATCCGCCCCGACGCGCCCTTCGACAAGGTCTGCTATATCGGCTGCGGCGTCACCACCGGCATCGGCGCGGTGACCAACACCGC
>CAYOQR010000042.1:0-52000 GCA_964406155.1 uncultured Rhodospirillaceae bacterium | reverse complement strand
CTGCCGCCCCCAGGGGTCCTGGCCGTCAAGGAGACGAGATCGATCTGCGGCCCGTTCGCCTTGACCTTGGCCTGCAG
Organism: uncultured Rhodospirillaceae bacterium; assembly: GCA_964406155.1. Classification (GTDB taxonomy): domain Bacteria; phylum Pseudomonadota; class Alphaproteobacteria; order Dongiales; family Dongiaceae; genus Dongia_B. Next base: position 51,923 of record CAYOQR010000042.1, on the reverse strand, counting down.
GTCACGGATCTTCACGCCGTATTGCGCATTCTCATATCCGCCGCCTTGCAGGTCGATGCCGCCGCTGAGGATTGGCGCATTCATCGGGCCATTGGCGGCGATATCGATCGCCGCCTTGCCGCTGAGGCGGTCCGCGCCGCCGGCCAGGAAGGCATTGGCGAGAGCGAGATCGACCTTGCCTTTCACCTGGGCCTGCAGCGCGGCGGCCGGATTGACGGCGGGCAGGCCGGTTTCCGGCGCCGCCGGCAGCGGCAGGCGCAGATCGAGGTTGAGCCGGTTATCCGCACCGCCGAGATCGACCTGGCCGTTGCTTGTGACCTGCCCACCCCGCCAGTCGCCCGTCAGCTTCACGGTGACGGGCTGCATCGGCACGTCGCGCAGGCTGATCTTGTTGGCATTCAGCGTCAGTTGCGCCACCGGATTGCTGTGCGGGCCGCTGAGATTCAGATTGCCGTCCAAGGTCCCCGCCATGTGGAGGGAAGGATCGGCCATGCGGGCCAGGGACAGGGGAAGTTTGTCGAGCCGCAGCGTCACGGTGTTGCTGTCGCGTCCCAGCGACGCATCCAAGGCGAGGGAGCCATCCTTGCTGGCGAGCACCAGGGATTTGATGGCAGTCGTGCCGTCGCGCAGCTCGATCCGCGCCGGCCGCGTCAGGGCCAGTTTTTCCTGCTGCATCGCCAGGTTCAAGCGCGAGAGGTCGATGCTCTGCCCGCTCTTGTCGCTGCGATAGAGCGCCGCGAGATCGAGGGACGTTTCCGGGCCGGCGGCATTGGCCGTCAGGGTCATTTGCGCGAGGGGACCCTTTGCCGTCAGGGTGACGCTATCCAGATGACGTTGCGGCACCGTCACATCGCTGACGGCTACGCGGGCATCGAGATTGCCGGCGCCCAGGGCATCGGCGATCGTCGCGGTTACCTGGGTCTGGGCGATCTTCACCTGATCCCCCAGCGCGAATTTCTCCAGCTTCGCGGTCAGGCGGCCGTTCTGCTGTTTGACGGCCGGCGCCAGATTGACATCCGCGGTCAAGGCACCGCCGAGGGGTTGGCCGATGAGACGGCCGATCTCGGCGAGATCGGGGCTGTTCAGGTTGACACTGCCCTTGGCGAGATTGCCGGTCATCGTCACCTGGCCGCGCAGACTGGTGCCGCCCAGCTGGGCTTGCAGGTCATTCAGGCTGATCGGGCCGTGATCGGGCTGCATCGCCAGCTTGGCGTTGATCTGGGTCGGCAGGTCGTTGAGGCTCGCCTTGGTACGGAGATCGACGCGCGGCGCGGCCAGGAGGTCTTGTCCCTGCGCCGTCAGATTGAGCGCGGTCAGCACATATTGGGCATAGGCGATCTTGGGTGCCGTGATCGTCACATCGGCGGTCGGTGCCTGCATCGTGCCGCCGGCCTTGGCCTGCAGCTTCAGGCTGCCGGAGGCGCGGGGATCGATCGCCGCGAGATTGCTGAGCGCCAGATTGGCCGTCATGTCGACCTTGTCGGCGACAACTGAACCGCTGGCGTCGAGATTCAGGGTCTTCGCCGCCAGGGTCATCTTGTGCAGCTCGATCCGGCCTGTGGCATCGCGTTCCGCATCCACCGCCAGGGTCGGCGACGTGCCGAGCAATCCGTCCAGCGCCGCTTGTCCCAGGGACAGATCGGCGGCTTTGCCGTCGATGGTGAGCTTGGCGCCTTCCGGGCCGTTGGCGGCCTCGAGTTGCAGCTGGACGGCACCCTTGCCCTTGACGCCGCCCAACGCGGCGAGCGGCGCGATATCGGTGGCGTCCAGATGCCCGGTGAGACCGGCGGTGCCGGCACCCCAGCCCGTGGCCTTGCCGGTCGCGTCCAATTTGACGGTGCCGAAATGCAAATCGAGTTTCGAAAGATCGATCGCACCGGCCTCGGCACCGCTTGCCGTCAGGGCTGCCGTCAGCGACAGATCGGCGCCGGCCGTCGTCAGGGAAGCCAATTTTGCATCTGACGGCGTGATCCCATCCAGCTTCAAGCCGGCTGCGACATCGATCGGCTGCTCCAGCGTTCCGCGCGGCGTGGCGGTGAGATGCAGATTGGTCGTCGCGATCCGGTTACCGCTTGCGGCGAGATCCGCAACGGTGCTGGAGAGTTCCGTGGTCGGCGTCGCGATCAAACCGGTGATCCGGGCCTCGACAGCGGCGCTCTTCCAGGTGATATCAGGCAGGAAGGCGGCGAAGACCGAGGCATCATCGGCGGTGATCTTCAGCGTGAGATCGCCCGGCTGCTTAGTGCCGACCGTGCCGGCGGCGGCGATGCTGGCGGCGCGGCTGTCGACCTGCAGATGATCGATCCGGATCAGACCGCTGGTTTCGTCCAATTGAACCTGACCCGCCGTCTTGATGCCGCCTTGCAGGAGATCGATCAGTTTGGGCGGCAGGAAAGGGGCGGGATCGGCGGTCGCCGTGAAACTGATCTGCCGGCTGGCCGGCTCGCCGGTGGTTGTCAGATCGAGGGCCAGAAGCGATCGGTCATCGAGCTTTGCGGTCACCTGGGCACGCCAATCGGTCAGCTTTCCCTCGCCGCCGGCATCGACCTGCAGGTTGGGGCGATTCGGCAGGCCCATCAGATGGGTGGCGAGACCACCTTGCGGTTCATGGGCGGCGATCTGCAGCTTGAGAAAATCGTCGCCCGGACGATAAGCAAGCTCGGCCGTGAGGTGGTCGTTGTCGCGGTCGGTCCGCTGCACCTTGAGGGTCGCGGCGAGGCCGTCGCTGGGACGGCCCAGCTTGGCCTGTGCATCGATGGTGAAGCTGGCGGCCTCGCCGATGACCGGCGCCCCGAGATCGAGCTGGCCCACGGCCAGCCGGCGAAGATCGATATCGACCGGCAGGGAGGGCAGCAACGGCCCTTCCTTCTTGGGGGCTGCGGGCTCGGGCGGCGATGGCGGCAGCTCCGGCAGACGATGGAGGGCGAGATGGCCGATGCTGATATCGTCGATCTGCACCCGGCGCATCGCGAGCTGCAGCGGTGCCCAGGCGAGATGCAATTCATCGGCTTCCAGCCAGATGCCTTTGGCATCGGACAGTTTGGCACCGGTCAGGCGCATGTCGAAGGGAATGGTTCCCTCGATCGATTGCGCTTCGATCTTGATCGGGCCGCTGGCCGTCTCCCGCTGCAGCAGGCCGAGGATCTGCTGTCGCCCCATCGAGGTCTGCAGATAAGCGAAGGCGCCAAGCAGCAGAAGCAGCGGCAGGAGGATGACGGCCAGGAGGCCGATAAAGAGATAGCGGCGCATCAGAAGGCCTGCCCGATGCTGATATAGAAAGCGAATTTGTCGTCGCGGTGACGGGGGTTCAGCGGCATGGCGATATCCGCGCGGATCGGCCCGATCGCCGTATAGTACCGCAGGCCGATGCCGGCGGCATATTGAATCGGCTCATCGAAGGCCGGATAGATCTTGTCGGAGACGGTACCGGCATCCAGGAAGGGAACAATGCCGAAATTGCCGAGGAAGCGGTATCGGAGTTCGATGCTGCCTTCGACGGAGCTGCGACCACCGGTCAGATCGCCGTTGGAATCCTCGGGGCTGATGGAACGGAACTTGTAGCCGCGCACGGAACCGCCGCCGCCGGCATAGAGCCGCCGATCCGCCGGCAGCTTGGAGAGGCTGGAACCGAACGCATTGGCCACCAGGAAACGGCCGGCCAGAACGAGATCGCCTCTCCCCATCAGATTGAGATAGCCGCTGCCGGCGGTGCTGGTGGTGAACACATCCTCGCTCGAGCCGAGGACCTTCGGGAAGGTCGAGATGCTGAAATTGAGCCGCGTGCCACGGGTCGGGTTGAGCAGATCGTCGCTGGTATCGCGTTTGATGGACCCGGTCGGACCGATCAGCAGGAAATCCTGCGTCGTGTCGTTCGCCGTCCCGTGATCGGTGATGCGCGAGCGTTCGATTTCCAGGCCGGCGGTGATGCTGAGGGTCTTGCTCAGGCGCCGTTCGATCCCGACCGTCGCCGTCGCGGCCTTCTTGTCGAAGGTGTCCTTGTCATATTGCTGGGTCAGGGCCAATCCCGACAGCAGGTCCTGATTAAGCGACAGGAAGTCGGGTTTGCGGAAATTGCCGGTCAGGGCGTAATTCGTTTGGCTGAGGCTGTTCTCGGCGAGGCCCGAGATATCAGCCTGCAGGCGCAGCCGCTCGCCATTGCCGAAGAGATTGCGATGGCCCCAGAAGAAACTGGCACCGGCACCGTCATTGGTGGAGTAGTTGGCGCCGACGCCGATAAAGCGGGGATCGCGCTCGACCACCTCGACCGTGATCGGCAAGCGGCCCTGATCGTCGAGTTCGCTGGCGGGCGTGAGCTTCACTGCGTTGAAGAGGTCGAGCGAACGCAGCTTGTCGCGCAATTCGTTGATCGCCGCCGGCGAATATTGTTGGCCGGGCGGGAAGGCGATATGGCGCTGCAGGAATTTCTGGTTGACCCGCTGCAAGCCCTTGATCGTGATGGGGCCCATCGTTGCCCGCGGGCCGGGATCGACGGCATACGTGACGGCGAGCGTATGCTGGGCGTGATCGACCACGGCCGGCTGCAGCTCGACCTTGGCGAAGGGATAACCTTCCGCCAGGATCAGATTGAGCAAGCGGTCGCGCTCTTGCAGGATATCCGCGGCACGCGCCGGGGTGCCGGCCTGCAAGCTGGTTTTCAGCTTCTTCGGCAGCTCCGTCTTGAACGTCAGGCTGGTTTTGGCCAGCTTGTACTGCGTTCCCGGCGTGATCTTGATATCGACCTTGGCGGATTTCTCGGTGCTCTCCAGCGGCGCCCCTTCGGCAAGCGCCCGGCCGTCGATTTTGATCTCGATGGTTCCGTCATAATAGCCGGAGGATTGCAGCGCTTTTTCCAAACGCGGCACGTCCTCGCTGGCGCGACGGTAGAGACCGATCAGGCTGTCCGGCGGCACGTCCTTCAAGCTGATCAGCGTCGAGCTCGCCTTGACGGCTTCGTCCAGCGTGGCGTCCTCGATGGGGCTGAGATTGGTCTTGTAGTCGAGCGCCCAGCTTCGCTGCGGCAATGCACATATGCCGGCGACGACGAGGAGACTGAAGATGAATATCCGGGCGCCGCCGGTTGGCGTCCCAATCCTCACGTCCGGCCTCGGTCCATGGCCGGATTCACATATGGCATCATTCGCGCCGGTATCCCCACACCTGTCGCTTGCTGACCGGTGCCGTGATATCGGCACCGGTCAGCAAGATAACGATCAGGCGACTATAAAGGGGGAATCAGCGCAAGGTGCAGGAGAAATGGCCCGCGAAACCGATCTCACGGCACTGTGAAACCGTCGCGGCAATGACCGCACTGTCAGCCGGCGGTATCAGCTATAGCTGTGGCCCTGGCCGGCGGCACCGTCAACGAGAGTCGGCAGACCGAATTGCTGGGGCGCGGCATTCGCCCGCTCAATGATATCGATGCCGGCGTTGCTCTCATTGCGGACCCACGGTTCGAGGGGCTGGTTGAGCTCGGGATTGACAAAGAACATCGTCGAGTAGCGCGACACATCGCGCCGGCTGTTGCGGACCTGATGATACAGCGGCGGCACGCGATTGCCCGACATCAGGCTCAGCAGAATGCTCGGCATCACCAGCAGTTCATCATCGGCGATCTGAGCCGGGACATATTGGCCGTCGACCTTGATCTCCAGGCCAGGCTGATTGGCGCGAACCAGGGTGATCAGATGGCCATCCTCATGGGGATCCTGCAGCAGATCGCGGCTGTGCTGGGCCGGCTCATAATAGTTAATCTGCAGATAGGAGGCTTCCTGGAAGTGCAGGCGCGGCGCACCCGGCGACCAGGTTTCCGCCATGGCGGTGAACAGGCCGTCGACAATGGTGCAAAGGGTGTCGGCGGTGTTGCGCATCGCGACATGCAGCGGGCAGGTCTTGTTCCAGGCATCGATTTCCGGCCGGTGCCGGTTGCGATACCAGAAGGAGAAGGATTCGGTCAGATCGGGGCGCTCTGGCACCATGGAATATTCCGGACCGATCTCCCGGTAGCCTTCCACGCAGGTGGGGGCGGCGTATGAATGTTTGACGGAGAAGGGCTGGGCGAAGAAGCGGCGGGCGAGATCATTTACAGCGTCGATTTCCGCGCAGACGGCGGCATCGATCTTGACCAGGGCATAGCCGTGTCGTTCAAGTTGCTGAACCGCCGGCATATAGCGCTGGTAGTCACTATGTTTGCTGGGCACGGTAGGGCGGGGGTTCTCGCGGGCGCTTGCGGTGGCTGTGCTCATGGCGGTTGCTTTCAGCTCCGGTTAAACGAATCAGGGCAACGACGCTGATCGGCCATTGCCCTTAGTATGTTGGATTATATTTAGCTTATGCAGCACAGATAAGACAGCCTTAGCTGTCAGCCGGATGACAGGAGCGGCAAAAAACCCCTATTTTTGGTGGGGCACAACGCCGCAGTTGAAGCTGTGTACAGAACAATCCCAGATATTTAGTCGCTTTGACTGGCACGATCAGGCGTTAACCACGCCATCCGTCAGGTGTCTGGCGAGTCGCGTCCCCCGGCGATACAGGACCAGGCTGAGGATCAGCCCGACCGAGGCGGCGACCAATCCCGCCTTGATGCCGGCCCGTTCCGCGACATGACCCCAGATCCAGCTACCCAAGGCGATGCCGCCGAACAGGGCGACGTAATAGACCGAGACGGCGCGCCCCTTGAACCCGTCGGCGGCGGCCATCTGCACCACCACATTGAAGGTCGACATGGCGACCATCCAGCCGATGCCGCCGACGGCGAGGGCGATGAGCAGCAAGGGCACGGATTGCAGGAAAGCGAGCGAGAGCGTGCTGAGCGCGAAGAAGACCGTCGCGGTGGCAAAGAGCAACCGTAAGCCGAAGACGCGCCGGATCCAGCCGATCACCAGGGCGCCCAGCAGCGCGCCGATGCCGATGGCGCCAAGCATCGCGCCATAGGTCGAAGCCTGCCCGTTCACCAGATGCTTCACCACGAGGGGCAGCAGGGCCCAAAGCCCGGAGGCGAAGAGGCAATAAAAGAAGCAGCAGAGCATGGTCGAGCGGATCAGCGGCACGGACAGGACATAGCGGAAGCCGGCGATCACTTCCGCCAGCATGTTGCTGGTCGGGGCGACCTTGGTGATCTTGCTGCGCAGGCGCCAGCGCAGCAGGACGCCGATGATCCAGATATTGCACAGGGCATTGACCGCGAAGGCGGCGGGCACGCCATAGACGGCGATGATGAAGCCGCCGATCGCGGGGCCGACGACACGCCCGATATTCCAGCCGATGCTGCTGAGGATCAGGGCGCTGGGCAGGTCCGCTTTGGGCAGGATTTCGCCGACCGTCGTCTGATAGGCCGGATAGCGCAAGGCGGAGCCGCTATCCAGGGCGAAGGTCAGGCCCAGCAGCATCCAGGGCGTGATCAGGTTGAAATGCTGGAAGAGCGACAAGGTCAGCGCGACGGAAAGCACGATGATCTGCGCGACCATGAAAATCAGGCGCTGATCAAGCCGGTCGGCCAGGACACCGCCAAGCAGGGTGAACAGGAGCGGCGGCAACGATGTGGCCGCCTGAACCCAGGCGACGAAATCCACCGTCGGTGCGATCGAGGTCATCAGCCAGGCGGCGGCGACCGATTGAATCCAGACCCCGAAATTGGAAAGAAGCGTCGCCAGCCAGATATTGCGGTAAAGCTTGTAGCGCAACGGCACAAGCAAGGACGAGAGCGTGGCAGGCATTGATGGGATCGATGCTCGGGTAGGATACGCAACTGCCCCGCAGCCTAGCCCTGCCCGCGATACCGCCGCCAGACTCATTCCGTCATGGGAGCTATGCCGGTTTTGCGGCCACTGGCAGGTGCACAACCCAGGGTAGGGCATCCGAAATCCATCGGATGGCGATACGAATCCGGTCGGGGTGGATGCGCTTGCATACCTTGATATGCATGGAACCAATCCACTGGATCGGCGTTGACTATTCGCGGCGGGATTGTGCGGGGGCCCGGATGCCCGGCGATGCTGGAGGGATGAGGATCGATGTCTCAGCGTAATGGGGAAAGCCGTCCTGCCGATACGGAAGGCGACCCAGTTGGCAAAGGTTCTGCCGATGAACCGAGAGATATGCCGTCTGCAGAGCGGGCTGGCGCATCGGCAGTCCTCGTCGCCTTGGTCGCCCAGGCCCCAACCCAATCCGGCCCGATTCTCGGTAATCCAGCAGGCAATCCGGCGCTTACCGGCTCGATGCCGGGTACGGCGGCGAGGTTGACTGCGGAAACGGCCCTTTCGACCGAGCTGATTCGCGAGGCAAAAGTTAATTTCGCCGTCATCGGTGGAACGGCCTTTGACCGCTGGTTGGTACGTGAACTGCGCACGATCGGCGCCGCCCTGGCCCATCCCGTTCCTCAGAACCTTCTGGATATCATCGAAGGTCACAGGAAAGTCACAAGATAACCTTTCGGTCCTAGTCAGGTCACAAGCTGATCCCGGCTTTGTCGTTGGTCAGGCGCGCCTTTAGCGGCCATGTTTTGACGACGGCAACCAAGCAACAAGAACACACAGCCTTCCGTACAGCCATGGCTGGATCGACCGAAAGGAACGACACATGACTGCCGACTTTCACGACGACCTCATTGAAACTCTCCCGTCGCTCAAAGCTTTTGCGATGATGCTGACCCGGGACCGGGCCGCCGGCGAGGATCTATTGCAGGATACGGTGCTGCGTGCCCTGGACAAATCCGACAGTTTCACGATGGGCACGAATCTGCGTGCTTGGCTCTACACCATCATGCGCAATCAATACATCAACACGCTGCGCCGCCGGCAGCGCGAGCGCCTCAATGTGATCGACGACGAGTTGCTGGATAATCTGGACCCGGTCGCTGCCAATCAGGAGCATGCCCTGATTCTCAAGGACCTCATGACGGCGATGGGGCAGTTGCGCCGCGAGCAGCGCGAAGCACTGCATCTCGTCGTGGCGGATGGCCTGTCCTATGACGAGGTAGCGCAGATTTGCGGCTGCCCGGTCGGCACCATCCGCAGCCGGATCGCTCGGGCGCGGCAGGAGCTGGAGACTCGTCTGACCGGCGAAGTCGTGCTGCCCAACCGGGATATGCGCGCCAAGACGGCGGAACGGCAGCTAGCCAGTCTCGGGTGAAATCGTCTCTCGGGTGAGGTCGTCGAAGCACGAACAACCGAGGTCAATCTGATTGAGCGGGCGCGGTCCCTGGACCTGCGCCCGTTTTCTTTTCATACGGAGACGGCCGACAGCCAGTCGAGGCCGGCGAGCGTGCCGTCCTTTGGACGATACTCACAGCCGATGAAGCCGGCATAGCCGAGCCGGTCGATTTCCTGAAACAGCAAAGGATCGTTCAATTCTCCCCGCGTCGGCTCGTTCCGGTCGGGGACGCCGGCGATCTGGATATGGCCGATCATCGGCATCAGGCGGCGCAGCGCCAGGGTCACGTCGCCGTGCAGGATCTGCCGGTGATAGATGTCGAATTGCAGGCGCAGGCTGCCGCTGCCGAGCTCGGCGATCAGGCCGGTGGCGAGGTCGAAGTGATTCAGAAAATAACCGGGCATATCCCGGTTGTTGATCGGCTCGATGGTAATCTCGAGGCCGGCCGTCGCTGCCTGCCCGGCGGCATAGGCGATGTTGTCACGATAGGTCTGCCATGCTGCTGGATTCCCGGCCTCGGCGCAGCCGCTCATCACATGGAACCGGGTGCCGCCGGTCGCCGCCGCATAAGTCAGGGCCGTCTGAATCGATCGACGGAAGTCGTCCTGGCGGCCGGGCAAGGCGGCGAGGCCCCGTTCGCCGGCGGCCCAGTCGCCTGGCGGTGCGTTGAACAGGGCCAGCGTCAGTCCCCGCGCCGCCAGCCGGCGGGCGATCTCCTCCGCCGGATGTTCATAGGGAAAGAGATATTCGACGGCGCTGAAGCCGGCATCGGCGGCGGCGGCGAAGCGGTCGAGGAACGGCCATTCATTGAACATCATCGAAAGATTGGCGGCGAAACGGGGCATCAAGCTTCCTCGGGCAAGGGCGGATGTGAAGGACGATACGCCAGATAAGGCAGGAATAGATATCGAGATGCACGCCGGCATCAGCGCTCACCTCGAAGCAATGTCACACCTGAATTCCTCTTCGCGGCTATTCCAGTGGGACGGCCGCTATTGGATCAGGCGGCAACGTTCAGAGTGTTGAGGTGATTTCGCAATATGCTTTCGATTTTAGAGACGGCCGCATTGGGAGCACTGTCCGACCGCATCAGATAGATCGGTATGCTTTTAAGTGGCGGCAGCCAGTTCACTGCGGTGGCAGCGACAAGATCGGGCGGTTCCGTTCCCTGCGCCATCGAGGTTACGGCGAGTCCGGCACGGACTGCGGCGAGCACACCGATCTGGCTTCGGCTTTGATTGGCGATACGCCAAGGAATCTCGGCTGCTTCCAGCGCCGCGATCATCGCCCGCCTGAAGGTGCAACCTTCCGGATAGGTCGAGAGCATGAGTGGCGGGCCGACTTCGACGAGCCGTTCCGGATGATGTACCCAGGACAGCCGTGCCTCGATTGAGTGGCAAACCGAGGCGGGTGGCGACACGAGCGACACAATCGACAAATCGAGATTCTGCCTGTGCAGGGCGGCGTGAAGATTGGCGCTGAGGTCGCAAATGATTTCAATCTCGATATCGTCGATATCGTCATACAGCTCACGCATTGCCGCCGTCAGGATTCCATAGGCGTAGTCATCCGGCGCACCGATCCGGACCTTGGTGATGGCCGCCCGGCTGCGCGTTGTCGAGATAAATTCGTCGTAAGAAGCGATCACGCCCAGGGCCTTCGCATACGTCTCGCTGGCGAGAGGGGTGGGCTCGAGCCGATGGTGGCGCCGCATGAAGAGCTGGCTGCCCATTTTGTCTTCGAGCATCTTTAGCCGCATGCTCATTGCTGCCTGTGTGCAGCATAGCTGATCCGCCGCACGGGACAGGGAACCCAGCTCGTAAATGGCCACGAGGCTCCGCAGCAGTCTAAGGTCGATGTCCATCGGCGGCCTATCAGCGTCGCTTATGTGCAGTATCAGCGATACTCGTTTGTCACCATATCGACCCTCCAACTACCTTAGCAATGGCTAACCGGAAGGGAGAAAGTGTTGTGATCGTTGGCTTCATTGGCTTGGGTACCATGGGCGGGAACGCCGCCCGTAACATCCTGCGCGCCGGCTTCAAACTCATCGTCAATGATCTTCGCCAGGATGCCATCGATGCATTGGTTCGAGTGGGGGCGCAAGCGGCGACCAGCCCAGCCGACGTGCTACGGCGGTCGGACGTCGTCATCACCATGGTCTTTGGACCCAAGGAAGTCGAGCAGGTGGTGAGGGGCGCACACGGATTCCTGACAACGTCATGCCAGGGCAAATACTGGATCGATCTTACCACGAGCAGTCCCCGGCTGATGCGTGAGCTGGCGGAAGAATTTCGGCGCCAGGGCGGGATGGCGATCGATGCCCCTGTGACCGGATCTGTCGATGCGGCCATCCGTGGCGACATGCCAATGTTTGTCGGCGGCGAGGACCGGGATATCGAGATAGTCCGGCCTGTGATCGAGGCGATGGGACGCATCCGCCGTGTCGGCGCACACGGCAACGGCTATGTGGCGAAGCTGGTGAACAACCAGCTTTGGAAGATCCACGCCGCAGCGATTGGGGAGGCCATGGTGGCGGCGAAACTGATGGGGCTGGCGCCGGAAATCTGGTGGGAGGTGATGAAAGGCGGCGCAGCGGACAGCTTCGTGCTGCAACATGATGTACCCTCGATCTTCGCCGGTCACTACGACCCATCCTTCCCACTGGCTTTGTGCTTGAAGGACCTGGATCTGATCGAAGCGATGATGCAGGAAACAGGTACGCGCGGCGAGCTTATGCGCGCGACGCACGACCGGTTCCGAGAAGCCGGTGCGCGCTATGGCATGAGTGCCGGCGAAATGTCCGTGTGCAGGCTGATCGAAGAGGATGCGCAAGTGAGCCTGCGCGTCGCTGGTGACTGGATCGCCCCCTGGGACGTCGAACAGCCGGCCAGGGACACGGCTGGCAACCGGGAGAACGATGGCCGATCGGAAGATGATCGCTGAGCGGGAGGCTTTGATGACTCCTGCCAAGCCGCCCACAATGCCGGGGCGCGATGCCAGCGAGGGGCCAAGGCTTAAAGGCCGGTACTCCGCCTTCACGTAACCTTCCAATGATACACTTCGGCATAAATCATTGACGCTGCGTCAATTTCCCTGGCCGGGAGCGGCCCGGCCCCGGTGTCAGGGCTGGGACTGTCTATCTCGGATGGTCCAATCGAGGAACGGCTATGCGTTGAACATCATCGAAAGATTGGCGGAAAAACGGGGCATTGCGCTTCCTGGAGCGAGATCGGCACAGCCAGGAGGACCTTGCGCCTAATGGAACAGGAATGGCCGGAAAATGCGGGACCGGCGGCAGGACACAATGACCAGGACGGTGAACAATGATTTTTAGGGCAACGAATAATGAGTTTTATGGTGCCGCAGAATGAGTTTTCCGGTGGCGAAATCGCTTGGACCGATACTGACATTGTGACTATTGTTAACAAGTCTTCGTGCTTGTCAGGTGCAAAGGGAGAGCGCCGGGCAGGCTGAGCACAGAAGAAAAATCATCATCGGGCTCAATCCGATGAGACTGCTCGTTGACTAGAAGCTGGGAGAAAAAAATGACACAAGATCTGAAAAAGGTTCATTCGTATTTGCCGACGCTCCTGGAGGATTACCGGAGCGGCAAGGTAGACCGACGGGATTTTCTGCGGATATCGACCCTGCTGGGTCTGTCCGCCGTCTCCGCTTATTCATTGGCGGGCGGAAGCGCCGAAGCCGATCCCCTGACCGGCAATCCGCTGGATACGCAAGTGGCGGCCGCAACGGGCGGCACCGTGCGTGTCTCGATGCGTTGCCCCTCCATCGACAATCCCGCAACGTTTTCCTGGGTCTATGATTCCAATATCGTGCGGCAGGTCTGCGACTATCTTACCCGCACCGGCGTCGATAACGTGACGCGTCCCTGGCTGCTGGAGAAGTGGGAAGCCACCGAAGACCTGAAGACCTGGACCCTGCATTTGAAGAAGGGCATCAAGTGGTCCAACGGCGATGAGCTGACGGCGGATCACGTGATCTGGAACATGAAGCGCTGGATGGATCCCGATGTTGGCTCCTCGGTCCTCGGCCTCTTCAAGGACATGCTGCTGAAGGAATATGACACCGGGCAGAAGGACGACAAGGGCAACCCCAAGATGGCGAGCAAGCTTTATGCCGATACCGCCATCGAAAAGGTCGACGACCACACGATCAAACTGAACGGTCAGACCGCGAGCCTGGCGGTGCCGGAAAATCTCTTCCACTATCCGGCCCTGATCCTGCATCCGAGCGAGAACGGCAAATTCGGCGCCAAGTCGATCGGCACCGGCGCTTTCACGCTGGAATCCTATGATTTGGGCAAGAAAGCGGTGCTGAAGCGCCGCGACGGTTATTGGGGCACGCCCGCCAAGCTCGACTCCGTCGAATTCATCGATCACGGCGACAATGCGACGGCGGCGTTGAACGCTCTGGCCGCGAAGCAGGTCGACGGCTTCTACGAAGCCCAGACCACGCAATATGCCGCCCTCAAGAAGATGAAACATGTCGAGGTCTATACGGTGAATACCGCGCAGACCGCGGTCGCCCGTATGCAGCCGATCCACGACACCTGGAAGGATCCCCGCATCGCCAAGGCCATGCGCTTGGCGCTCGACACCAAGAAGCTTCTGAAAGTCGCCTATCTCGGCCTCGGCGCGCCGGGCGAACATCATCACGTCTGCCCGGTTCACCCCGAATACGCCGATGTCGGCTTCATGAAGCAGGATATCCCGGCCGCCAAGAAGCTGCTGGCGGAAGCTGGCAAGCCGAATGGCTTCGACACGGAAATCTTCTGCAAATCCGACCCCGACTGGGAGCCGCTGGCGGTCCAGGCGATGGTGCAGATGTGGAAGGAAATCGGCGTCAATGTGAAGATCAACGTGCTGCCCTCGGCGCAGTACTGGGATATCTGGAACCAGCCCTCGGCACCCTTCGCCTTCACCACCTGGACCCATCGCCCCTTGGGCGTCATGGTTCTCGACCTGGCTTATCGCAGCAATGTGCCGTGGAACGAATCGCATTGGTCGAATCCGAAATTCGACGAATTGCTGAACAAGGCGGATGCGATCCTCGATGTCGACAAGCGCCGCGTCGTGATGGCGGATATCGAGAAGCTGATGCTGGAGGAGGGACCGATCTGCATCCCCCTCTGGCGCGCCTTCTTCACCCCGATGGCAAAGCGGGTGAAGGGCTTCAAGGCTCATCCGACGGCCTATATGTTCGCCGAGGAATGGTCCGTCGAAGCCTGATGGCCGTATGACCGGCTGCCGCCCCGCCGATCCGGCGGGGCGGTGAGGCCGTTTTGGCAGATATCGGTGCCGTAAGATGAGATGACAACGCCGCGGCGTCAGCCGACGGCAGATGAGAGGATTGGTACTGACGTATGGGGGCATTCGTCGCGAGACGCCTGGCGGCTTTGATTATCACCATGCTGGTCGTGTCGATGTTGATCTTCGCGGCCTTCGAATGGACACCGGGCCAGGTGGCCAGCAAGATGCTGGGGCCGTTTGCCACGCCCGAGCAGGTTGAGCTGTTGACTGAGCAGATGGGCCTGAACCGGCCGGCACCCATCCGTTATATCGAATGGGTCGGCAATGTCCTGCGCGGCGATCTCGGCTATTCCACCTATTACAAGACAGATGTGAACAACATCATCTGGAACCGGCTCGGCAATACGCTGCTGATCGCCTCCATCGCCTTTGCCGTCATCGTTCCCTGTTCGATCCTGTTCGGCGTTGCCGCTGGCATGCGGGAGGGATCGAAGCTCGACCGCACCATTTCCGTCCTCAGCATGGTCACCACCTCGGTGCCGGAATTTGCCTCGGGCGTGTTCCTGGCGACGATCTTCGTCATCAAGCTGGAATGGCTGCCGGGCGCCTCCACCCTGGAACCGGGCGGGGACTGGTCGATCGCCTCGCAGTTGGTCATGCCGGTTGCCGTCATGGTGCTGTTCGATCTGGGCTATGTCGTGCGCATGGTCCGCGCCGCCATGGTCGATGTGATGATGAAGCCCTATATCCGCACGGCGGTGCTGAAGGGGCTTAGTTTCCGCAAGGTCGTGCTCGGCCATGCGCTGCGCAACGCGATGGTGGTGTCGCTGACGGTGATCCTGCTGCAGATCAACTATCTGGTGGCCGGGGTGGTCGTCGTGGAGACGATCTTCGCTTATCCCGGCTTCGGCCATATGATTCTGGAATCCGCGCTGTCGAAGGATACGGCGACGGTCGAAGCGGCCACCCTGATCATCGTCTTCATCGTTGTGGTGACGCAGATCCTCGGCGATCTGGGTTACATGTGGCTCAACCCGCGCATCAGGTTCAAATAAATGGCCCAGGCTGAGCAAGTGATGAAACGGCCTTCCGGCAGCAAGGTCTGGAAATGGATCAAGCTGCTGGCGGAATCCCCGATCGGCCTGTTCGGTGCCTTTCTGGTGCTGTTCTGGGTGGTGGTGGCGATCGGCGCGCCCTGGCTGGCGCCCTTCGATCCCAATGCGAATAACTACGACGCTCTGGCCGATCCCACGCCGAACGACATCTATCTGCTGGGCACGGACAACCAGGGTCGCGATATTCTCTCGCGCGTCATCTGGGGGTCGCGAACGGTCCTGATCGTGGCGCCGATCGCGACCTTCTGTGCCTATGTCGTCGGCTGCATGCTGGGATTGCTGGCGGGGTATTATCGCGGCTGGGTGGATGCGCTGATCAGCCGCCTCACCGATATCCTGCTCTCGTTCCCGGCCATCGTGCTCTACATCCTGATCATCATGCGGCTCGGCCCCTCGGTGGTGAACGTGATCGCGGCTGTCATCTTCGTCGCCTCGCCGCAGATCATCCGCATCGTCCGGGGCATCACGCTGGAGCAGCGTGAGCTGGATTATGTGACGGCGGCGAAGATGCGCGGCGAATCGGCGCTCTACATCATGCTGGTGGAAATTCTCCCCAATACCCGGGGACCGCTGATCGTCGATAGCTGCCTGCGCATGGGCTATACGACGATCCAGATCGGCGTGCTGGGTTTCCTCGGCCTCGGTCTGCCGCCGCCCGATCCCGATTGGGGCGGCATGGTCAAGGACACCTATGGCATGATGTCCACCTGGCCGCATATGTCACTATATCCCGCCATCGCGATCTCGTCGCTGGTGGTCGGGTTCAGCCTGCTGGCCGACGGCCTGCGTGAAATCAGCCTGCGGGATTGAGGAGAGACGATGACAGGAGCCCTGACACCCAGCGAGGCGGTTAAACCGGGAGAGCGTCGAGGCGGTGCCGCCGATCCGGCCGCTACGCCGATCCTGGAATTGCGCGACGTACGGATTTCCTATGTGATCCGCGCCGGCCGCGTCGATGTGGTGCCGGGCATCAATTTCTCCCTGGCGAAGGGCGAGGCGCTGGGGCTGGTCGGGGAATCCGGCTGTGGCAAATCCACGGTCGCCTATGCGATCATGAAATATCTCGGCGGGGCCGGCCGCATCACCAATGGCCAGATCCTGTTCAACGGCGAAAACATGGCGACGATGAGCGAGGAGCGGCTGCGGCAGATTCGCGGCAGCAAGCTCGCCATGGTCTATCAGGACCCGATGAGCAGCCTCAATCCCACCATGCGGATCGGCCGGCAGCTCGAGGAAGTGCCGATGCTGCATCTGGGCGTCGGCCGCGAGGAAGCCCGGCAGCGCGCCATCAAGCTGCTGGGCGAGGTCAATCTGCCGGATCCCGAGCTCATCATGGAGCGCTATCCGCACCAGCTCTCCGGTGGCCAGCAGCAGCGCGTGGTGATCGCCATGGCGCTGATGGCGGAACCGGATCTGCTGGTGATGGACGAACCGACCACCGGTCTCGACGTGACGGTGGAGGCGGCGGTGCTCGATCTGGTGGCGCAATTGCGCCACAGGCACGACACCGCCATCATCTTCATCAGCCACAATCTCGGCACGGTGCTCAGGGTCTGCGACCGGGTCGGCGTCATGTATTTCGGCGAGCTGGTGGAGGAGGGACCGATCCGCGAGGTCTTCGCCAATCCGCGCCATCCTTATACGCGCGGCCTGCTCGACAGCATTCCCACCATGGGGGCGGATAAGCGGTCGCGCCGTCTGAGCCCGATTGCCGGCCAGGTGCCTTCGGCCCTGGCGCGGCCTGGCGGCTGCGGCTTTGCGTCCCGCTGCGCCTTCTGTGAGCCGGCGAAATGCACCACGGCGCCGATCCCCGAGGAGGTCATTCCGGGTGAGGCGCGTCATCATGTGAAATGCGTGCGGCTGGCGGAGCTGCCGCCGCATCGCCGCTTCCAGACCGTGCCAGGCGATGCCCAGGAAGTTGTCGCCAAGAGCGGCGGCGAGGTTCTCCATATTGATCACCTGTTCAAGGTCTATCGACCGGCCGGCACGATCTTCGACAGCAAGCCGGCCGAAGTCCGTGCCCTGACCGATGTCAATCTTGCGGCGGAGCGCGGCCGCACGCTGGCGATCGTCGGCGAATCCGGTTGCGGCAAGTCGTCCCTGGCCAAGGTGTTGATGGGGATCGAGCTGGCGACGGAGGGCAAGGTCAAGCTGGTTGACTGGGATATCGGCACCGTGCCGGTGGAGAAGCGCAGCCAGGGGCAGAAGCAATCCATCCAGATGGTGTTCCAGAACCCGGACAGCACCCTCAATCCCAGCCATACCGTCGGCTTCGCCATTCGCCGCGCCCTGCAGCGCCTGAAGGGGATCGGCGCCGGCCA
This sequence comes from uncultured Rhodospirillaceae bacterium, assembly GCA_964406155.1. Taxonomy (GTDB): domain Bacteria; phylum Pseudomonadota; class Alphaproteobacteria; order Dongiales; family Dongiaceae; genus Dongia_B. The sequence continues at coordinate 34,067 of CAYOQR010000042.1, read as the reverse complement.
GGCCAAGACCCAGGCCATGGAATTGCTGCGCCAGGTCAATCTGCCGATGGAATTCGTCAACCGCCGGCCGCGCCAGTTGTCGGGCGGCCAGAAGCAGCGTGTCGCCATCGCCCGGGCCCTGGCCGGCGATCCGGCGCTGATCATCGCCGACGAACCGGTTTCGGCCCTGGACGTCTCGGTTCAGGCGGCGATCATCAATCTGCTGATCGGTCTCCAGGATAGCCGCGACGCGACCCTGGTCTTCATCTCGCACGATCTCTCGGTGGTCCGCTTCCTGGCGGATCATGTGGCGGTGATGTATCTCGGCCGGGTGGTGGAATACGGCACGGTCGAGCAGGTCTATGCACCGCCTTATCATCCCTATACCGAAGCCCTGCTGTCGGCGGCGCCGGTCGCCGAAGTGGGCAAGGAGCGCGAGCGGATCATCCTCGAAGGCACAATCCCCAGTGCCACCAAGCCGATCCCGGGCTGCCCCTTCGCCTCCCGCTGCCCGCGCAAGCTGGGGGCTGTTTGCGATAACGAGCCACCGCCGCAGCACGTGACGCCGCAGGGGCACCGCATTGCCTGTCATATCCCGCTGGGGGACCTGGCGAAACTGAATACCCGCGCGGCGGAATAGCCGTTCCGGGGGTACCACCGCATCCGAACCGCCACATGCGGGCGGCCCGGATGCGGCGGGTGAGCACCGAAACCTCTCTATCCGGAAAGACAATCTCCCTAGAAAGACAATCCCCATGAGCGTGTTTCACCGTTCCGCCGTCGACCGGCCGAAACTGCGTGCCTACCGGCTGGCCCGCATCCGTCAGCAGTTACGGGCCCATGATTATGCCGGCATCCTCCTGATGGACCCGATCAATATCCGCTACGCGTCCGATGTCTCCAATATGCAGGTCTGGGTGCTGCATAATAAGACGCGTTATCTTTTTATCGCCACCGAGGGGCCGGTCATCCTGTTCGACTATTCGACCGCCATGCATCTCAGTGACGATTGCGAGGTGATCGACGAGACCCGGTCGGCGATCAGCCATACCTATTTCACCAATGGTCCGCGCCACGGCGAGAAGATCGCCAATTGGGCGGCGGAAATCGCCGACCTGGTGGCGCGGCATGGCGGCGGCAACCGGCGCCTCGCCATCGACAAGCTGGATCCTTTGGCAAGCTTCGCCTTGGCCAAGCTGGGTGTCGAGATCACCGATGGCGAAGAGGCGATGGAGCATGCCCGCGCCATCAAGAGTGCGGAGGAAATCGTCGCGATGCGCGAGGCGGTCGCCGCTTGCGAAGCGGGGATCGAGGCAATGTATCGCGCCATGAAGCCGGGGATGACCGAGAACGAGCTCTGGGCCTATCTCCACAAGACCAATATCGAGCAGGGCGGTGAATGGATCGAATGCCGCCTGCTGGCCTCCGGTGCCCGCACCAATCCCTGGTTCCAGGAATGCTCCGATAAGGTCATCGAGAAGGGCGACATGGTTTCCTTCGATACCGATCTCATCGGCCCCAACGGCTATTGCGCCGATATTTCCCGGAGCTGGATCTGCGATGCCAAGCCGACCGACGAACAGCACCGGCTCTATCAGACGGCGCTCGACAATCTCCATCACAACCTGTCGCTGGTGAAGGCCGGGGTGAGCTTCCGGGAGTTCACCGAGCGCAGTTTCCGCCTGGCACCGGAATTCGTGGACCGGCGCTATTCCTGCCTCATGCATGGAGTCGGCCTGTGCGACGAATATCCCTTCGCCGTCTATCGCGAGGATTACGAGCGCTACGGCTTCGATGCGCCTTTCGAGGCGGGCCAGACGGTCTGTGTCGAAGCCCTGATCGGTGCCGTGGGCGGCAAGGAATGCGTCAAGCTCGAGCAGCAGATCCTGGTCACCGAAACGGGTTATGAACCGCTCTCGACCTGCCCACTGGGACTGCGGCCCGATTACTGACGCGGCCGGTCCCAGAGTTCCTGGCACCCTGTGAGATTGCCGGTGGTCCGCCCTGGGACACGGAACACGGGCAAAGGGGTGGGCGGGGCGATGCGCCGGTCAATCCGGTGGTGCTGCCCCGCCGATCTCGCCATCGATTTCATAATGGCGAATGAGGAAAACGTCGCCGGCATTTGATTTTTTGGCGCGTTGTCGGTCCCGGTTTTCTATGCAAACTCACGCCTGAGCAAAGTCACGCCAGACCGGCGGCCGATCCGGCCGTCTTTGCGGTTTTGCTCCTTTTGCAGGTTCACGGGAGTTTTGCATGAAGACCCATATCAGGGCGGTCGTCATCGGCGGCGGTGTCGTCGGCGTCAGCGTACTTTATCACCTGACCAAGCTCGGCTGGTCGGATGTGGTCCTGGTGGAGCGGTCGGAACTGACCTCCGGCTCGACCTGGCATGCCGCTGGCGGCATGCACACGATCAACGGCGATACGAACATGTCGTATCTGCAATCCTATACCGTGAAGATCTATGAGGAGCTGGAACGGGAAAGCGGCCAGTCCTGCGGCATCCACCGGGTCGGCTGCCTCTATGTTGCCGCCAACCAGCAATGCGACGATTACTTCAAGATGGAGCGCGCCCGGGCTCGCCATCTCGGTCTCGATCTCGAATTCGTCTCGATGGACGAGGTCAAGAAGATCAACCCGCTGATCGACACCAAGCATTTCATTTCCGCGCTTTACGATCCCAATGACGGTCATGTCGATCCCAGTTCGGTCACCAATGCCTATGCCAAGGCGGCCCGCAACAAGGGTGCGGAGATCTACCGCAACACCCCCGTTGTTGAGCTGAAGCCGACCGCGTCGGGCGGTTGGCTGGTGGTGACCCCGCAAGGCACCATCGAGACCGAGGTGGTGATCAATGCCGCCGGTCTCTGGGGTCGCGAGGTCGGGGCCCAGGTCGGCGTCAACCTGCCGATCATGCCGATGGAACATATGTATGTCGTGACCAACGACATCCCCGAGGTCGCCGCTTTGGCACGGGAAATTCCCATGACCATCGACTTTGATGGCGAGAGCTATCTGCGCCAGGAGGGCAAGGGGCTGCTGATCGGCACCTATGAAAAGGCGGCGAAGCACTGGTCGGTCGATGGCACGCCGCTCAATTTCGGCCATGAACTGCTGGAAAACGATCTCGACCGGATCACCGATGCCATGGCGGTCGCCATGGAACGCTATCCCTGCCTGGTCGAAGGCGGCATCAAGCGCATCATCAACGGCCCGATGATCTTCGCGCCGGACGGCAATCCGATCATCGGTCCGGTGCGCGGCCTACGGAATTATTTCGTGGCGACCGGCGTCATGGCCGGTTTCAGCCAGGCCGGTGGTGTCGGTCTTGCCGTGGCGCAATGGGTGATCGACGGCGAGCCCGGCATGGATGTCTTCGCCATGGATGTCGCCCGTTTCGGCGATCATGTGAACAAGAGCTATGTGCTGGAGAAGACGATGGAGAATTACCGCCGTCGCTTCACCATCACCTGCCCGAACGAGGAATTGCCGGCCGCGCGTCCGCTGAAAACCAGCCCGGTCTATGACACGCTGAAGGCGGAAGGTGCCATCTTCGGTGCCACCAATGGCTGGGAATATCCCCTGTGGTTCGCGCCGAAGGGCGTCGAACCGGTGGAGAGGCCTAGCTTCCGCCGTTCGAATGCCTTCCCCCATGTGGCGGCGGAATGCAGGTCGGTGCGCGAACAGGTCGGCCTGTTCGAGACCTCTTGCTATGCCAAGTTCGAGGTAGCCGGCAAGGGCGCCGAGGCCTATCTCAACCGCCTGATGACCAACAAGCTGCCCTCGAAGGATGGCCGCGCCGTGCTCTGCCCGATGCTGACGCCCAAGGGCCAGGTGCTGGGCGATCTCACGGTGACGCGCCTCTCATCCGAGCGCTATCTGCTGATCGGCTCGCCGACGGCGACGGAATATTACATGCGCTGGTTCCAGGCGCATCTGCCGGCGGATAACGATGTCACCGTGCGCGATGTCACAGCCGATTGGATGGGCTTCTCACTGACCGGACCGAAGACCCGTGAGGTGCTGGCGCAACTGACGACGGAAGATATCTCCCATGCGGGCTTCCCCTTCCTGTCGGCCCGGCAGATGACGGTCGGCCTCGCTCAGGCCCTGGTGATCCGCGTTTCCTTCACCGGTGAGCTCGGCTTTGAAATTTATTGCGAGCCGAAGTCGCATCGTCACATTTTCGATCGCTTGGTGACGGCGGGTGCGGCCCATGGGCTGAAGCTTTGCGGTGTGCGGGCGCTCAATTCCCTCCGCCTGGAAAAGGGCTACGGTTCCTGGGGCCGGGAATTCAGTATCGACTACACGGCGGCGGAAGCCGGGATCGAGAAGGTGACCAAGCTCGATAAGGGGAACTTCATCGGCCGGGAAGCGGCGGAGGCTGCCTTCAAAGCGGGCGCCAAGCGCAAACTGGCGATCATGGCGGTGGATGTTGCCGACACCGATCCGATCGGCAACGAGCCGGTGCTGCAGAACGGCAAGGTGATCGGCCGCCTGACCTCGGCCGGCTACGGCCATACGGTCGGCACGGCGATCGCCCTCTCTTATCTGCCGGTGGAGGCGATCAAGGCCGGCGGCAAGATCGAGATTGAAATTCTCGGCGAGATGCGCCCGGCAAAGATCCTCACGGAACCGCCTTACGATCCCAGCGGCGCGCGCATGCGTGCTTGATCGGAAACGGACCGCCTATGAAACCCGCCGGCTGCAAATGCCGGCGGGTTTTTCATTGAGCGGAACAGATATCGATCCCATGGCTTGCGGTGATGTTTTCACCGTGTCCGCTGGCGGCCGATGCGAAGGAAGGGAATAAGCATTGGCACCCTCTCCGCATAGGCATCATAGGCGTCGCGGCCCAGCGCCTCGCGCAAGGTTGCCTCTTCCAGCCGCGCCTTCAGCACCATGGCTGCCAGCATGATCGCGCCGCCGATGATCCCGGCGAGCGTGCCGATCAGCAGCACGGATGCCAGGATGGCGAGCAGCAGGCCGCTATAGATGGGGTGGCGTACCAGGCCATAGGGGCCGCTCTCGACGATGCGGTGCTCCGGCTTGATCGTCACCGCGCTCGACCACAACCGGCCGAGATGCAGGCGCGCCCACCAGCAGAAAGCAAAGCCGGCCAGGGCCAGGAGATCGATCAACCAGCCTTCGGCGGGAGTAGAGTGCCAAAGGCGCGGCGCCCAACTGCCGTAGCTGGAATAGAGGACCAGGAAAATGCCGAGATACATGCTGGCGCGATAGAGCCAGGCCAGGCGGTCACCGGCGACCCGGATCGGCGTACTCGACCAGCGCGCGGCAATGGTCCATGAAACCCACCAGGCAAGCCACAGCATCGGCAGAACGGCAGTTGGGTTCATCGCTGCGATCACGGCTGTCAGGCTCCGATTTGACGCGGCATTCCGGTGGCAGGCGCAAGCAGCTTTGCAGAAACAGGCCGGTGCGACAATGCGGGCCTGGAGCGATGCCAAGTGCGCATGCCGTTTCCGGAACAAAGCTGTCGATTTGAATCGTTGTTCAATTCTCGATGGACTCTGTCGGCATGCCGGCGATACTGATAGGGAAAAGAGACATGCCCTGGAGCGGGCCAAGAATTGCGGAGGAGCGAATGACCGTTGCCATGAAACCGATCGCGCCGGCGGATCGCCAGGTCGCCAATATACAATCGGCGACCTACAAGACATTCGTCATCGACGGACAGGAAGTGTCGGGGCACAGTTATCTACAGTTCGACGACACCTTTGCCGAGGGCACCGGTTTCACAATCTATCGGATGGCGCCGGGGGCAAGCAGCATTCCGCATGAGCATACCTGTCACGAACAGTTCTTCATCATCGAAGGCGAGCTGATCGACAATGACGGCTATGTCTACAAGCCCGGCGATTTCGTCCTGCTGAAGGAAGGGACGCAGCACAATTCCTACACCAAGACCGGCGTCACCATCGCGCTCTTCATCCGACAACTGGAACGCAATCTGTAAGGAAGATGCCGCCGCTCCCTATCGATAGGGAGAGGGCGATTCAGCTTCCAGAGTGAAGCAATTGTGCTTCAATCTGGAAGCATCGCGCTCTGGATAGCCGGTGGCCAAGCAATCCGGTAATCAGTTGGTCAAGGCGCGCTTGATGGCATTGATCGCCGCCAGCGTTTCACGTGTGCGGATCTCGCTGGTGAATTCCGGCCAGGTCGAGAGCTTGACCGCGACGAAATCCGCATCGGGATCGACATAGATCATCTGTCCGAAGACGCCGCGGGCCATATAGGCGCGACGCGATGCATCCTCGATCCAGAACTGGTTGCGATAGGCACCGTTCGGCAGGACGTTGCGATAGGTGCCCTGGAATTTCGCATGGTCGCCGGTCTGCGTCTGCCGGATCCAGGCGGAGGGCACGATCTGGCGGCCGTTGAACAGACCCTGATGGGCATGCATCAGGCCGAAACGGGCATAGTCGCGCAAGGTGGCGTTGAAGCCGCCATCGGCCAGGGCATAGCCGGCCGGGTCGACGGTGAAATAGGCATCCTCCTCGGCACCCAGCGGCGCCCAGAGTTCGCGGCTCACCAGCTCGGCAAGACGCATGCCGCTGGCGCGTTCCATAACGAAAGCGAGCACGTCCGTCTCGATCGAGCGGTAGCGGAACGAGGCGCCATGCGCGCATTCCTGCTTCTTGAGGCCCAGGATCACCTGCCACATCGTCTGCGGCCCATTGGGATCCGTCGCGGGCTTCCAGCCGCTGGCGATATCGACCTTGGCGATATCGGAATCGAGGCTGGTATATTCCTCGTCGAAGGCGACGCCGCTGGTCATGTCCAGCACATGCTGCACGATTGCGCCGCGATAGGCGGTTGCCTCCAGTTCCGGCAGGTAATGCGTGATCGGCGCCTGCGGGTCGAGCAGGCCGCGCCCGGCCAGGATGCCGGCCACCGTGCCGGTCACCGATTTCGCCACCGATTGCGAGAGATGCGGCGTGCGCTCGGTCATGTTGTTCATGTAGCGCTCGGCAACGATCGCGCCGCGATGCAGCACGATGAAGCCGTCGGTGTAGTTGCCGTCGAGAAACTGGGCGATGCTGCGGCGCTGACCGTCCAGCTCGAAGGTGAGGCCGTCGATCGCCTGCGACGCCCGTGGCAGGACGCTGGCGGGACCGGCGCCGCGCCAGACCGTGGCGGTCGGCACGATCTCGCGCACATGCTGGAAGGCCCAGCGGTTCCATGGCGCCCGGTCCCAATCCTCGCGCGGTACCTGCGGCAAGCCCGCCCGCCGGTTACGGGAAATGTCGTCTGTGCTCATGGATGCTCCCCTTTTGATCCTGGTGTTTCGATCCGCCCACACCGGCCTCTAATTTAGAGACGGATTCAACTCTCACATGAAATCGCCTGAGCGACTCCATTTGAGAGCATCCGGCTCTGGCGGAGCATCCGCGGCACTGATCAGATCTGGGATGCTTTCACGCTTGTGAGGACGGAGTGGACGCCGACCATACCGCGAAACTGCATGGCGATGTGATCGCGTGTCGCGCAATCCAGACCTGCAACCTGGATATCGATCATGGCTTCCTCGCCCTGGCCGGGGCCATCCTGGTCGATCACCTGGCTGTAGAATTTGCTGGGCCATAGACCGCGTTTGGCGAAGGCTTCCAGCAGGCGCGGCAAGAGGCCCGGCTCCAGATCGGCGCGCAGCGAAAAGCACTGCACGTCCGGCGCGGGAGATCGTCGAACGACGGCAGGACGGGAAAAGAGATGAGAGGCGGTTTCAGCAACCGCAGTTTTGGAAGAGGACATGATCAGCAGCTCTCGCAAAGGGCACAGGACACGATTCGGCGACCGGCCGTCCGAAGACGGTCCGGTTGCTAATTCGCGTCAGGCGCGCAAGGGCAAAACCGCTAACCATGTTGGGAGGCTAAACCGCTCTCCCGGGCCGCGTCAACCTTCGTGGGCAGACAGGATTCGGGCGTTCTTAGCTGCATTTTACTAGTCATTCTACGATTTTTAGTAGTATTATGAGCGATATCGGCATGTAAGGGTGGAGTGGGAGATGACGATTGTCCGGCGGGCGGTCCCAGGGGATTTCGACCAGGGGATGTCGATCGGATTCTGAAAATGATCGCGGATCTGGCCGCCTATCATGACGATGTCGCGACCGTCTCGCGCGAGTCGCTGCTGGCGGAAGCCTTGGGTGATCGGGCCTGGGTGACGATCCTGGTTCTGGAGACCCCAGCTCTGGAGACGGGGCGGGAGCTGCAGGGATATGCGGCTTTCTATCGGATCTATCATACCGAGGCCGGCCGTAAACTGGCCGAGCTCAATCACTTCTACATTGCCGAGCCGGCACGTCGACGTGGCCTGGGGCGGCGCCTGATGCAGGCGGTAATCGATGAGGCGCGGGTCCAGGGCTGTAGCCGGCTGCGGGTCGGAGTCGATTCGCGCAATGCCGGCGCCAATGCCTTCTATCAGTCCCTGGGCTTCGACCTCTCCCCGCCGGCGCCGGCTCGATATCAGGCGGATATATAGCCCCTTCTGTGGAATTCTGTCGGATCGGCTTGACCTTTGGCAGCCTGCCGGGCAGCTTCTGGGCTGGATTGGTTAGGGGAAGAGGTGACTCGTGCTAGCCGAAGCGCGGCAGAATTTCATCCTGAAGCGGTTGGATCAGGAGGGCTCTGTCTCGATCGCGGAGTTGTCGCAGACCTTGGGGGCATCGCGCGAAACCATCCGCCGCGACCTCAAGCAACTGGCCGCCAAGGAATTGCTGCGCCAGACCCATGGCGGCGCCGTGGTGATGGCGCCGAACGAGCCGGACATCGCAGACCGTCTGGTGGTGAACAGCCGCGAGAAGCAATCGATCGGCCGCCGGGCCGCCAGCCTCGTCCAGGATGGCGCCAGCCTGATCATCGATTCCGGCAGCACCACCTGGCCATTGGTCGAAGCGATCGAGGATCGCCGCTCGCTGACGATCTACACCAACAGCCTGCGCGTGGCGCAGCGCCTCTGGCGCCGCAACAACAACCGGGTTTTCGTTCTCGGCGGCGAGATCCAGCCCTATGAGGACATGACCGGGGGCTGGGATACGACGCGGATGCTGGAACGTTATCATGCCGATCTCGCCTTCATCAGCGTCAACGGCGTGGCATCCAGCGGCATCGACGATCTGTCTGCGGGCAATATCCTTGGCGCGACGCCGGGCGGGCTCATCCTCAGCGACTATCACCGCGACATCGCCGAGCTGCATGGCCGGATGATCCTGGCGGCGGATACGCCGATCCTGCTTTCCGATCACAGCAAGATCGGCCGCATGCAACCCTTTCCCGTCGAACATGTCTCCCGTTTGAAATATCTGATCACCGATCAGGGACCGGATGCGGATATGGCGGCTTCCTTACGCCGCCAACAGACCGACGTTCTGGTGGCCTGACCTTCACACTTCTCCGCACGATTTTCACGAACAGGGCATCATGCGTCGTATCTCAGAAATCCCCGTGCGGGCGATGGCCGGCGGTCTGCTGGTCGTCCTGCTGAACGCCTGCGATACGCCGCCGGAGAAAACCGCCCTGCCGCCGCCTTTTGCGTCCCAGCGCGAGGTCGCCATGGCGGAAACGGCGCCATCACGCGCGGCGGCGGTGCTCACTTTCCCGCAGCATGCGGCATCGCAGCCGCGCGATCTCCTGCCGGGCAGTCAGCCGATCTCGTCGGCCGCCGCTCCGCAGGCTGCACCGAAATCACCGTCATCCGGTGCGCCGGTTCAAGCTCAAGCGATCGTTGCGGAAGCGCCGCTGATCGAAGGACCGACGCCGGTCGCAGGTGCGGCGCAGATTGATGTACGGAAGACAACGTCGGATGCTGCAGCAACATCGACCATTCCGGCAGCCGGCATGGCAATCCATCTCGCGAGCTATCGGGCCATCGATCAGGCACAACGCGGCTGGTCGATCCTGTCGGCCAGCCATCCGGAGCTGGTGTCACTGACGCCGCTTTACGTACCGGTCGACATTCCCGGCAAAGGGCATTTCCTGCGCCTTTATGGCAGCGGCGAAAATCCGGCGAAGCTGGCGGAGATCTGCCACGGATTGCAGAGTGCTGGAGCCTATTGCGCGGTCAGCATCGGCAGGTGAGGCCGCTCTTCGGTGTGACGTTTAGCTGCCGGAGGCTTCCGAGAATTCGCGGGTGCGCAGGCTGATGCGGCGGATGATTTCGGCAACCGGCGAACTGCCATTGGCGAAACCGTTGGCGCCGGCTTCGATCAGGGCCTTCTCGGCGTCGAGCAGAGCGGAGACCAGCGGCTCATCCTCTCCATCCTCATGAAGGGTGAGAGCGTGGACGTGGTCCGCGCCATTCACCTTCGCATCCTCCGCCGGGGCTTCCGGATCGGCGACCAGGCTTTCATGCTCGGTCATCGAGATCGTTTCCAGATCTTCCGGCTGATCGTCGGAGAAAGCGGGTTCCTCGGCGATCTGCTCGGCTTCGTCCGCGTGAGCGACGGCTTCCGGCATCTCGCTATCGGCCGAGATGATCTCTTCTTCCAGCGACGACGCGACGGCTACATCGTGAACGGCAACATCGTGGCCGGCCAGTTCCGGCTCGACGGCGGCGGGTTCGATGCCGGCATCCTCGGCATCGTCGGGAAAATCATCGCCCGAAGCGGTGTGGGCAGCGTCCATCTCCACGACGGCTTCCGCCGCCGCATGCTCTTCCGGCTCCGATAGCTCAGCTTCCGCCTGCTCGCTCAGGAGCGGGGCGGGAAAGGGAGACGCGGAGACATCCTCCTCGGCAGACGAATCATGACCGTCCGCTTCCGAGGCGGCGGCGGTGACAGCCGGCGCGGCGATGACGAATTGCTTGAGGCTGGTTTCCAGGCGTTGCGTCACACCCTGCAGCGCTGTCGCCGGCTCCCGGCCTTCGATGACGTTCAGCAGGGTCAGCACCATGGCGCGAAGCTGGTCGTTCTGGGCCTGATGCTTGGTCAGCTTGGCCAAAGCGGCGTCATAGGTGGCTTTGAGTTCGGTTTCGGCCTGCCGCGCGGCATCGCGCTCGATGCGCAATTCCAGGGCCGCCGACTGCAGCCGCTTCATCTCCTCCTGCTGGCGAGCGAGCGAGCCTTCGACGATGGCGACGACATCATTGAGACGTAGACCGTATTTGCGCTGATCGTCGGCGCTGAGGCGCAGTTTTTCCTGCGCCGCCGCGACGCGCGTTTGCAGTTCCTCGAGATCGTCCATGGCCCTGCTCATTCCTGAAACCGGTCAGAGGCGTAACCTATCCCCATATGGTTACCAGACTCTTAAGTGGCAGCGGAGTCAAAACTGCTGGCCGAACTCGCCGGATTCGACGACCCGAGCGTAAGTATCTGATATTCCAGGCGAGGCTCTGTTCGAGGTGAATACCCTGTTAGGAGGCCTCACCAAGCGCGGACGCGCCCGGTATCGACATGCACGAAAGCGGATTTCGGATAATAGCCGACACCGCCCTGTTTCATCGCCATCGCGGTACCGCGCAGATCCGACAGATCGACATCGGCCAGGCGGATATCGATCGCCTTGCCCTGCATATGCAGGCTCTTCTTGGCGACGCCGCCGCCTTCCGATGCGAGCAGGGCATTGGATTGCGGACTGCGGTAGCCGGAAATGATCTGGAAGGCCTTGTTGCTGCGGGTGCGGCGATGCAGCTCGGTCAGGAGATCGAGAAGCTGGAGGTCGATCGGCATGACCTCATTGGTCCGATGGTCGCGCAGGATGAAATTGATATCCTTCAGCGCGCCCTTGTCGTACCGGCCTTTGGCCCAATAGGTGGCCTTCAGGGTTTCCCCGGTATGGGTGTTGTAGAAGCCGAGGGCCCGGTTGCCGGTGATGGGCAAAGCGGCGGCGGCGGGGCGGGGCAGGCCGGCAAGGGTGGCGGCACCGAAACCCGCGCCGAGGCCCAGCAGGCGGCGGCGGGTGATCAGGTCGGATGCTGTCATGCCTACGGTCTCCTTCGCACCAGCACATCTAACATGCTGGAATATTTGAAAAATCCCCGTTGCGCCGCAAGGACGTCAGCCACCTTGCCACAGCCGGTCGGCCCGGCAAAGCAAAAATCGCCGAATGGTTGCCGATTCCCCTTTCCGATCAAAGCGATGCGGGTACAGATCCGTAGCGGCCACGGTTTGTTTCGCGGCTTTGCCGAGGGGCGGGAGGCGGGATATCCGACCGATAGATTCCCGACAGATCTCCCATGCCTGATCCGTTCTTGACCCTGGCATCCTTTGCCGCCAAAACGCCCCGGGCCGCCGATTTTTAGTGGATGCGGCTGGAAGGAAGAAACTGACGTGCCCATTCTGCTCGGCCTCGATACCGGCGGTACCTATACCGATGCGGTCCTGTTCGATCCCGCCACCGGCGTTCTGGCGACGGCGAAATCCCTGACCACCAAGCACGATCTGGCGATCGGCCTGGGCGGTGCCATGGCTGCGGTGCTGCCGCATCTGCCGGAAGGCCACCGGAACAGCGATATCGCCCTGGTCTCGATGTCGACCACGCTCGCCACCAACGCCATCGTCGAGAGCCATGGCGCGCCGATTTGCCTGATCCTGCTCGGCTATGACGAGAAGGCGCTGGAACGGGCCGGGCTGAAACAGGCACTGGGCAGTGATCCCGTGATCTTTGTGGCGGGCGGCCACAAGCCGGCGGGCGACGAACAGGCGCCGCTCGACCTCGACACCGTTAAGGCGGCGGTGCTGCAGCATGCGCCGAAGGTCGCAGCCTTTGCCGTCAGCGGTTATTTTTCGGTGCGCAATCCGGCCCATGAAATCGCCGTGCGGCAGTTGATCCGCGACCTCACCGACAAGCCGGTCACCTGCGGCCATGAACTGACCTCGAAGCTGGACGCGCCGCGCCGCGCGCTGACGGCGGCGCTGAATGCGCGCCTCATTCCCCAATTGCAGCAATTGATCCGCGCCGTTGCCGGTCTGCTGGATCAGCACGGCATCCGCGCCCCGCTGATGGTGGTGAAGGGCGACGGCTCACTGATCAATGCGGATCTCGCGCTGACCTGTCCCGTCGAGACCATTCTCTCCGGTCCGGCCGCCAGTCTGGTCGGTGCTCGTCATCTCTGTGGCGAGGACACGATCCTGGTTTCCGACATGGGCGGCACCACCACCGATATCGCCATGCTGCGCGACGGCCGGCCGGTGCTGAACAAGGAAGGTGCGACCGTCGGCGGCTGGAAGACCATGGTGGAGGCGGTCGCCGTTCACACCTATGGCCTCGGCGGCGACAGCGAGATCCGGATCGATGAGGTGCATGGCTTCATCGCCGGCCCGCGCCGTGTCGTGCCGCTCAGCCTGCTCGCCATGCAATATCCGAAGACGCTGGAGACGCTGCGGGCCCAGCTCGCCGCCGATGAGATGATCCCCTATCGCGGGCAGTTCGCCTTGCGCCAGCGGCCGCTGGATGCCGGCGAAGCGAGTTTGACCGAGGGGCAGAAGCAGGTCTGGGACGCGCTGGCGGATGGGCCGGTGGCGCTGGCCGATCTGCTCTTCAGTCCGGCTTCCGTGCGCAACCTGCAGCGTCTGGTCGATCGCGGCCTGGTCATCCCCAGCGGCCTGACGCCGAGCGATGCCGTGCATGTGCTGGAGAACCAGGATCGCTGGTGCCGCGAGGCGGCGGAACTGGGTGCGAAGCTCTTTCTGCTGCGTCCGCCCGTGGGCAACTGGAAGGCGCCGGCCGATCACGAAACCCTGTGCCGCCAGATCGTCGATCAGGTGGTGCGCCAGTCGGGCGAGGTCATTCTCGATTCCGTCTTCGCCGAGAATATCGGCATCGGCCAGCGCGAGTGGGGCAAGCTTGGCCATGCGCTGGTCGGACGTTCCCTGCGCGGCCAGCAACCTGCCATAGCGGGCGAAGTGAATGGTGTGGCCATGCCGGGCGCGCCGACGGAGTTGCTGGATGTGGCCATCCGCCTGGCGGTGCCGCTGGCCGGCATCGGCGCGCCGGTGAAGAGTTATTATCCGCAGATCGCCGAGGCCCTGCGCACGCGCCTGGTGATCCCGCCCCATGCCGAAGTTTCCAATGCCGTGGGTGCGGTGGCGGGCGGCGTCATGCAGCAGGTGACGATCAACATCACCGCGCCGAAGGACGGCTTATTCCGCGTCCACCTGCCAGACGGCTATCGCGATTTCCTGTCGCTGGAGGAGGCCGCCAGCCACGCCATCGATACGGCCACCGCGACGGCCACCGATCTGGCGGTCCGGGCCGGGGCGGCCGATATCCAGTCGCGCCACGACCGGCGCGACAAGATCTTCGAGCAGCCAGGCGGCCTGCGCCTGTTCATCGAATCGGAGATCACCGCCGCCGCCTTCGGCCGTCCGGCGCTTGCGGGCGACTGACGTTCGGCAAGGTGGCGGGCCGGCAAACCGGGACGTGATCCGGCTCACGGCCCGTCATCGTGACAGGTTCCTGTTATTTGACTATAGTGCCGGGCGGATGCCGGGCGGGACGGGGCGTCCAGCGAAGTCGTTGGAAAGCAGCGAACGATCGGGGATGCATGAAGACCGGGTTTTGGACGGGCGCCGTCGCCGCCATTGCATTGTCACTCACCTGCCATACGGCCGCCTGGGCCGAGAGCGCCAAAGATCCTCCGATCAAGCCTGAGCCCGTCCTGCTTGAGGTGACGGCTGGCGACCAGCGGAATCCGGTTCTGCCGGGGATCGGTGCGGCCGTTGCCGATTTGGCCGCGCAACCGGCTTCCTCATCGCTGCCGGTGGATTGGGCGGCTTTGCGCGCCGCCTATGATGCGGGCCGGGCGCCGATCTGGGTGACGGCCGAAGGATTCACGCCCCTGGGGGCGCAATTCGCGCAATTGCTGCCGAAGGCGCTGCAGGCAGGATTCGGCCTGCCGCCGGAAATCGCCCTGGCGGTCACTGGCTTGATCCCGCCGCGCGATGCCGTCGGCGCGGCCCGGACCGAAGCCCTGTTGAGCGCGATCTTCCTGGCGGGCGCGGTTGATGCCGGCAGCCTGCTGGGCAGCGGCGATCAGCGCGGCGTGAACATCCTGGCGGTGCTCGATGAGGCGCCGGATCGTCCGGCCTTCCTGCAAAAGGAGCTGCCGCCCTATGCGCCGTTCTGGCGCCTCTATCGTCGATTGCCATCACAGCTTGCTTATGTGCGTGGCGGCGGTTGGCCGACGATCAGCGGCAGCGAGAAGCTGGAGCCGGGCGAGAGCGATCCCCGCGTGCCGACGATCCGTCAGCGTCTGCTCGTCACCGGCGAGCTTGCAACGCCGGATGCGTCGGTCCCGGATATGCAGCTTTACGATCCGGCATTGGCGCAGGCGGTGCAGCGCTTTCAGCATGCCCATGGCCTGAACGACGATGCGGTGATCGGCAAGCGCACCATCGAGGAAATGAATGTCAGCGCCGAGACGCGGCTGCGCATGGTGCTGCTCAATCTGCGGCGCATGCAGGAACAGGGAGCGAGCTTCGCGCCGCGCCATCTGATCGTCAATGTGCCGGCCCAGGAGGTGAAGATCATCGACGGGAGCCAGGTGGTCTTCTACACCAAGGCGATCGTCGGCCGGCTCGACCGCAAAACGCCGCTGCTCACCAGCATCATCACCCAGGTGAAGCTCAACCCCGACTGGACGGTGCCGGCGAAGATCGCCGCCAATGACATGCTGCGCCACGAACTGGATCAGCCGGGTTATTTCGCGGCCAAGAATGTGCGGGTCTATGACGGTGCGGGGAATGAGATCGATCCGCGCGCCATCGATTGGCGCGAGGTGCGCAAGAGCGGCTATTTCCCCTATCGGCTGAAACAGGATGCCGGGCCGGAAAATGCCCTGGGTCCGGTGAAGCTGGATTTCAAGAACGACTACGCTGTCTATCTGCATGGCACGCCGACGCCTTCGGCCTTCGCGCGGCAGGACCGCTATCTCAGTTCCGGCTGTGTCAGGACCGCCGATCCGGTCGGCCTCGCGGCTTTCGTGCTGAAGGACAATCCGCTCTGGACCCGGGCCCATGTGGAAGAGGCGATCGCCACCGGCAAGACCACCTATGTACCGGTCGCCCGGCCGCTGCCGATCCATATCACGTATATGACGGCCTGGGTCGATGAGGCCGGGGTGCCGCAATTCCGCCAGGATGCCTATGGCTATGACCGCTTGCCGAGCTTGCCCAGCCTGGCGGTCAATGCTAGCCAAGTATCCGAAACCGCGCCGACCTTGCGGGAGCGCAACATGGGAAGAAATTAACCGATGACGTATCGTAAGTGCCTGACCTTCCGGATTCCCCTGGCCTCCCGGATTCCCCTGGCTTCCCGGGCCGCAAAGATGGTCCTGGCCGCCGGCCTGGTTTCGGCTGGCCTCAGCACAGCTGGGCTGTCCACGGCACAGGCCGATGGCAATGCCGGCTTTGCGGCGTTCGAGCGTGGCGACTATGCGGCCGCGCTGAAGGAATTCCAGCCTTTGGCCGATCAGGGAATGCCGGCGGCGCAGGCGGCCCTGGGCCAGATGTATCTGCAGGGTCTCGGCGTGCCGCAGGATTACGCGATGGCGGCGAAATGGTTGACGCCGGCCGCGACCAACGGCATCGCCGCCGCCCAGGCGCAGATGTCGATGCTCTATATGCTCGGTCTCGGCGTGCCCAAGGACGCGAAGCAGGCGGCCTATTGGACCAAGCGCGCGGCGGATCACGGCGTGAAGCGTTCCCAGGTCGATCTCGCTGCCATGTACTATCAGGGCGTCGGTTTCCCACGCGACCTGCAGCTCTCCTATTTCTATGCCGAACTGGCCGCGCGCCAGGGCGATGACGAGGCGGCGGGTATCCGCAGTGTCATCGAACCGCAATTGACGGCCGAGCAGATCGCCAAGCTGAAGGCCCAGGCCGATGCCTGGAAGCCGTCGCTGCAATAGATTCCCCATTTGCAGGGACCATCGTCCCGGTCAAGAATGGCAACGCCCTCTCATTGATTGAGTAGAGCCTGATGTTCTTCGGCGACGACGATACCTTCTGGGGCCTGCTGCTGCTTCTGGCGGCTTTCTTCTTTCTCTTGGCCGTGCCGGCCTTGGCGATTGCCGCCTATCGCCGGACCAGCCGGTACCGCGATGAAATCGCCACCCTGCAACATCGCCTGCTGACCCTTGAGCGTCAGATCCAGGCTGGTCCGCCGACGGCTGCGCCTGTTGCGACGCCAGCGCCGGATATCGTGCTGCCCGCAGCTCCGATCGTCGATACGGTGGCGCGGACAGGCGAGAGCGCGGTGCCACCAGTACCGGATGCGGCGCCAGTCGCTCTGGAGCCTGTAACGCCGACCGTGGAAGTGCCGGCGATGCCGGTTGAGATCGCAGCGGCCTCGGCCGGGCAGAACGGCAAGCCGCGCCGCGAGGGGTTGGAACAGCGCCTGGGTGCGCGGGGCTTCGTCTGGATCGGCGGCCTGTCCATCGCCCTGGCTGGCGCCTTCCTGGTCAAATACTCGGTCGATGAGGGATTGCTCTCGCCGGCCTTGCGGGTCGGGATCGGCGGCTTGTTCGGCGTCGTCTTGCTGGTTGCCGGCGAATGGATGCGCCAGCGCTCCGCCACCATCGGCCAAGCGCTGACCGCCGCCGGGATCGGCGATCTCTTCGCCTCGCTTTTCGCGGCGACGGCGCTTTACGATCTGATCCCGTCGCCAGTCGGTTTCGGCTTGTTGACGGCGGTGACATTGATCGCCGTGCCGCTGGCCTTGCGCCACGGACCCTTCGTCGGCCTGGTCGGTCTCGCGGGCGGCTTCCTGACGCCGGCCATCGTCAGCAGCAGCGAACCGCATCCGGTCATCCTGTTCTCCTTCCTCTTTCTCCTGCTGCTGGGATCGTTCCTGCTCTGGCGGCGGCGGCGCTGGTGGTATGTCGCGGCCGTCGGTCTCGCCGGCAATCTGATCTGGGTCGCGATGCTGGCCGGGCTGAACTGGATCGACCCGGGTGGCCAGCGGATCGGCGAGATATCGCTGCCGATCTTTGTTCTCGCGATTGCCGCTTTGTCGATTTGGGCTTTCCATGCGCAAGCGAGAATTCTGGGTGCGGTCGACGGCACCGCTGCGAAACTGACGCAGATCGAACAGGCGATCATCGGCCTGGGCAGCCTCGCCGGAGCCGGCCTGCTCGCTTACTGGTTGGCGCTGGGCGATTACCGCCTGTTCGACTGGGCCGCTCTGCTGGTGTTGATGGTGCTGCATCTGCTGGCGGGACGCCGTTTCACGGCACATGAGCTGATCGGCTTCGCCATCGCGGCAATCGTGGTTGCGACTTATGCGCTGATGCCGGTCGAGATCCGGCCGCGCGGCCAGACGGCTTCGGTCGATATGAGCGCGACGATCATCGCGCTTGGTCTGGTCATCGGCGGTTTGTTGACCTTCGGTGGTTTCGCGCTCTCCTTCGGTGCGCGTTTGCCGGTACGCTGGTCGGCGCTTTCGGTGCTGGGCTCGGCCGCCAGCTTCGCCGTTGCCTATATCGATTTTCGCGACCGGCACCTGCTGTTCACCTGGCCGGTGATCTGCGCGCTTCTGGCCCTGCTGCACATGCTGGCGGCGGAGCGGTTGATGCAGCGCCGGGGCAGCGACCCTGCCTATAAAGGCGGCTTCGCGCTGCATTGCCTGGCCGTGCTCGGCTTCATCGCCGCCGCCGTGCCGTTGCTGGTCGGCGCCGGCTGGGTTGCCGTCATCTGGTCGCTGCTGCTGCCGGCGGTGGTCTGGATCGCCGAGCGGCTGGACGAAGTCTGGTTGCGGCGCGTTCTATGGGTGGCGGTACCGGGCATTCTGATGGCACTCTTTCTTTCCGGCTTCCCCGTGGGCGACCGGCCGATCCTCAATTGGCTGCTCTACGGCATCGGCATCCCTTTCCTGGGTTTCGCGGCCAGCGGCCGGCTGCTGCGGCGAACACCGCCGGCACATCTGGTGCGCGGCGATGTGCTGCTCATTCTGCTGGTCGATCTGACGGCCGCCTTCCTCGGCTTCCTGCTGGTGAGCCTCGAAGTCCGTCAGCTCTTCCATGGCAGCGCCCTGATGACGGCGTCCTTCGATCTTGCCGAAGTGGCGACGCTCGTCATTCTGTGGTTGGCGGCGGCATGGTTCCTGACCGGCTTCGCCTTGCGCGAACATGAGCCGAAGCTGATCTGGGCGGCTTTGCTGCTGGCCGGGCTGGGAGCTGCCGCCGTGGTGCTGGGGCCGCTGTCGCTGCTCAACCCGCTCTTCAACGCAATCCCGGTCGGTGCGACGCCGATCCTCAATCGCGGCCTCTATGCCTTCATCCTGCCGGCGATCTGCGCCGTGATCGTGGCGCGCAGTTTCAGCCGGGCCGTGGCTTTGTCGGGGATCTTCGGCCGCAATGAGGCGGCGGGCCTCAAATCCCTGCAAGCCGTCCTGGGTGCCATCGCCCTCATCACGGGTTTCGCCGGTGTGTCGATCCTCAACCGTCAGCTTTTTGTCGGCACCGATGTGATCTGGCCGGGCAGTGCCTTCCTGACCGATGTCGCGAGTGCCGCCGAGCTTTACGGCTATTCCGTCGCCTGGCTGATCTATGGCGGCCTGCTGGTGGTCCTGGGCCTCGTCACAGGCAGCCGGCCGCTGCGCCATGCGGCGGCGGGGGTGATCCTGCTCGCCGTGTTGAAGGTCTTCCTGGTGGATGCCGCCGGATTGACGGGGCTGTATCGCGTCGCCTCGTTCCTCGGGCTCGGCCTTTGCCTGATCGCTCTCGGCTATCTTTATCAGCGCTTCGTGTTGCGAAGCGTGGACCGGGCTGGATCATAGAGAGACGCTTGGCAGCGGTTGATGCCGTGACCTAAGATCACGGTATCAACCGCCGTTTCACGCGGCGGTAATCAAGCGGATGCCGGTCGGGTATCCGGTTCAGGACATGGTTCCCGGGAGATGAAGGATGCTGGTCAGCCAACCTTATGACGGCGCGCCGATTGCCGAGATCGCCACCGACGATCCGGCCGGTGTCGAAAGCAAGCTCGATCGCGCCTATCGCTGCTTCCGCGACCGGGCCGGCTGGCTGCCGCCCTATCGGCGGATCGAGATCCTGCGCCGCCTCGCCCGCCTGGTGGAGCGCGACGCCGAGGCCCTGGCGCTGCTGATCGCCCGGGAAGGCGGCAAGCCTCTGACCGATGCCCGTATCGAAGTGGCGCGGGCGATCAACGGTGTCGATGGCGCGGCCGGCGAATTGGAGCATCTCGCTGGGCGCGAAATCCCGATGGGCCTGACCAAGGCAAGCATCGGGCGCTGGGCCTTCACCACCAAAGAGCCGGTCGGCGTCGTCGTCGCCATCTCGGCCTTCAATCATCCGCTCAATCTGATCGTGCATCAGGTCGTGCCCGCCATCGCCACGGGCTGCCCGGTGATCGTCAAGCCGGCGATGACGACACCATTTTCTTGCCAGCGCTTCGTCGCGCTCGTCCATGAGGCGGGTTTGCCGGAGGAGTGGTGCCAGTTCGCCGCCATTGCGGACAACGCGCTCGCCGAACGCCTCGCCACGGATCCCCGTGTCGCTTTCTTCAGCTTCATCGGTTCGGCCAAGGTCGGCTGGTATTTGCGCTCGAAGCTTGCGCCCGGCACCCGCTGTGCGCTCGAACATGGCGGTGCGGCGCCGGTTATCGTCGATCGCTCCGCCGATGTGGCAGCCGTCATCGATCCCCTGGTCAAGGGCGGCTATTATCACGCCGGCCAGGTCTGCGTGTCGGTGCAGCGCATCTTCGTCCATGACGAGATCAAGGACGCGTTCCTGACGAAATATGTCGACCGGGTCCGCGCCTTGCGCACCGGCGATCCGACCCTGGCGGAGACCGATGTCGGGCCGCTGATCCTGCCTAAGGAAGTCGATCGGGTGGAAAGCTGGGTGAAGGAGGCCGTCGACGGGGGCGCCAGGCTTGCCATCGGCGGTGCCCGGGTGAGCGACCGGGTCTATCAGCCGACCGTCATCGTCGAGCCGTCGGTCACGGCACGGGTGTCGCGCGAGGAGGTCTTCGGTCCCGTCACCTGCATCTATGGCTATCGCGATCTTGCCCAGGCGATCGCTCAGGCGAACAGCCTGCGGGTCGCCTTCCAGGCGGCGGTATTCGCGCGCGATATCGATGTGGCGCTGAAGGCCGCCCAGGCTATCGATGCCTCCGCCGTGATGATCAACGATCACACGGCCTTCCGCACTGACTGGATGCCTTTCGCCGGGCGCCATGAATCCGGCTATGGCATCGGCGGCATCCCTTACACCATGCATGACATGACCCAGGACAAGATGATCGCCCTGAAATTCTGATTGCATGCAGGACGCGGGATAGGGAAAGCGAGACAAGGATGTACCAGGCACAAGCGATCGACAGCAGCGACAAGGCCACCTTCTATCGCGAGCTCGCGGATCAACTGACGGCACTGCTCGCGGGCGAACGCGATCCCATCGCTAATGCCGCGAATACCTCGGCCCTGCTGTTCCAGATGGTGCCGGATCTCAACTGGGTCGGCTTCTATTTTCTGCATGAGGGGAAGGAGTTGGTGCTTGGTCCGTTCCAGGGCAAGCCGGCCTGCGTCCGGATCGCCATCGGGCGTGGTGTCTGCGGCACGGCGGTCGAGCGCCGGCAAACGATGCGGATTGAGGATGTAAATGACTTCGCCGATCACATCGCCTGCGATGCGGAGTCACGCTCGGAGCTGGTGGTGCCGTTGATCAAGGACGATACCGTTCTCGGCGTGCTCGATCTGGACAGTCCGCATCCCGCGCGCTTCGACGCGGCGGATCAGGCTGGAATGGAGCGGATCGCGGCGATCTATCTGGCGGCAAGCGCCACCTATCCGTGATCGCTTAGCAGTTCTGGAATGACCACGAAGATGCAAGCCTTAACTACTGATACCGCGGCAGCGGCTGCCCCCGTCAGTCTGCGCCGGGCCGGACCGGGGGATGCGGCGGCTGTCGCTGCGCTGACCGAGGCCGCCTATACGAAATGGATCCCGGTTCTCGGACGGCTGCCGAAACCGATGACGGCGGATTGTGCCGAGGCGGTGCAGCGGCATCGGATCGATCTGCTGTTCGCCGGAAGCGATCTGGCCGCCCTGATTGAGATGATTCCGGCGGCCGACCATCTGCTGGTCGAGAACCTGGCGGTCGCGCCGGATTTTCAAGGGCACGGTTATGCGCGAAAGCTGATGGCGCATGCTGAACAGGTGGCGCGCGATCTGGGCTATCGTGAGATCCGGCTCTATACCAACAAGCTGTTCGCGGCGAATGTGGCGTTCTATCGGAAGCTCGGTTATCGCCTGGATCGCGAGGAAGCCTTCAAGGGCGGCTTTCTCGTCCATCTCAGCAAGGCGGTTGAGGGCTGAGGCGACAAGGACCGGCGCGTCATGGGAAAAGGCGATTTCAAGGTATTGCCGAGCCGAATGGCCGGCGTAACGGCCGTCGCGGCGGAGAGCCGGCACACGTTCTCACGGCACACCCATGAACAATTCGGCATCGGCGTGATTTACCGGGGTGCCCATCGGTCGCTGAGCGGTCGCGGCGTCGTCGAAGCGGGTGCCGGGGATACGATCACCGTCAATCCGGGCGAGGTTCATGACGGTATGCCGATCGGCGATGCCGGCCGCGCCTGGCGTATGCTCTATCTCAACCCGCCGATTGTTACGGATGCGATCCGTGATATGAGCGAGGGCAGGACCGACGACTATGTTTTTCATCGTCCGGTCATCAGCCGCTCCGGGATCGCCTCGCAGGTCCGAGCGCTTTTCTCCCTGGTGATAGCGAAAGATGAGGCGGCGGTGTCGATCCGGCGGGAAGAGGCCTTGCTGCTGTTGCTGGGCTCGGTGCTGCGGATGCGCACGGCGGGAGACGGCAGCCAGTCGTTTCCCATGGCGGTCTTCCGGGCGAAGAGCTTGATGGATGACGATCCGGCTTCGCCGCTGGTGCTGGCGGATCTGGCGAGCGCCAGCGGCCTCAGCCGGTTCCAACTGGTGCGCGGCTTCGCCAGGGCGACGGGACTGACACCGCATGCTTATCTGATTCAAAGCCGCATCCATCTGGCCCGGCGGCTGATCGCGGGCGGGATGCCTTTGGCGGAAGCGGCCCTGGCCAGCGGCTTCTCCGATCAAAGCCATATGACCCGGATCTTCATCCGCAAATACGGCTTGTCCCCCGGCGCCTATGCGGGTGCTGTCGGCTGAACGCTCCGGACCGCCTGCAATTTCGTTCAAGACCGGTGGATTGAAACCCGCTCTGCTGCCGCTGTTTTGGTTGGGCGTGAAGGGGTAGAGCAGACATGCGGCGGCAGATTCAGGGATATTTCTATCTTGCTTCGGCGATGGTGCTGGTGGGCAGCACGGTGATCGCCAGCAAGCTCATCGCCGCGGGATTGCCGCCCTTCACGGCGACAGCTTTCCGTTTCGCCGTCGCTCTGCCGGTTTTTCTCATATTGATGCGCTTGAACAAGGCGGCCTTGCCGCGTCTTAGCCGGCATGACTGGGGCATTCTGATCCTGCAGGCGGGGGCGGGCAGCGTCGGCTATACGACCCTGCTGATTTCCGGGCTGCATTTTGCCTCGGCGGCGGATGCTGGCGTCATCATCGGCACCCTGCCCGTGGTTGCGGCGGCGATCTCGATTACGCTCCTGGGCGAGCGTCCGCGATTTTTTCAACTGGCGGCCATCGGCCTGGCGGCGATTGGCATCTTCATCATCACCTTTCAGGGCGATGCCGATCATGCACGGTCCTGGCTCGGCAATGCGCTGATCCTGGCGGCGGTCTGCTGCGAGGGCTTCTTCATCCTGCTCAACAAACGCCTGCAGGTACAACTGCCGCCACTCACCCTCTCGACGCTCATGACAGGTCTCGGCCTATCGGTCGCCATCGGGCCGGCGCTCGCCGAGCAGCCGTGGCAACTGACACTGACCGGCCAAGCGACAGCCGCCGTCATCTATTACGCCCTCGTTCCGACGGTTGGCGGTTTCCTGCTGTGGTATGCGGGGGCGGCGAAGGTCAGCGGCACGGAGGCGTCTCTCTTCACCGCCCTGGCACCGGCATCGGCGGTGCTATTGGCCTGGGCCACGCTCGGGGAACCGGTCGGCGTCCCGCAGATGGCCGGAATCTGTTGCGTGCTGCTGGCGGTTCTTTGTCTCAGTCTGGGCTTGGGTAAGGGACGGTCGTCGGGCGAACAGGTTCAACCGGATCGAATGCCGCAGGGGTGATGCTCATCTGTCATGGGCCGGTGAAGTGGTTGCGCGCGGTTGGAGCGCGGCCAGCAGCGCGGCGAGAACCAGCAGAAACGCGGCAAGCGCCGCCGACACATGCAATCCGGAGATGATCTGCGCGGGCGTGTCACCGGCCAGGGCGCCGAAGATGGCAACACCCATCGCACCGCCGGTCTGGCGCGCGGCGGTCGAAACGGCGGCGGCGATGCCGGACAGATTGCGCTCGACGCTGCCCAGGACCGTCGTGGTCATGGCCGGCACGCCGAGACCCATGCCGCCGGGCATGAGGAAGAAGGCGGGCAGCATCAGCCAATAGGAGGCATGCGGCTGCAAGGCGAGGAGCAGGCCGAACCCCGTCGCATCGATGAGCGCACCGACCATCATCGGCTGCCGGGATCCGGCTTTGCCTGTCCACCAGCCGCTGACGATATTGACGATGAGGAAAGTGGCGGTCAGGGGAAGATAGGCCAGTCCGGTTGCGATCGGGCTATAGCCCATCACCTGCTGGAGATAGAGGCTGAGCACGAACATCATGCCGTAATAGGTGAGATTGACGATGACGCCATAGATCACCGCGATGGTGAAGCCGGCATGGTGGAAGAGATGCGGTGGCAGCATCGGTGCCCGGCTGCGTAATTCGAGGACGACGAAGCCGATTGCCGCGATCAGGCCCAAGGCACCTGTTCCCCAGACGAAAGGATGCCGGAAGCCGAGAGGCCTCACTTCGATCACGGCCGCCGTCAACGCGGCCAGGGCGAGGATGCTGACGATCTGACCGGGGAGGTCGATGCTGTGGGCGTCGTGTTTCCGGCTGGTTTCCTCGACGGCCCGGATCAACATGCCACCGATCAGGCAGACCGGCAGGTTGACTAGGAAGATTGCGCGCCAGCTTCCCATGCCGAGCAACAGCCCACCGATGACGGGGCCGGCGGCCATCGCGGCACCGCCGATGGCGGTCCACCAGCCGATGGCCTTGGCGCGCGATCTCCGGTCCGATCCGACGGCATGATTGATGAGAGCCAGCGAACTCGGCATCATCACCGCGGCGCCGGCTCCTTGTGTGACGCGCGCGGCGATCAGCCACTCGGCTGTCGGCGCCAAGCCGCAAGCCAGGGAGGCGGCGGCAAAGAGAACCAAGCCGGCAAGGCAAATCCGGCGGGCGCCGAAGCGATCGGCGAGAAAGCCGGCATTCAGCAGCAGCACGGCGAAAGACAGCGTATAAGCGTCGACCACCCATTGCAGATCGGCGGTGCCGGCGCCGATCGCCGTGGCGATATGCGGCAAGGCGACATTGACGATGGTGACGTCGAGCTGCACCAGGGCGAAACTGAAACTGGCGGCCGTCACCGTCGCGAGCATTCGTTGAGGCCGCAATGTGCCGGCCGATATCTTCGTGATCTGCATCATCGGAGCATCCGTGATCCATGGCTCCTCACCGAGGGGCAGGTTGGGACGGACGCCCGGCCCTGTCATGCGGAAACGCTTCGGCGCCAACCGAAGGATAAAATGCAAGTCACACCTGCCCGGAGGCGAAGCGGCCTTCTGTTTCCGATAACAGCCGTTTTTCTCGCCTGGGCCTGTCACGGGATAGCGTTCAGCAGGCTTCCTGCCATCCAGGCTGGCCGTCGACATGGGCGGAGACGCTGCACGGGCCCGAAAGCCGCCTCGCGTGGAAAGATGCAATGATCACAGGGGAATATGCCAAGCTTGCCACAGGGCGGCGAATATTTGGCCGTAAGCAATATTACATCCGGGTGAGGCTTTTCACCTTTCTTTTGTATGACAGCCGCCTATGACAAGGTTAACAAAATATCTCAGAGGTGACCTGAAATCGCCCGGAAGCACTTAAATAAACGGAAAGTTTTTTCCTCTGGACTGGATTGCAATGTTCTCGCGTCCGCAGGGGAGTTGAGCATGCTCGATGGAGTATTCGGGGATCAGGATGTAAAGGCGAAGCTGCGGGCGCTCGATGCGTCGCAGGCCATCATCGAATTCAACATGGATGGCACAGTCATTACCGCCAATGCGCATTTCCTGAACGCGCTGGGATATAGCCTCGAAGAGATCAAGGGAAAACATCACAGCATGTTCGTCGAGCCAAGCTATAAAACGAGCGAGGCTTACCGGCAATTCTGGGAAGCGCTCAATCGCGGTCAATATCAGGCGGCCGAATATCTGCGCTTCGGCAAGGGCGGAAAACCGATCTGGATTCAGGCATCGTACAATCCGATCATCGGCCGCAGCGGCAAGCCGCATAAGGTGGTGAAGTTCGCCACCGATATCACGGCGGCGAAGATGCAGGCGGCGGATTACGAAGGGCAGATCGCCGCCATCGGAAAATCGCAGGCGGTGATCCAATTCAATCTCGACGGTACGGTCATCGACGCCAACGAGAATTTCCTCAAGACCATCGGGTACAGCCTTGCCGAGATCAAGGGCAAGCATCACAGCATGTTCGTCGATGCTGCCTATAAGAACAGCGCGGACTACAAGCACTTCTGGGAAAAGCTCAATCACGGCGACTATCAGTCGGGCGAGTTTCAGCGTGTCGGCCGCGGCGGCAAGGAAATCTGGCTGCAGGCTTCCTACAATCCCATTCTCGATATCGGCGGCAAGCCCTTCAAGGTCGTCAAATACGCGACCGACATCACGTCGGTGGTCGCCGAGCGCAAGCGCCGGGTAGAGATCGGCAAGAATGTCGACGATGAATTGGGCGCCGTCACCCAGGCGATCTCGACCGTCAACAATCAGGCAAGCAGTGCCGCCGATGCTTCGGCCGATGCCTCGGCGAAGGTCCAGGCGATCGCCGCCGGCGCCGAGCAATTGGTGGCATCGATCCAGGAAATCGGCCGGCAGACGGCCAATGCCTCAACTGTCTCGTCCGAGGCCGTGTCCCAGGCGCATCGCACCGGGGATATCGTCCAGGGGCTGGTGAGCGCCACCAACCGCATCGGCGAAGTGGTGAAGCTGATCACCGACATCGCCAGTCAGACGAACCTGTTGGCCTTGAATGCGACGATCGAGGCCGCCCGTGCCGGCGAGGCAGGGAAGGGTTTCTCTGTGGTGGCCAATGAGGTGAAGAACCTCGCG
Source organism: uncultured Rhodospirillaceae bacterium (assembly GCA_964406155.1). Taxonomy (GTDB): domain Bacteria; phylum Pseudomonadota; class Alphaproteobacteria; order Dongiales; family Dongiaceae; genus Dongia_B. The sequence continues at coordinate 6,844 of CAYOQR010000042.1, read as the reverse complement.
TCGCAGACAGCCCGCGCGACGGATGAGATATCCGGCCAGATCTCCGCCGTGCAGGGTGCCACGCAGGAAGCGGTCTCGGCAATCGCGGAGATTTCCCAGACGATTTCCCGGATGAACGAGATTTCCGAGGCGATTGCAGCCGCGTCCGAGGAACAGGATTCGGTCAGTCGGGAAATTTCGACCAATCTGCATACGGCGGCCGATGGCGTCAGCACCATCAATCAGAGCATCTCGGCGATTGCCGCGGCGACCCGGGAAGCCGATATGTCGACGCGCAAGGTCAAAGAAGCGTCGCATGCCTTGACGGCCTGACTGTCACACGCTCCCCTCCCGCTCATGGTCGAGCGGACTTGTATGGCCTTGGGCGCAAGAGATTGCCCAAGGCCATTTTCTTTTTTGAATTATCTCTCCTCCCGGTATCGCTTCGGGCGCTGCTTCAGCCGATCTTCGTCAGGTCGGCATAGGTTTCCGGGCGCCGATCGCGGAAGAACTGCCAGGTGTTGCGCACCTCGCGGATCATCTCGAGATCGATATCGTGGACCAGCAGCTCATCCCGGTCCCGGCTGGCGATGGCTTCGATCTGGCCGCGCGGATTGACGATATAGCTCTGGCCATAGAACTCGCCGATATTCCACGGGGCTTCGGTGCCCACACGATTGATCGCGCCGATATAGACCCCATTGGCGACCGCCGCCGCCGGCTGCTCCAGTTTCCAGAGATATTCGGACAGGCCGGCGACGGTGGCCGACGGGTTGACGATATAATCGGCTCCATTAAGCGCCAGGGCGCGCCAGCCTTCGGGAAAGTGGCGGTCGTAACAGATATAGACGCCGAGCCTGCAGTAGCGGGTCTCGAAGACGGGATAATCGGACGCACCCGGCTTGAAGAAGAATTTCTCCCAGAAACCGGCGACCTGGGGGATATGGGTCTTGCGGTATTTGCCGAGATATGTGCTGTCAGCATCGATGACGGCGGCCGTGTTGTAATAGACGCCGGTCATCGCCTCTTCATAAATCGGCACGACAATCACCATGCCGTACTTTCTGGCATAGTCCTGCATCAGCTTGACGGTGGGGCCGTCGGGAATCCGCTCGGCCGCCGCGTACCATTTCCGGTCCTGGCTGGGGCAGAAATAAGGCTGGGTGAAGACCTCCTGAAAGCAGAGGATCTGTACACCTGCCTGGCCGGCCTGATCGATCAGCGGCAGATGTGCATCGAGCATCGCTTTGGCGATGGCGGCGGGTGATTGTTCGGTGCTGGCCTTCAGCCCCATCTGGATGAGGCCGGTGCGCAGATGTGACATGTCGGTTCTCCCGTTGCAAAGAGTTGCTGCATTGAGAATTCGACGGGCACGGAAAGCCGGTGGCGCCGCGCCCGGAACCGGATTCCTTCATGGTGTGGGAATTTCGGGGCCCTAGGCAAGGGGCATTCCAAGTGTCATTCATTGCCAACCGGAGCGCGGACCGGGCGGTTGCACCCGGCCGGGCGCCTTTCTAGGATGCGGCGCAACATTTATCGCCCGCTGGAGATGACATGATGACGGCACCTCACTCGACCGATGATCCGTTATATCGCGATCCGGATCTGGTGCAGTTCTACGATCTGGAGAATGGCTGGGGCACGGATAACGATTATTGTGCCCGTCTCGCGGCGCAGGCCGTATCGGTGCTGGATCTCGGCTGTGGAACCGGTCTGCTTGCGGCATCCCTGGGCGCCGGGTGCGACGTGACCGGTGTCGATCCGGCCGCTGCGATGCTGGAGGTCGCGCGGCGGCGGCCAGGAGGTTCATCCGTCACCTGGGTGGAGGCGGATGCCCGCACCGTGCGTCTTGGCCGGCGCTTCGATCTGGTGGTGATGACGGGCCATGCCTTCCAGGTTTTCCTGACATCGGCCGACCGGCAGGCCGTGTTGGAAACCATCGCCGCGCATCTGGCGTCCGGCGGCAAGTTCATTTTCGACACACGCAATCCTGTCCACGAGAAATGGCGAGATTGGCAACCCGGTCGCTCGGATAGGGTTGTCACGCATCCGACCTTCGGTCAGGTCAAGGCCTGGACCGAGACCGCCTGGGATGCAGCAACCGATATCGCCACCTATCAGACCCATTACGAGTTGCCGGATGGGCGGCGGCTGTCGGCGGCGTCACAGATCGCTTTTCCCAGCCGGGAAGAATTGATGCGCCTCTTGGAAGCGACCGGGCTGACGGTCGATGCTTGGCTCGGCGACTGGAAGGGAGCACCGTATCAGCCGGCCTCGCCGGAGATCATTCCGGTCGGTCGTCTCGCCTAGCGTCAGGCGCTCAAGAAGAAGGCGGAGTGCGATTGCCGGTCGATGATGCCCTCGGATGCCACCCTACTGTGCATCCTGACGGGCGGCCTGGGTGACGGCGAACCGCCGGCGGTAATCGCTGGGCGACAGGCCGACCACCTTGTGGAAGACCTTGCGGAACGCGCCGACATCCTCGTAACCGGTATGCCAGGCGATCTGCTCGACGCTGCGGTTGGTCAGTTCCAGCATTTCCCGGGCCTTACCGACGCGGAGATGCTGGCGATATTCCGTCGGCTTCAGCCCCGTCGCCTTATGGAAGCGCCGCAGGAAGGTGCGTTCCTCCAGGCCGGCCTGGGCCGCCATCGCCGTCAGGGTGACATCGCCGCGGCCCTGGCGTTGCAACCAGTGCTGGACCTTCAGCACGGCTTCGTCGCCGTGATGCAGATTCGGTGAGAAGCTGCTGTAGAAGCGTTGCTCCCGCCCGGCGGGATCGACCAGCAGGAAACGCGCGGTTTCCAACGTGACGGTGGGGCCGAACAGCCGTTCAACCAGCCGCAGGCCGAGATCGGTCCAGGCCATGATGCCGCCGGCCGTGATGACATCGCCGTCATCGATGATGAGCTTGCCGGTATCGACCTCGATATCGGGGAACCGAGATGCGAGCGCCTCGGCCTGGCTCCAATGCGTTGTGGCGCTACGCCCGCGCAGCAGTCCTGTTTCGGCGAGCAGGAAAGCGCCGAGGCAGACCGAGCCCAGAACGACACCTGCCGTGTGCTGCGCCTTCAGCCAGGTGGCGAGACGTGTCGTTGTGGTGTCCGGGGGCAGGCCGGCGAGACTGGGCGGCAAGAGCATGAATTGAGGCTGCGGCGGCGTGGCCGGATGGGTATCATGGACGCAGATGATCTTTGCGCCGGTGTCATCCGATCGCCAATGGGTGATGCGCAGGTGATCCGTTCCGCCCGGGCGATGCGCCCGGACAAGCCGGCCGGCGACAGCAAAGAGATCGGTCAGGCCATATACGGCGGCAAGCTGCGCTCCAGGATAGATCAGGATGCCGATTTCAACTGGCTCGCCTTTCGTTGCCCCCGGTTTCGCCTGATCGGCAGTCTTTTGCGCCTTGCTGCCCGCCACACCCGTCGTTGCGGCTCCGGTTGTTGCGGTTTGTTTGCGCTTGGTCACGAAGGTTATCCTGGCAATGGGCAGCGACATCGATGATTGTCAGTTTTAGCGCGAACAATGTCAGTTCCGCCAATCGGCAGTCTGTCCTATTCCGGCTATCACTTCCAGCACCAGCAATCACGGCCCCATCAAGTATCCTGGAACGGATATATCCTGGGGCGCAGAAAGGAACGGATCATGGCCAAGCAGGCTCTCATCATCGTCGATCTTCAGAATGATTATTTCCCGGGCGGCAAATGGACCTTGAGCCAGGTCGAGGCCGCCGCCGACAATGCCGCCCGGCTGCTGGAAGCGGCGCGGGCGAAAGGGGATCTGGTGGTACATGTCCGGCACGAATTTCCCATGGTCGAAGCACCTTTTTTCGCGCCCGGATCGGCCGGTGCGCAGATCCATCGCAAGGTCCTCAATCTGCCGGCGGAACATGTCGTCTTGAAACACCATGCCAATTCCTTCCGCGAAACGGAGCTGCGGGAGCTCCTGGATCGCCATGGCATCAAGGATATCGTCATCGCCGGTGCGATGAGCCATATCTGCGTCGATGCGATCACCCGCGCGGCTGCGGATTTCGGCTATAAGCCGACGGTCATTCACGACGCCTGTGCCACGCTGGATCTCGAGTTCAATGGCGTCAAGGTTCCGGCGGTCCAGGTGCATGCGGCCTTCATGGCGGCTCTCGGCTTCGGCTATGCGGCGGTGAAATCGACCGATGACTTCCTGGCTGAGGAGCAAGTCGCGGCCTGAGCTGCAGGTTCAGGCTCGGCCCCAGAGGAAATGCTGGCAAAGCCGTCTCCAACGGCTGCTATAGTGATCGCTCATCCGCAATAACCACACCCTGTAAATCAATGGCGGGCAAACCAGCGAGGGAAAGGAAGCGGTCATGAGCACGATCACCACCAGGGACGGCACCAGGATTTTCTATAAGGATTTCGGCAAGGGACAGCCGATCGTCTTTTCTCATGGCTGGCCTTTGAGTGCCGATGCCTGGGATGGCCAGATGGTCTATTTCGGCCGGCAGGGCTATCGCGTGATCGCCCATGACCGGCGCAGCCATGGCCGCTCCGATCAGACTTGGGATGGCAATCATATGGATCAGTATGCCGATGACCTGGCCGAGCTGATCGAGAAGCTGGATCTGCGCAATATCGTGATGATCGGCCATTCCACCGGCGGTGGCGAGGTCAGCCATTATCTCGGCCGTCATGGCACCAGCCGGGTCGCCAAGGTCGTGCTGGTCGGCGCCGTGCCGCCGCTGATGCTGAAGACCGAGAAGAATCCCGGCGGCCTGCCATTGGATGTGTTCGATGGCATCCGCAAAGGCACCTATGACAATCGCGCGCAGTTCTACAAGGACCTCACCATGCCCTTCTACGGCTACAACCGCCCCGGTGCGACGGTGTCGGAAGGCATGCGGGAAAGTTTCTGGCAGCAGGGCATGATGGGCGGCCTCAAAGGTCAGCTCGATTGCATCAAGGAATTCTCGGAAGTGGATTACACCGAGGATCTGAAGAAGATCGACAAGCCGACACTGATCATCCATGGCGACGATGATCAGATCGTGCCGATCGGTACCTCTGCTATGCTGTCGTCGAAACTGGTGCCGAATGCCACGTTGAATATCTATCCGGGTGGGGCACACGGTCTTGCCCAGATCCAGCAGGACAAGTTCAACGAAGACGTTCTGGCTTTCATCAAGGGTTGAGAAACATCAGGGATATCGGCGGCATGCCGTCGATATCCCCGGCCCGTTCGAAGAGGCCGTTCAGATATCGCCGGTCATGCTGGCGGCGATGTATTTCAGGAAGATCTCCCGCTCCGAGGTGATGTCGAGTTTCTCGTAGAGCCGCAGGCGATGGTTCTTCACCGTGCCGCGGCTCAATCCCAGTTTCGCGGCGATGCTGCTGCTGGGATGTCCTTGCAGGATCAGGCGGACGATATCGATCTCGCGCCGGGTCAACGGTGCGGCCAAAGCGGGCGGCAGATCGAAGTGATCCGGATGCAGCGGCGTGCGGCCGGGCAATTCCACCATATCGATCGCTCCTTCCGGAGCCAGGCTGAATTCGGCCGGCAAGGCGGCGCGGTGCAACACCTGTCCGCCTTCGATCGCGACTTGGCCGGATTGCGCGCGCTGCAAGCGTTGCAGCGCCAGATCGAGGTGATCGCCGATCCGCGACTGCAGCGCCCGCCAGGCGGCATTTTGAAAAACCTCCTGGCCGAAGCGGTCGAGAATGCGCATCGGGCGCCCGCCCGGCAATGTCGCGCCCATGCCTTCGCCCACAGGCCAGCTATCGCTGTCGAAGCAGGCGATATGGGCTTCCTGCAGACCGACGATCAGTGGGTAGACCGCTTTCAGTCGGGCGATATCGGCGGCGGAGAAGCGGCCGCTGCCGCGATCGAGGAACAGGGCGAGGGCGCAGCCACCGACCGGCGGCAGGAAGACACTGACCTCGTCGCTGATATCGGCCTCGGCCAGAACCGCATTCACATATCTGCTGCGCAAGCCCATCTGATTGGAAATCTGCGAGAGCGGCAGAACACCGGGTTGCCCGGTTTCCTTCCAGTAGAGGTAGTAGGGATCATAGCGGTAGTATTCGGTGTTGTAGAGGCGGACGAATTCCGGCGTGTAATCCTGACAGGCAAGGAAATCCGGCGCGGAAAAGCGCGAATAGCGCATGATCGAGCGTTGATCGTGCTCGACCAGCGACCCCACCGCCTGCAGCAGATGGTCGTGGAAATCCGCGCTGTGAATCGCTGTCGTGGCTCGGGCGAAAGCGGCGATGCTGCCGGCCGGCAGGTGCAGCCCTCGGGCGGGATCGGCCGCCGGCATGCTTGCGCTCTTGCCCGGCTTTGCGGCGGCAATCCGTCGTTGCGTCATCTCCATCTTGGTGCCGGCTCCCATTGCATCCACCATCGATAGGACCGAATCCCGTCCGCGCTGACCTGGCCCTGCGGTTTCGGCTGGCCTGCCGAAGTAGTGACCGCAGGCACCATGCATCCACGTCCCTGGGCCGGTATCCTAACGCCGGTACCGTCGAAAGAAACGGGTGAAACCGGGCCACCGGCGAAAAGCCGGCCAGCCCGAGATGGGTGTCCGACAAGGGTAGCCCGACATGGGAGGATGCAACACCATGAACCGTCATCTGAACCACTGTTTGCTTCGCTTTATCCTGCCGGCGGTCTTGGCCGGCAGTATCAGTACCGCCGCCGGTGCGGCTGATCTCGGCGCCAAGGACGAGCCGATCAAGCTGGCCATGCTGGAATGGACCGGTCAGCATGTTTCCACGCATATCGCCGGCCAGCTTCTGGAGAAGCTCGGCTACAAGGTCGAATATGTGACGGCGGGCAATTTTCCGCAATTCTCCGGCCTGGCAGACGGATCGATCGATGCTTCGGTGGAGAT
>CAYOQR010000041.1:0-52442 GCA_964406155.1 uncultured Rhodospirillaceae bacterium | reverse complement strand
CATCCCGGCACGTCGGATGAGGACATGATGAATCTCGCCCTCTGGCTGAAGCGCAACCGCTACCGGGCGGATCAGGTGCAGACCTTCCTGCCTTCGCCCATGGCCTCGGCGACCGCCATGTATCATTCCGGCTTCAATCCCCTGCGTCCGATCCGGCGCGGCGGGTCGGAGCCGGTGACGGCGATCAAGGGCCTGCGCCAGCGCCGCCTGCACAAGGCTTTCCTGCGCTATCACGACCCGGAGAACTGGCCGGTCTTGCGCGAGGCCCTGCGGAACATGGGCCGTGCCGATCTGATCGGGCCGGGCAAGCATCAACTGGTGCCGGCCATCCAGCCGCCGGGAACCGGCGAGGGGCGGCGCGAGACGCGCGATCCCAAGGCGCAGAAATTCCTCACCACCGGGTTACGCCGGCGGCGGCGGTGAAGCCGGCCGCGTCGATCCTACCCCTCCCCTATCTTGGTGTTGCATCTTTCGATCCGGCCGCCGGCATGTCATGATGAGATGGCTTGGTCCGGGCGAGACTTGTGGTGGCTGATGTTGCGCCGTCTGATCGTCCTCATGCTGCTCACCTGTCTTGCCCTGCCGGTTTCCACCGGCCGCGCCGAGACGATTGACGCCGCCCATCTGCCGCCGGCAGCCCTGATCGAGAAATACGGCTTCGCCGATGGCGATATCGGTTTCGTCCTGCTCGATGGCGAGACGGGACAGGTGCAGGCCGAACAAGCGGCCGATTCCCTTTTCATTCCGGCCTCGGTCGCCAAACTGGCAACGGTCTTCGCCGCCGACCAGATCCTCGGTCCGGATTATCATTTCTCCACCAAGCTCTTTCGACGCGGCAACGATCTCTATCTGCAGGGCGGCGGCGATCCGGTCCTGACCTCGCGCGACCTGAAGATCCTGGCAACGCAACTGGCGTCGGCGCGGGCGGAAGGCGGCTGGCACGCCTTCTATTACGACGGCAATCTCGTGCCGACCTCTGCGACGATCAATGACCGCCAGCCTTATGCCGCCAGCTACGATCCGGCGGTCGGCGCGCTCAATGTCGATTTCAACCGGGTTGCCGTGATCTGGTCACGGGCGCACAAGGATGCGGCGCCGGCTTTTCAGGTGAAGACCGTATCGGACGGTTTCGAGGTGCCGGTTGATTGGCTCAAATTCGCGTCGGCGACCGATGCGCCGCCCAATGCGCCCTTTATCTATGATGGCGCGGCCGATGCGGAACGTTGGCTCTACGCGCCGGATATCGAAGGGCATGGCAGCCTGTTCCTGCCGGTGAAGGAAGCTGATCTGCATACGGCGCGGGTCTTTCGCCGGATCTCCGCTGGACTCGGCATCGCGCTGCCCGATCCGCGCGCCGCGGCGGTGCCGGTGGATGCCGTCGCCATTGGTGAGATCGACAGCAAGCTGCTCTCCGACATCGTGCCGGGGCTTCTGCAATACAGCAACAACCTGACGGCCGAACTGATCGGCGTCGCCGCTGCGCGCAAGCTCGCCGGCCGGCCGCAATCCCTGGCGCAATCGAGCCTGGTCCTGACGGATTGGCTGAAGACTCATCTGCCGAGCATCGACTGGCAGGGTTTCTTCCTCGCCAATCACTCCGGCCTCAGCACGGCCAGCCGGGTGACGCCGCGCCAGATCGCCTTGCTGCTGACGGCGATGATGCGCGACCCTGTCCTCGCCCAAACACTTCCGCCGAAATCGATCGCGGCACCAGCCAAGATCGGCCGCAAGATGGCGGAAGCCGGCAAGACCAAGACAACCAAGCATAAGATCTTCGGTCCGCCGATCGTCTTCGGCAAAAGCGGCACGATGGACTATGCCAGCGGCCTTGCGGGCACATTGGCGACCCATGATGGCCGGCATCTGATCTTCGCCATCTTCGTCATCGACCGTGATCGCCGGGCGGCGCTCGACGCGTCCTTCGATCCGCGCGTTCTCAATCCAACTGGCGAGATGCGCCATTGGACCGGCCGGGCCCGGGCGCTGGAAGCTGCCTTGCTGCGGAACTGGGCCGCTGCTTACTAGAAGGCGATGCTTATCATCTCTGCCGTTCCTCAACCGGCGCTGCTGCGCCGGATGGCGGCACTGCTGCGAAAGGCGGTGGCGGGAATGGCGGCGATCAGCGCGCGGGTATAAGCCTCCTGCGGCTGGTCGAGCACGGTCTCGGTCGGACCGTATTCCACCAATTGTCCCTGACGCATCACGGCGACATGATCGCAGAGATAGCGCACCACGGCGAGATCGTGGGAGATCAGGATCAGCGACAGCGACATCTCCTGGCGCAGCCGCTCGAACAGGCCCAGGATCTGCGCCTGGATCGTCACGTCGAGGGCCGAGGTCACCTCATCGGCGATCAGGATGTCCGGGTTGAGCGCCAAGGCGCGGGCGATGCCGACGCGCTGGCGCTGGCCACCGGAAAGCTGGTTGGTCCGGCGATGGAGCAGTGTTTCCGGCAATTCGGCCTTGGCCATCAGCCCGGCGAGCCGCTCCGGCAGTTCCTTCTCGCTGCAGAGGCGGTGCTTGCGCAAGGGCTCGGCCAGTGTCTGGGCGACGGTGAAGGCGGGGTTGAGGGACAGGAAGGGATCCTGGAAGACCATCTGCAATTTGCGCTGCTGCTGCGCGGTCCGACCGCTCAGGCGACGGCTCAAGGGCTCGCCGTCCAGGAGGACACGCCCCTGTTGCGGCTCGATCAGGCCGATGACGGTGCGGGCGATGGTGCTTTTGCCCGAGCCGGATTCGCCGACGATGCCCAGGGATCCGCCGCGCATCAGTGAGAGCGAAATGTTATCGGCAGCCGAGACCGTATGCGGCGGCCGGCGAGTCGCCCAGCCGATCAGGCTCTGCGCTGCGCGGAACTCCACCTTGAGGTTTTCGATCATGAGCTGCGGCTTTGCCTCTTCTGTTGGCACGGCCGGAGGGGTGAGGCTGAGATTGGTGACGGTTCGTGTCCGGGGCTTCAGCAAAGCGGGCTGCGAGGCGATCAGGCGCCGCGTGTAATCGTCCTGGGGGGCGCTCAGGATCTGATCGACCGTGCCCGTTTCGATCACCTTGCCGTCCTTCATGACGACGATCCGGTCGCACATATCGGCGATGACGCCGAGATCGTGCGAGACGAGGACCAGCGTCAACTGCCGCTCGCGGCGAATGCGCCGCAGCAAATCGAGGATCTGTGCCTGGACCGTGACATCGAGGGCGGTGGTCGGTTCGTCGGCGATCAGCAGGCTGGGCTCGCAGGCCAAGGCGGCGGCAATCATCACACGCTGCCGCATGCCGCCGGAGAGCTCATGAGGATAGGCATTGAAGCGCCGCTCGGGATCGACGATCTGCATGTCCTTGAGCAGCGAGACGACCTTGCCGCGCGCCTCGCGCCAGGAAAGTCCCCGATGCATCACCATGGTCTCGCCGACCTGCCGGCCGATCGGCATGATCGGGTCGAGATGGGTCGAGGGGTTCTGAAAGATCATCGCTGCCTGTTCGCCGCGAAATTTCCCCAGTTCGGCCTCGGTCATCGCCAGGACATTCTTGTCACCGACCAGGATGCGGCCGGATTTGACCAGGGCATTGGCGGCGATCAGCCGCAGGATCGCGCGGCAGGCGACGGTCTTGCCGGATCCGGATTCGCCGACGATGCCCAGCGCTTCGCCGCGCGCGACCGAGAAGCTGACGCCCTTCAGGGCCGGAACGGTGCCATAGGCGGTGGCGAAATCGACGGCGAGGTCTTCCACCTTCACAAGATCGGTCATGCTCAGGGTCCTGTGTTGAGCAAACGGGCCAGGCCGTCGGCCAGAAGCGAGAGGCCAAGTGCCAGCGAACAGACGGCGAGACCCGGAAAAACCGAAATCCACCAGGCGGTGCTGAGATAGGTCTGTCCCTCGGCGATCATCGCGCCCCATTCCGGCGTTGGCGGCTGCACGCCGAGACCGAGGAAGCCGAGCGAGGATCCCAGCACGATGGTCAGGACCGCATCCGTCATGACGAAGACGACCGAAGGGATGAGGGCATTGGGCAGCACATGAAAGAACATGATGCGCGGATGGCCGAAACCCATGGTGCGTGCGGCGAGGACGAAATCCGCCGTGCGGAGAACCAGCGCCTCGCTGCGCACGAGCCTGGCATAGCTGACCCAGTTCACCAAAGTGAGCGAGATGAAATAGCTTTTCAGGCCCGGCCCCAGCACCGCGACGATGGCGATCACCAGGACGAAATAGGGGAAGGAGACGGTCACTTCCAGGATGCGCATCAGCACCGCATCGATGCGGCCGCCGAGATAGCCACCGATCAGGCCGATGGTCGTGCCAAGCAGGATCGGCCCGACCACGCCGAAGAAGGCCATCATGAGATCGGCCCGGGCGCCATAGAGAATGCGGGTGAAGACGTCGCGGCCAATAGAATCACTGCCCAGGAAATGAGCCATGCTGGGCGGTTTCAGGGCCTGCAGCACATCGACCTTGATGGGGTCGTAGCTGCTGAGAAGCGGCGCGAGGAGCGCCAAGGCGATCCAAAGGGCGGTGACCGTGAAGCCGATCATGAAGGTGACGGGGATGGTGCGCCGCCAATAGGCAAGGCTGCGGCGCGGATTGCCGATCGCGATATCGCTCATCCGTCGGATCTCCGGTTTCGGCGCATTGTCACGGTCGTGGTCATGACATCATCCTCATAGCTTGACGCGGGGGTCGAGGATCACGGTGGTGATATCGACGATCAAATTCGTGAGCACGATCCAGCACGCCAACAGCAAGGTGACGGATTGCACGATGAAATAGTCGCGGCTGAGAACGGCCCGCACCAGAAGATTGCCGAGGCCGGGTATGTTGAAAACATTTTCGACGACCACCGTGCCGCCGATCAGGAAGGCAACCACAACGCCCAGCAGATTGACGGTCGGCAGGAGCGAGTTCCAGAACACATGGCGCGAGAAAATGTAGTTCTCGGACAATCCCTTGGACCGCGCGGCAACCGCGTAATCGGCATCCATCTGCTGGATGAAGGTGGCACGCAGGTTGCGCGTTAGAATCGGCGTGACGGCGATGCCGATGGTCAGGGACGGCAAGAGCAGATGCCAGAAATTCTCGATCAGGGTCGGGGCATAGCCGGATACCGGGAAGAACTTGTAATGCAGACAAAGCAGCATGATCAGCATCAGGCCGATGAAATAAGAAGGAATGCCGACACCGGCGACGCAGACGAAGCGAATCACGTGATCGAGCCAGCGGCCGCGATTCCGTGCAGCAGTGGTTGCCAGGGCCAGCGTGAAGGCGATGGAGATTCCGAGGCCGTAGAAGATGAGGAAGACGGTCGGGGCGATGCGTTGGGCGATCACCGGGCCGACGGGCGAGCGAAAGGTGATCGACTGACCGAAATCGCCGCGCAGGACGTTGAGGATATAATAGAAATACTGCACCAGCACTGGCTGGTCGAGGCCGTAGCGGGCGCGGACGAAGGCGATCGCCTCCTCGCTGGCGCGCGGACCCAGCATCATGCGCACGGGATCTCCAGGAGTCATCTGGACCAGGATGAAGGTGATCAGACTGATGCCGAACAGGACTGGTACAAGTTGTGCCGGGCGTCTGAGAAGAAAGGCGAAGCGATCCATGATTTGGCCTTTTGGGGTTTCACCTTCTGACGACGATCAACCGACACCCCACGCCTCCCAGCGCAGGGTGCCGACTTGATATGCCGTCTGGTTAGCTCATCGTCGCGCTGTCGATCGACGAGAATTGCAGGCCGATATTCAGATTGAGATCCTTCACCTTCGGGCTATAGGCATTGAGCCAGGCCGGATGATAGAGCGCCACCTGCGCGACTTCCTTGACGGCGATCTGCTGAATCTGACCGTAAAGCTCATCCCGCTTCGCATCGTCGGTTTCGCCGACGGCTTCATCCAGCAGCTTGTTGACCGTGTCGTTGTTGTAGCGGGTGTAATAGGACTTGTTCTCGCCCTTGCCCCAGACGCACCATCGCAGGGCGTTGTCCGGGTCACGGGTTTCGTTATACCACCAATTCATTTCAGCCTGATACGTGCCATCGATCAGCCGGGTCCAGGCCTGGGTGGAATCGATCTTGGCGATGTTGACCGTGACGCCGATCTCGGCGAGCTGGGCCTGGATCAGCACCGAGGCCTTTTCCTCGTCGGCAACGCCGGCATTGACGATGAGCTCGAAACTTGCTCCCTGCTTGCCGGATTCGGCCAGCAGCGCCTTTGCCTTTTCCACATCGCGGGTGAGCTCAGGCAGGGATTTGTCGAAGTGGTTGAGAACCGGGCTCATGACGGATTTGGCCGGCGTGCCGAGGCCCATGGTGACGGCGTCGTTGATCGCCTTGCGGTCGATGCCGTAGCTCACCGCCTGGCAGAATTTCTGATCGTTGAAGGGTTCCTTGTCGTGATTGATCAGCATGTCATAAGTGGCGCTGGCGGGTTCCGGATCGGCGCGGTAGCCAGCCGCTTTCAACTCGGCCATGCGCGGGGCGGGCACGAAGAGGCAGACGTCCAGCTCGCCGGCCATCAGCATGGAGACGCGGGTATTGTCGTCGGGCACATAGCGGTATTCGAGACCTTCGAAATGCGGCGTGCCTTCCAGGTAATAGTGTTCGTTGCGCGCCAGGACCACTCGGTCGCCGGGCTTCCAATCGACGAACTTGAACGGGCCGGAGGTAACCGGTGCCTTGGCGAAGGCATCGTCGCCCATCTTCTGCACGGCGGCTTTCGGCACGATGCCGGAATTCCAGATTTCCGTCAGGGTCAGGAAGGGAGTGAATTTGTGGTCGAGGGTCATGACCACGGTTTTCTCGTCCTTGGCCTCAACCTTGACCAGCGGCTGGAAGGGTGCGGCATAAGCCGAATCCTTCTGGAACCGCATGCGGTTATAGCTGAAGGCAACATCTTCGGCGGTCAGTGGCGAGCCGTCGGAGAATTTCGCGGGACGCAGATGGAAGGTATAGGTCTTGCCGTCCTCGGAAATATCCCATTTCTCGGCGAGGCCCGGGCCGACGGCGCTGCGATCGGCATTGGCATGCAGCAGGCGCGCATACATCATCCCCTGAATGACGATATCGGGGCCATAAACGGTCTTGATCGGATCGAGGGTCAGAACTTCGCCCCGGTCAGCCATGCGCAACACCTTGCCGTCGGCGGCGCGGGCATTACGGATGAAATGGGGCAGGGTTGTCAGGCCGGCCGCAGTGACGGCGCTGATCTTCAGGAATGAACGACGATCCATGACGATTTTCTCCTCCGTGTCGATTGTTGTTTTTGTTGCCGCGATCAGGTTCGCGGCCGACCTCACATCGGTAATGCCTTTTGATCGTGATCTTGACGCGGTAGTCGTGGGCCAGTGCCGTTAGTCGGACGGCACCGTTGGCTAGACGGTGCCGTTGGTCAGATGGTGCCGCCGGTCAGGCGGCGACATGCACCACCGGGCGGCGGCGGTGCCAGGCGTAATCCTGTTCCAGCACATGGGCGAGGCGCAGCAGCAGGTCTTCGCCGCCGAAACGGGCGATGAACTGCACGCCGATCGGCAGGCCCGCTGCTGTCTGCCCCAAGGGCAGCGAAATCGCCGGCGATCCGGTCGCATTGAAGATCGCACTGAAGGTTTCCTTCGGCGCCAGATCCTGAAAGACCGAATCGATGGTATGACCGGGCCGGTTCGGATCGTGGGTACCGATGGGCTCCGGCGTGATGGCGCAGGTCGGTGTCACCAGCACATCATATGTCGCCAGGAATTCACCGATCTGCCGGGTCGCCTGATCGTAGACGGCGAGAGCGGTGACGAGATCGGCGGCGCTGAGGCTCTTGCCATATTGATAGGTGGCGAGGGTCGTCGTCTGCAGCCGTGTGGCATCGATCGGCCGGTCCAGATAGCCGGCCAGTTCTTCCAATCCCTGCACGGTCGTGGCGCCCCAAATCACTTTCTGCGCCGCGAGATAGGCACCGTAATCGAAGCGCGGTGATGCCTCGACGACATGATGGCCGAGTGCCTCCAGGCGCCGCCCGGCCTGATCGACGGCATCGCGTATCTCCGGTGCCAGCGGGTAGCCCGACCAGGAGGTGGTGCAGAGAGCGATGCGCAGGCCGCTCGGCGGCCGGTCGATGGCGGCGAGATAGCTGCCGGCCGGTTCGGTGATCTCATAGCTGTCGCCGGGTTCGGCACCGGCGGTGAGGTCGAGCAGGGCGGCACAGTCGCGGATCGAGCGGGTCAGCAGGAAGGAGATGGCGAGACCGAGCAGCGGCGCATTCGATTCCGGCGCGCCGCTGACGCGGCCGCGCGACGGTTTCAACCCGACCACGCCGCAGAACGAGGCCGGCGTGCGGATCGATCCGCCGCCATCGCCGCCCTGGGCGAAGGGCACGATGCCGGCGGCGACGGCCGCCGCCGAACCGCCGCTGGAACCGGCAACGCCGCGCGTGGGGTCCCAGGGATTGTGGGTTGGACCATAGAGCGAGGATTCCGTCGCCGCCGCGATGCCGAATTCGGAACTGGTGGTGCGGCCGAGATTGACGAGACCGCTGGCTTTCATGCGCCGCCACAGGGCGAGATCGAAGGGGGCGCGAAAGCCTTTGGCGAAGACGCTGCCGAATTCCGCCGGCCGGCCGGCCTCGATCGGGAAGTCCTTGGTCAGGGTGGGCAGGCCGCGAAAGCGCCCGGCGCCGGGCTTGTCTTCCAGGGCGGCGACCGCATCTTCATAAACCTCGATGACGGCATTCAGCTTGGGATTGACGACCTCGATGCCGGCCAGGATGCAGCGGCCGATCTCGCGTGGCGTGGTTTCGCCGCGAGCAATCAGATCGGCGAGGCCGAGGCCGTCATAATCGGCGTATTCCGCAAGCTTCATCTCATCTGCCCCCTGTCTCTGTTCTCTGTTGCGCCTTGATTTTTTTGGCGCTGTTTCGTTTCGAACCTGCTGTGCCGGATGTACTAAGCGACGCGTTAGGAGTCGCTGAAATCCCCGAAGTAATCCTGCAGGTCTGTCAGGCCCTTGATCCGTCGCGGCACACGTTCGCCCAGGGTCTCGATCACGGCTTCCAGCAGAAGCTCGAGCAGGGCGATGGTGCTGACGGCGCTGTCCCAGAAGACCTCGCCCTCGCCGGGATCGGTCAGTGTGATGTCAGCCTTGTCGCGCCACGGGCAGTAGATATCGGTGACGGTGACGACCTTGATGCCGAGCGCCTTGGCCCGCTCGGCCAGCAGCTTCGCCTTGCGGGCATAGCGTCGCGAATCGATGAGAATGAGGCAGCTCCGGCGCGGCTGCTCGGTATCGAAGAGATCGAGGAAGGTGCCGTCCTGGCCGTCCAGGAAGCGCACGCCGGGCCGGGCGTAATCGAGCTGTGCGGCGAAATACTGGCCGATGCCGCGCCCGTTCTGGAAGGCGGCGACGAAGACCGCCGGCGCTTCGGTGATCAGCTTCACCGTCTTGCGCCAGTTCGGTGTCGCCGACAGAGCGAAGACCCGGGTGAGGTTTTCGACATGCGCCTGCAACTGGCGGGACTGGATGCTGATGCCGTTGGCTGCCGCCTGGTTCTTCAACTGCCAGGCGGAGTTCGGTCCCCAGCCGCGCAGATCCTGCGTCAGTTCGCTGAGCTTGCGATAGCCCAGTCGCCGGATGAAGCGGCCGACGGTGACGGAGCTGACCTTCATCTTTTTTGCAATCGAGGCGGCCGTCTCGAAGGGCAGATCGTCGATATGCGCCTCGAAATAGCTGGCGAGCATCTGCTCGGCCCGCGTCTGCCGGTTCGCCTCATTGGCGAGTTTGTCGAGAAGAAGGTCCCTGCTCATCACATGTTATTTTTGTTACTTAATTTGAAGTGATGTTATTCAGATAACATTTTCACTGTCAATGGCGTTTTGCCGGGCCCGATGAGGACGGCGGAACCGAAACCGGTGGTGGCCAGGATTAGGCGGGAAACAAAAAATTAGCCGCCATGCTGGACATGGCGGCTCAGTTGCGACGAAACGATATTGACTGGTTGGTCAGCTTTTGCCGTTGCGTCCGATGACGCTCCCGAGGACTTCATCGATGCGGTTGCGTGCGCGTTCGCAATCGGCGCGGGATCCGGCGAGGAAGAGGCGGCCGGTGGCGCCGATCATCTGCACATCGACGAGGGTGATGCCGGGGGCGGCCTTCTCGGCCTCGTTGGCGGCGACCGAGGCGAACAGGGCGGGCTCCAGCTCATAGAGCAGCAGCGACTGGCCGGGCAGCAGCATGGAAGCCTCCCGGGTGCGGTTGAGGATGATGGCATGCTGGTCGGCAACCGCGTCGATGATGTCGGCATAGAGGGTGCGCGGCTTCAACTGGTCGGTCGCCTGGCGCCCGATCCCCTGGAGGATCGCGGTGCCGGCCGCCTTCAGGTAGTCGAGGTCGCGGGCATGAAGTTCCAGCAGGCCGTATTGCCGCTCGGTATAGAGCAGGCCCGGCTCCATGTCGGGCGCGGTCTTGAGCGCCAGGTCGCAGATCCGGTGGATGGCGAGCGCCGGCGCCACCTCGATGATCAGGCTGTGCTCGCCCTGCATCGGCGGATAGCCGCGCGCCCGGGTCGGGGTCGACATATAGGCGGCGAACTGCCGGGCCAGGTCCTCGATCAGCAGATAGACGCGCAGTTCCGTCATCGCAGGTTCCTAAACTCACTCTGTCACAGGCAGCCGCCGCCGGCGGGAACCGCCGGCAGGGCCTGCCGCTTCCAATGCTGCCGGGTTACTTGCCCGCCGTTATTTCCCGGTGGCGGTGCCGAAGTGCTTGCCGAGATCGGGATGCGGGCGCGGGATGACATGCACCGAGACCAGGGTGCCGATGCTGTTGGCGGCCTCGGCGCCGGCCTCGGTCGCGGCTTTGACGGCGCCGACATCGCCGTTGATGATCACCGCCACCAGGCCGTCGCCGACCTGCTCGCGGCCGATCACCGTGACATTGGCCGCCTTCACCATGGCATCGGCCGCCGCCAGCGCTGCGACGAAGCCCTTGGTTTCGATCATGCCGATTGCATTGGACATTTCTGGTCTCCTTGGTTCGAACTGTGGATTGCGTTACTTGGTCTTGGCCTTGGGCTCGTCCAGCGAGCCGATGATCAGGGCATCGATCGGGATCTTGCCGCCGCCGAGCCACGAGGCGGCGGTCGAGCCGGTCACCACCATCACCTCCTCGCCCTCGCCGCAGCCCAGGACGTCGAAGGCGATCATGCGGCCCCCCCCCGGCGATTCGATCTCCAGGAAGGCGCCCGAGGGCAGATGCTCGATGCGTTTGGTGGCCCAGAACCGGCCGACGACCCGACCCCGAATCATGGTCCCGTCCTTTCGATGCTGAGGTTGCGCGCCTTGGCCTTGTCGCGGGCCAGGGGGGTGAGGCTGACGCCCGGCCCCAGGACCAGGCGGGTGATCCCGGCCGGCAGCTTGCCGATCAGGCTTTCGGTGACGACGCCTTGATCGATGCGGTGGGCGCCGCCGCTTGGGCGCTGGGTGGCGGCTCCCTGGGCAGCAGATCCTTGTGCGGCGGGCGCCGCGCCGGCCAGGGCGAAGCGGTGCTGCCCGGCGAGGATCGCCGCCCGGAGTTCCGGGCGCTCGGCCAGCAGCAGCACCTGGCGGGCGAAGGCGGCGAGATCGGCATCATTGGCGATGCGCACCGGTGTCGCGGGGATGGCTGTCGAGAGAGCGGCTGTCGAGGGAGTGGCGGCGGGGGGTGTCCCGCGCGCCGCCTTGACGGCTTTCACCTCTTCGGCGATGACGTCGCGGATCAGGCCGCGCAGGGTCTGGGGATCGATCATGCAGCCCTCGCCAGGAGGCCGAGCGTGCGCTCGGCCGCTTCCGCCGCCATGCGCACATCGGATTCCGCGCCGGAGAGATAGACCCGCCCGGTGGCGCCGATCATGCGGTAGTCGATCACCTTGATCTCCGCCGCCTTCTCCGCCTCGTTGGTGGCGAGGATGGCGTAGGAGGCCGGCTGCATCTCGAGCACGAACAGCGTTTCCCCCGGCAGGATCATCGAACCCGCCTTGTTGCGGTTGATCAGGAAGGCATGGGTGTCGTCGATCCGGGTCACGATCTTGGAGGCCAGGATCTGCGGCTTCAGCGCCTTCTCTTCGCGGGCGCCGAGCACATCCAGCACCGCCGCCGCCGCCGCCTTGACCGCGGCGGTGGAGCGCGCATGGAACTCCAGATAGCCGAACTGGCGTTCCACCACCAGCATGCCGCCGCCGACTTCGGCATGCTTCAAGGCGGTATCGGTCAGGGCCTCGATGTCGAGTCCGGGCGCCACCTCGATGATCTGGGCCGCCATATTGGTGCGCGGCAGGCGCCCGCGCATGGAGCTCGCCATGTAGCACAGCGTCTGGGGCTGCAGTTGGTCGATGAAGATGAAGGACCGGAGTTCCGCCATGATCTCAACCCCGCAATGCCGTGCGCAGTTCGTCGAGCACAATGCGGCGGATCTCCGCCCGCATCCGGGCGATCTCATCGTCGCTGCTGCTGGGAGTCGCTGTCATCGCGGTGCCGGCCTGCTCGGCCCCTTCCTGCAGGCGGCCGAGCGAGATCGGTGCCGAGCGGCCGAGCGCCAGCGTGGGACCGGCCCAGGCATCCAGGCCGTTGAAGTCGCCGAAGGCTTCTTGGGGATCGTCGCTATAGGCAATCCGCGTCCAGTTGACGAGATGCTGCGGCCCCACATTCTCGCCCACCGCGGAACTGCCGAAGAAGCCGGTGCCGATGGTGAAGGCCGGGGCGAGATGGGTGCCATAGCCCGCCGCCCCCTGGCTGCAGGGCGCATTGACCACCACCCGCAGGGCTTTGACGGCGGCGCCATAGGCCAGGATGCTGGCCGGATTGTGGCTGTGGATGGCGGCAGAATGGCCGGCGCCGGAGAGCCGGATCAGGGCCCGGGCCTGGGTGATGCCGGCCTGGACATGGGGCACCTTGAGGAAGCCGAGGACCGGGCAGAGCTTCTCCTTGGACAAGGGCTCGTCCACCCCCACCCGGTCGATCTCGGCGACGATGATCTTGACGTTGCCGGGCAGGCGCAGGCCGATCCGGGCGCCGATCTCCACCGCCGACTTGCCCAGGACCTCGATGTTGAACGAGCCCTTGCCGAACAAGAGGTCGCGCAGGGCCGCCACCTCCTCCGGCTTGGCGAGATAGGCGCCGGCGGCTTTGAGCGCCTGGCGCAGCCGCTCGGCGATACTCTCGACGGCGATGACGACGCTCTCATTGGTGCACAGGATCGAGTTGTCGAAGCTCTTCGAGGCGACGATGCGCTGCGCCGCCTGGTCGATCTCGGCGCTCTCATCCACCAAGGCCGGGGCATTGCCGGGCCCGACGCCGATCGCCGGATTGCCCGAGCTGTAGGCCGCCCGCACCATCGGCGTGCCGCCGGTCGCCAGGATCACCCCGACCCGGGGCGACTTCATGATGTAGTCGATCAGCGGCAGGCCCGGCGTCTCGATCACCTGGATCAGGCCGGCCGGCGCCCCGGCTGCTTCCGCCGCCGCCGCCATCACCTGCGCCGCCTTGACCGAACAGCCCTTGGCCATGGGATGGGGCGAGAGGATGATGGCGTTGCGGGTGAAGAGCGCCATCAGGATCTTGTAATAGACGGAGCAGACCGGGTTGGTCGAAGGGGTGAGCGCAAACACCACCCCGGCCGGGCGCGGCAGCTCCACCATCTTCGCGTCCGGGCGGATCCGCGGCGAGCAGTAATCGCCCTGCCGGTAGAGCTCGAACAGCGCCCGGGTGGTCAGCTCGTTCTTCAGCTTCTTATGAGCGGCGACGCCGAAGCCGGTTTCCTGCACCGCCGCCTCGGCCAGCGCCCCGGCCTCGGCGAAGCCGGCCTCGGCCGCCGCCTGGGCAATGGCCTCGACCCGGTCGCGGTTGAAGCGGGCCATGGCGGCGGCGGCCCATTCGGCGGTCTGCAGCATCAGGTCGGCGCTGCCCGTCGCCCGCTTCTCGCCGGCCAGCAGGTCTTCGATGATGGCGGTCATTCCAACGCTTCCTCGCAATCACGCTTTATCGCTAGGCGGCCCGACCGGACCGGCCCCCATGGCTTCCCTGGCCACGTCCCAGGCAGTCGGCATAGGCCAGGCCCACCGCCCGCTCGACCCGCTCCAGCACCTCCTGGCAGAGATCGGCGGTCATCAGCACGCCGGGCTT
Organism: uncultured Rhodospirillaceae bacterium; assembly: GCA_964406155.1. GTDB lineage: Bacteria > Pseudomonadota > Alphaproteobacteria > Dongiales > Dongiaceae > Dongia_B. The sequence continues at coordinate 38,322 of CAYOQR010000041.1, read as the reverse complement.
GAACTGCAGCACCCGGGGATCGAGGGTCGAGAAGATCGCCCAGACGCCGTTCTCATAGAGATGCTTCATCACCGGCTTGGCCCCCTCCGGGTAGTCGAATTCCAGCCCCATCACCAGGCCGCATTGCCGGATGCCGACGAAGAAGTCGGGATAGAGCCGCATGATCTCGCCCAAGCCGTTGCGGAAGGTCTCGGCGATGTAGTTGACCATCGGCTTGACCGTCGGGCGCTCCAGGATCTCCAGCGTCTTCATGGCAACCAGGCAGCCCAGTTCCGCCCCGCCCATGGTCGACATATGGGCAAAGCCGTCCTCCTTCAGCCAGCCGGCATAGGGCTCGCGCGCCACCACGCAGGCGATCGGATAGATCCCGCCGGAGATGCCCTTGCCGGTCACCAACAGGTCCGGCTGGATGCCGTAGCGCTGATAGCCCCACATCTCGCCGCAGCGCATCAGCCCGGTCTGCACCTCGTCGGCGATGTACAAGGCGCCGTAGCGCTCGCACAGTTTCTTCACCTCCTGCAGATAGCCCGGCAGCGGCATCGGGAAGCCATAGGTCGCCGGCACCGTCTCCATGATCACCGCCGCCGCGTCCTTGCCCTTGAGGGCGTCCTCCATGGCGGTCAGGTCGTTGAACGGCACATGGATGAAGTCCTCCGGCTGCTCGGCCAGGAAGATCTTCTTGAAGCGGTCGGCGCCGGTCGCCACCGCCAGCCCGGTATGGCCGTGATAGGCATTGACGATGGAGACGATCTTGCGCTTCTGCGTCGCGTGGCGCGCCGTCTTCAAGGCGATGTCGATCGCCTCGGCGCCGCCCGAGCCGTACATGGTGTAGTGGAGATCGCCGCCGCAGATCCGCGCCAGGCGCTCCGCCAGCGCGGTCCGCGCCAGCGAGGGGAAGTGGTGGTTGCCCATGTCGAAGCGCTGGGTGCCGCGGTTCAGGACCTCGACCAGTTCCGGATGGCGGTGGCCGATATTATAGGTGCCGCCGTTCAAGTGCAGGTCGATCAGCCGCCGCCCGTCCATGTCCCACAGCAGGTAGCCCTCGCGCCGGTCGATCACCAGATCGACCCCCATGTCCTGCCACGCCTGCGTCTTGCCCGGATTCCAATACGCCTTCGACTTCTCGATGAACGCCTGCTTCTCAATACTCGACATCGTCACATCCTTCAGTGAGCCGTGGATCGGCGATCCGGTCAGCCGTAGCGGGTGAGATAGCGTTCCGCGAGATCGCAGGTGCCGGCGCTGTAGCCCGGCCCCTCGGTGTGCGCGAGATCTGTATCGGCATGCGAGCCCATCCAGGCAAACAAGGTGAGGCGCCGCAGCAGGATGAAGGTCCAGAGCTCATCCTCGTCGGCAGCGCTCCAGGCGCGCTGGCGGCGATAGCCTTCTTTCCAGGCTTCCATGAGATCGGGCACGTCGGCACGATCCTCGAAGAAGCTGACCGCCGTTGCAGCGTCGTAAAGGAACCAGCCGAGACCGCAATCGTCGAAATCGATGACCCGCACATCGCCGTTATGGACGAGCAGATTGGCGAGGCGGAAATCGGCATGGATGAGACCGTAGCGATCCGTCCCCTGGCCGTAGCGTGCAAGGCGCCGCTCCATGACACCGACCAGCCGGCGGATCAGCTCTGCCCGCTCGGGCGTCACATCCGGCCCGTCCTCCCAGGATCCCCAATTCGGCTTGTCGCCGATCGAATGCTCGAAATCCCAGCTCAGGCGATCGAAATAAGGCGGGCGGGTCCAGCCCTGGGAATGGTTGTGGCAACGTGCGGTGGCTTCGCCTAACTGTTTGAAGGGCTCGATCAGATTGTCCTGCGGCGGCTCCGCCCCGTCGATGAACTCGAACAGCACACAATTACGTGGGCCGCTGAGGGCCGGATGGCCGATGGTCTGGATATCTTTGCCATCCAGACCCCGGATGGCCTGGGGCGTCTTCACATGGGCTTCCGCCTGCAGGGCCCGCATCCAGGTCAATTCGCTGCGGATGCCGTCGACACTGTGATAGCCGTCGCGGTGCACGCGCATGATTACCGGGCGCGCGGCATCGCGCGGGCTGACCCGATAGGTCCAGTTTTCCGAATGGTTGATCAGGTGCAGTGCGGCACCGTCCAGACCCCAGCGGGCGAGTGCCGTTTGCGCGATCTGGTCGATCGCCGTCTGCAGTTGGTCGCTGGTGAGCATGCCGCTCATGCATCTCCCTCGTTCTACGCTCGGCCGCATCGTCGCGGCCTGCCGAGATTGCTGCGCAGCAACAATCGACGGTCTCGCAGGCACTCCGGCATTGGTTCGGCTTTGTCCGGTCGGCCGATTGGTTCGGTCCGTATGGCTCTGCATGATGCCAAGCTAATCCCGCCGCGTGGTGCGCCGCTTGACAGGTGGTGGGGCGATCTTGACACTTGCCATCGTCACGACAGGCGCTGAGCTCTTGCGAGAGGCTGCCGGCGCGTGCCATCATGACCGATCAACGACAAGTTGCCGGGGTTATGCCGTATGGCGAATGCATTGGCGACACAGCTGGGAGAGAAGGGATCGGCGCCTGATCGCGAAGGTGGCGCGCCGATCGTGCTCGCGGCTGCCGCCACCGGCATCGTCAATTTCATTGAAAGCCAGCACGGCGATGTCGACAGCATCTTCGGCAATGCCGGCATCGCACCCGATATGGCGGGCGCGCCGACGCTCAAGATGAAGCTCAGCGCCTATTGTCGCCTGTTCGAGGAATCCGCCCGACGGATTGGCGCACCCAATTTCGGTCTCTGGTTCGGCCAGCAGTTCCAGCCGCGCGATCTCGGCATGTGGGGCTATGCCGCCATCTGCTCGCCGACCCTCGGCGCGGCTCTGGAGAATCTGGTGGGATTGTTCCACTATCACCAGGAATCCTCGACGATGCAGTTGCGGCGCGGCAAGGACGGCCTGATGCATCTCGAATACCAGATCTATCAGTCCGAAATCGTCGAGCGTCGTCAGGACGCTGAATTGTCGCTCGGCATGTTCGTCAATGTACTGCGCGAATGCTGTGGCGCGAAATGGGCGCCGGTTGAGGTGCATTTCGAACATCCCCGGCCCGAGGCCTGGAAGGAGCACGAGGTCGCCTTCGGCGCGCCGGTCTATTTCAGCCAGCCGACCAATGCTCTGGTCTTCCGGCCGGATCTCCTGGCCCGGCCGATGCCCGGACGCGATCTGAAGCTCCTGACCATGATGCAGACCTGCCTGGAATCCATCGGCTCGCACCGCTCGGGCGGCGAGGGGCTGGTGGACCGGGTCAAGACCGCGATCCGCGTCAGCCTGCCGAACGGCTATCCTAGCCTCGAGCAAATCGCCGGTGAATTACGGGTCTCACCCTCGGCGATCCAGCGCGAACTGCACGCCCATAACCTCACCTATAAGGAAGCGGTGGAAGCGACGCGCCAGAGCCTCGCGCAGATGTATCTCGATCAGAAGCAATTGCCGCTGACCGAGATCGCCTTGCTGCTCGGCTATTCCGAACTGTCGGCTTTTACCCGTGCCTTCACCCGTTGGACCGGGGCCAGTCCACGCGCCTATCGGCGCGGCGGCTGAAAAAAAGGCGGTTCTACGTGATAGCGTAGAACCGCCGGCAGGGAACGCCCAAGATACCATCAGGATTGAGCGCAGGATAAACCGTACTCAGCTTGTGCGGTGTTAAGCTTGTGTTCTTTTATGCTTGTGCGAGAGCATCGAGGGATTCGGGCAGGATCTGGCCGCCATCGACGACAATGGCCTGGCCGGTGATATAGCCGGCCTCACGCGAGGCGAGGAACAAGGCGGCATGGCCGATATCCTCGACATCGCCCAGCTTCCCCAGCGGGACCGAGGCCGCCATGCCCTTCATATATTCGTCGCCGAGATCCTTCAGGCCTTCGGTGACGACATTGCCCGGCAGGACGGCATTGACGGTGATCCCGTATTTCGCCAGTTCGATGCAGGCCGTCCGCATGAAGCCGAGCTGCCCGGCCTTAGTCGCGCCGTAATGGGTCCAGCCGGGAAAGCCGGTGACGGGACCGGTGATCGACGAAGTAAGCACGATGCGGCCTTCGCCGCTTTTCTTCAGATAGGGGACGCAGGCCTTGACCGAGAGGAAAGTGCCCTTGAGATTGGTCGCCTGCACCTCGTCCCATTGCTCCGGTGTCATCTCTTCCAATTTAGCCGGCGGGAACATGCCGGCATTGGCGCAAAGAATGTCCAGGCTGCCATGGCGATCATGGGCGGTCTTCGCCATCGCTTCCATGTCGGCGAGCTTGGTGACATCGGCGGAGAAACCCGAGGCGGCATAGCCGGCATCGCTCAGCTCCCGGGCTGAGGCTTCCGCCGCTTTCAGGTCACGTCCCACCACCAGGACCTTGGCGCCATGGCGCGCGAAAACCCGGGCGATGCCCTTGCCGATACCTTTGCTCGCGCCGGTAACGATGACCGACTTCCCCTTGATCGATGCTGCCAACATGGCGGCGTTCCTCCATTGATGATTTTTCGCTGTTTATGCGCCGTCTCATGCACCGTCGGCGGCTTCCTTCGCGTGCCGGCGGCGCAAGATCAGAATGACGGCATAACCGCAGAGCAAGAGCAAGGCGGCACCGAAGGTCGATACCGTACCAAGGACCGGGACGCCGGGCGTATAGCCGGCCACCATCTTCGCATAGAGGTATTTGGGAATGGTGTTGTCGGCCCCCGTGGTGAAGAGAGAGAGGGGGAAATTGCCCCAGGACAGCAGGAAGGCAAAGAGCGCACCGGAGAAGATACCGGGGAACAGCACCGGCAGGGTCACCTCATAGAATACCTGCCAGCGCGAGGCGCCGAGATCGAAGGCGGCTTCCTCCAGCGCGGGATCGAAGCTGTAGACCTGGATGGAAATGACCAGGGTGACGACGGGAATGATCCAGACCAGATGGGCCAGTACCGCCGTGCGCCAGGACATCTCAAGCCCGAGCGCGTTGAACCACAGCAGCAAAGCCAGGCCCAGCACGGATTGGGGAAAGAAGATCGGCAGCAGCACCATCTTCTGATAGATCGACCGGCCTCGCCAGTTGTAGCGGGCGAAGGCCAGGGCGCCGAACAGGGCGATCACCACGGAAATCGCCGTCACGCAAAGGGCAATGGTGACGGAGGTCTGGAAGAGCTGGCGAATCTCCAGTGAAGCGAAGGTCTTCTGCCACCAGTCGAGACCCCACCGGGTGATCGGGAACATGAAATAGCGGCTGGCGGTGAGTGAGGCCAGCAGCAGGCAGAGTGCCGGCAGATACATGAAGACGACGACGGCCGCGGTCCAGGCCCAGATCAGGTTGTGGCGCCAGCGTTGTGTCGAAGATCCGTTCATCTCTACCTCCGGCCTAGAATGGCGTCGAGATCGAAGCGGCGCAGCACCAAGAGCACCAGCCCGCCGACCACGGCCATCAGCAGCACCGAGAGAGCGGCGCCCAGCGGCCAGTTCTGCGCATAGGTGAAGGCGATCTCGATATCCTGGGTGATGGGAATGACCTGCTGGCCGCCCAGCACCTTGGCCTCGGTGATGGCGCCCACCGCCAGCACGAAGGAGAGCAGGAAGCCGATGATGATGCCGGGCATCGAGAGCGGCAGTTCGACCTCGCGGAAGACCTGCCAGCGCGTGGCGCCGAGATCGAGGGCGGCTTCCCGGGTCTGGTCCGGCACCATGGAAACGCCGAGGCTCATCGGGAAGAGCATGAAGGGCAGATAGACATAGACCATGCCCATCAGGATGATACCGACATTGAACAGCCATCCATCCATTTGGATGTCGAACAGGGTCTTGAGCGTGCCGGACAGCACACCGTTCTTGATGAAGAACAGCACCCAGCCATAGAGCCGGACATTCTCCGAGACGAACAGCGGGATGGTGAAGAGCAGGGTGACCAGGGTCGACCAGCGGCCGAAGACCCGTGCCAGGCCATAGGCGATCGGATAGCAGATGACGGCGAGGATGCTGACCGTGACCGCGGCGAGTCCCATCGACCAGAAGAAGGAGAGATAACTGGTCGAATCGATGATGTCGCTGTAATTGGCAAGTGTCGGGCTGTGCCACAGGCCGAAAGTGCGCGGCGGCATGAAGCTGAAGCCGATCACGGCCAGCAGCGGCGCGGCGAAGCCGATCAGCAGGAACAGGATAACCGGCAAGGCATAGCGCAGGCCGGGACTCAGGCGGCGGAAGAAAGCAGCCGACCGGCGCGGCGGTGCGCTTTCGTTCAGCGCGGCGGCGTCATTCAACGACATGGCTTTTACGCGACCTTCCGTCATGCGGCCCGCCCCTCAATCGGCGACCAGGATGCTGTCCTTGGCATCCCAGCCGATGAGGACGGCATCGTCCAGGCGGCCATTGAAGGCCTGCTGTCGCAGCTTTTCGACGATGAAGACATGCTCGCCGACCCGCACCTGGTACTGAATTCGCGAGCCCAGGGCATATTCGTTGTAGAGCCGGCCCTCCAGGCAATTCTCCGCCGCGTCGCGCCGGTCGAGGAAGCGGAGGAATTCCGGCCGCACCACCAGATGGCTGGCGCCATCCGTTGCGCTTTGCGGCGGTGCCGACAGGGTCTGGCCGAAGTCGATAGCCTGCAATTGGCCGCCATCGGTTGGCCGCACCGAGATCACATTGACGTCGCCGATGAACTCGGAAACGAATTTCGATTTCGGCGCGGTATAGATTTCGTGCGGGGTGCCGACCTGGATCATGTTGCCGGCCCGCATGACGCCGATCCGGTCGCTCATCACCATCGCCTCTTCCAGGCTGTGGGTGATGTAGATGAAGGTCTTGCCGGTTTCCCGGTGGATGTCCTTCAACTCCTTCTCCAGCGTCTTGCGCAGCTTATAGTCGATCGCCGAAAGCGGCTCGTCGAAGAACAGGATTTCCGGGTTATAGGCGAGTGCCCGGGCCAGGGCGACGCGTTGCCGCTCGCCGCCCGAGCATTTGGTGACGTTCTTCCCGTAATAGCTCTCCGGCAGCCGCAATTGCTGCATCAACTGCAGAGCCCGCTCCTTGCGTTTGGCGGGTTCCTCGCCGCGAATCTTCAAAGGGAACTCGATGTTCTGGCCGACGGTCCGGTGCGGGAAGAGCGCCAGGGATTGGAACACCATGCAGGTCGGCCGGCGGTTGGCCGGCAGGTCGTTGATGCGCTGGCCGCGCAGGACGATGTCGCCTTCGCTCGGCGTTTCCATGCCGGTCAGCATGCGCAGCAAAGTGGTCTTGCCACTGCCGGACGGGCCGACGATGGTGAAGAATTCGCCCTCGGTGATATCGAGGTCGATATGATGGACGGCCGTGAAGGTGCCGAAGGTTTTGCTGAGCTGCCGCAATTGCAGGAGAGGGGCTCGGCCGGTGCTACGCTCTGAGGGCATTGTCCTGACGGGTCCGCATTGATGGTCATGTGACCGAAAGGGAAATGGGGATGCGGTCCGGCGATCCGTCGCGCATCCCCGCTGATCGATCGCCGCCGCGCCGGCGGCACCCACTCAGCCGCCGGCGGCCTCGCGCTTGGCGGCGGTCATGATGTCGAGCAGTTTGTCGTAATCCGGCACGATGTCGTATTCGACCGACCGGGCCATTTCCTCTTCCAGGCTGTCCCACTGGATGGCATCCAGCTCTTCCTTGCTGAACAGCTTGAAGCAGTCCGGATTGCCCATCTGCGCCACCGGATTGAAGGTGCCCTCGGCGAAAGCCACGGTGTGGGCGACTTTCGGGTCCTGGACATATTCCAGGAAATCGACGGCGAGCGGCGACAGATCGGGATTGTTGACGGTCGAGGTCACCTCGATCCAGGCGATGCCGCCCATGCCGTCGCGCATCGGGCCCTTCTTCGGCGTGATGCCGCGGATATTCATGGCGCCGTCATGGCGGGCCGGTGAGGCCGAATAGGTGCCGCCGGTTAGGTGGAAATTGATCTCGCCGGAGATCAGGCCCTGATTCATGGTGGCGATATCGCCGACCATCTTGGCGCCCTTGAAGACCCGCTTGGCGGCTTCGGTGAATTTGGCGATCTCGGCATCGTCATGCTTCTTGAAAGGATCGAAGCCGGCGATGCAGCAGAGGCCGAAGACGTTCCAGTCATCGGATTCCAGCACACCGTATTTCTTGTTATTGGCAGGGTCGTTCCAGAGATTCCACCCCTGGTCTTCGGCCGTCGCGCGGCTCACCTTGTCGGTATTGACGACGAAGCTGTAGGGGCCGAAGCGTTGGCACATACCCAGCAATTCCTTGCCGCTGTCATCCATCGCCCATTTATAGGGCGGCTTGAACATCGGCATCATCTTGCTGAAATAGGGCTCCATCTTGGCGCGATCGAGCGGCTTGATCAGTTTCTGCGGATACATGATCTTGCGCGCCCAGGGATTGTTCACGTTGATCAGATCCCAGACATTGGTTTCGCCGGCACGCAGCCGGTTGATCATGGTCGGGTCGTTGGTCAGCGATTCCGCCTTGACCGTCGCCGCCTTAAGCTCGCGGAAGGGATCCAGCACCTGGGCTGAATTATAGCCTTCCCAGCACAGGATATTGAGTTCCTTGGGCCGGGAGGCAAAAGCCTGATTCAGGCTGGCGCCAAGTCCCGCGACCCCGCCGGTCGCGAAAGCAGCCGCCATGGCGGCCGAGGTCTGCATGAAATTTCGTCGAGACTGTTTGAAGTGACTCATTTATCCCTCCCAAGATCCGCTGGCTTCTCCGTCATGGCCCGTCGCCCTGCGGTTGCCATGATCCGGCCCGGATCGGTTATCCGTCTGCTCCCCTCAGACACTTTTTAGGTGTCGGAACGCATGCGCCGCGATTGGTGCCGGGCCAGAATTGATGCAGGCCGGCACTCGCTTGTTATTTCGGCGTTATCAACGATAGGAAGGCGCCGCTATCCCGTCTTGACATTAACGGCGATAATTTTGACAGCGCAGGTAAGGCGCTCAGCGAGCTGCTAAATCAAGCCAGCGGCGCACCAGATGTGTGCAGGTTGCGCGATAGGTGGTGAAATGATCGGCGAATTGCCGGTCGAGATCGGTGAGGAGACGAGGCTCGTCGCGGCAGAAGGCGTCGCCGAAAACCCGGATCCAGTCGCGTACGATATCGATCGTCACTTCGATGTGAAATTGCAGCCCATAGGTAGCCCGGCCGATGCGGAAGGCCTGCACCGGGCACGCGCCGCCGGTGACCAGGGGGACCGCACCCGGCGTGTCACGCGTTGCCTCATAGTGATTGTGAAAGACTGTGACTTTGGGTGCCGCGCCTTGGAACAACAGCCCCTGGAACAGCGGGTCCGCCGCACCCGCTGACGTCAGCGGAAATTGATAGAAGCCGGATTCCAGCCGGTCCATGCGATAGACCGTGCCACCGAAGCTGCGGGCGATGATCTGCGCGCCGAGACAAAGCCCCAGAACCGGCCGATCTTGCGCTGCGAAATCGCGGATCAACTGCATGGTCTGGCCGAGGAAGGGATGCTTGTCCGTGTCATTGGCGCTCATCGGGCCGCCGAGGACGACCAGGCCGGCATAGTCGCCGGGTCCCGACGGCATGCCGGGATAATCGAGCGGCGACCGGGTCGCGAAGCGGCTCTCGGGAAAGACGGCGTCATAGAGGGTGCCAGCCTCGATCAGGGCTTCGCCCAGGATGCCCGGCGGGGCAACCAGTTCCGGAACGATGATCAGGATGCGGCGCGCGGGGGAAGCCATCGGTGAGAAATCCGTCGGTCGGCGGGGAGCAGGTTCATCAGGGCTAGTGGTCGAATCAATCGAGCCGCATCATGGCGGTCAATTCGGCGGCTGTCATCACATGACAATAGATCATGTTGATGATGGCCAGTTCCTGTTCATGCAAGGCGTCGGTGCCGGCGGCGCAGCAATCCTCCACCACCACGACATTGAAACTCTCATCGGCCAGGCTTCGTACCGTCGAGGAGACGCATTGATCGGTGAAGATACCAACGCAGATGACGTTCCGGATGCCGAGATTGTGCAGGATCAGCCGCAGATTGGTTCCGGTGAGGGCGCTGTCCGTGGTCTTGGTGACGACGATCTCGTCGCCGGTCGGCGCCAATTCGGGGACCAGTTGCGAGGCCTGCTCGTCCTTGGGCAGCAGCAGGTTGTTCCAGCCCGGCATCTTCTGGCTGAGCGAACGGTCGCGGCCATCCGCCGTCTGGCAGGCGATGCGGGCGAACAGGCATTCCAGCTTGTTCTTGCGGAAGAGCCGAAGAAGGTCGGCCGAACGCGGGATGACGTGTTCGCGCATGCGCCGGTGAAATGGTGTCCAGGCATCGTAGCGACGCTGGTCTTCTGGAGACAGGCCGGCCCTGTCTGCACGTTCCAGATAGGTGTTCTGGACATCGATCACCAGCAGCGCCGTTTCCGCCGGCTTGAGATCGAGGTCGTCCGGTTCCGGGGCGCCGTCGTAATAGAAGGACCGGTGACGGGTTTTCCAGCTCATGACAGCAGCTCCGCTAGTCGCGCCCCTAAGTCGGGTTTGGGGATGGGATCAGAAACGATAGGTGAAGAGGCCGCGGCGCTCATAGACGGCGGCGGCCTGCTCGACGAAAGCGGCCATGGCGGCGGCCTTGTGATCGTCGCGCAACTGCCGGGCGGCGTCCAGCAATTCGGCCTTGGTCTTGGCCCGGCCCGGCCGCAGCAATTCATAGACCCGCAGCAGGAAGTCCTGCGGGATGTCGACCAGTTCGGCGGCGCGTTCGAAATTACGGGCGAGCGTCGGCCGGCCGGCCGCTTCGGCGATCTCCGCCTGCTGGCGCAGGGCCGCTGGCGTGATGCGCAGGTCCTCCAATGTGACGCGACCCGCCTCGACCGCGTCGAGGGTGAGATCATCGATGCCCTTGCCGGCAGCAGTCTTGACGCGGTCCGGCCGGTTCTCGGCCAGCGGATAATCCGCCACGGTCAGCGGGGGCTGGCTTTTCATCTCGCCGCTCATGATCGTGTCTCCAGGAATTCCACGGCCACATCCTCGGGCTTCGCTCCTTCCTCGGTGAGCGAGGTCTCGATGGCATAGATCAGGGCGACCTGGGCGTGATAGCGGGCACCCATCGCCTCGCCCTCGGTCGGCACCACGACGGGTTCCGGCATCTCGCCCCGGGCATAGACCGCGGCGTTCTCGCCGAGGCGCCGGTAATGTTCCAGCCGGGTGATCGGGGCGTTGGAGAAAAGCTCCAGATTGTGATGCGGCAGCCGGTCGGCCTGATGGATCACCGCCGTGCCCTTGGCCTGCAGGCCGATGCCGATGCCCGATCCCGCCAGCCGCGCCGCGCTCAAGCCCAGGAAGGAGGTGTCGGCGGTATGGCGCATGCGGACGAACCGCGCCTGCCCACCTTGCGCTTCGATACCGTCCCGCAAGGCCCGCAGGACGGCGGAGAGCGGATGGCCGGCCAAGCTGCGATAAAGTTTCAGGCCGAAAGCCGGGCTGAGGCCGATGACGATCTCATTCCTGGCGCCACCGGATTCCGCCGGGCCCAGCGCGCCGTAGCGGATGCGGGTGGTTTCCGCCCTGGCGAAGGTCGCTTCCGTGCGCAGGACCTCCTCGCGGTCGAGGACGTCGCGGATGGCGGCTATTTCCTCCCGCCGCCGGTCGCTCAGGCGGTAGCCGGTGCCCGGCCCGGCATAATCGTTGGGGTCGTTGACGGCGCTGATGATCCGACCCTCGCGGATCACGGCGGAGGTCTGCAGGTAATCGCCGGAGACCCTGAGCCGCACCATGTTGAGGAGATTGCCGGCTTCCTCCCGGTAGCCTCGCTTCGCCAGTGCACGGATCACGTCGAGCACATTGATGCGCCGCTCCTTGATCGCCTCGCTGATCAGGCTGACATCGCGCGGCAGATAGCTCTCGGTCTCGTTCGAGCCGGAGGCGATCACGACGCTCGTCTTCATCGCCTCGCTAGGCTGGCTCAGGCCGAGTTCGTCGAGCACCGCCCCCAACGCATCGACGGCGCGGCGCCGAACCTCCAGCGCAGCCGTCTCGCCGATCGAGCTCAACCCGCCATCGGCCTCGAAGTCCCGCTGCAGCACGAGGAAATCTTCCATCTCCTCGCCGTTGAAGGAAGAGGGATTGAAGGAATTGTCGTATTTCAGGATCGAGCCGAAGCCGGAACAGATGAGATCGGAACCGGCGATGAGGATCGGCAGGATTTTGGCGCCGACGCGGATTTCGGATTCCGAATGGCGTGCATCGTTGCCGGTGGCGCATTCGAGGTCGAGCCAGACCGCGATCAGGTTTTCGGCCATCAGCTCCCGCACGCCGCCGGGCATGGTGGAAGCCAGCGGTGCTCCGTCGATGCCGCCATTCTGGGTTCCCTGCACGCCCATGGCGCGCTGCAGGCAGAGGCAGCGGGCCTCGAGATAAAGCAGCGATTTCGCCTCGTGGAAGCCCATCAGCAGTTCCGACGCGGCCCCCGAGGTGCAGCGCATCTTGATCCCGCGCGAGGCATAGGCGGCGGCGAGGAAGGCCTTGGACCAGGGTGTGTCGTCGCCATCCATGAAGGCCCGTTCGGTACCGTAGACGGAGACGGTCTCGGCATAGGAGGTGAAGCCGGCCATGCCGATCTGCAATTCCTCCGCCTCCTCGCTGGCGCATTGGAAGAGGGTGCCCCAGCGTCCGACGGCGGCGCCCACGGCGCAGGCCAGGGCATTCGACCAGGCATTGCGAGCGACCCGCATGGTGGTCTCGATCTCGTCGAAGCCGAAGGCGACGGCGGTCGCCGCATCGGCCGCGAGCTGCAAAGGGTCGTCCTTGGCGTTGGTGACATGGCCTTGATTGCCCGGCGTCTTCCTGGCCCGCATCTTGGAAAAGGCATAGGCGATCTCGATCGCCGAGAGCTGCGCCACCACCTCGGCGAGCTTGGCCGGGGTCAGGCCATGGGCCAGCCGGGTCAATGTGGTGCGCGGCACGTTGAAGTCGACCAGCATGCGGGCGATCTCGGCCGAGGGCATCGCCATGGCCTGGGGCGCGAGATCGAGGTCGAGATGATGCTCGGCGATGAAGACATCGATCATGTCGAAATCGGCGGCGGCGACCCCGTCCATCGAGACGATGCGGCCTTGTTCGATGACCAGGCCGGGGGCGGGGTCCCGGTCGCCCTTGAAGGCGGCGAAACCGTTCCGGGGATCCTCGACGGCAAAGCGATCCAGCCGCAGGGGGCGCTCGTCCCAATCCGCGAAGCGGCGCCAGCGATTGGCGCTTTGATGCCGAGGCTCGCTCATCGCTTTTCCTTCCTGCTTCCGTAAGCGTCTGAAGAATGGCCGCGGAGGTCTATTCCGGATGCTGTTCCAGGCCGCAGGGTAGCAGTCTAAGCGCCTGAAGAAACGGGATGCTTGACCGAAGCGGCTCCGATCTTGACAGGAGCCCAGGGCCACGGCCGATTTCACGCCGACTCATGTGGTGGAAAGAGTGCGATTCCAATCGGTTAAGCTTCGCCTGTCGGGCCTGCCGTCGGGGCAGACCAGGGAGCCGAACCGTAGGGCCGAAAAATCGCCGATCTCATCCATCCGGACGTTGACGCCCTCCGGACCGGTTCATAGCCTGGGAAGACGGCTCGTCTGCTCGCTCGATCCATATTGACGTGTGTATGCCCTTGTTTGAATCTGGTGTTTAAGTCTGGCCTATCCCTGCATCCGGGGGTGCAACATGGCGGCTTTGCATTTCAGTCGGTTTATGGCTTTGGCGGGTCTGGTTATCCCGCTCCTCATGGCCTGCAGCGGCAATCAGACGGCGAGTTCGCCGACGGCGACACCCTCGCCGGTGATCGCCGCCCGCGACCAGCTACAGGCCAATCTGCGGCAATGCACGACGACAACCGGCTATGACCCGCAGCATGTCACGGGTGTTGCCGAGAATGCTCTGGCGCCGCATGAGCTCCAATGGCGGCAATGCGCTTATGATGCGGTGCATGCGTATATCCAGGCCAATCCGCCGATGACCGTCAGCTACAACAATCTGGTGGCCCAGGACATCGCGATGACGACCGCCATCCAGCAAGGGACCATGACCCGGACCCAGCGCCGCGCCCGCATCGAAGCGCTGCTGCAGCAGATTCATGAGGCGGAGAATCAGCAGATCCAGGCGGAAACGGCGGCACAATCGGAGCAGCTTCAGCAGGTCCGCAGTGTTGTCCAAGACATGCGCGGCTTCGCCAGATGACGTTTCCGGCGTGAGCGGTCTGGTGTGAGTGTTCTGGCGTGAGGCGATCCGTTGGCGGCCCGCGCCGCCGCCGATCCGTCAGTTCTTCTTTTTCATCTTCAGCGGCTTGACCCCGCCGAGCAGATCCCCGTGCATGGTCGTGTCCTTGTTGCCCCAGGTGACTTCCGATTTGTCGAAGGAAACTTCGTAGCAATTCTGCTTGCCGGCCATGAGGCTGGCCCAGGTGACGCAGACATCGCCGCTTTTATCGATCATCCAGGTGCCATGATCGCTCTTGCCGGCGGCGTCCTGATAGGTGACGACCCCGCCGGGCAGGAAATAGACGTGATAATGGATACCGTCCTGGCTGTCGCCGCTCAGCGTATTGTTCTGCATGACGGTGATGAAGTTGTCGCCCTGCAGCCTTTCCGCCTGGGCCGCCGCGGGCAGCAGCAGGGCCGTCAGGCCCAGCGCGATCACGGGCAGGAAAGCGGTCGTTTTCTTCGGAGTCATCTGCGCCCCCTCTATCGTTGATGATGTCGAGAACCACCAGCCTTGTGCGCAGATATCAAATCACGCGGCTTCGAATTCCTCTACTGTAAATGTCGCTGGCGGATCGTTTCTTCCCTGAAGACGAGCCGATCCGGACCCGTCGGGATCGGACCGGAGTGGGGCGGGGTTACCCGGTTTCTGAGATTTAAGTCCTGAGATATTGCCGAGCGAGATGCCGGCGGAAGAAGGCGGGGTCCAGGGACTGGCCAGTCGCGGGCTGGCCGGTTGCGGCGCGGATGATCTCCGTCATCGGCCGGCTGGCGCCCGGCTGGTGGATATGCGTCCGCAGCCAGTTGCGCAGATTGGCGAAATGACCGGTCTCAATCTCACGGGGCAGATCCGGCATCGCCTGGGAGGCCGCCTCGAATAATTGGGCGGCGATCATGGCGCCCAGGGCATAGCAGGGGAAATAGCCCCAATAGATCGTGTACCAGTGGATGTCCTGCAAACAGCCTTCGCCGTCATGGCGGACGGTGAGGCCGAGCAGGTCCCGGACGCCATCATTCCAGGCCCCCGGCAGATCGGCGATGGCGAGATCGCCGGCGATCATGGCGCGCTCCAGGCGGTAGCGCAGGATGATGTGCAGCGGATAGGTGATCTCGTCGGCCTCGAAGCGCCGCACACTGGAGCGCGCCCGGGTCAGCAGGCGATGGATATTGTCCGGCGCCAGAGCGGCGTCCCGGCCGGGGAAGATCTGCCGGGCGCGGGGCGACAGATAGCGGCAGAAGGCGGGATGCCGGTAGAGGCAGTTCTCGACCAGGAGGGACTGGCTCTCATGCAGGCTCATGCCACGGGACCGGCCGACCGGCTGCAGCCGCCAGGCCTCGGGCAGATTCTGTTCATAGAGGGCGTGGCCGGTCTCGTGCAGGATGCCGGGCAGCGAGGTCAGCAGGAAATCGTCATCCTGGTAATCGGTGGTGATCCGCACATCCTCCGGCGTCTCGGTGCTGAAGGGATGGGCGCTGCGGTCGAGCCGGCCGTGACGGAAGTCGAAGCCGAGATCGGCCATCACCTGTTCGCCCAGCTTCTTCTGCGCGGTGGCGTCGAAGAGGCCGGTGAGCGGCACGGGCGGATTCAGCCGGCTTTGATGTGCGGCAACTTCGGCCGCGAAACCGGGGGCGAAAGCGGCGTAATCGTCGAACAGGGGATCGATCCCGGCCATGGTCGCACCGGGCTCCCATTGATCCATCAGGGCCTCATAGGGCAGGCAGTTCAGCCGTTCGGCCTTGGCCTTGGCCGCCGCCCGGAAGAGGTGCACCGCTTCGGCCAGTTTCGGTTCCACCGGTGCGAATTTCTCCGCTGCCCTGGCTTCATGCCAGGCGGCGAGACAGGCGGAGGTTGCCTTGGACAAGGCGGCGACCAGATCGCTTTCCAAAGCCGTCGCATGGATCTGCAGCCGCCGCATCTCCTTGAGATTGGCGCGCTGCCAGTCGGTGAGCACGGCGGAGGATTCTTCCGCTGCCGCCAGGAGATCGGCGGTGGCACCCGCCGCCAGCAGGTCATGGGTGGCGACCTCGATGGCGGCCAGTTGTTCGCCGCGTGCGGTCTGGCCACCGGCCGGCATCATCACCTCGGCATCCCATTGCAGCATATAGGCGGCTTCGCGCAGGGCCGACCAGCGTCGAAAGATCGGTTCCAGTTTCCGATAGGCGGAGAGAGAGCTGTGGGACGGGGCGGTGGAATGTCGTGACGTCATGACGGCCCTTGTAGCATCGTCGTCCGGATGCGCAAGTAACGCGGGTAAGTTCCTGCGATGACAGCGGGTTAGCCATAACCCAGCAGCGGGTCTCCCATTACATTTTTTCTGCTTCAATTAACCGGACGAAGCCACCAATGTCCCCGACCATTGACACTGGAACGTCACAATATCGCGCTCGATCCGGCCTGCGCCCGATTGACGCATAATCTTCATTGGGGGAGTTGATGATGGAGTTGAGCTTGAAGCGTCGCCATTTCCTGGCGGGCAGTGCGGCGGCGGTCGGTCTCGGCCTGGTCGGCATGCCCAGGGCCTGGGCCGAGGGCAAGACCCTGAAGATCCGCAATTACGCCGATATCCAATGCATCGATCCGGCCTTCAATACGGCCCAGGCCGATGCCGTGGTGACCGACAGCCTGCTGCTGGGCCTGGTGCGGACCAAGGCCGGCAATGACTGGGGCTGGGAAAAGGACGCGGCGGCGGAGATCGAGCAGGTCGACCCCACCCATATCCGCTTCAAGCTGAAGCCCGGCCTGAAATGGTCGAACGGCTATGGCACGATGACGGCGGAAGACGTGAAGTACAGCTATGAGCGCGTCGCCAATCCGGCCAACCAGTCGCCCTATATCGACGACTGGGCGACGCTGGATCACGTCGAGGTGCATGATGAGTTGAGCGGCACTATCGTCCTGAAGGAACCCTTCGCCCCGCTCTGGACCACGACGCTGCCCGGCTGGACCGGCAAGATCGTCTGCAAGGCGGCGATGGAGAAGCTGCCGGAAAAGAAGATCACCACCTCGATGCCGACCTGCTCGGGTCCCTATGTGATCAAGGAATGGGTGCCGAAGCAGCGCCTGAGCCTGGTCCGCAACCCGGATTACAGCGGCGGCGAGAAGATCTATTACGACCAGATCGAGATCTATCCGATCGAAGACGAGAAGGCGGCGGAGATCGCCTTCGAATCCCACGATCTCGACTTCACCGATATCAGCCTTTCCTCGTTGAAGACCTATAAGGAAAAGGGCCTGACCGGCGCGAAGCTGGTCGAGCATCCGGCGCTTTCTTACGTCTGGCTCGGCATGAACCAGGAGAACGCGGTGCTGAAGGATCCCAAGGTGCGCGAGGCGATCCAGAAGGGCGTCGATGTCGATACGGTGCTGGAAGCGGCCTATTTCGGCGCCGCCACCCGCGCCACCGGCATCATCGCCCCGGGTCTCGTCGGTCATCGTCAGGCCAATCTGACCAAGTTCGATCCCGATGGCGCCCGCGCCCTGTTGAAGGAAGCCGGCGCCGAAGGCCTGAAGGTGAAGCTCTCCTTCCTCAACAAGGCGGAATGGGTCGCGGCCGCCCAGGTCATCCAGGCCAATCTCGCCGATATCGGCGTCGATGTGACCCTGGAGCCCCTGGATTCCGGCACCTTCTGGACCATCGGCGACGAAAAGTCCGGCGATAGCTGGAAGGGCCTGCAACTGCTGCTCGGCCGTTTCTCAATGAATCCGGATCCCGCCTGGGCCACCGCCTGGTTCACCTGCAAGCAGGTCGGCGTCTGGGATTGGGAGCGTTTCTGCAGCAAGGATTTCGACAAGCTGCATGAGGCCGCTCTGCGCGAACTGGATCCCGCCAAGCGCGGCGCGATGTATGTGCAGATGCAGGACCTGATGGAAAAGTCGGGCAGCTATCTCTTCCTGACCCATGAGGCGACCGCCGCCATCTATCGTGACACGGTCGTTCCCTTCGTGAAGCCGGACGGCACACCCGTCTTCTGGCGATTCAGTGCGGCCTGACGCACAACCGGCGTAAAGGCAATGGCGGCGGGGCTGACGGGCCTCGCCGCCATTGCCGCTTGATGATGATTGGGGCTTGGTGATGTGGCTTTACGCCCTGCAGCGTCTTGGTATGGCGCTTCTGGTCTGCGTCCTCTCGGTGACGGTGCTCTTTTGCATCGCTTACGTGATCCCCGGTGATCCGACGGCGATCGCTCTGGGGCCGCGCGCCACACCGGAAATGCGTGAAGCCCTGCGGCTGCGCATGGGCCTCGGTCAGCCGATCTACATGCAGCTCTATCATTTCTTCAGCAACCTGCTGCGCGGCGATCTCGGCGTCGATGTCTGGAGCAACCGGCCGGTCTTCGACATCGTCAAGGAAACCCTGCCGAAAACCATGATCCTCGCCGTTACCGGCCTCGGCTGGGCGGCGCTGATCGGCATTCCTCTCGGCTGCTACACGGCGATCCGCCGCAACAAGCTGGATGACCGGATCATCGGCTTCATCTCCATCGCCATGATCTCGACGCCCTCCTTCCTGACGGCGATCTACGCGCTCCTGGTCTTCGCCGTCACCCTCAACTGGCTGCCGGCGATCGGCGCCGGCGAGCCCGGCGACCTCGGCGACCAGATCATTCATCTCATCCTGCCGGCCTTCGCCATCGGCTTCGCCTGGGTCGGCTATCTCTCGCGCCTGGTGCGGGCCACCATGCTGGAAGTGCTGAACGAGACGCATATCCGCTTCTCCCGCGCTTTCGGCCTGCCGGAATGGAAGATCACGCTGAAATACGCTTTGAAGATCGCCATCCTGCCGACCATCACTTTGCTTGGCATGGCCTATGGCGGCCTGCTCTCCAGCGCCGTTTTCGCCGAGATCATCTTCAATCGCCCCGGTGTCGGGCAATCGGCATTGGCGGCCGTCAACACCCGCAACTATCCGGTGATGATGGGGTTGACGCTGGCGACCATCTTCGTCTTCACCATGTGCACACTGATCGCCGACCTCCTGGTGGCGATGCTCGATCCGAAGATCAGGAAGGGGCTCTGAGCATGGCCAATATCAGCACATCGGTCCGGCCGCGCCCTCTCGACCGCATTCCGCTTTTCTTCCGCGATCCCGTCACCCTCTTCGCCTTGGTGATCGTCTTTGCCTTCTTCTTCCTGGGCCTGTTCGGCGAATATCTGGCGCCCTACAAGATCACCGCGCTGGACATGTCGCGGCGCTTCGTCGGGCCCAGCGAGATGCATTGGCTGGGCACCGATAATCTCGGCCGCGACACCTTCTCCCGCGTGCTGGCGGGAACCCGGGTCGCCCTGACGGTCTCCATCCTGGCGGTCGGTCTCTCCGTCACCTTCGGCACGATCCTCGGCCTGATCGCCGGCTATGGGCCGCGCTGGCTCGATAACCTGCTGGTGCTGCTTCTCGACAGCATTTACTCCTTCCCCTACATCATGCTGGCTTTGGCGGCGATCACCCTGGTCGGCCCCAGCCAGTTCATCGTCGTACTGGTGGTGGCGATCACCACCATGCCGACCTATGCCCGGCTGATCCGTACCGCCACCATGTCGGTGCGCAATCACGAATACATCCTGGCGGCGCGCTCGATGAATGTCGGCCATGTGCAGATCGTGCTGCGCCACATCCTGCCGAATGTCATCGGCCCGGTCTTCATCCTGGTCAGCATGGATATCCCGGTGGTGATCACCGTCGAGGCGGCGCTGAGCTTTCTCGGCCTTGGCGTCCCACCCCCGGCGCCGAGCTGGGGCCGCATGCTGAATGACGGCTATACCCTGATCCGCCAGACACCCTGGATGGTGATCGCCGGCGGTGTTCCGTTGATGCTGACGACGCTCGGCTTCACCTTGCTCGGCGAGAAGCTGCGCGACGTGCTCGATCCGAAACTGCAGGTGCGCCGCTGATGTCCCGTTCCGCTTCACATCCGGCAACTGCCGCCGGATCGGTCCTCTCGATCCGCAATCTCAGCGTCGGTTTCAATACCCAGCGCGGCACGGCGATCGCCGTGAACGATGTCAGCCTCGACGTTCCAGCCGGCAAGGTGGTCGGTATCGTCGGCGAAAGCGGTTCCGGCAAGACCACGCTGATCTCCGCGGCGCTTGGCCTGATCGGCCGGGGAACGGCCGAGATCAAGGGGCAGGTGATGTTCGGCGGCCACGACGTCCTGCGCCTTGGATCGCGCGATCTGCGGGCGATCCGGGGGACGGAGATCTCGATGATCTTCCAGGACCCGATGACCGCCCTCAATCCGGCGATGTCGATCGGCACACTGATGACCGATATCCAGTATCGCGATGCCGGTACAACGATGGCAGAGAAGCGGCGCAAGGCGGTTGCCATGCTGCAGCGGGTCGGCATTCCCGACCCGGAGGCGCGTCTCACCCAATACCCGCATGAATTCAGCGGCGGCATGCGCCAGCGCATCTGTATCGCCATGGCCCTGCTCGGGCAGCCGCGTCTGCTGATCGCCGACGAGCCGACGACGGCGCTGGACGTCACCATGGAAGCGCAGATCGTCCATCTGCTGCGCGAGCTGCAGCGCGATTTCCAGACCTCGATCATCTTCGTCTCGCACAATCTCGGCGTGATCGCCGAAATCTGCGACTATGTTGCCGTGCTCTATGCCGGCAATCTGGTGGAACAAGGCGAGGTCAATCAAATCTTCCACGCGCCGCAGCATCCCTATACCCGCGCGCTGCTCGCTTGCGACCCCGCTTTGCTCGCGGACGGCGCCGGCGACTTTCCTGCCATTCCCGGTGAAGTGCCCGGTCCGTTCAACCGACCGGTGGGCTGCATCTTCCAGGATCGCTGCGATCTGGCGACGGATATCTGCCGCAGCAAGGAGCCGCTGCTGCGGCCGGTGGCGGCCGGCCTGTCCACTGCCTGCCATCTGGCGATCGATCAATTGGGGAAGGGAGTCTGAGATGCTGCAAGTCAGCGATATGCGCGTCCGCTTCCGCACCGCCGGTCCGCTGCAGGCCTGGCTCAAGGGCAAGAAAGACCCCTTCATCGACGCTGTGCTGAATGTCTCCCTGTCGATTCCCGCCGGCACCACATTGGGCCTGGTGGGCGAGAGCGGTTCCGGCAAATCGACCCTTGGCCGCGCCATTCTCGGCCTCGCCAAGACCAGCGCCGGCTCCGTCACGTTCGAGGGCCAGACCCTGATCGCCCCGGGCGTCGATCGCTCGCGTGAGCTGCGCGCCCAGGCGGCGATGATGTTCCAGGACCCGATTTCCAGCCTGAGCCCGCGCCTCAAGGTGCGCTCGCTGATCGCCGAAGCGCTGCGGTTGAAACACTGGCCGAACGGACAGATCGATGCTGAGGTCGATCGCTTGCTGGCGACGGTCGGTCTGCCGGCCTCCTTGCGCAGCCGCTATCCGCATCAATTGTCGGGCGGCCAGGCGCGGCGTGTTGGCGTTGCCCGGGCGCTCGCCTTGAAGCCGAAGCTGATCATCGCCGATGAGCCGACGGCGGGTCTCGATGTCTCGGTGCAGGGCGAATTGCTCAATCTCCTGCGCCGGGTGCAGCAGGAGACGCAATGCGCCCTGCTCTTCATCACCCACAATCTCTCGGTGGCGCAGCATTTCTGCGACCATCTGGCGATCATGTATCTCGGCCGCATCGTCGAGACGGGCCCGGCCGCCGAAGTCGCAGTACGGGCCCGGCATCCTTATGCCCATGGCCTGTTCGCGGCCCAGCCTTATCCCGATCCCAGCCGGCGGCGTGACGACATCCAATTGGTCGGCGAGGTGCCGAGCCTTGCCCAGCGTCCGGGCGGCTGCGATTTCCATACACGTTGCCCCAAGGCGCAGGCACGCTGCGGTCAGGAAACACCGGTTTTGACAACGGATCCGCGGGGCGTCGCGGCCGCCTGCTTCTATCCGCACGATCACCGGGCAGCCTGATTGCCGGCGGCGAGGTTTCGCCGCGCCTCCCAGGGATTGATCGATTTATTCCGGTGAAGCGCTCGGCTTACCTAAGCGGCCATTGCAATGGCCTGCCTGGCCTGTCACGGGACAGTTCACTGGAGCGGCATTACCGCGACGTGCTCAGCCGCCGCTGTATACACCGCAGGCTGATACCGCCCGGCTGACCGCCGGTCGGCTCGCCCACGGCGTAAAGCAGCGGCTTGTGGCGGCCTGTCTCAGACCGCCGAACTGACGAACTTCTGCTGCAGGTAAGCCTCGATGCCCTCGCTGCCGCCTTCACGGCCATAGCCGCTTTCCTTGATGCCGCCGAACGGCGTCTCGATCGGACCGAGACCGATCTGATTGATCGACACCATGCCGGCTTCCAGCGATTTTGCCGCCAGTTCGATCCGCGCCGCCGATTTGCTGTAGGCATAGGCGGCAAGTCCATAAGCCGTGTCGTTGGCGCGGGCGATGGCATCCTCGTCGGACTGATAAGGCAGCAGCAGCGCCACCGGACCGAAAGGCTCCTCATGCAGGATACGGCTCTGCGCCGGTACGTCGGCAAGCACGGTCGGGGCATAGAAATAACCCTGATTGCCGATACGATGGCCGCCGGTGACGAGGCGCGCGCCATCGGCCACTGCCTCCTGGATCATCGCATCGATGGTCTCGACGCGCCGGCGGTTGGCCAGCGGTCCCATCTGCGTCTCCGGCTCCAGCCCGTCGCCGACCTTGACGGCCTGCGCGGCGGCAGCGAAGGCCTCGGTGAAAGGCGTATAGATTGATTGATGCACATAGAAGCGCGTCGGCGAGATGCAGACCTGGCCGGCATTGCGGTATTTGAAGCCGCTCATCTGCTTGGTCGCGGCGGCGAGGTCGGCATCGTCGAAGACGATGACGGGCGAATGGCCGCCGAGTTCCATGGTCGCCGGCTTCATATATTTGGCGGCGAGTTGTGCCAGGTGCTTGCCGACCGGAATCGATCCGGTGAAGGACACCTTGCGGATGATGGGCGAGGGAATGAGGTGCTCGGAGATTTCCGCCGGACGGCCGAAGACGACATTGAGCACACCCGCCGGCAGGCCGGCATCCTGCAGGGCTTGAGCGAGGGCGATGGTCGGGGTCGGAGTTTCTTCCGGGCCCTTGATGATGATCGAGCAGCCGGCGGCGAGCGCTGCACCGATCTTGCGGGCGGCCTGGGAGCCGGGGAAGTTCCAGGGCGAGAAGGCGGCGACGGGGCCGATCGGCTCCGGCAGGACGGTCTGGGTGACCTGCGGCTGGCGGGCGGGGATCAGGCGGCCATAGACTCGCCGCGCTTCCTCGGCATACCACTCGAAGACATCGGCACAGGTCGCAACCTCGCCCTTCGCCTCCACCAGGGGCTTGCCCTGTTCGCGCGTCAGCCAGGTGGCGATCGTCTCGGCACGCTCGCGAATCAGTGCGGCGGCGGCGCGCAAGACCTTCGAACGTTCCAGGGCCGGCACCTTGCGCCAGAGCTGGAAGCCGGCTTGGGCGGCGGCCAGGGCATCGTCGAGATCGGCGGTGGTCGCTATTGCCAAACGCCCGATCTCGCCTTCGGTCGCTGGATTGAGGACGGGCAGCCAGCCATTGCCGCTGCCGTTGCGCCAGGCACCGTTGATCAGCAATTGCAGGTCTCGCGTTTCTCGGGTCATGATCTGTCCTTGCTCGGGGATGACGTCATCGGTAGGTGAGATAAGCGGCGCCGACCGACTTTGACAAGGCGGTGAAACGGAAGCCAGCGTCGCGCTCTGCTCATGGCGCAGCCGTCGCTGTTATCGCAGCATGCGGCCATGCTGAAGGACCCCGATACGTTCGTACAGATGGGTAATGACCGGCAGGTTATGGCCGCCGAAAAGCTGATGCGGATAGCGACAGGGGATGCTCCGGCTAAAGCCTGCATTATCGAAGATGCAGGCTAATGCGTCCTTTTTTCCGGTAGCAGATCGCCGTGCCGGGTACGAGTCACGGCTTCCTCAAGATGGTCGATGACCTGCTGCAAGCGGTCATCCCTGTGCCGCACCTGCGCCACGCCCTGCACGACTTGCCGGTATCCGCTGATTTCTGGAAATGGACTTTAATCAGCGGTCACTAAAATTTTCTATAATCGGCATCAATCGGCACAGTCACCATCATTTGTCAGTCAAATTGACGATTCCTTGATCTCGCGCAAATCGCTGAAAGGTGGCTGCCGGCATCGTCCTTGGGGCCGGAATTTCGGCATGGGGGGTGGATTTACCATGCGGCCATGCCGCTGAGGACTCGCCCCTGGCAGGAAAGATGCTAGACTGCGCGCCAGCCGGTTTGGGGTGTTCCTGTCGCCCCGAGACCAAAAGATTTGACCGGCGGCGCGAAGGGGAACGAAAAATGGCGCGTCGGGATTTGCCGCCGACTCCCGTGACCGATGTCCAGGTCGATGAGATTTCTGCCGAAACGGTTTTCAAGAGCGAACGTATTCGCGGCTTTTACCGCTGGTGGGCCGATCTTGCGATAGCACATGGTACACTGCCGCTCTGGCGTCATTTCGATATTCTCGATCACCGGGCACTGGCGCCATATTTCTTCGTGGTCGAGACACCACGCACTGGCGATTATCGTTTCCGCCTGCTGGGCGAAGTCGTGATCAGCATGATCGGCCGCAACAATGTCGGGGAGCTGGTGCGCGCGCGGCCGGAGAGCGACTACGGCCATGGGCTCTACGACTATTATCGCAATATCGTCGAGCGCCGCTGTTGTCTGCGGTGCCAGGGAACACTGATGTTTCCAAAGGATGGACAAAAGCGCTTCGAATCGATCGATTGCCCGATGATCAACGAAACCGGCATGATCAGCCGGATTATCGGTGTGATGGATTATATTGCCTGAGAACCGCGCCCCGGCACCGATCTGCGGCGCCAGGGCGAGCGTATGAGTGGTTGGGCAGTTCGCGCCGGTTACTTCTTGCCGCCTTTGGCCGCGCTGGGCGACAGATGGGATTCGATCAGCCAGATCTGCTGGTCGATCGCGCGTGAGATGCCGGTGAAGAGATCGGCTGTGTCGGCATCGCCGAACTCGGCGAGAGCGGAGCTCAGGGCATCGATATTGGCATGGCTGTCGGCAATGCCGAGGGGATAGGGCTTCAGCAAGGACTTCTTGGCGGTAGTCTGTACCGTGCCTTCCGCCGTACCGCCAAGTCAGCCCATCGTGACGGAAATCTAGAGGTCGAGTTTCAGCCGGGCGGTGCGGGATCGCGAACAGCAGACCGTGATGCATTTACCCTCGGCCCGTTCCTCATCGGTGAGAATCTGATCGCGATGATCGGGCTCACCCTCCAGCACGTTGACGATGCAGGTGCCGCAGATGCCTTCCTCGCAGGCACTGGGAATGGCGATGCCATGATCGCGCAGCACATGAAGGATGCTGGTATCGGCGGGCACCGGCAGGACCGTGCCGGAATTGGCCAGCTCGATTTCGAAAGCCGCATCCGGTCCGGCGCCGGTCGGGCGCAGTTCGGGGACGGCGCTGAATGCCTCGAAATGTACATGGCTGCTGGGCCAATGGCTGGAAGCTGCCTTGACCGCCGCCATCAAGCCGCCCGGCCCGCAGCAATAGAGCCGGCCATTGGCCGGAATGTCGCGCAGGGTAGTCACCACATCCAGGCCGTTCTTCGGGTCGCCGCCGTCATGGACGAACTGAACCTTGCCGGCGAATTCCGTGCCGTCGAGGAGGTCACGGAAGGCCGTCACCTCGGCAGCCCGGGTGCAGTAATAGAGCCGGTAATCGAGGCCGGCCCGGTTCAGGTTGCGGGCCATGGCGAGCAGCGGCGTGACGCCGATGCCGCCGGCGATCAGGATGTAGGTCGCGGCATCCAGCTTAAGCTGGAAATTGTTGCGCGGCGGGTCGATCCGCAGCACGTCGCCGATCTTGACCTCGTCATGCATGTAATTGGAGCCGCCCCGGCTGTCCGGCGCTTTCAGGATGCCGAGCTCGTAATGTCCCGCGTCGCTGGGATCGTTGCACATCGAATAGTGCCGGATGGTACCATTCGGCAGATGGATGCCGATATGCGCACCGGCGGTGAAGGGCGGCAGGGGCTTGCCCTCGGCGCCGACCAATTCGAATCCCTTGATGCCGCCGGCTTCCTGCCAGATACGGGCGACGCGAACCTGCAATGTATCCATGATCGTCTATTGGCCGTCTTAAGAAAAACTCCGGCGCATGCCGGGCACGCTTCCGATATAGGGCTTTGTCAGCCAGCCGTCGATGCGAAAGAACGACCGGGATAGACCTGAGCGCGACAAGCTCGCATAATCCGGCCAGGCAATGTCGTGACTTGGAAAGGGACTGTCGGTTATGGCACAGGACGTCCAGATTGATCCGGTAACGCCAGCCATCGGCGCTGACATTCGTGGCGTGGATCTGCGCCGGCCCGGCCCGGGGGTGATCGAGCGCCTGCGACGAGCCCTGGCCGATCACGGGGTTCTCTTTATCCGGGACCAGGATCTGACGCCGGACGATCTACTTGCGGTCACCCGTCAGTTCGGCCCCATCCTGCGGGTTCCCTTCGTCACCGGCATGGAGAGCCATCCGGATATCATCGCCGTGCTCAAGGAAGCCGACGAGCGCCGGATCTCAACTTTCGGCGGCACTTGGCATAGCGATTTCTCGTTTTTGGCGGAACCCCCGGCGGCGACCCTGCTCTATGCCGTCGAGCTGCCGGATCTCGGTGGCGACACTATTTGGTCCAGCCAGTATCTCGCCTATGAGACCCTGTCGCCGGGCCTGCAGCGGCTCTTGGATCCGCTGCAGGCCGTTCACACCGGCTGGCCGCATGGGACGATGGGGCCGGGGCCGGATGCCGCCGTCAGCAAGTCGATCAAGATGGTGCGCAACGATCCCGCGGCCGACCGGGAGGTCCTGCATCCCGTGGTGCGGGTACATCCGGTGACCGGGCGCAAGGCGCTCTTCGTCAATCCGGTCTATACCCAATGTTTCGCCGGCATGACGGCTGCGGAATCCAAGCCGCTGCTGGATTATCTGCATCAGCATTGCGTGCGCTCGGAATTCACCTGCCGCCTGCGCTGGGCGCCGGGCACGCTCACCATGTGGGACAACCGCTGTACCTTGCATCTCGCGGTCAATGATTACGACGGCCAGCGCCGGTTGCTCTATCGCACGACGACGGCCGGCGAAGCGCCGATCGCCGCCACGCAGCCGACCGAGGAACCGGGCCGCAAACGTGCCTGACTCCGAATATGCTTGAGTGCCGGTAACGCCGCCCGCTCAGCCGGTCGTCGAGGTAGCCGGCCGCAGCCGGGGCCGTTTGCGCGTCGACCAGAAGCGGTCCGCCGACAGTTTCAGCAGCACGACGCCGAGGCCGGCCAGCAGTACCCACCAGCACGGCCGGATGTGATGGGCGAAGCTGAGATTGGCGAAGAGAATGCGCTGGCCGCCGATACCGGTCGCGAACTGATACCAGGCGGCCTCGCCCAGTGCCGTGAGCAGGCCGGCGCCGATGGCCAGGGCCAGTAGATGCCAGGCCGTGAGTGTCGTGTTGCCCAAGGCCCGGTAGAGCAAGCGATAGCCCATCAGCCACAGGAAGAAGCCGCTCATCAGGACCGGCTCCGTGACATTCACCTTGGCCTGCAGAAAGAAATGCGCCAGGGCCAGGACGCCGATGGGGTAGACGAGATAGTGCAGGCGCTGCCAGGCCTTGCCGCCAAGGCGCCGCATGGCGCCGTCGGTCGAGGTCGCCGCCAAGGCGATGAAGCCGAGCAGGGCGACGAAGCCGATCGTCAGATAGAAGCGCAAGGCGATTTCACTGGCGACGAAGAACAGCCGGTAATGCTGCTGCACGACATAGAGCGTCAGATGGATGACGGCATAGGCGCAGGCCGTCACACCCAACATGCGGCGGACCAGGATCAACCGGGGCCATTGCCCGATGCGCCGGAAGGGTGTCACGGCCAGAGTCAGCAGCAGGAAGCGGACAGTCCAGAGGCCGATCTGATGCAGGGCTTCGGTAATCGGCATCGCGCCGAGGGGTGGGGCGCCGAGGGATGGGGCGCCGAGGGCGGAGCTACCCAGCGACGGACCCGCTAGGGATGGGCCACCTAAGGATGGGGTGCCCAGCGACAATGCCCCGCCGCCGTCATAGCTGCCGAGCGACCAGGCAATCGCGATCCAGAGACCGGGCAGCACCGTGCCGGCCAGGACGAGGGTTTTCAGCCAGGAAAACTGACGATTGCGGTCATACCAGGGCGCCACGCCAAACTCCGATCGCATCATGGGGCCGGGATCGAGGAAACGGCGGCAGCTCGATCCGCCGCCAGTCAGTCTACCGCAATCCGCTCCCCTGGCTATTCGTCCTGGTGGAACGGCTGGTTACGGTAAATATCCTTACATGCTTCCTTGAATATCATCGCGCGGAAGCGGTTCACGGACCAGGCGGGCAGATTATTTTTGCTGGTCGGACTGGATGACGACGGTCGCGGTCTGGCCGGCCACCAGCTTGATTCCATCCGGCACCTTGTCGATCTCGATCCGGACGGGGATGCGCTGCGCCAGCCGTACCCAGTTGAAGGTCGGATTGACGTTGGCGAGCAGATTGGGGCTGGAGCCGCGCTCGCGATCGACGATGCCGCTGGCGATGCCGGAAACATGGCCCTCCAGCGGCTGCTCATGGCCCATCAGACGGATCGTCGCCTTGTCGCCGGGATGGATGCGCGGCAACTTGGTCTCCTCGAAATAGCCGCTGAGATAGAAGGAGTTGCTGTCGACCAGTGCCATGACGGCGTTGCCGGCATTGACATAGTCACCCCGGCGCAGCAGCAGATTGGTGATGAAGCCATCGGTCGGCGCATGGATCTCGGTGCGGACCAGGTTGAGCTTGGCGACATCGAGTGCCGCCTGTGCTTCGCGGACATTGGCCTCGGCGACGGTGACCGCCGATTGATACTGCTCCTGCTGGGCAACGGAAACCGATACGGTACTTAGCTTCGCGACACGGGCATAGTCGCGCCTTGCCTGGGCCAAAGTCGCCTGGCGGCTCTCCAAGGTTGCCTGTGCCTGGTCCTGGGCCAGCCGATAGCGGTCGCGGTCGATGACGAACAGAACATCGCCGCGCTTGACCTGCTGGTTGTCGATGACATTGACGTCGGTGACGATGCCGGCCACGTCCGGCGCGATCTGGATGATATCGACCCTGACCCGGCTGTCGCGGGTCCAGGGTGCATCCATGTAATAATCCCAGAGATACCAGCCGCAAGCGCCGGCGGCGGCAACGAAGATCGCGGTGATGAGAATGCGCAGCAGCAGTTTGACGATCTTCATGGAGCCTATCTCTGGGTCATGAGGAAAGTGACGCCGGCGAAGAGCATGACGAAGACGGCGGCATCGAACAGATAACGGTGCCAGACGAGGCGATAGAGGCCGAAGCGCTCGAACAGGCGCCGCAATACCGCATTGGCCAGCAAAGCGACGACCGCCCAGGCGAGAAAGGGCGTGATATAGACGCCGCCGATATCGATTTCCTTGATCATGCCGTCACCGTTCCCGGCTCCGTGGGCGTTTGAGGCGGAATCAGCGTATCTGTTTCGCGCTGGCAAAAGAAAGAGCTGTGACCACGCAGCAGCAGCCTGATGCCACCCAGGGTCATGACCGCCTGCATTGTCCTAGGTGTCGGTACGTCGAGGGCGATATCGGCGATGGCGCTCTGGATCTGATCGCAGACGCCGGCCAGTTGCCGGCCGTCTGCCCGGCGGTTGCGGAACAACCGGGCAAGATCAGCGCGGACCTGGCGCACCGATTTCGCCGCGAGCGGCGAAAGAGCGCCTTCGGCGTCGGCCAACAGGAAGAGATTGAGTCCGGCGCGCAAAGCGGCCAGGGCTCCGAGAATGGGTTGGGTCTGCCGGTTGTCGGCCTGACGCCGCAGCACCAGTGTGTTGAGGCGGTCGAACATCCGGCTTTCATAGGTGACCCGGTCGAGATCGGCATCCTTGATCGCGGCCCGGGCGAGATCGCGGCGGATGGCGCCAATCAGGCGCGCGATTGCCCAATTGCTGGCGGCCGAGCGGAAGGCGCGCAGAATGAAGATCGCGGCGCCGATGCCGATGACGGTGGCGGTGGCGTTATTGAGGAAATCGTCGAATGCCATGCTGTAGCTGTTCTGCAGGCCAAGCGCGGTGGTAAAGCCGAGCACGGTCGGCAGGGCGATGGCAGAGGCGCTGGGAATGGCCAGCAGGACGCCGACCGGCAGATAGAACAGCGCCAGCGCGAGGATCAGCAGCGGCATGCCGGTAATGCCCGGCAGCAGCAGGAGCACATAGAGGGCGGCGATCACCGTGCCGATCACCGTACCGTTCTGGAATTTCACTGCCAGTGCCGCGGGATTCTCGGCGGCGGCGAAAATCGCGCCGACCACACCAGCCTCGACGACGGCGCCGGCGCCGCTCGGCCAAGCCGAGTAGACCCAGAAGGCATTACAGACCAGGATCGCGAACCCGGCGGCAAATCCACCCAAGGCCGCGAGCAGCGGGTCGCTGTGCAAGGCGAGCGGCCGGGGCGCGATCGGTGCGTCGCGACCCTCGGTGATGTATTTGCGGAACTTGCGGCATTGATTCCAGTAGCGTGTCAGGTCCTTCAGCCGTGCGATCAGCGTATTGAAGGTCAGCATGTGATCGTCGGTCATGACCGCGAGATCCGAGGGGGCAATCCGGTCGATCTCGGCAACCAGCGCGGCACGGTCGATCCGCTCGGCGGCTGGCAGGTCGCGGGGCTGTGCGATGTAATCGGCGACCCGTGCCAGCAGCGGCAGATGCGGCTCGATCAGGTCAGGCCGCTCACGCCGCAGGGTGGCGAGGCGGTCTTCTGTTGAGACCAGGACCGCCATGAGATCCTGCATGCGTCGCTGCAATTCGAACATCCAGGCCTGGGCATCGCGCAGGGCCGGCGTGTCGAAGAGAGCATGTTCGCGCAAGGCGTTGAGGGCGAGAGAATCGCTCAAGAGGCGGTTCTGATCCATGAGCACCGCATCGCCCTGGCGGTTCTGGCGCAGGACATTGACGCACCAACTCGCGGCGTCGTCCATCCAGGCATCGAGCCGCCGCTGCAGCGCCTCGCCGGCGCTCTGGGGAAAGAACAGCCGGTTGGCGACCAGGGCGCAGGTGATGCCGAGGATGATCTCCTCGCAGCGGGCGACGGCGGTTTCGAAAATAGCACCGGGCGCATCGACGCTGGGAAAGCAGATGATCGAGGCGGTATAGCCGGCCAGCATGAAGGCATAACTGCGGGCTGTGCGGTCGAGCATGGAGAAATAGACGCTGAGGCCGAGCCAGAGCGCCAGGACCAAGGCGAGCAGCACCGGGGTCGATGAGAGATTGCCGAGCGCCGCGACGGCGAAAATGCCGCCGCCGAGGGTGCCAAGCACACGATAGAGCGCTTTCGACTGCACCATGCCGGCAAAGGGCTGGGCGACGATATAGGCGGTGAGGATCGCCCAGGACGGCTTTTCGAGATCGAGTTCGAAGGAAATCCACATGGCCAGCATGGCGCCGGCGAAAGTCTTAAGGGAAAAGCTGATCTCCCGGACGTCGATCTGCATGCGGCCTCAACTGAGACGATCGGACGGCTCAAGCTATCACGGCGCGGTGGAGGTGTCGCCTGGGTTGATATTTTCTGGGTTGACGTTCCTGAGACACTATTGGGTCGCCACAGGCGGTGCCCATGGCGGTGCACGATCAATGGAACGCATAGGCGTCCATGCGCAGGATGCCGTAGGTGGTGCTGCGATGGAGTTGCTCGGTCCTTTGCGGACCGCTGCCATCCCTGGCCCGATCACCCGTCATGCCGCCGGCCATGTGCCCGGCCGCGCCGAGGGCGACGAAGAGCGGCAGGAGATGCTCCTCGGTGGGATGGTTGTGGGCCGCGGCGGGCGCAAGACGACGATAGGTCAGGAGATCGCAGATGCGGTTCTCCGCCAGAGCCTTCTGCATCCAGTCGGCGAAATCGGTGACATCGGCGGGCGGGGCGCTGTCCAGCCTCGCGCCGCGAAAGCGCGACAGATCGTGGGTCAGGCTGCCCGAGCCGATGATCAGGACATTCTGCTGCCGCAGCGGTGCCAGCGCCCGGCCGAGCTGCAGATGATGCGCGGGACCGAGCTGCGATTGCAGTGAGATCTGCGCCACCGGGATATCGGCTTCCGGATACATCAGATGCAGCGGTACCCAGGCGCCATGATCGAGGCCGCGCGCGGGATCGACCTGACTGGCGAGGCCGGCGGTACAGAGCAGATCCGCCGTCGCTTCCGCCAGTTCGGCGGAGCCGGGCGCCGGATAAGCGAGGCGGTAAAGCTCGGGCGGGAAGCCGTAGAAGTCATGAATGGTCGCATTCTGTGCGACGCTGTTGACAGTCGGCGTCGGCGTTTCCCAATGAGCGGAGGCGACCAGAATGGCCGAGGGCTTGCCCAGTTGTCGGCCGAGCCCAGCCAGGAAATGGCGGGCCGGCGCGTCGGTCAAGGGCAGGGTGGGGGCGCCGTGGCTGAGAAAGAGACTCGGCAACATGATGAAAACTCCGGACCGGATATCGCGGTGCGAGGCTGCCGGCGGTGGGGCCGCCGGCAGCAAACATCGTCTTAGGCGGCCGACGTGTTTTTCTTGGCGCCCGGCGCCAGGGCATAGGCACCTTCGCCCAGCAGGGCCTGGACCAGCAGGGCGACGGCCCAGAAGGCCGGATATTCCCAGCCGCCATTCGGGTTGCTGAAGAAGAAGCCGTTCTGCCCATGCACGGTGAAAATCGCGCCGAGCAGGACGACACAGGTCGCCAGCGCGGCCCAGCGCACATAGATGCCGAGAATGAGGGCGAGGCCGCCGGCCACTTCCACCAATATGGTGAGATAGGCGAGGAAGCCGGGCAGGCCGAGGCTCTGGAAGAATTGTGCGGTGCCGGCGGGGGTGAAGACGAAGATCTTCAGGCCGGCATGGATCAGGAACAGCGCGCCAAGGGTGAGGCGGAGCAGCAGGGCGCCATAGGGGGCGGTATTTTGGTTGATCATCTTTTCCGTTCTCCATCCGGGGCCAGGACTCCCGACCCGATGCCGGACTGGCGCCATGCCGCATCTTCGGTGATACGAAAACGCATGACGATAACGAATAAGCGTGAATCATTATGCGAAAACGCATAGTTTAGCCGGATGTTGGATTGGGATGACCTGCGCCACTTCCTCGCCATTGCCCGCCACGGCACGCTGTCGGCGGCAGCCCTCGCCTTGGGCGTGCGGCAATCCACCATGGGTCGGCGGCTGGAGGCACTTGAGATCCGGACCGGGGCGAAGCTGCTGCAGAAGACGCCGCGCGGCTATGTCCTGACCGCTACCGGCGAGGCCGTGCTTGGCAATGTCGAGCGGATCGAGAACGAGGCCCTGACCGTGGAGCGGATCATCACCGGCAAGGATGTACGCCTGGAAGGGACGATCCGGGTGACCACCGTGGAGACCCTGGCGGTGGAAGTCCTCACCCCGATCTTCCATGCCTTCCAGGAACAGTATCCCGGCATCACCGTGGAATTGCTGCCCGATACCCGCAGCCTCAGCCTGACGCGACGCGAGGCCGATGTCGCCTTGCGGCTCGCCCGTCTGACCCAGCATGATCTCGCAGCGCGCAAGGTCGGAGAGTTCGCCGTCGGCCTCTATGCCTCGGCGGCCTATCTCGATCGCCATGGCATGCCGGATCTTGCCCAGGGTGCGCCGGGTCATCGCCGCATCGTGGTGCATGAGGACCTCGCTTTCACGCCGGACATGCAATGGTTCGAGGCTCAGACCGCCCAGGCGCGGATCGTCCTGCGCAGCAACAGCCGCTTTGCTCACGTCGCCGCTGCCCAGGACGGCATGGGGCTGGTCTGCCTCGCGCGTTATCTCGCTGATCCACGGGGATTGGTGCGGCTGGAAACAGCGGTGCCGCCGCCGGTGCGGGAGATATGGATGGCGGTGCATCAGGATATCCGCCACACGCCGCGCATCCGCGCCCTGACGGAGTTTCTGATGACGGCGCTGAAACAGCGCGCCCGCCAGCTCAATCCCGACTTGGGGCGAACTCAGCCTTCAGATTGAGGGCGTCTCGGTTTCCGCCGCGCCCTTCGGCTCGATCAGGCGCAGGCGGTAGCCGACCCCCGGCTCGGTCTGCAGATAGATCGGCTGCTGCGGATCGTCCTCCAGCTTCTGCCGCAACTGCCGCACATAGACCCTGAGATATTCGACATCGTTGCGATGCGCCTCGCCCCAGACAGCCGTCAGGAGCTGCTGGTGCGTGATGACCTTGCCGGCATGCTCAGCGAGGAAGCGCAGCAGATCGTATTCGCGCCGCGACAGGCGCAATTCCTCGCCTTCCAATCTGACGCTGCGCTGCAGGAAGTCGATCGACAGGGCGCCGGTTTGAAAGATCGGGCCATGGCCCTGCTGCTGCAGGCGATGCCGCAAGGCGGTGCGGACCCGGGCCAGCAGTTCGTCGACACCGAAGGGCTTGGTCACGTAATCGTCGGCGCCATGATCGAGTGCCGCGACCTTACCGCTTTCGTCATTGCGGACCGAAAGGACGATGATCGGCAGCGAGGAACCGGCACGAATCTCGCGGATGACTTCCAGCCCGTCCATGTCCGGCAGGCCGAGATCCAGGATCAGCAGATCGGGCTTGGTCTGCCGCACGGCGAGCAATGCGCCATGCCCGGTCTCCTCCTGTTCGACGGCGAAACCCGCCGCCAGCAGGGAGCTGCGGAGAAAGCGGCGGATCGCCGGCTCGTCATCGACGATCAGTATGCGGGTCCCGTTGGTCATCTGTCAGTTGGTCGGTTTCGCTGCGGGATACGGTCAAACTGCCCGGAAACTGGATGATAAAGCAAGCACCGGTCCGGTCGATCCGGTTCTCGGCAAAGATGCGCCCGCCCATCGCTTCGATGAAGCCGCGGCAGATGGCGAGGCCGAGGCCGGTCCCGGCACGCCGGCGGTCGCCGCCATGGACCCGGAAGAACTTGTCGAAGATGCGTTCCAGATCCTCGGGCGGGATGCCCGGGCCCTCGTCCAGCACTTCGATGCGCAGGTCGCTGTCGGTTTGGCGCGCCCGCAAGGTGATGGCCGTGCCATGAGCGGCATATTTCGCGGCATTGTCGAGCAGATTGAAGAGCACCTGGCCGAACAGAACGAAATCCAGCCGCAGCAGCGGCAGATTGGCAGCGATGTCGAGGGTGAGATGATGATGGGTCAGCAGGCGCGCCGCCGGCCGCGTGGCGGCGAAGATCGCATCCTCGATATCGATCGGGTCCTGTTTCGGCGCCAGGGTGCCGGATTCAAGCTTGGTCATATCGAGGATATTGCCGACGAAGCGGTTCAGGCGTTCGGCTTCCTCCTGGATCGTCATCAGCAATTCGTCACGGGTCTCGGGATCGAAACTGAGGCCGAAGGAGCGCAGGCTGGTGACCGAGCCGATGATCGAGGAAAGCGGTGTCCGCAGATCGTGGGAGATCGAGGTCAGGAGGGCGGAGCGCAGCCGTTCGGTCTCGGCGATCACCCGCGCCTGATCGATATCGGCGGCGAGATTGATGCGCTCGATGGCGATCGCCGCCTGATCGCTGATGGCGACCAGCAGCCGCCGGTCGTCCGGCGTCAGCAGCGGTCCCTGCTGTTCCCGGTCGATGCCCATGACGCCGACCAGGCCCCGTTCGGTGCGCAAGGGCAGGAACAGGCGTCTGGCACCTGGGAGGGTCTCGGCGTCGCGGCCGGCCGGCTTGCCCTGGGTCCAGGCCCAGGTGGCGGCGGCGAGATCGGCCTCGTTCAGCTCGTCTTCCGGCGGATAGCCGGCGCGCACCTGGAGAATGCCGTCCTGCGGCAGCAGCAGGATGACATGCAGCTTCAGCATGGAGGCGATCTGATGTGCCGTCGCCCAGAGCAGGTCATCCATGTCGCCGATACCGGCGATCTTGCGGCTGAAACCGTAAAGCGCAGCGGTCGAGGCGGCGCGCTGACGCGAGGCCTTGGCTTCCAGCCTGACCCGCGCCGCCAATTGGCTGGTCAGGATGGCGACGATCAGGAAGAAGACCAGGGCGATCACATTGGAAGGATCGGCGACGGTCAGCGTATAGAGCGGCTGGAGGAAGAAGAAGTTATAGGCCAGCGTGCTGAGCAGCGAGGCGTATAGCGATGGCCAGAGGCCGTAGCGCATGGCGCTGAAAAGGACCGCCGCCAGGAACACCATGGAGATGTTGGGCAGGCTGATCGACTGGTTGAGCGGAAAGCCGACCCCGACCGCCAGGGCCACCATGACGGTGCTGACGATATAGGGGCTGAGCTTGCGGGGCGGTGTCGCGGCGACAGTCGCCGTCGCCGCCTCTTCCGTGACGCCCGCCTCGGGCGTGATGTCGCCACGCGCTTCGCCGGTCACGACATGGACGCCGATATTGCCGGAGCGTCGCACCAGGTCATGCACGACGGAGCCGTGCAGCATCTCGAACCAGCGTGAGCGGTTCGACTTGCCGATGATGATCTGGGTGATGTTGTTGCTGCGGGCGTAATCGATCAGGTCGGTGGCGATATGGCGTCCGGGGATCGTGACAGCGCTGCCGCCCAGATGCTCGGCCAGGCGCAGGGCGCTGGCGATGCGGTCGCGATCGGCCTCGGATAGGGCCTGGTGCCGCGCCGTCGTTTCGATATAGATCGCCTCCCATTTCGCCTGCAGCCGGTCGGCGACGCGCCGGGCATAGCGCACCAGGCTCAGCGAGGACGGGTGCTCGTTGATGCAGACGACGATGCGCTCGCCGGCCGCCCAGGGGCCGTGAATGGCATGGGCCTGCATGTAGGAGAGCATCTGGTCGTCGACCCGCTGCGCCGTCCGGCGCAGGGCCATTTCACGCAAGGCGGTGAGATTGCCCTCGGAGAAATAGTGATCGAGGGCACGGTCCGCGACATTGCGGACATAGATCTTGCCTTCCTTCAGGCGCTGGATGAGGTCCTTCGGCGTGAGGTCGATGACCTCGATCTCATCGGCTTGGTCGATCACATGATCGGGCAGGGTCTCCCGCACCCGCACGCGGGTGATCTGCGCCACCACATCGTTCAGGCTTTCCAGATGCTGGATGTTCAGCGTCGTATAGACATCGATCCCGGCGGCGAGGATCTCCTCGACATCCTGATATCTCTTGGCGTGGCGGCTGCCGGGGACGTTGGTATGGGCCAGCTCGTCGACCAGGACCAGCTTGGGACGGCGTGCCAGGATCCCGTCGAGATCCATCTCGTTCAG
The DNA here is from genome assembly GCA_964406155.1 of uncultured Rhodospirillaceae bacterium. Taxonomy (GTDB): domain Bacteria; phylum Pseudomonadota; class Alphaproteobacteria; order Dongiales; family Dongiaceae; genus Dongia_B. The sequence goes on along the minus strand of CAYOQR010000041.1, from coordinate 1,003 downwards.
CCGGCGGCCGCGATACTCGATCTCGGCGCGAGGCAGGATTTCCAGCCCCTCTAGCAGGGCCTTGGTCTCGGCGCGGCCATGGGTTTCCACCAGGCCGACAACGACATCGACGCCTTCGCGCTGCTTGGCCTTGCCGGCCAAGAGCATCTCGTAGGTCTTGCCGACGCCGGGGGCGGCGCCGAGAAAAATCTTAAGCCGCCCCTGATGCCGTTCCGCGGTGGTGGCGAGAAGCGCGTCCGGTGATGGACGTCGATTTGCCTCTGTCTCAGCCGGGTCTGGCATCCGGGGCGGCATCCGTCGTTACTGTTTTTGCAGGGCGTCGAGCGCTAGGTTGAGGGATAGCACGTTCACCCGTTCCTCGCCAAGAATACCCAGTTGACGGCTTTGGATCTGGCTGTCCACCAGGGCCTGGACGTCCTCCGCCTTGAGGCCGCGGGCCTTGGCGACGCGCGCCACCTGATACCGGGCCGCCGCCGGGGTGATATCCGGATCGAGGCCGCTGCCCGACGCGGTGACGAGGTCGACCGGGATCGCCGGATCGTTCGCCGCCTGCCCGGCTGCCACTTGGCCGTTGGCCTTTTCCAGATCCTTGACGCTGCCAGTCACCCGGTCAATCAGCGCCTTGGAGGTCGGGCCGAGATTGGAGCCGCCGGAAGAGGTCGGGTCGTAGCCCTGGCCGGCCGCCGAGGGACGACCGTGGAAATAGCGGTCGCTGGCGAAGGTCTGGCCGATCAGGCTCGATCCGATCACCTTGCCGTCCTTTTCGATCAGGCTGCCATTGGCTTGGGCCGGGAAGGTCACCTGGGCGATGCCGGCCACGGCATAGGGATAGGCGATGCCCAGCAGGACGGTCATGACGACGACCATCAGAATGGCGGGGCGGAGTTGCGATAACATGGTTGGTCTCCTTTAGACCAGATGCAGGGCCGCGACGACGATGTCGATGGCCTTGATGCCGATGAAGGGAACGATGATCCCGCCGACGCCATAGACCGCGATATTG
>CAYOQR010000040.1:0-52799 GCA_964406155.1 uncultured Rhodospirillaceae bacterium | reverse complement strand
GGTTGAATCATATCCCCGCTTCGAGGGGAATCATCTTTATGAGTACAGAACCTAGATAGTCTCCGAACAGATTTGCTAGTTGCCCCCGCAGCGGCGTATTGCGGACATCATCCAGCAGTTGGGCCTTCGGGCGAAAAAGGTCGCGGGGAAAGTAAAATCCGTACCCGCTGGAATCTTCGTGTCTCCCGTCGAAGCATTCAGCCATAGAGAAGAGACCGGATTCGCCTGATGCTATCTTGACGACATCGTCACCAATACGCGTGACAAAGCTACCTGAGACCGGTCGACGAAAAAACCAATGATCTATCGGGTCCTTACGCAGGTGACGCTTTCCACGCACGAAATTTGTCCTCTGTATCTCCGACTTTGCAAATAGGAATGAGGACAGGTACCAAACGGTCTGTTGGGCATGAAAAGTCGCGGTTTCATCCGGCAAACTAAAATCATAGACGGTCTCATACCGTGCCCGACATGCATCAAATTGATCGGAGGTCCGGAAGCTCGACGTGTGGAAATGAATCGCCTGTATCGGCTCCTCAGAGTCTTTCTTCTGCCACGCAGTCGGGCCGCTATTTTCCTTTGGCGCCTTCATGGAGCGGCGCAAGAAAAAACAGATGAAACTGTTCGATCTGAAAAACCGAATGAGACAGGCTCACCTTCATTCGCCTTACCAGTTTCCGCATGTGCCATGCGCAAACCCCACCCCAAGGAATTGAATTAATTATCCAAAATTACTAGCATCCGATGTCGATATTTCAATTGATCGCGCCCAAATCGGAATGATTTATTGACCGGCAGTGATACCCCTTGGCCTAAGCAATACTTGACACATCGACCGGCGTAGATTGCCTCTACTCTTGGATGTACCAGAATAGGCTCCTATCTCCAGAAAGCAGCTCGTCCGATCTCATTCGCCCTATCTCGGTTCGCGATGCATGACTAACTTAGCCAGTTCAGAGCGAAACTGTATTGCCCCCCTAGCAAGAAATAGATTGAGAACGACGAAATATGTGGTTTTTTGGCGTAACCTTGCCTCGCCCAGCATCAGCCGGACTTGGCGGTTCCAGTACCAAGTGAAATCCTGAGAACAGTAATCCGGCAGCAACTTTGTCCTAATAATGTCTGGCCGAGACACGCTCAATCTGCAGCTAGATACACCTCTGTTCACTGGCACCCGAATTCGACCGCCTGCTTGAAAGTATATTTGTCTCAGATGCGCCAAGGACGCCAGCAGCTACGAGCCGTATCGCGCGCCTCAACTTTCCGCAGCCGACAGAAAATTGGGACATCTGGCATAGTCTTGAGACACATAGTCAATTACACAAGTTGTATCGCCCTTTATACCCTTGAGTAGTGATGTTTGCCGCAGATCACCTGTAGTTACAGGGCGCAATATCGAGTTCGAGTACTCCCTTCCGGGCCTGCCCTGTGGCCGCTGTTTGAGGGACACTCTTCTCCTCCTGGCTGTGGCAGAACGCTATCAACAATAACGAACTGGCTGGGCCGCTTTAGACGGCATGTCCTGGCTGTCGCAGCTCTATGGGCTGCAAGAAAGATGGGCACAGCACTACGAGTGATTATCACGAGCGAAGAGAAGATGTGCCAATCCGAAATCTCACCACCCATCGACGAGATATCCGGCCAAGTCAGCAACGCCCAGGGAATCACTGATAATGCGATTAAAGCGATTCGGGATATCGCTGAAGCGATCTTCATCATTCAGCAAGTATCTGCAGGTATGCTGGCCGTTATTGAACAGCAAGCGGCGGCATGAGCGCGGGATCAACTGACGGGTGTCGATCTGGCAGCTGGGCAGAGAGCGCCCAGGCAATATCGCTGCGCACCATCCAGAAAGAACTGGGCGAGCTTTTCGGCTTAGCCTATGCGCGTCTACGATCGCCGGTCTGGATCTTCGACTTCGATTACAAGCGCGTGCTCTGGGGTAACTCGGCCGCCCTTGATTTGTGGCAGGCACCCGATCTCGAGGAACTGCTATGCCGCGACCTCGGCTCCGATATGTCACCTTCGGTCGCCGCACGACTCGCGCAGTACCGCGAGGATTTCAAGCGGCTAGACGCTACCTTCTCGGAAGTCTGGACGCTTTACCCCCTGGGCCAGCCTCGCACCCTCCATGTGATCTATAGCGGGTTACGCCTGCCGGATGGCCGCATCGCCCTATTCTGCGAAGGCATTTCCGCCTTCAATGAAACACCGGAAACGCTACGCAGCGCGGAGGCACTGCTGCATACCTCAGTGATGATCACACTCTACGATCTTGCCGGCATGCCGCTCTATCGCAATCCGGCGGCCCGCAGTGCGGCACCGCGCGAGGAAACCGGCCCTGGCATGCCGCTCGCCAGCCGTTTCGCCGATGGACATGCCTATGGCCAGATGCTGGCCGAACTCACCACCTTCAGCGAGGCCAAGCTGATTGCCCGCATTCATACAGCCGCGGGTGACCGTTGGCATTCGGTCACCGCCCGCGATTGCCACGATGCCGCGACTGGCGCTCCGGCGCGGCTAGTGACAGAGGTGGATGTCACCGAAACCAAGCTCTATCAGAGGCGCCTCGAGGAAAGCCAGGATCAACTGAAACGCCAGGCCAGCGATCTTCGCCTGGCGCAGCGGGAAGCGGAAGCGGCAAGCCGCGCCAAATCCTCCTTCCTCGCCCATATGAGCCATGAATTGCGGACACCGCTGAACGCCATCATCGGCTTTTCCGATATTATGCGCCTTAGCATGCTGGGTGAGATTTCGCCATCCGTCTACGGTGATTACGCCCAGATCATCCATGAAAGCGGCAGCCATTTGCTGGCCCTTATCAGCGACATCCTCGACATTTCAAAGATCGAGGCCGGCAAGGTGGAATTGCGGCCCCAGGTGCTCGACCCCCGGATATTGACCGAGAGCAGTCGGCGGCTGATTGCCGGCCTAGTGGCGAGTACCGGCAGTTCCCTGGTGGTCAACGTAGAGGCCGACCTCAACAGCGTCTTCGGTGATGAACGCGCCTTAAAGCAGATCATCATCAACCTGCTGTCCAATGCCGTGAAATTCACCCCGGCCGGGGGCAAGATCGCTTTGGAAGTCAGCCGCCACGGCGACAATGGCAGCCGACTGACGGTGAGCGATACCGGCATTGGCATGTCGCCAACCGAAATCAACAGGGCCTTAAATCCTTTCGGTCAAACCAATAGCGCTGTCTCCGGAAGCCAACGCGGCACAGGCCTCGGCCTGTCGCTGACCAAGATGCTGACCGAACTACATGGCGGGCAACTGGAAATCGACAGCAAGCTCAATGCCGGCACCAAGGTTAGTGTCATCCTGCCGGGTGAGCCGTCCGCCAGATAAGGGCTGCAACGCGTTCAACGGAATAAGGCCGAAACAGGTAAATTTAGCCCGGCAGCTATGCCCGGAGCCACTGTCACCGAAACTCCCCTGCAATGATGTAAGTCTGACACGTGGCTCCATCTTCTGGCTCGCTCTGTGGCTATGTTTCGGAAGGTCATGGGTGCGAGGACACTCCCGTGCAAAATCCGTGACTGAAGCCAGTGGATTCCCTCCTTTTCGGTGAGCTTTTCTATTTTGGCTTTGTCAGAAGAAGCAGTCGGACGCCCCACGCGCGACAATGTCGACTTTCAGATATGGAAGCAAAAGCATAACGTCCTGAAGCTCCGCCCCCAGTTCCCCCAGTATGTCTGGATTCAGCAGACCAGTTGCAGAGCCGCCTTCGAGCCGGTCCAAAACGGCCTCTAACTTTGCCAGCAGATATCTTTTGAGCTCAGATTTTGGATCGATTGCCAGTTTGCCGAGGTTCGCAATCGTAGTTCTGACATCTCTTTCGATTTTTGCTGCGACTAAAGATAAAACTGTTCCATCTTGCTGGACAGTCATGCCCGGACTTCTTTCAGGAAGTCATTTACTTCTTGGAGAAGGAGGTCGCCGTTTCTTGCAAGATCAGAAGCCGACAACAAGACGGTTTGCGCAGCAGTGCCTGTCTCCTGAGCCGCAGCCGTGACGCTGCTGATATTAGCAGACACCTCCGCCGTTCCCTGAGCCGCCTGCTGCACATTGCGGGAGATCTCCTGGGTCGCGGCACCTTGCTCTTCAATCGCTGAAGAGATCGCGACAGAAACCTCGTTCACGCGGCGAATGGAGTCCGTAATTTCCCGTATAGCGACTACGGAACCTTCTGTGGCCTCCTGAATCGAACGGATCTGGCCAGCAATCTCTTCAGTTGCCCGCGAGGTCTGCGTCGCCAAGGCCTTCACCTCAGAGGCTACAACGGCGAAACCTTTGCCCGCCTCACCAGCTCGTGCGGCTTCGATAGTTGCGTTCAGTGCGAGAAGATTAGTCTGACTGGCGATGTCATTGATCAGCCCGACCACATCGCCGATCTTTTGTGCGGCGTCAGCCAGGCCTCTAACGCGCGTATCTGTTGCTGCCGCCTGACTAACGGCTGTACCGACGATACGGCTAGACTCTCCGATCTGATTGCCGATCTCACGGATTGATGATGACAGCTCTTCGGTCGCAGCGGCAACGGTCTGCACGTTCTGTGTCGTCTGCTCAGAAGCTGCCGCTACGGCCGTTGACTGCCGCGTTGCTTCTTCAGCCACTGACGCCATGCTTTGAGATGTTGTCTGTAACTGAGTGGCTGATCCGGTTACCTGCAGAACAACATCGCCAACTTTCTGCTCAAACCTGTCCGCGAGATCCGCGAGTATCCTCTGACGCTCAATTTCCGTATTTTTTTTCGCCTCATCTTGAGCGGCGCGCAGGCGGTCAGCCTCAATCATGTTGTCTTTGAAGACCTGGACCGTTTTTGCCATGACCCCTAACTCGTCACCACGGTCAATGCCCGGTATGTCCACAGCTTTGTCATTCTGGGCCAATTTCAACATGGAGCCAGTGAGGCGTGCCACTGGGCCAGAGATACCACGCACAAGCAAGAAACCCATGGCTACGGCGAACACTGTCGCTGCAAATATGAGAATGATGATGATTCGATGCGACGACATGTATATGTCGTCGCCCAACGCGCTCGCGGCGTTCGCACCCTCGGCATTCAGCGTGATGACTTTATTCAACTCTTCCGATGCATTCTGATAGGCATCAGCCGAGGGGCCGTTGAGTAACGCGAGGGCCTCTTGATCTTTATTCGCGCGTGATAGCATTAGTAGATGTTGATGAACGTCGCCGTATTTCTGCCACGCCGCCAGGAAGTTTTGATAGGCCTGTTTCTCTTCTTCCGTAGCTGGCAAACGTTCGTATGCTGCGCGCGCTTCAGCAATTTGATCACTGAACTGGTGCATGCGCTTCTCTTGTGCAATCCATCCAGCTTCATCAGATGCCAAGACGTGCGCATTTTCAGCAATGCGGAAATTGCACGTCGCAGTCGACAGCTCACCGACATTTCGAACGGCTGGCAGCCATGTGTTTGCTATAATTGTTGACTGATGATTTACGGCATCGAGATTGAAAACGCTGAATGTGCCGAGGCCGATAACTGCTGCAGTGAGTATCGCGAAAGCGAGAGCAATCTTGGTCCAAATTTTTAGATTCTTCATGTGCAAAAGACCTAGACGAATATTCTTTTTCTACTTTGCCGTCTCTACGCGTTGCGGCTGAAACGGGCATAGCGCCAAGAAAGGCCTAAAAAGTAAAACAACTATTAAATACTGTAATATTGAGACGCAGTGCATATCCTTGGGACGTGCGATCAAATACAAGAGCTACATAACCCAATATACATCTGAGCAGTGCTGTTTGCTGCAGAGCTTCTGTGACGACAGGGTGCTATGTTGAGTTAGAGCATCCCCTTCCAAGCCCACCTTGTGTTCGCTGTTTAAGCGGCACACCTGACCTCGTAGCTGCTGCAGAACGCTATCAACAACAACGAACAGGCTGGCCCATTCGTGACCGCATGTCCTGACCATCGCGGCGCTGTGAACTGTAGGAGGGATGGGCATGGCGCGACGAGCAATCGTCTACTGCGAGTGAAGGGGATATAGCTGAATGAAGTGGTGTCTCCGTCGCCTTTGCAAGCGCGCAACCCTTGGTATCCTGGATGATAAATTGGACGGAAGTCCGCCGCGATGGGAAAAAAAGCATCGAATCACCGATGTTCCTGCAGGATCACAATGCCGAAGCTAGGCGGCGATCGTGAAGGAAATGCAGAACTCCAAAGAGCGCCGATATCCGGCTGACTCGAAGTATTAATCTTTAGATGGAATGATTTAAACTAATTCAAAATTTGATTTCCGAATGATGTTCACAGGCATTCAAGACCTTCAACTCAACAAATTGCAGTCCACTCGGATTTGCCAGCTAGCGGCTTACTGGAACAGGTGTCGCGGTGCTCGGGCAATGCCTGATCGGGACGATATCGAGTTATCCGAAATATCGTCCCTTCTACCTTACATGTTTGTTGTCTCAATCGAGCCAAACCCATTTCGAGTCTATTACCGACTTGCTGGAACAAAAACTGTTGAACTAAATGGCATGGATCTTACTGCCCACTACCTTGATCAGCTGGCGGACTGGAGTGACTGGGCAACCGCGGGCATCCGTATCTATCGCAGAGCATATGAGTGTCGTATGCCTGTCTTCGGTACGTATCAGTGGCCAACGCAATTTGGTCGCACACGCTGTATCGAAATCGGAATCTTCCCAGTAACACGCTCCATCGAGCAACTTCAGTTTTTTGCAATTGAAGATTGGGAAATTGGGGATGAAAACTTAGCGAGCTACGATCGCCCCTTGCTTCTCGACGGCCGCACAGATCCTGAGGGTCAATGAGTTCACGGCAGATGACCTCACTATAACTTCATGCCTTCCCCTATCCCACCCGCCGAGCCAAACGGCCGAGCGTCTTGACACGACGCTTAGGTGATTTGCTCCGTAATTGCAGGTCCATCTCGCTATGAAGGCGCCGGACATGCTTGTGGTTAACCAGCCAGTCTTTGCGGTGCAACAGCACCTCGATACGTCGGTCGTCGTAACCCACGCGTGTCTCGGCGATTTCCTTGATCCGCTTCGTCAGAGTTGCCTGCTCCGGCCATCGGGATCGGGAATGATCGCTGGATCGTTCAGCCGGCAACGCCCAGCAGACGCGACGGATGCTGACTGCCAGGCCACCCGGACACGGCGTAGTGCTCGGCGATGACTTCAGCACACGCCCGATAGCGCCCTTCTTTGTTGCCGAAGTGATACTGAAGCACAGGCAAGGTGACGCCGGATCCCTGAGCAATCCTGCGTGTGGAGGCGGCTGTGAAGCCGTCTTCGGCAAATGCTTGCAGGGCGGCGTGCAAAACCCGTCGATGGGTCTCTGCGCTCCTGGAGTATTGGGAGTCAACGCCATGCAAGTATTCTGACCATCGGCTCCGGCACCGAGCGGCTTCGCTATGGGAAGCGCCTCGTTGGAAGCGGCAACGGCGATAGCCGTCCCCGCCTGGTGAGCAACGAGAGTTTTTTCCTGGATGTGGCGGATATTACCAGGTTTCTTGACAGCGCATAGCTGCATTGCCTATCTAATTTTGTAAATTTTCCAATATGTTACTTAGTATTTTTGAGTTGACGGTAATCCATGGTGATTGACGCGCATTAGACATTACCCACATATGGGAAGCTTATTTATCTTCAGATGTGATGATTCGACTAGCTGAACTGAAGCAGGCCAGCCCGCTTCTTCGGCACATTAGGCAGGAATGCGGAGGTCGTTTTGAAGCCTTTTGCCATCGCCGGCATCCAGATGTACCTCGGATACGGCTCCAATATCGACGCAATGCGTCAGCGTCTCGACACCACCATGCATCTCTATCCCTGGGTGCAGATGGTGGTGTTCTCTGAGCTTGCCGCTTATGGTCCGATGCTGCATTACGCACAGCCCTTACCGGGCGCAGCCGAAGCCGCGTTCCAGGACATGGCGCGCCAATATGGCATCTGGCTGGTCAATGGTTCGATGTACGAGCGCCGGGAAGGCGGGATCTACAACACGACCTCAGTCATCAATTGTGAAGGCGAGGTGGTCGGCCGCTATCGCAAAATGTTCCCGTTCCTGCCATTAGAGCAGGGGGTGCAGTCGGGCGATGAATTTTTCGCCTGGGACATCGAGGGCGTGGGCAAGTTCGGCATCCTCAACTGTTATGATATCTGGTTCCCCGAAACCTCCCGTCAGCTGACGGCAATGGGAGTTGAGGTCATCCTTCATCCGGTCATGACCCATACCATCGACCGGGATGTCGATATCGCGATCAGCCACGCCACCTCGGCGATGATGCAATGCTATGTCTTCGACGTGAATGGTCTGGGTGCTGGCGGCAATGGTCAGTCTTGCGTGTTCGATCCGGCTGGCCGTGTGCTGCATCGCGGCGACAATTCGGAGCAGATCATGCCGATTGAGATCGATCTGGAGCAGGTACGCCGCTCACGCGAGCGCGGCCTTCGTGGCCTCGGCCAGATGGCGAAGAGTTTCCGTGACCGCCCAGCCGAATTCCCGGTGTATGGTCCGGGCTTCGATACCAGCTATCTCGATGGTCTCGGCGCTCTGGAAACACCGCGCCGAGACAGCGAGCCGGTGATGCCGAATTTAGCCCTGCAGCAACCGCGTCGCAGTCTGGTGATGTGAGGCACGTCGTCCTTCGGTATTTCGACACCGAAATCCGATAACAACAATGGCGGCCGTTGGCCGCCATTGTTGTTTGTCCCAGCCTAAAGTAATGACTCGGCAATTCGAGCCTTTAACGTCCGCCCAGGTTAAAACATCTTATGTGCGCCATATAGCGGTGGCACAGATGGTGCCGCCGGCGCAACGAGCGGTGTTGCCTGAAACTCCTCGGAGATCGCCTTGACCCAGGCCTTGGCGCGCGGTGTCAGTTTGCGGTCATCGGTCTGGAAGCGGCCGCGCGATACCAGGATACCGAGGTCGGCGCCGTGATAGCGATAATCGCCGGCGGTATAGACCCGCAAATAGAAGGCCTCGTCCTCGCCAGAAACCAGGAACCAATCGATCGACTTGCGCGTGAGTGAAATCTTGCCCACGTCATCAAGACGCCAGATTCCCGAAGGCGGCGCCTTGGTGATGAGTTCGACCTGATCGACCGGGTATTTCAGGATCAGCTGGCTCCAGTTGTCAAACTCCGACCAGCGCTTCTGGATGCGAGACAGATCGAGCTCCCAGTCAACATCCATGAATTCGAGCAAATGGAAGAGATAGATCGGACAGCCGCCATAGGTGGACGTGATCAAATTGGTAAGCGGCGAGGCGCCAGAGATCCGCGGATTGATCTCCCCCAGATAGACCTTGTGGGTATCGGTGTCGATCAGGAAATCCATACAGAAAGCGCCTCGATACCCGGTCTTGTAGAGCTGGTCGCCAAGCTTCTGCGCCATCTTGAGCACTGCTTTGCGTTCGGCTTCATAACCACCGGTAAAGGCGTCATTGCCGCACCAGCCGCCCTTATAGGGTGTCACTTCCGGAAAACCGGTGATATCGGTCTGCATCGGGCCGACCAACGTGCCATGGCGGGTCGCGATGGCTTCGAGCGTGCCCGGCAGATGATTGATCCGGCGCATCACCTTTAACTGTTGGCTGCCGATATCCTCTGCGTGCCGTTTCCAGTCGGCTTCGGTCTTGATGAAGAAAGTGGTGCGTCCGGAATCGCCATAGGGCGTTTGCACGACGAGGTCCGTGCCCAGTTTCGCACCCTGAGCGAGGGCGATCAGTTCCGCGTAATTCCTGGCCTTGCCGATCACGTTGGGTGCACTGGCGACCCCCGCCTCGTTCGCAAGCTTGGTGGTCGTAATCTTAGAATCGATATGTTTACGAAGCTTGGCGGGCGGCAGGGCGATCTTTTGGCCTAGCTCCTTGGCAAGCTGTTCGGTTTCCTCGTCGAACATCACCAGCATGAGCAGACCCGGGCCGAGCAGCTTGAATTTTTCGCGGACTTCCTTGTTGCGCAGGAGGTGATTATTGACGTCTTCGATCGATTTGAAATCGTGACTGCCGAATTCACGGGGCACGGTGACTTTGGGATGCGTGCCATCGAAACTGTCAAAATAATTGATGTACTGGAACTTGTTTATCCAACGACCGAGGCCGAGGAGATTATACGGGGTCGGAGAAAGGAAGGTGATCGGTGTTTGGTTTTTGCGAAAGAAGGCATAGATCTGTGACAGGCTGGTCAGCGTATGACGCCGCGTTTTCTTTTCCATTCCTCCCCCAACTTGGCTGTCTTGTTTTTTGTGCACCTATCTTTGGGTCAGCTTCTAAGCCGAACTGGTGCTCAGCGTAGCGCCGGCCCTGGCGGCTGAGAAGTGGCAATTGGTGGATCGGTTCTTTTTTTTCGAAATGGCGTAAATGGGGCGGAACATTGCGCCCTACGGGCAAGAAGCCGGCTGCCGCCTTGGGCGGAGTATCGGCTAAATGTTTGCCTCCTGCGAGACGGCGATTTCCGGTTGTCGCCCGGCCAATCGCCTGCCGTGAAGGACCATCTGGGCGGTGATCCGTTCTCCATCGCAGCCCTATTTCGGTGCTGATTCACACCCTGAAACAGCGAACGGCTCGAGCGCATGCGCTTCCTCGGGCTTGAAGGCAATGGCGCCTGGATGCGGCTGGCCCTCATTACCCTCAACCCCCGGCGTGCCCATGTGCTCCTGACCTGACAATCTGTCCCCGCTCGCCAACCACACTCCGAGAGCATCAAAGCCGGCAGGCCGGCCCAAAAGGTGCCACGCATCTGACGTTCCGATCGGGCCCATAGGTGATCGAGAAGTACATGACATCTCTCTCATCGCCCTGAACGCTTTCCAGGTTCTTGACGAATAGCTGCTCAAGACAATCCTCCGCAAAGTACGCCTCTATCTCCGGATATTTGCGGCGCTCGGCATCCAGTAGGTCTTCAATGAGCCGCTGATATCCCCGAAGCAAATAATGAATGCGATGCTTATGCTCCAATCATCAACAAGCCACTCATTCAACGAGCAGATCCGGCTGCATCGAAATCGATGCCGACAGCTCGATCTAATTTCTACACGGCTATTGATGCGCTTGTTCCAAAGCTGAAAGTCTAGCGCATTAGCTCGGCGTCGCGAACTGACTAATTGGCGGACGGGACATCAGCTTTACCGCCCGTCGCAATCGTGTAACCTTCTTGAGACAACTAGTGTAGCTGGCCAACCGAGCGACCGATGGGCATCAAACTGACAGAGCGATTGAAGAGCCTGGGGCATATTGCCAGCTTGGTAAATGCTGGCAGCGCCTTGTCCGAGGTTCTTAATCTTATCGTGACGGCAGTGTGCCAGCGCTCGTCTTGGTCCAGCAGCGCCATCATGGCGGTGGATGAGAGCATCGGCTATTCGGTGCTGGTGGCCCGTTTCGATCCGCTCTTTGCCGGACGCAAGGACAGCGTCGACCGCTGGCCACTGGAGACCAGTCCCGTCAAATCTGTCCTGGAAACCCGCCAGTCCCTGGTCATCGCCGATGCCCAGAAGCTGCCCAGCGCCGCCGGCTATCGCCGGGAAGCGGTCGAACGCGATTACCGTACCGTCGTCCTGCTGCCCTTCAGCGCCACCGATGCCCAGGACCGCAAGATGGTCCTATCGGTACATGCACATGAGGTACGCAAGGTCGATGAGGAAGAGATCGCCTTCCTGGAAACCGTGGCCCTGCTGGGCTCGCTGGCGGTGGAAAAGGCGCATCGCCTCTGGCTCGAGGCACAGCAGAATGACTGGCTGCGCCAGGCCTTGGACATCCATCAATTGGCGATGGAACAGGTGCTGACCACAGATGACACGGAGGCCTTCGTCGATCTCTGCCGCCGCTATCTGGCGCGCCCCCTGCTGCTGGTCGACCTGACTACCAACAAGCTGGTTGCCACGTCGACAACGCCACGGGATCCCGCCGCCCTGCCGGTCGGGTCGCATCAGCAGATTTTTCGGCAACTGGCGCAACTGGTGCGCGACACCGAGCTCGGCCAATTCGAGAAGATCCGCAGCATCCCACTGCCCAATGCCGAGGCCGGCAAGGAAGCCGATGTCATCATCGAACCGTGTATCGCCGGCGGACAGGTGCTGGGCGGCATCATTCTGCTGACCGGGGGACAGGCGCTCGAGCCGCGGGAGGCGCTGACAGCGCAGCAATTGCGCGCGGCCTTCGCCATGCTGCTGCTGCGACGCCAGATCCGCTTCGATGTGCAGGCGGAGACCCATGGCGAATTCTTCTCACGCCTGTTCAGCGGCAACTGGCGGGATGCCGCCGAGACGCTGGCCCGCGCCCATCACCTGGACCTGCCACTCGACGAGCCCGCCCGGCTCGCCGCGCTCGCCTTGCCCGGCAGCACCATGCCGGGAGCGCAAGGGAGGCCGCAGACCAATGCCGGTGATATCGAACAGGCGCTCGCCCGCATCGCGCGCCAGCGCCTGCCCGGTGCCACCGCCTTTGCCGAACGCGATGGCAGCGGCGGGGCGACCTATGTCGTCTTCCTGCCGGAACGGCGCGGCGGTGCAAAGGCCGTCCGCCAAGTGTTGCAACAGATGATCGATGAGATCGCCTGGCTGGCGCAGGCCAAGGCGACGGCCTGCCTCGGCGTGCCCTGCCATCGGCTTGAGGATTACCGAGACGCGCGCCGCGAATGCGAGCGGCTGCTCAAGCTGGCCGCGCGGGCCGGACGTCACGGCATCGTCGAGAGCGGCGATTTCGGCCCGCTGGCGCGGCTGATCGCCATGACCGATGCCGATGCCCTGCGCGGCTTCGTCAGCGAAACGATCGGCGCCATCGACGACTATGATCGCGCTCATGAAGGCAATCTGCTGGGGACCCTCGACCGCTACCTGGCGAATAGCGGGCGCTACCAGGCGACGGCGGATGCCCTGGGCATCCATGTCACGACCCTGCGCTATCGCCTGCAGCGGCTGAGTGATCTCTTCAATCTGGACCTGGAAGACCCGGACACCCGAGCGGCGCTGGACCTGGCCCTGCGGGTACGGGGCAGTCTGGCGCCGAACTGATACTTCGTTTCATAGCATGAAATTGCCGCATCTTCCTATGATTCAAAGGAAGAAAGAGGATCCCCGTCCCCGTATCGTCGACCCTAACGACAAGCGGCAGGAGGATCACCATGGCGGAACCGACCACCCCGATTTCTGGCCAAATCTCCGATCTGCGCGAATTGCGTCGCACCCTGGGCTGCTTCGCCACCGGTGTCACCATCGTCACCACCCTGGACGGCGACGGCCAGCCCCGCGGCATGACGGCCAATTCCTTCACCTCGGTTTCGCTGGATCCGGCCCTCATCCTGGTCTGCGTCGCCAAGAGCGCGCCGATCATGGCGGCCTTTGATTCGGCCGGCGGCTTCGCCGTCAACATCCTGGACGAGCAGCAGCAGCATCTCTCGCAGCGTTTCGCCACCCCCAGCGCCGATAAATTCGCCGGGCTGGACTGGCGTGCCGGTGTGAGCGGCGCACCGGTCCTCGGTGATACCCTGGCCTTCTTCGACTGCCGCATGCATCAGCAGATCGAGGCCGGCGACCACATCATCCTGATCGGTGCCGTTGCCGATTTCGGCAGCACCAATGCGCCGCCGCTCCTCTTCTGCAAGGGCAGCTACGGCGCCATCGCCAGTGCGACCGCGCCCGATTTTCCCACCGCCGTCTCGGCCACCTCCATCAACTGACACCACATCGCCCAGCAAGAGGACGCGCAGCCATGAAATTCAGCCTTGCCATCAATATGGAGCGGATGAGCCCCAGCATCGACATGCGCGACGTCGCGCGCCACACACTTGAGATGGTGCAGATGGCGGAACGCGGTGGCTTCGAGATCGCCTGGGCCGCAGAGCATCACGCCATCGAAATGACCATCGCCCCCAATTCGTTCCAATTGCTCGGCTGGTGGGGCTCGCATACCAATTCGATCCGCCTCGGCACCGCCGTCGTCGTCGCCCCCTATTGGCATCCGATCAAGCTCGCCGGCGAAGCGGCGATGCTGGACCTGCTGACCGGCGGCCGCCTGGAATTCGGCATCGGCTGCGGCGCCTATCAACGCGAATTCAACCGCATGGCCGGCGGCCTGAAGGCACAGGAAGGCGTGCCCTATATGCTGGAAATGCTGCCGCTGCTGAAGCAGCTCTGGCAGGGCGATGTCGAGCATAGCGGCAAATACTGGTCCTTCCCCAAGGCGACCGCCTGTCCGAAACCGGTGCAGACACCGCATCCGCCGCTCTGGGTCGCGGCGCGCAACCCGGTCTCCTTCGACTGGGCGGTGGCGAGTGGCTGCAACATCATGACCTGGGCCATGACGCGCGACTTCGCGGAAGTGGAAACCTACAAGCAGCGCCTGGAAGATGCGCTGGCCAAGGCGCCAGCCGGCACCAAGCGCCCGGTCTTCTCCAGCATGCGCCACAGCGCCGTCTATGCCCGCGACTCCGACTGGGAGCCCTATGTCAATTCGCTGAAGCGGGTCGCCGGCCAGTTCGAAAATCTATTCCGCGAACTGGGCGCGGTCGATAACGGCTTCCCCGAGGAAATCGATCTCGGCGCGCTGGAACATCGCGCGGAATACGATTCCACCATGCTGCGCACCAATCTGATGTTCGGCACACCGGATGACGTGATTGCCAAGCTGAAACGCTACGAGGCGCTCGGCGTCGACAACTTCATCTACTACGCCTCCTACGGCCTGCCGATGGAGCTCCAGCAGAAATCGCTGAAACTCTTCGTCGACGAGGTGATGCCGGCCTTCGCCGAAGAAAAGGTGAAGAAAGTCGCGGAATAAATCCGGACCAGATATGGCCGGACCGCCATGCCAGGTGACGGTCGGCGCTTGCCGAATGCGGCTTGCAAGCGCCGATCCGCTGGATGTAATGCTGAAAGCTGGCGAGGCACGGCTGGCAGGGCAATTCCCAGATGGCAGAACGAACAGAACATGGCGCGCTGTCGTCGCTGAAAGTCAGCAAAAGCCCGACGACCCTGCGGCAGCAGGTGCTTGATGCCCTGCGCCGCGCCATCCTCGAATTCCGCTTCAAGCCCGGCGATCGGCTGGTGGAACGCGAGCTCTGCGAGCTGACCGGCGTCAGCCGCACCAGCGTGCGCGAAGCCCTGCGGCATCTGGAATCCGAAGGCCTGGTGCAGAACATTCCCAATAAGGGTCCGAGTGTCGCCAAGGTTACGCCGGAGGATGCACAGCATATTTATGAAGTGCGCGAGGCGCTTGAAGGCCTGGCCGGCCGCCTGTTCGCCGAACGCGCCACGGCCAAGGAAATCACCGCCCTGCAAAGGGCGCTGAAGCAGCTGAAAGAAGCCTTCGCGACCGGCGACACCCGCGAAATCGTTGCTGAGGCAACGCGCTTCTATGACGTCATGCTGGAAGGCTGCGGCAACGATCTCATCCGCGACATGATTCGCTCGCTGCATGCCCGCGTCGTCTTCCTGCGCGGCACCTCGATGTCGCAACCCGGCCGCGCGCCCGGCAGCCTCGGCGAGATGACTAAGATCGTCGATGCGATTTGCCGGCGCGACGCCGATGCAGCGGAAGATGCCTGCCAGGAACATGTCCGTCGGGCCCGCGACGCTGCCCTCGACGTGTTGCGCGAGCAGCAACACGTCTCCGTCATCGACTAATTGACCGGTTGAGACACCAATTCCAGTCCGATTGACGCCAGCTGAAAAATTGCAATATTAGATAATACGTATTATGGTATACCATATGACAATCAAACAAAAACAGATTGCTTCCTGACCGCCCAACCAAATGATTTGAAAGAGAAATCACGATGACCCTGGAACTTCGCAAGATCATCACCTACACCGAGGACACCTTCATTGAGGGCGGCAAGGCCGGGGTGAAACCGGTTCGCATGGTGGCTGCAGCGGCGGTGCTGCGCAATCCCTGGGCCGGCCGGTCCTTCGTCGACAATCTGCGCCCCGAGATCCTCGCTATCGCCCCGCAGCTGGGCGAGCGCCTGGTGCCGATCATCCTGGACAAATGCGGTGGCAAGGACGGCGTCGAGGCTTATGGCAAGGCGGCTGTGGTCGGCACCAATGGCGAGGTCGAACACGCCTCGGCGCTGATCCATACCCTGCGCTTCGGCAACCTGTTCCGCGAGGCGGTGGGTGGCAAGAGCTATCTCAGCTTCACCAATAAGCGTGGCGGCCCCGGCTGTTCCATCGCGGTACCGATGATGCACAAGAACGACGAGGGCATGCGCTCGCATTACCTCACCGTGGAATTCACCATCAATGACGCCCCGGCCGCCGATGAGATCGTCGTGGCGCTGGGCGCCGCGACCGGCGGCCGCCTGCATCCGCGGATCGGCGACCGCTACATTGACATGAAGGAAATGGAAGCGGAAAAGGCGCGCGCATGACCGTGTCGCCCGGCCCATCGGTGCTGAACGGCACCCGCTATCTGATCGAGGGAGCCGGCGCCTCGGCCGGGGGCGAGCCGGTTGTCCTCGTGCATGGCGTCGGTATGGATCTCGGCATGTGGGATGCCCTTGCCGCGCGATTGCAATCCCGACGCCCGGTGATCCGCTACGACATGCTCGGCCATAGCGGCAGCAACAAGCCCGCCGGTCCCTATCGGCTGGCCGATTTCGTCGACCAACTGGCGAGGCTGGCGGATGATCTCGAGGTCGCGCACTTCAATCTGGTGGGCTTCTCGATGGGCGGGCTGGTTGCCCAGGGCTTTGCCTTGCGGCACGCCGACCGTCTCAGTCGCCTCGTCCTGGTGAACACGGTCTTCGACCGTAGCCCCGCGGAACGTGCCGCCATCACGGCGCGGGTCGACGAGGTGCGCAATGGCGGCTACGCCGCCAGCGTCGAGGCGGCCATCGACCGCTGGTTCACGCCGGCTTTCAGCAGCGCCCATGGCGAAATCGTCGATGCCGTGCGCCAGCACCTGCTGAGCAATGACCTCACCGCCTATGCCGCCGCCTATGCCGTGTTCGGTACAGCCGATGCAGAATTGGTAGACCATGTCGCGGAGATCCGCCATCCGAGCCTGGTGATCACCGGCGCCGAGGACCAGCGATCTACTGCCGGCATGGCGCGGGCGCTTGGGACCCGCCTGCCGCACGGCCATGTTGAGATCATCGACGGACAGCGTCACCTCACCCCGCTGGAAGTGCCGGACCTCCTCGCGGCGTCGATCGAGCGCTTCCTCTCGCTGTCCGGCCAGACAGCACCAAAGGCAGCATCATGACCGAGATCCAATCCTATCAGATGTTCATCGACGGCACCTGGTGCGACGCGACTGGCAATGCGACGCTGGAAAGCGTGAACCCCGCCACCGGTGCGGTCTGGTGCCGTTTCCCCAATGCCACTGCCGAAGATGTCGACTGCGCGGTCCGCGCCGCCCATCGCGCCATGACTGAGAGCCCCTGGGCGACGATGACCGCGACCCAGCGCGGCAAGCTCCTGTATCGGCTCGCCGATCTGCTGAGCGAACGCGCCGATCAAGTGGCCGAGGTGGAGACCCGCGATACCGGCAAGCTGATCCGCGAGACGCGGGCGCAAATCCGCTATGTCGCGGATTATTTGCGCTATTTCGCCGGCGCCGCCGACAAGCTGGAAGGCGCGACGCTGCCGATCGACAAGGCCGACATGTTCGTCATGACGGTGCGCGAGCCGATCGGCGTGGTCGCAGCCGTGGTACCGTGGAATTCGCAATTGATGCTGGCCGCCGTGAAGATCGGCCCGGCGCTTGCCACCGGCAATGCCGTGGTGCTGAAAGCCTCGGAACACGGGCCGACGCCGCTCCTGGAACTGGTGCGGCTGTGTGAGGAAGCTGGCTTCCCGGCCGGCGCCGTCAACATCGTCACCGGCCTCGGCGATCCCTGCGGCAGGGTGCTGACCAGCCATCCGCTGGTCGCGCGCGTCGCCTTCACCGGCGGCCCTTCCACCGCCCGCCATGTGATCCGCAACAGCGCCGAGAATTTCGCCACCGTGACACTGGAGCTTGGCGGCAAATCGCCGATCCTCGTCTTCGAGGATGCCGATCTCGACAGCGCCGCCAATGGCATCATCGCCGGGAATTTCGGCGCTGCCGGCCAGAGTTGCGTCGCCGGCAGCCGCGTCTTCATCCAAGACGCGGTCTTCGACCAAGTAATTGAACGGATCGCCGCGCGCGCGCGCCGCATCCGTATCGGCGATCCGCTGGATGCCGAGACCGAGATGGGGCCGCTGGCCACCCGTGGGCAGTTGGATCATGTCGAAGCTGCGGTCGCAGCCTCTGTGCAGCAGGGAGCAAAGCTGGTGCATGGCGGGCGTCGGCCGGCCGACTTCCCCAAGGGCTGGTATTACGAACCGACAATTCTCGAGTGCCCTGACCAGACAATCACCACAGCCCGCGAGGAAATGTTCGGTCCGGTCTTGAGCGCCATCCGATTCACCGACGAGGCCCAGGCGATTACCATGGCCAATGACACGGAGTTCGGCCTGGCCGCCGGCATCTTCAGCCGCGACGGTGCGCGCGGCCTGCGCGTCATGCGGCAATTGCGGGCCGGTATCGTCTGGATCAACACCTATCGCGCAGTGTCGCCGATGGCACCCTTCGGTGGCCATAAATCCAGCGGCTCGGGCCGCGAGGCGGGCATGGAAAGCCTGCTCGACTATACCCGCGTCAAGACCGTCTGGATCAATACCGGCTCCGCGCCGATGGGCGATCCCTTCATCATGCGCTGAGGCGAGAAACGACCGATGATCTACGAGCACCGCACCTATCGCCTGCGCAACGGCACAGTCCCGGACTATCTCCGCCTGGTAGAGAGCGAGGGCATCGCCATCCAGCGCCGGCATCTCGGCCAGCTCGTCGGCTATTTCAGCTCCGAGATCGGGCCCCTGAACGAGATCGTGCATATCTGGGCCTTCGAAGATCTCGCCGACCGCACGCGGCGACGCGCTGCCCTCGCCGCCGACCCGGCCTGGCAGGCCTTCCTGCCGAAGATCCAGGCTCTGATTGAAAGCGGTGAAAACAAGATCCTGAAGCCGACACCATTTTCATCGCTCAGATGATGGCGGTTGCGCGAGGATATCCAGCAGGCGATTCGCGGGATTCAATATCACGGCCTGACATGTACTGCCCGCCTTGGTCAGTATCGACGCCGTTGATCAGGCCTCTAGGCGCCCGCGCGCGATCCAGCAGCCGGCTCGCCTGGTCGCCTCTGCCGCCTGCAGCACAAGGGCGTCGGCACCATAGGCTCCAAAAATCAGGACACCCAGCGGCAGGTGTCCAGCGCGGCCAGTCGGCACGGTCGCGACCGGGTTGCCGGTCAGGTTCCCATACATGTTAAAGGGCGTGAAGCCGGTCCAATCCGCCGGCACGGGCTTGTCATCGATGACGGTGGGCGGCTGACGGAGCTGAAAGGCCGGGCAGGCCTGGGCAGGCGCCAGCAGCAGATCGAACGTCTCGAAGAACTGGTTGAACTGATGCGCCACGCGCTGCTTGCGGATCAGGGCCGTGGCATAGCGCTCCGCCGGAAAGCCGCGTCCCGCCCGCAGCATCGCCGCCGTTTCCGGAAAAAGCAGCTCGGCCTGATCAAGTAGGTGTCCGCGCATGCGATATTCCTCGACCATACCGATATCCTCGGCGATCGGACCGGCCGCCTCGACCTCAGGTGCCGCACAGACGACGTCGTGCCCGAGTCGTGCGAAGACATCCGCGAGATCGGCGACGGCGTCGCCACAAACCGGATCAACCGGTCGTCCGGCCAGGGTCGGTGTCCAGCCGATCCGTAGCTTTCGCAACGGCTGGTCCAGCGCAGCCAGGTAATCGGGAACAGGCGTCCACATCGCATAGGGATCGCGCGCATCGAAGCCGGCCGCAACCTGCAGGGCCAGCGCCGCATCGACAACCGAGCCGCTGATCGGGCCCACGTCGTAAAGCTGCGGCCAGTCATCCCAACTGGGCCAGACGGGAATGCGGCGGTGCGACGGCTTCAGCCCGAACACACCGCAAAAGGCTGCCGGGATGGTGATCGAGCCGGCCGTATCGGTGCCGGTCGCCAGCGCGACAAGACCAGTGGCGACGGCGGCGGCCGATCCACCGCTCGAGCCGCCAGTCGTCCGGCTGTGATCCAACGGATTACAGCAATCCGGCGCCAGCAAATTGTGGGTCTCGCCTAACAGCGTGAATTCCGGCGTATTCGTCTTGCCGAGGGGAATCGCGCCGGCATCCAGCAGGCGCTGGACATGGATCGTGTTCTCCGTCGGCACATGCCGTTCGTAGACGCGGGATCCGTAGGTGGTGCGGATGCCGGCCATCGCCTCGGCATCCTTGATTGCCATCGGTACGCCGAGAAGCGGTGGCAGATTGCCACCGGTCGCCAATCGTTGCTCCGCTCTGCGCGCCGCCGCCAGTGCCGCCTCATGCGTCACGGTCAGGAAGGCATTGAGCTGTGGATTGACTTGGTCGATCTCCCGCAGCAATGCCTGTACGAGCTCGACCGGCGAAACGCGGCTGGCACGATAGGCCCGCTGGAGATCCGCGATGGTCGGATATTCGGCCAGCATGGTCACAGCCGTGCAAGCCTCAGCTATCGGCCAGCAGCACGGCGTCAGATGGCCTCCAGGTCACCCAAATCGGTGCGCCAATCTCCGTCGTCGCCTCGATGCGATGTTCATTGGGCGAGGAAATCGACAGGCGAATCTCGGAGCCGGGCACCTCAACCATATGCTGGCAGCGATCTCCGAGATAGGTCTTGCCGGTCAAGGATGCCTGCAGGCGATTGGCGCCATCCAACTGACCGGATACCGCCTGCATACGAAGCTTCTCCGGACGAATCGCCATCAGCATGGACGCGCCGGGCGGCAAGGGTGCGTCCGTGGCTGCCTCGACATCGACCGGTCCCACATGCGGGACCTGCAGGGTCACCCGGCGCCCCACCTGGCCGGCGACATCGCCCCGTAGGAAATTGATCGAGCCGATGAAAGCGGCGACGTCGCGGTTGGCCGGCGTCTCGTAGAGGGCCCAGGGCGCATCCACCTGCAGGACACTGCCAGCGGACATGACCGCCACCCGGTCCGACATGGCAAAAGCTTCCTCCTGATCATGGGTGACAAAGATGAAGGTGATTCCGAGTTTCTGCTGCAAGGCCCGGATCTCGATCTGCATTTCCTCGCGCAGGCGCTTGTCGAGGGCGGAGAGCGGCTCGTCGAGCAGCAACACCTTCGGCTTTTTCACCATCGCCCTGGCCAGGGCGACCCGCTGGCGCTGGCCGCCGGACAATTGGTCGGGACGCCGGTCGCCAAAGGTCGCGAGACGGACGGTCTCCAGGGCCCGCTGCGCGATCTCCAGACGCTCCGCCCGCGCCACACCGTTGTTGCGCAAGCCATAAGCCACATTCTCCCGCACGGTCAGATGCGGGAACAGGGCATAGCTCTGGAACACCATATTGGTCGAGCGCCGGTTCGGCGGCAGCTTCGACACATCCTCGCCATCGATCACGACACGTCCCGTGGTCTGGCGCTCGAAGCCGCCGATGATGCGCAGGAGCGTGGATTTGCCGCAGCCCGATGGCCCCAGCAGCGAAAAGAATTCGCCCTGACGGATGTCCAGCGAGACATCCTTCAAAGCCATGTGGCCCGCGAATTGCTTGACGATGTGCTGGATGGAGAGGAACGCTTGGGGCATTTGCAAGTCTCTCATGTCGCGATAGCGGCGGAGCGGCGGAGTGCCCGCCGCCGGATCAGTTCCGCCGACAGGATCAGCGTCAGCGAGAACAACAGGATACAGGTGCTGAGCGCCAGCACGCCGGGCAGCTTGCCGGGAAAGCGCAGCTGCGACCAGATGAAAATCGGCAAAGTCGTCGCATCGCCCGAGACGAAGAAGGTCAAGATGAATTCATCGAGCGAGACGGTGAAGGTCAGTAGCAGGCTGGAGATGATGCCGGGCAAAGCCAGAGGTAGTGTGACGCGGTAGAAGACCTGGAAGAGATTGTCGCCGAGATCGTGGGCCGCTTCTTCGACGCTGCCATCCATCTGTTCGAAGATCGGCTGCATCACCAGGATGGCGAAGGGCAGCGTATAGAGGATATGGGCGAAGAGAACGGTCATCAGCGAGAGGCGAATGCCGGCGATGCTGATCAGCGAAAGCAGCGCGATGCCGAGCACCACGCCCGGAATGACTAAGGGCAGGAACAGGGCGCCGCCCAGGAGCCGCGCGCCGCGTAGCCGCCGGCGCGCCAAAGCACGGGCGGCGAAGGTTCCGAAGGCCGTGCTGGTCATCGATGCCACCGAGGCGACCATCAAGCTGTTCTTTAGCGCGTCCTGCAATTGCACGGATCCGGCCATCTCGCCGAACCAGCGCAATGTCAGCCCCTTGATCGGAAAGGCAATCGCCGCGCCGTCGTTGAAGGCGAAAAGGACCAGGAAGGCGATCGGCAGATAGAGCAGAACGACATAAAGGCCGGCATAGACCGTCAACCCGGCTTTTGCGGAATTCATCATTTTGTCCCCTTCAGCCGCGCCTTACCGCTGCGGGAAATCAGCAGGCAAGCCAGCGCCGTCACGCAGGTGATCGTGACGATCGACAGGGCCGCACCCAGCGGCCAGTTGTTGGATCGTCCGAAGGCGGATTGAATGACATTGCCGATCATCACGCCGGATGTGCCGCCGACGAGTTGCGGCGTCACATAGTCACCGACGGTTGGGATGAAGACCAGGAGAACTGCCGCCAGGATGCCGGGAGACGCCAGCGGCAGGATCACGTCGCGCAAGGTGCGCCACCAGGGGTCGCCGAGATCGGCCGCTGCTTCGATAACCGACTTGTCGATTTTCTGGAGGCTGACATAGATCGGCAGCAATGCGAAGGGTGCCCAGGAATGGGCGAGGCTCAGGGTCACCGCATAGGGATTATAGAGCAGAATCTCCAGCGGCCGGTCGATCAGGCCGAGAGAGATGAGGCCGGAATTGATGACGCCATTATAGCCCAGCACCGTTTTCCAGGCGAAGATCCGAACGAGGTAGCTAGTCCAGAAGGGGACCGTCACGAGAAACAGCCACAGCCCCCGGCGCGGACCGCCATGAAAGGCGATGAAATAGGCAACCGGGAAGGAAAAGACGACCACCAGCGCCGTCGCCGCGATGGAAACGAGGATCGACCGACCGAGGATCGAGAGATAAGCGCCCTTGAACAGGACCATCGCGTAATTGCCGAGATCGAAAGTCCGCGTCAGTTCGAATCCGTGCTGCAGCCAAAAACTGGAGACGATCAGGATCAGCAGCGGGGCCATCAGCAGCAAGCCGCAGATGGCCAAAGCCGGGAGGAGAAGGAGGTAGCCGCGGCGTTGAGCGTCGCCAATCAACCAGTCAAGCATGAGACATCTGTCGTTCAATTGGCCGCCCAGTCGGCGGCATGGGAGTAGCGACTGGGTCGGGCGGAAGAACCGGCCGGCCGAGGATCAAGTCTGCGACGCGCTCAGCGACCATGATGGTTGGTGCGTTGAGGTTACCGGAGACGATGGAGGGCATGACCGAGGCATCCACCACCCGCAGGCCGTCGACGCCGCGGACCTGACAGGCGGGATCGACCACGGCTTGCTCGTCGAGCCCCATGCGGCAGGTACAAGACGGGTGATAGGCGCTTTGCGCCGTGCGGCGGATATAGTCATCCAGATCCGCGTCTGTGTCGCATGCCGCACCCGGCGCAAGTTCGACACCGCGCAACTCGGCAAAAGCCGGCTGCGCGAAAATTTCTCGCGCCTGGCGGATGCCGCGCCGCAGGACGGCCAGATCCTCGTCAGCCGCGAGATAATTGGGATCGATGCGCGGATGCCGGCGGGGATCTGCCGAGACAATTGTGACCGAACCCGTGCTTTTCGGCCGCAGGCCATCGGCATCGACCTGGAAACTATGGCTGGGCAACTTGTCCAGAATTTCGTAGCCGATGGCGAGCGGCAGGAAATGATATTGGATGTCGGGATGCGCGGCATCGGCTGCGCCGCGCAGGAAGGCGCCGACTTCGAATTGATTGGAAGCACCGATTCCGCGCCGGCTCAGCAACCATTCGGCACCGATCCTGAGCTTGCCGATCGGCCCCAGGACAGCCGCCAGGGAAACCGGCTTTTGGCACTCATACTGGACATAGACGCAAAGGTGATCTTGCAGATTGCGACCTACCGCCGGCAGGTGGCGCCGCACTTTGACGCCGGCCGCAGCCAGAACCGTCGGATCGCCGATGCCAGATAGCTGCAGCAGCTGCGGTGAATTGATGGCGCCCGCCGAGATAATGATCTCGCCCCGTGTGTAAGCTATCGCAATCGTGCCTCCAGCCGAATACTCGACCGCCGTGGCCCGTTCCTTCTCGATGACAACGCGATGCACCAAGGCACTTGAAACGATCTTGAGATTCGGCCGATGACGAACAGGCGCGAGATAGGCGCGATCAGCACTGCAGCGCTCGCCATCACCTACCGTCATGTCGAGATAGCCGAAGCCTTCCTGCCGGTCACCATTCAGATCCGGGCTGACCCCGTATCCGGCCTGTGCTCCGGCAGCAAGCCAAGCTGCGTTCAGCTCGGGTGATGTGTTGGCCCGGGATACGGCGAGGGGGCCGTCGCCGCCGCGATAGGGACCGGCGCCGGCCTGATGGCGCTGCGCCTTCTTGAAATAGGGCAGCACATCAGCCCAGCCCCAGCCTGCGGCGCCCTCGCCCTGCCAGCGTTCGTAATCCAGCGCATGGCCACGCACATAGACCATGCCGTTGATGGCACTGGAACCGCCCAGGCCCCGGCCGCGCGGCCAATGTATGACCCGATTGCCGAGGCCCGGCTGCGGTTCCGTCTGATATCCCCAATTGAGGCGTTCATCCTGCA
Source organism: uncultured Rhodospirillaceae bacterium (assembly GCA_964406155.1). Taxonomy (GTDB): domain Bacteria; phylum Pseudomonadota; class Alphaproteobacteria; order Dongiales; family Dongiaceae; genus Dongia_B. Next base: position 27,993 of record CAYOQR010000040.1, on the reverse strand, counting down.
AGGGCAAAGCGAGCGCGGCCGGCATCCGCGTTTTCCAGCTCGTGGTGCGGCCGCCGGCTTCCAGCAACAACACCGAGATCGCCGGATCGGCGCTCAGCCGGTTGGCGAGAACGCAACCAGCCGAGCCCGCTCCTATGACGATGTAATCAAAGCTGCGCTGCGCCATCCTGATGAACCTAGACGCCTTGCTTTACGTCCTCGAACATACGCTGGGCGTCGTCTTGATTGACCATCGGCCGCTGCAGCACGCATTTTTCCAGCAGGGCGGTCGGATCGCGTGGCAGGCCAAGCCGCTCCAGCGTGGCATCATCGACGGCCTTGAAGCCGCCACGCGTCGCGCTGCCATAGCCGTAATTCTTCATTCCCACGACGCGCGCACGCGGATCGAGATAGGCGTCGATCACCTCGTGATCGCGGTCGATTAGGGGCGAATCCTTCAGGATCGATAGGCCGCCGACCCATGCCATCGCCCCTTCGGGCGGCTGCATGTAATGTACCGGCAGACCCTGTGCCTTGAGATTGACGAAGACATCGCTCCAGGTCAGGGCCGCCACGACCTCTCCACTGACCAGAGCCTGCTGCAGGGAGGTCGGATCGTTGGAATAGAAGCGCAGCAACGGTCGCTGCTTTTCCAGGGCGGCACGCACCTTGGCGAGATCGTCGGCTGACATCTTGAAGGGATCGACCTTGCAATAGATCGCTGCGGCGGAGACCGTATCCATCATGCTGTCGAGAACGGCGATGCGGCCGCTATAGCGCTGGTCCCACAGAATGCTCCAGCTGTCCTTGCCGGTATATTCGGGTGCCAGATCCGTGCGCACCACGACCGAGGTCAGCCCCCAGTCGGTCGGCACCCAGACGACATTGCCGCCGATGGTGACACCCGGCATGTTCCGCAGATTGGGGAAAATGTCGTTCCAGTTGCTGAGCTTGGCGGTATCGATCGGATGCAGCAGCCCGGCGTCATACCAGCGCTGCGACGTATATGATTGCGGGTAGAGGATGTCGGGCTTGAAGCCGCTGCGAACCTTGGTCAGCGCCTCTTCCTGGTCGCCGAAGATGGCGAATTTTGGCGGATTGCCATGCTTCTCGACATAGGTCGGGAAGAACTCCGGCACATCCATCGTGGCCCAGGTGAAGACAGTTGGCGTGGCATCATCAGCCCGAGCGGCCCGGCCGAAGACCGATCCTGCCGTCGCACAAGCAAGCCCGCTCGCCGCCAGCAGGCGATGAAACTGCCGGCGCGTAAGTCCAGAGTGAGACACTGAAGACCTCCCTTTCTCGATCTTATTATATTATGGTATACCATAATATAGAACTAGGGAGTGTCAATAGAGGCGGTGCCATTTTGCTGAGATTGTGACTTGAGCAGCGACAAAGCCAGATCGGCGGCGTTCTGCACATGGTCGCGGCAGGTCTTTGCCGCTGCTTCGGCATCGCCCTTGTTGATGGCATCGAATATCTTGCGCATCTGGGTCATTCCGGCCCGTTCGCGGTTCGGCGAGGCAATTGTCATTGCCCGCAGCCGGCTGATACGCCCGTTCAGTCGCTGGACCATTTCCCACGCTACGGTCTTGTTGCCGGCTTCGAAGATGATTTCATAGAACCGCGTCGTCGCCGCCAAAACCTCACGGTAATTCTCGGCGGCATAGGCATCACCGATCTGTTGCAGCATCTTGCGCAGTTCGACTTTCTGCGCCGTGCTGGCGCGCCGCGCGCAGGCCGCCGCCGCAGTCGATTCCAGTTGCGAGCGGATCTCGTAAATCTGCTCGACTTGTTCGGGATCGAGGCGTGCGACGATCGGCCCATGAAAGGGAACGTTCTGAATGAGGCCTTCGGTTTCAAGATGGCGGATCACTTCGCGCACTACCGAGCGGCTGACGCCGAGCTGGGCACAAAGATCGCGTTCGGTCAGACGCTCGCCCGGCTGGAATCGCAGCTCCAGGATAGCGGACCGGACCTTGTCGAGTGCCAGCTCGCGCAGGGTCTTCGGCGTTTCGCGGATAAGCAGGTCGGAAAATTCTTTGGATTCGCCACTCACGGCAAGCCTCTCGACTGGTCCAGATGGTTTTGTATACCATCTTCTCAGATGATCAAAACAGACCTTTCAAGCTGGGCGACTGGCGGTCCTGGCGTTGAAATCGTTGGGCAGGGGAAACCTAGCATTCATTAATGAGGTGAACTGACTGGCCATCAAAAAGCAGCCGCCCTTTCCTGATATTGCGCTTCCGATACCCTGATCGGCTCCAGGGAATTCCCTATTATTTCTTGACCACGGATAACCGTAACTATTTGAATTAAATGACTATATATGAAATAGGCCGAAATTTGCGGTTATACCATCGAAATTCCCCGTATTTTTCCCTGATATAGCGAATCGACTGGAGCGCATGCCTCGCTGCAAACTGCCCCCTCAGCCAAAATTCTCCGCAGTGTTTATTTCCTGATTAACCCGCCTCGCTGTTGCGCTTTTCGGCACTCTTCGGAGCCGTCAGTTGCCTGTCGAGTTTGGCCACCGCCCTTGTGGGAACCTCTCGCTATCGAATCCAGTGTCAGGGATTGTCCGGCCTCGGCCGTTCCGATATGACCGCAATCCGGTAGGATCACACTAAGATCGGCACCAACTGGTCGCCGGATGAGCACGTGATCGATTGGAACCACGGCGCAGGCGCGCCGCAGAGGGGAGCAGGCCTTGACCACCATGACCTTGCCGCAGAGCCGAGCATCGGACCGCGTGATGGCGCCGCTGCTGGTCGCCTGCCTCAGCTATGCCTGGCTGGTGTTGAATGCCGAGATCGGCTGGCTGCGCGGCGCCATCGTCCTCGTGGACCTCGCTGTCGTCGCTGCCCCCTTTGTCCTTGTCCTTCGCCGCGTGACCGGACGGCCGGGCTTCGCCGAGACCTGTGTCGCGGCCGGGATCGGCCTCGCCAGCCTAGGCGGGCTCGGCATGGTGCTGCGCCGCCTCGGCCTACCCGATATCGCGGCCGAGATCGTGTTCCTGCTGGCCACGATCGTGCTGCTGGTGCTGGGCCGCAGGAATCGGCCAGGCACCGAAGAAACAAGCATCGGAGACAGTGAAGCCGCTGGGATCGGGACGATATCCCCGCGCGAGGCCGCCCTCGGCTGGCGGATTGCGGCGATCGTCGCCCTGGCTTTGCCTTTGAGTTATGTCCTGTTCTGCGCCTGGATCGGCGGACGCGGTCCCTTCCCCGCCTTCATGCTGTCGGCCGACCTCTCCTCGGACCTCGCGCTCATCCGCTCGCTGATCGTCTCGGACCAGATGCCACCGGTACTGCTGCCCTTCGCGGGCAGTGCCATGGGCTATCATTACGGGTCGCTGGAAGCGACGGCACATCTGATCCGCCTTGCCGGCATTCCGCCGCATGCCGCCCTGCTTTATGTCGCCCTGCCGGTCTTCTGGTCGGGAGCCGCCGCCAGCTGCTGGCTGATCGCCCGCCGCCTGGCCACCGGTCAACAGACCACCGGCCAATTGACCATCAGCCAAGCCGCCAGCGGCAGTGCCTTCGCCGCCGCCGCCGGTGTTCTGGCGGTCAGCCTGTTCCTCTCCCACGACATGCTGGAACTGGCGACCAGGACCGCGAAAATGATCGGCCTCTGGCTGAGCGGCGCACCTTTGGATCAGAAGCCCTTCATGAAGATCGGCCCGACCCATGCGTCGATGGCCGCCGGCATTTCCATGGCCTGGGCAAGCTTCATGCTGCTGGCCCATTGGCAGCAACGCGCGGCACGCTGGCTGATTGCCCTGGCGATCGGGTTGATGGCCGTGCTCGATGCCTTCTTCTTCGCCGCCACCGGCCTCGTGCTCGGCATCTGGTCGCTACGCCAAGCCTGGCGGAAACGCAGCCCCTTGCCACTGGTTCCAGCGGCGGTCGCCTTGATCCTCGGGCTTGTCCTCCAGCGCGTCACCGGCTCGGCCGATGGCGGCTATCACATTTCAATCGCCTTCTTCGACAACAGCTATGTCAACCGCTTCGCCTTGGGCACGCTGCGGCACGGCTCTGTGCTGATCGCCATCATCATCTTCGCCTGTCTGCTCCCCCGCCTGCGGGCTCCGGCGGCACAACCGACCTCGTCATCTCCCCCCATGCCGGTACCGGCAAATCCGACAATCTCGCTACGGCAGATCGCGCTTGGCATCGCGATCATCGCGCTGCTCCTGTTTGCCATCACCAATGGCACCGTCATGCGCTATGGCGGACAGACCGAGAGCAATTTCAACTGGTACCGTTGGCTGTTCATCGTGCCGGGCCTCTTGGGTATCGGAGCCGCCGCCGGCATGCCGACCATCATCGGACAGCCGGCGCGCTGGCCGAAATATGTTCTCGTTCTCTTGCTGCTGCTGGCCATACCGCTGCAGCTTCTGCGCTATCCGGTAACCGGCCTTCAGACATTGGCCGCGCCGACCCTGCGGGGGGACGAGACGCTGGATACCGGCACCCTCGCCGAAGCTCTGTCGCATATCCCGGTCGAGGGCAGCCTGATCGTCGCCAGCGATCTGCGCTATCCAAGCACCGATGCGCCCGACAATGCTCCGATCGTTTCCGCGATCTTCGGCCATCAATGCTATATCTGCATTGTCTGGCCGAACCAGCATTGGGCGGAGGAGATGACCCGGCGCTATGCCGAGGTCAAGCTGCTGCAGCAGAATCAGTGGTCCCCGCAACTGACCGATCTTGCCCAGCAGCATCACTGGACGCACCTCCTGGTACGCAAAGCGGGCCCTCATCCGCAGACGATCCCGCTGCCGCTGGTCTATGAGAATCAGGATTACGCAGTCTATCGGTTCTGATCGCTGGCTATCCGGGGGGCGGCTTTCCAGGGGCCGGATTACTGCGTCAGCAACCGGCCGACGGCCTCGTGGGTCAGCAGCGAGATGCCGCCATCGACGCGGATCTCCTGCCCGGTAATCGCCGACGAGCCGGGGCCGATCAGAAAATCGATGGTGGCGCAGATTTCGTCGCTGGTGGGAATCCGGCCGAGCGGCAGCAGCTTGCGATACATCGCCATCAACTGTTCGTTGGACAAATAGAAATGCTGCGAATCGGGCTTCAGCACCGCCGCCGGCGCCACGGCATTGACGCGGATGCCTTTCGCCCCCAGCGTGCGTGCATAATACCGCGCCATCTGCGTCATCGCCGCCTTGGCGGTGTGATAGCCGACGGGCTGTTCGGGCGCGACCTGGTCCGAGGCAACCGAACTGACGATGACGATGGCCCGGCCCTGAACGCTGGAAGAGGCGGCGGCGAAGGCCTCGACCAGTATCCGCGTCGCCGTCACGCTGGATTGCCATTCCGCCTCCCAGACGTCGCCTTCGCCGCGAAAGCGCTGAAAGAAGATCAGGGCGGAAGCTCGGCTCAGCTCTCCGGCAAGATCGCCGGCGGCCTGTGTCACCTCGTCGGGCCTGGTCAGATCGGTCGGCCGGTGCCGCAACGCCTCGCCAAAACCGGCCAGGTCCTCCGGCAACATCCGGCTCAGCAGAACGGCGCGGCGGCCGGTGCCGACGATGCGCTTGGTCATCACGCGGCCACTGCCCCGCGATCCGCCGACGATGATGATCGTGTCCTGATCCTGTGTCCCGGTCATGTCCCGCTCGAGCGCCGCCCTTTTACGTATTCTTGTTCCAAAGCTAAGCTGATAGGCTGTCAGGCCACAATTTAACCGTGTACGTTCTTGCATGCATCAGCAAAACAGCCTCCGCGAAAAATACGCGCCTTTCCTGATCGACCGCACCGTCATCGGCTTGCCCGCGGATCAGCTCAACAAATGGAAGAGAAAGCAGCGACGGCACACCCAAATAGCCGCCATTGCCCTGATCCCCGTCATCCTGCTGGTACGCCTGCTGCGCCCGCTGATCTGGATACGCTTTGGAACCGTCCGGGTCCACAAGATTGGCCATTGTCCGCTTGAAGTCGAATTCTATCTGCTCGAACGGGCAGGTGGTGTGCAGCCCAAGCGCGCGCTGGACTTCTTTCATTTCCTCCGGGGAACGGATGGCCTGGCCGCCAATGAATTCGCCCGGCACCTCGCCGAGCGCAACATTCGCATTCATCCTGCCGTCGAATGGCTCTGCATGGCCAATGACCTGATCCCCGGCGGCAAAAGCCATCGCATCGTCATCGATCTCGTTCATACCTTGCCTTTCGCCGATATCCGCGGGCTTCTCGGCAAGTTTCCCGTGCAGGTTTCGTTGACGGATGATGAAAAGCAGCTAGGCGCCGATCTGTTGCGGGAAATGGGCGTTCCGGCAGGTGCGGAAGTCGTCTGCTTTCATATTCGCGATGCCGGATACTGGAAAACGCGCAAGCAAAACATCAACAACGATTCCGATTTCCGCAACTCATCCCAAGCCAATTACTACGAGGCGATGAAGGCGGTCGCCGAGCGCGGATATTACGTCCTGCGCCTGGGGGCCAGCAGTTCGGAACCGTTGCCCGACCTGCATCCCCGGATCATCGATTATGCCGTCAGGCATCGCAGCGAATTCATGGATGTCTATCTTGCGGCAACCTGCAAGATGATGGTCTCGACCGCCAGCGGCATCGATGCGGTTTCCTATGAATTCAGGAGGCCTCTGGTCTTCGTCAATCTGGTCGCCTATGGCACGACATTCTGCAATTTCTCCCAGCCCTTTCTCTGGATCTTCAAGAAATTCGTCGACCGCACCGGCAAACAGATGACCTTCGCGGAAATCAACGCCGCGCGCGCCCATAGCTTCGACATCACCGAAGAATTCATCAAAAGCGGGATTTCCGTCGAGGAGAACACCCCGGGCGAAATCACCGACACGGTGTTGGAGATGCTCGACCATCTGGAAGGCACGGGCCAGATGACGGCCGAGGACGAGCAGCGGCAGGACATGATGCGGCAGCATTTGCGCACCATCGCACGGCATGCGCAGAACCCGCCCAGGGTCGGACGCGCCTATCTCGAGAAGTATGAGCATCTGCTCTAACGGACAGCGATCATGTCGCTAGCGTAATATCCACTTGGAAATGACAACGGCCACCATGATACAGAAACGTTTTTTGATTGTCGGCGGTGACAGCCTGGTGGGCGGGAGCCTGATCCGGGCCCTGCGCGACCGGGGACATGCCACGATCGGTACCACCAGGCGTACCGGAACCACAGGGCAGATCGGAACCACGGGGCAGGCCGAGGCCGCCGATGACCAGAAGCTGCATCTCGATATCGCCGCCGCCGACAAGGCCGCCCTGCCAGCTGGCATCGACCATGTCTATCTGGTGGCCGCCATCTCCAATTACGGCCAGTGCGAGACAGATCCTGTGGCCTGGCCGACCAATGTCGAGGCGATCCCGCGCCTTGCCGGTTGGTTCCTGGAACGGGGCGCCCGCGTCAGCTTCATCTCGACGAATATGGTGTTCGGCGGCGACCGGGATTGGCCGGGTGAGGATGAGGCCCACACGCCGACCATCGCTTATGCCAAGCAGAAATCGGCCGGCGAGGCGGCGATCCGCGACCTTGCCACCCGACTCGGTGCGACCGAGCGACTGAACATCGTCCGCCTGACCAAGGTGGTGGGACCGGCGACCTCGCCCTTCCCCGACTGGCTGGCGGCACTCGGCCGGGATCAGGCGATCAAGCCCTTCGCCGATCTGATCTTCGCGCCGCTGTCGCTGGATTATGTCGGCCGTGCGCTCGCCCGCATTGGCGAGGCCTGGGCTCCCGGCAATTTGCATCTCTCCGGCGCCGAAAGCATCGATTACGCGGATTTCGCCCGTCAGGTCGCGATGGCGCTCGGCAAGCCGGCAGAGCTGGTGCAGCCGACCACCTCCACCGAGATGGGCGTGAAACTGATCATCCGGCCGCGTTGCGGCGGCATCGGCATGACACGGACCCAGGCGCTGACGGGGATTGCGCCGGAACCGCTGGCAGATGTGGTGCGCTATCTGGTGGCGCAGCGGCGCCTAACCGAAGGGGGTTAAGCTGGGATCTGCCGCCGCAGCCGATCCATGAATGCGGCCGCAGCGGCCTCGTCCTTGCCGTCCGGCGACCAGGGAGCGAATTCGCTGCCCTTGGGATCGAGGGGACCCGTGGTGGTTTCCAGGAAGACCAGCCACTCGCTTTCGATGATGAGCGCATGGAAGAGATGGCGTGGCATGCGATACAGAACGACCCGCCCCGACCCGCCCTGCCCCGATCCGCCCTGCCCCGAATTGGCCGGTCCCATGGAAATGCGCTGACTAACCGCGCCGTCTTCGCCGAAGGTGAAGGTGGTGGCGTGGCCCTGGATCGTCGTCAGCGTTTCCTCGCGGTTGAAATGCCGGTGCGGCCGCACATAGGCGCTGCGGTGATGAACGATCAGCATTTCATGGATGGGCGATTGCGGATCGCGATGCAGGCAGATCCGTGCCCGCAGGCGCGGCAGCTCCTTTGCCCGATCGATCAACCAGCCGATCTCGGCATCGCCAAGCGCAAGGAACCCCGGCGGGGCGTAATAGACCTCCGGGCTTTCCTGACGCAACTGGCTGCCGAGATTCGTCATCGCGTCACCCGGTCTCACTTCATCAGGGCGGTGAGGAATTTCAGCAACGGCACTTTTTCGACCGAGCTGCGATGGCCGACGATGCCGACCTTGACCGCACCAGCCGCATTGCCGACGAAGGCGACATCGCGCATCGCCCCGCCGGCCGCCGCCAGGGGCGCCGCGATGGCGAAGAAAGCATCGCCGGCCCCCACGGTATCGACCGCCGAGCGGGTCAAAGCCGGGATATGCGCGATACCGACGCTGTCGCCGCCATTGCCGTTATCCACCGCATAGCAGCCATGGGCGCCCCAGGTGACGACGAACCGCGGACAGTCGATGCGCCGCGGCAGCAGCTCACCCACCAGACGCTCCGGCGTCGCGAACTTGTCCGCTGTCGCCAGGCGCGCTTCCGGTGCGTCGATGCAGATGAAGTCCGCCTTCGGATAGCGCGTGATCAGATTATAGCCGTGATTGGCGCTGTTGGTCTGGGCATTGACCGCCAGGAAGGGCGAGGTCTGGGTCAGGATCTTCAGCGTGCTGTCGGCGATCAGGCCATGGCCGAAATCGTTGGCCAGCACCACATCGGCCTTGCTGATCGCCTCGCGCAGGGCACTATCGACCTTGGCTTGCAGGTCCGGCGTCAGCGGCGAATCGTCCATATGATAGACTTCGAACAGCTTGCGCAGGCTGTAGCCGGGATCGATGAAACGGATCTTGCAGGTGGTCGGACGCCCCGGCACCGGGATCACATGCAGTTTGACGTTGGGCTTCAGATTGCGCGTGAGGAAACCGTCGGCGATATCCTCCGGCGCCATGGTGGTGATGAGATCGACCTGCTTGCAGAACGAGGCCAAGTGATTGGCCGTCGCCAGGATGCCGCCGGCGAAGCGTTCCTTGCGCGAGAACAGGGTGGCGATCATGTTCTCCTTCGACGACTTCCCCATCGGCGAGACATATTGATATTCGTCGATGATGGTGTCGCCGATCAGGCAGACGCGGAAATCGCGCACTTTGTCGATGAGATCGAGCAGGCGCTCGGCCGCGCCGTCCTCGCGGTAATGGTCCAGATAGGCCTTCAGCTCCGGATCCAGCACATCGAGATGGCGATTGATCAGTGTCGATGACGAGAAGGTCACGTCATGGGTGAAAGCGAGGCGCCCGCCATGAGCCTCCACCGCCTGGCGCTCCAGTTCGATCTTACCGGTGACGTCCTTGCTGGCATCGGCATATTCCGAGCCTTTGACATAGACGCTGGGCTTGATCGCCTGCAGCACGGCCTCGGCCGAGGGTTCCAGGCTGACGCCGACGTAATCGACCGTTTCCAGCGAAGCCAGCATGTCGGCCCGCAGATGTTCCGGGAAGACCGGCCGGCCGGGACCCTTGTTGACATGCTTGTCGGCGGTCAGGGTGACGATCAGGACATCGCCTTCCTTCTTCGCCGTCTTCAGATGCCGCACATGGCCGACATGCAGGACATCGAACACCCCATGGCAGAGCACCACCGATTTGCCGGCATTGCGCAGGCTGGCCGCGACCCGGCCCAGTTCGTCGATGGAGAGAATCTTCTTCGCGCTATCGGACATGGATCAGCTCGACTTGCCGAGATAACGGAACCAATCGCGGGTCGCTTCCCGGATCTTGTCCTCGGTCCAGACCGGTGCATCGCGCCAGTCATCGATATGCTTCAGCATCTCGCGCACGCCGTCGGCGAACTTCACCTTCGGGCGCCAGCCCAGTTCCTCGGTGATCCGCGCGATATCGGCGAAGGTGCAATCCGGCTCGCCGGGACGCTTCGGGATATGGATGCGCTCGCCGTCCAGCAGATCGACCAGGGTGTTGACGCTATAGGTGCCACCGGAGCCGACATTGTAGATCCGGCCGCTGCGGTCGGACTGCGCCGCGGTCACCAGGGCATCGGCGATATCGGTCACATAAGTGAAGTCGCGGGTCTGCTCGCCATCGCCGACGATGGTATAAGGCTGGCCGGCGAGCTTCTGCGCCAGGAAGACGCCGAACACCGCGCCATAGGCGCCGGTCGTGCGATGGCGCGGGCCGAAGACGTTGAAGAAGCGCAGCGACAAGGCCGGCAGGCCATAGACCTGATGCCAGTGCATCACATATTGCTCGCCGACATATTTCGTCAGGGCATAAGGATATTGCGGCTGGGCCGGCGCCGTCTCCGGTGTCGGATACTGATCGGGAATGCCGTAGCAGGAAGAGGAAGCGCTGTAGACGAAGCGTTGGACTCCAGCTTGGCGCGCAGCCTCGAGAACCGAGATAGTGCCCTCGACATTGGCGCGGTGGTAATCCACCGGCTGCTGGATCGAGGGGACGATGTCGGCGCGGGCCGCCAGATGGAACACCCAATCAGCGCCTTTCAGCAGGGTCGCCATGCGGTCGAAGTCCTCGACCCCCGCCTGCACCAGGTCGAGCCGCGAATCGTGGTCGAAGCCTGTCAGGTTGCTGGGTCGCCCAGTATGCATGTTGTCGATCACGAGAACCCGGTGACCGTCCTTGATCAGACGCTCGGTCAAATGGCTGCCAATGAATCCGGCGCCGCCCGTGACCACACAGTTTTTTCTCATTTTACGCTCATCGTTGATCGATAGATCGTTTTCGGCCAAATAGTTACGCAACGCGATTTCTTGTTGCCACAAATACCCACAACCAAAAATACATGAAGCGAAACAGATATATATCGCCCCGAAAAGACTAATGCGCCCGCGAAATGTCAAGAACATCTTGAGCAAAGGGAGATGACGGGCGACACTCCGCTCCCGATCCGCAGATCCAGGCTTGATACCCCAGAATGGCTTACAAAGAGTTCATTACCACCGTCCACAGCAGCACCAAGCGCAATTACGTGCAGCGTGTCGTCGAGCACGACAAGGCCGATTGCGCCGAGGTCGCCAAGCAATTCGGCCGCGACTATTGGGACGGTGACCGCAAATACGGCTATGGCGGCTTCCACTATGACGGACGCTGGCTGCCGGTTGCAGAAGCCATGGCGGCCCATTACGGCATCAAGCCCGGCCATCGCATCCTGGATGTCGGTTGCGGCAAGGGATTCCTGCTGCATGAATTCACCCGCGCCGTGCCGGGCGTCGAGGTCATCGGGATCGACATCTCGGCCTACGCGATCGAGCATGCCAAGCCGGAGGTGCAGCCCTTCCTGCAGGTGGGCCGCGCTGAGAAACTGCCCTTCCCCGACAAATCCTTCGATTTCGTCGTCTCGCTGAACGTGTTCCACAATCTGAAGGTAATGGAGCTCTATGCCGCGCTCGGCGAGATGGAGCGCGTCGCCCGCGGGCCGAAATATGTCGTGGTCGAGAGCTTCCGCGATGAGCGGGAGAAGGCCAATCTGCTCTATTGGCAGCTCACCTGCCGCTCCTTCTACGGCGTCGATGAATGGCAGTGGGTGATGGACCGGGCCGGCTATACCGGCGATTTCGGCTGCATCTATTTCGAATGATCGGCATCTGCCTGATCGGTGATCCGAGATGACAGGAGAATTGCGCCCCGCCGTTTTCTTCGACCGGGACGGCGTCCTGAACGAGGATCTCGATTTCGTGCACCGTCCGGACCAGGTGCGATGGGTGCCCGGGGCCAAGCAGGCGGTCCGATATCTCAACGATGCCGGCTATCTGATCTTCGTGGTGACCAACCAGTCCGGCATCGCCCGTGGCTATTTCCCGGCCGAAACGGTTGAGAACCTGCATGACTGGATGCAAGCCGAACTGGCCCATGCGGGAGGCCATATCGACGAATTCGCCTATTGCCCGCATCACCCGGAAGGCGCCGTTCCGGCCTATCGCCAGGCCTGCGACTGCCGCAAGCCGGCGCCCGGCATGATCCGGTCGCTCATGAAACGCTGGCCGGTCGATCCCGGCCGCAGCCTGCTGATCGGCGATCAGCCGCGCGACCTCCAGGCGGCAACGGCTGCCGGCATTGCCGCCGCTCATTTCCAAGGCGGCAATCTTTACGATTTTCTCCGCGCGGAGCTGGCGCGGCTTCGCGACTTCCCTGAGAATTCTCCGGCGGTTTCCGGGGAGAGTTCATTGCAAGAAACCGCCAGCAATGCTAACTCGCTGGCCAATTCCCGACCCGTTCCTGATAGGTAGGTTCTATGTCCGAGCGCAAATGGTCCGTCATGATCACCGGCGGGGCCGGCTATGTCGGCAGCCGCCTGGTGCCGCAATTGCTGGCGGATGGCCACAAGGTGACCGTTCTCGATCTGTACCTGTATGGCGATGTCTTCAAGGACCTGCCGGACCGCAGCAACCTGACGGAAGTCAAAGGCGATATCCGCAACATCGCCGATGTGAAGCGCGCTTTGCAGGGCTGCAACGCCGTCATCCATCTGGCCTGCATCTCCAACGATCCGTCTTTCGACCTCGACCCGGATCTCGGCAAGTCGATCAATTTCGACTGCTTCCAGCCGATGGTGCGCGCCGCCAAGGAGATCGGCGTCGAGCGCTTCATCTATGCCTCCTCCTCCAGCGTCTATGGCATCAAGGAGGAAGAGAACGTCACCGAGAACCTGTCGCTGCAGCCGCTGACCGATTACTCGAAGTTCAAGGCGATGTGCGAAGAGGTCCTTGACGCGGAAGCGACAGCGGATTTCACCGTGCTGACCATCCGTCCCGCGACGGTCTGTGGCTATGGCCGGCGCCTGCGCCTCGATCTCTCGGTCAACATCCTCACCAATCACGCCATCACCAACCGCAAGATCCGCGTCTTCGGCGGCAGCCAGAAGCGGCCCAACATTCATATCGACGACATGGTGGATGTCTATCGCCTGGCCCTGCGCTCGGATGCCAAGGCGATCCATCGCGGCATCTACAATGCCGGCTATGAGAACCACACGATCATGCAGATCGCCGAGATGGTGCGCGACACGATCGGCCAGGATGTCGAGATCGAGACGACGCCGACCAACGATCTGCGCTCCTATCACATCTCGTCGGAGAAGATCCGCCGCGAACTGGGCTTCGTGCCACAGCATTCCATCGCCGATGCCGTCAGCGGGTTGAAGGCCGCGTTCGACAAGGGCCTGGTGCCGAATTCGATGACGGATCCCCTCTACTACAACATCAAATTGATGCAGGACATCAATCTGAAGTGAGGTCCTGAAGGATGGGTGGCGGCAGGCGCATCGGCCTCGATTTCGACAACACGATCGTCATCTACGACCAGGTGTTCGTCGAGATCGGCCGCCAGGAAGGCCTGCTGCCCGAGGGCTTCACCGGCACCAAGGACCAGGTGCGGGGCTTCATTCGCGCCCTGCCCGGCGGCGAGGCGAAATGGACCGCGTTGCAGGCGCTGGTCTACGGACCCGGCATCCGCCAGGCCCGCCTCGCGACCGGGCTCACAGCCTTTCTCGATGCCTGCCGCGCGGCCCACTGCGAGCTCTTCATCGTCAGTCATAAGACCGAATATGCCGCCGCTGCCCCCAACGGCACCAATCTGCGCGAGGCCGCGCGTGGCTGGCTGGCGGCACAAGGCCTGACCGGCAAGCCCGACAGCCCCTTCAGCGCCGACCGCGTCTTCTTCGCCGACACCCGGGAGGCGAAGATCGAGCGCATCGCCGCCTTGCGCTGCGATTGCTTCGTCGACGACCTGGAAGAAGTCTTCGAGGAACCGAGCTTCCCCCGGGAGATCGAGCGGCATCTGATCAAGCTCGACGCGCCGACCCTTCCCGAGGGCCCTTTCACCGCCTGGCGCAATTGGGCCGATCTGCAGAAAGCGGTCTTTGGTGCCGGCTGACACGATGCTCGACGAAACCGCCGCCGCGATCGCGCGCCATCTGCTGGCGAGCGACCGGATTACCGTGCAGCGGGTCCAGGGCGGCGGCAACAACCGGGTCTATCGGGTGCAAACGGTTGGTGCCGCAGACCGCGCCCTCAAGCTCTATGCACCACCCGGCACGAATCGCGAGGACGCGCTCGGCCGGCTGCAACGGGAATATGGCGGCCTCGCCTTCCTCGCCCCGCATCTGCCAGGCCGCGTGCCGGCGGCGATCGCCGTCGACTGGGACAATCTCGCCGCGATCTATGACTGGGTCGAGGGCAGCCGCCCGGCCCTCACCGCACCCGAGGAGCGCCGGCCGCAGGACATTCGTGCCGTCACGGCTTTCATCGCCGATCTCAAGCACCTCAGTCTCAAACACCTGAGTCTCAGGCATCTGAGCAATCCGGCCCAGCAAGCTGAGAGCACGTTCGACAAGACTGCCCGCGAGGCCTGCCTCTCCGCCCAGGAACTGCTGCGCCAGGTCCACAGCCGGATCGAGAACCTCAGCGCGATCACCGGGGAGCCGGCCCTGCAGCAGATGCTCGCCGAGGAGATGCGGCCGATTTTCGATCTGGCGGCCGAACGCCTGGAAAGCTGGTACGCCGCCGCCGGCCTCGCCCCCGATCAGGATCTCGATGCCGGCCGGCGGATTCTCTCGCCCTCGGATTTCGGTTTCCATAACGCCCTGCGCCGGCCGGATGGCGGACTCACCTTCATCGATTTCGAATATTTCGGCTGGGACGATCCGGTGAAATTGTTGGCCGATGTCCTCTGGCATCCGGCGATGCGCCTCTCCGAGGACGAACGCGGCCATTTCCTCACGACCTGTCTCACCGCCCTTGAGCCGGAAGACCCGGATCTCCCCGGCCGGCTCCAGGCCCAGTTCCCGCTTTATGGCCTGCGCTGGGCGGCAATCCTGCTCAATGAGTTCTTCCCCGAACGCTGGCAGCGGCGCGTCTTCGCCGGGGCCGCCGATCCCAGCCCGGACGCCTGGCAGGCCGCCAAGCAGCGGCAATTGGCGGCAGCCCGGCGCTACTTGCAAATCGCCGACGCCGCCTCTAAGACTTCCGGTCAGGCGCCGGCAGCGGCACTTCTTTCAATTATGAAATTAAATCAATAGGTTATAGATGGACGAGCGGTCTAAGTACTTGCGGAGTCTGGTGATCGACGCCCTGGAAGGCGGCGGACGCGGTCATATCGGCTCTTCCCTATCGCTGGTCGAAATCCTGCGCGTTCTCTACGACCACATCTTGCGCATCGACCCGAAGAATCCCGGCGACCCCAATCGCGACCGCTTCATCCTCAGCAAGGGCCATGGCTGCCTGACGCAATATGCGCTGCTGGCCGATAAGGGCTTCTTCCCGATCGACGAGTTGCGGCAGCAGTGCCGGCCGGGCGCCAAACTGGGCGGCCATCCGGAACGCGGCCATGTGCCGGGTGTCGAGGCCTCGACCGGGTCCCTCGGTCATGGCCTCTCCATCGGCATCGGCATGGCACTCGCCGCGCGCATGCAGCAGCGGCCGAGCCGGGTCTTCGTCGTCATGGGCGACGGCGAGCTGGACGAGGGCTCGGTCTGGGAAGGCGCGCTCTGCGCCGCCAAGCACAAGCTGGAAAACCTCGTCGCCATGGTCGATTACAACAAGATCCAGTCGGCCGGCTTCGTGAAGGATATTCTCGACCTGGAACCGCTTGCAGACAAATGGCGAGCCTTCGGCTTCGCCGTGCGCGAGGTGGACGGCCATGATGTCGGCGCGCTGAAAGCGGCGTTGCAATCGGCGCCCTTCGAGCCCGGCAAGCCCAACATGCTCATCTGCCATACGGTCAAGGGCAAGGGCTTCGATTTCGCCGAGAACAATCCGACCTGGCATCATAAGGCCAAGGTCAATGCAGATGATGTCGTGCGCATGCGCGAAGCTCTGGAGCGCAACTGATGCGGCAGACAGCGATCAATCACGTTCATAACCTGGCCCAGCGCGATCCGCGCGTGGTCTTCATCGGTTCCGACCTTTCGCCGGGCCTGCTTGATCAGATGAAGCAGGCCTATCCGGACCGCCATTACATGGAAGGCGTCAGCGAGGCCAATCTCATCGGCATGGCAGCCGGCATGGCGATGGAGGGCTACATGCCCTATGTCAACACCATCGCCACTTTCCTGACGCGGCGCTGCTTCGATCAACTGGCGATCGATGTCTGCCTGGAGAACCTGCCGGTGCGCCTGATCTCCAATGGCGGCGGCGTGGTCTATGCCCCGCTCGGTCCCACGCATCTCGCGACCGAGGACATCGCCATCCTGCGCGCGTTGCCGAACATGACCATCGTGGCTCCCGTCGATGCCCAGGAAATGATCCGGCTGATGGATGCCACACTGGACTGGAAGGGGCCGATCTATATCCGCCTCGCCAAAGGCGGCGATCCCATCGTCTCGCGCCCCGACGTTCCCTTCGTCATCGGCAAGGCGATCGAGATGCGAGCCCCCGGCGATATCGCTATCGTCTCGACCGGCATCATGACCAACCGCGCTCTGGCTGTTGCCGATGCCTTGCAGCAGCAAGGCATTTCCGCCGGCGTGCTGCACGCCCATACGGTGAAGCCGCTGGATAACGAGGCGGTGCTGGACGTCGCCAAGCAGGCGAAGCTCGTCGTCACGATGGAAGAGCATTCGATCATCGGCGGCCTGGGCAGCGCCGTCGCCGAACTCTTCGTCGATACCGGCGTCACCCGCCGCGTCCTGCGCCTCGCTTTGGGTGATCGTTTCCCCATCGGCTATGGCAGCCAGGATCACTTGCTGGCGGAAGCGGGGCTGTCGGTGCCGAATATGGTTGACCGGGTCACAACCGCCTATCGCGCCCTGGCGTGATACATCGCCCGGCGTGACGCGCCACCTGATGTGATGCGCCGCCTGGTGTCATGTGCCGGGGTGCGCGACGCCGTGCCGCATCGCCGTGGCACCGGATTAGGCGGCATCGTAGTGGAATGACGTCGCGCGGAAGCGACGCCGAACTGAAGCGAGGGGGCATGACGGACTTTTCCCGCCCGGAAGACAGAGAACTGGCCGTGCGCTTCCTGCGCGACGGCCATGTGATCGCGCCGACGGAAGACGCCGACAGCCTCAACCGCATGCAAGCGCGCATCGTCGAACTGGCCTGCGAGTTCCTCAAGACGCCCAAGCCGGAAGGCCGCCCGGAAGACCGGCTCGCTTTCCTCAACGGCGTTGGCAGTCTGATTCCGGAGAGCAGGCTCAACGACTTCCGCCTCTTCGTGATCGACGGGATCGGCCGGACCGACTGGTTCCGCCTCGCCTATTTCGAGACGGCCCGCAGCCTGATCGAGACAATCGTCGGCAACGAGCTCTGCATGCAGCGGCGGATCAATCTGTCGATCCAATTGCCGCAGGATGCAAGCTCGCTGCTGCCGGTCCATTCCGATACCTGGTCCGGCGATTCGCCCTTCGAGGTCGTGTTGTGGATTCCCCTGGTGGATTGCTTCGCGACCAAGAGCATGTATCTGCTGCCGCCGGCTCCCGCCACCGCATTCGACCGCGACTTCAAGAAACGCGCCGGTGCCAGCGCCGAGGATATCTTCCGCGCGATGGAACCGGACTTGCGCTGGATGGAAGTTCCCTATGGCAGCGTACTGTTGTTCAACCAGAACCTGCCGCATGGCAACCGGGTGAACCGGGAGGCACAGGCCCGCTGGACCATGAATTGCCGCTTCAAGAGCGTCTTCTCGCCCTATATGGACAAGAAGCTGGGCGAGTTCTTCGAGCCGATTACTTTGCGTCCCGCCACACGCGCCGGCATGGCCTATACGCCACCGGAAAAGTTCGAGGAGTGACGCGGTGACGAACCGGCGCAGCGGCCATCGCGGCTATGTCGCCTCCCGCCCGATCCTCGGCAGCCGGGTGCCGCAGCATATCCAGAACCTGGTGCTGCGCGACTATGCCCAGCGCAACAACCTCACCTATCTGCTGAGTGCCACCGAATACACCTTCCCGCACAGCTATCTGATGCTGGAACAGGTGCTAGCGGAATTGCCGACCATCGAAGGCGCCATCGCCTATTCGCTCTTCATGCTGCCCTGGCGGCAGTCGCGGCGGCTGCAGGTCTATCAGCGCATTCTCGAAGCCGGCGCTAGCCTGCATTTCGCGGTGGAGCGGCTGGTCCTCAAGCGGCCGGAAGATATCGCCGATCTCGAAGACATCTTCCTGGTGCAGCAGGCGGTGCTGCTGCCGCAGATGCGGGACGTGACCGAGCAGGTGCGGGCCTTCTGCCGGCCGGAACAGCCGTAACGCCTCTCGATTGACGCCCGCTCAGTTGGCGGAGTACTCCGCCTTGCCGATGATGAGATCGATGACGCTCATCAGCCAGAACTGATGCGCCGTCTCGACGATGTTATAGGCGCGGCTGTCGGCCCAGAAATTCACATCGCCCAGGGCCCGCAGCGGGTTCTCGGGGAGGAAGCCGGAGAGCGTCACCACCTTCAGGCCAAGCTCCTTCGCCGCCTTGACACCATTGAGGATATTCGGCGACTTGCCCGAGGAGCTGATCGCCACCAGCGCATCGCCGGCCCGCAGATTCATCCGCACGGCATGGACCAGCCAGTTCTCGAAGCCGTAATCATTGGCAAGGCAGGTGATCTGCGCCCCGTCATTGAAACAGGTCGCCGGCACTTTGCCGTTCTTGGCGAGATCGATGGCGATATGCGAGGCGATGCCTGCCGAGCCGCCATTGCCGATGACCGCCACCCGGCCGCCCTGCTGCTTCACCGCCAGGAAGATGTCGCGGGTGGCGGCGATCTTCTCGACCAGCCCGTCATCCAGCGCGTTCACGCGGGTCAGGCGGTCGAAATAATCGGTCAGAAACTGGCGGTCCTGGTTGCTCTGCGACATCGTGAAATCCGGCCTTGATCCGGGACCCATCGCCCCGGCAACTGCCGCCTTTATGCCAGAGAGGCCGGGTAATGTTCAACGGGGGCAGTTCAGCCAGCGGCCGGGATGAACCGGCGCCCGGCTCAGGGCTCCCGCAAAAAAGCCGAGGGGCTGGCTGCCAGCAGCGAGCGGAACTCGCCCCCGCCAGCGAGGAAGGCGGCATTGCGGGCGATCACCTTCGGCTCCACCTCAGGCGCGAGGCCCAGCAGGCAGAGGCCGATATTGCGTTCGACCAGCGCGGCCGAGGGCAGGATCGGCAGGTTGCTGCCGGGCAGGAACAGGCCCTGTTTCTGCGGCGTATCGTCCACCACGCAATCGAACAGCGCTTCGAGGCCGTGATAATTGACGAAGGATGCCGTCAGATGACCGGCACCGTAGAGCGCAATGGGCCGACGCTCTTTGGCCCGGGCCAGTTTCCGGGTCAGCTCCTCGGTGAGAGCCGCGAAGCGTGCGCCATAATCTCGGCCCAGCGCTAGCGCCTGTTGCGTCGCCCCAGGCTGTGTCGTCTCGGCCGGATCGGCCGCGGCCGCAGCGGTGTCGCGTCGCGCCACCAGGATGAGACAATCCTCATAGGGATAGGGATGCCGCAGAGTCAAAGCCGGGGTGAAGCCGCGACGCCCCAACAAGCCGAAGAAGGTCTCCGGTGTGAAGTAGACGCTGTGCTCCTCCCAGATCATGGTGTAGTCGCAAAGCGTCAGGCTGCGTACGCAATCCGGCACTTCGAGCATCAGATAACCGTCGGGCGCGACCAGCGCCGTCAACCCGTCAAGGAATTGGCCGAGATCGGCAGCATGTTCGAAGATATGCCGGACGATGACCAGTTTCGCCAGGCCATGGTTGCGCGTGATCAGCGCCGCACGCTCCGCCGTCAGAGCCTCCGGCACGGCTTCGACATTGGCATTCGGCAGCGTAACGCCAAGATCCTGGGCGATGTCCAGGCGCGTGACACGGGTGAAACCGTGTTTCGTCATCCGGTCAAGGGCGGTGTCGTCCTTGCTGGTGGCGCCGATGATCCGCCCCTTGCGATCCTCCAGCCCCGGCAACGCGGCGAGCTGATCGCAGACCGCGTCGAGATGCTGCTCCGGCTCGCGATAGGTAACCCAATCGACCAGAGGTGTCAGGTCCTTGGCCGCTGCCGGCTGCTGCAACTGGATGAGGCCGCAATCCTGGCACTGGACGAGCGCGAGACCGAACATGCGCAACGGCTCGTGGCGGCGCAGCGGCAGGCCAGTGGAGAACGGATGATGACCGAGATCGAGCACAGGCGAGAGAGCGGCCGACCGGCAGGACTGGCAATGTTTGATCATATACGCACTCGGACAGCAATTCAGCGATGCGAGGACTGTCTATATACTAGACAGTCGGCAGGGCCAAGCCGCTGGGCCAGATCGCCAAGCCCGGCAGCCACAGAGGACGTTAACGATTGACGTCACAGCGCGCTGGACGGCAGTCCTCCAGACCTCAGTCCCTTTGTCGCCACACCTGTGAGGTAAGGCATCGGGCCGATACGGGCGGCATCGAGGGTAAGATCGCGCTGGAAAGCACCGGAGAAATCAGCGCCGCGCAGATCGGCGTGATTGAGCTTAGCACCGCAGAGATTGGCGCCGGTGAGATCGGTGTAAAGCAGATGCGCTTGCGCACAATCGACATTGGCAAGCAGCGCACCGCGCAGAATGGCGGCGGAGAGATTGGCGCCGGAGAGATTGATGCCGCGCAGATCGCAATGGCTGAGATCGAGGCGTACACCCCTTTGCCCGAGGCTATCGATCCAGGTGGCATGGGCCGTCAGCCTTGCCTGCAATTCGTTCTTCGGGATGAGCCGCGCCTGTTCGATCTCCACTGTCAGGCGGTCGACGTCCTGCAGGCTGGCGGCGTCCATGGTGGCGCCGATGAAACGGGCCCCCGCCATGCGGGCACCGAGAAAGGCGACATTGGCGATCTCGGCGCTGTCGAAGCGGGCATTGCGGATGTCGGAATGACGGAAGGCGGCATTGGCGATCTGCGCGCCGGAGAAATCGACCCCGCGCAGCCGCGCCTCGGAAAAATCGGCATCCCTGATCCAGGCGCCGCGAAAGGCCCCGGCCAGGGCATCGGGGCTGAGCGTCACATAGGTTTCGGAAAGATCCGCGCCTTCGGCCGCCACCTGGCTGAGATCCGCATCGGCGAAGCGGGCCCCGCGCAGATCCGCGCGGACCAGTTGGGCATGGCCAAGATTGGCCTCGTCGAAACGGCTGCCGCGCAAATCGGCGCCCTTCAGATTGGTCTCGCGAAGATTGGCCCGGGTGAGGTCGCATTCCACCAGGATGGCGCTTTCGAGATTGAATTGACTAAGATCGAGCCCGCTCAGATCGCATTTCTGCAGCATGCAGCGCCGCCCCTCTCGGCGCTGGCGGCGCCAGTCGAGATGCAGCTCCGCCACCCGGCGCAGGGCCTCCTGGGACAGCTTCAGGCCGCTGATGGTTTGCGCTTCAGGCCAGACCCTGTTCATCCTTGCCTCGGTTCATGCTCACCTCGTTGCCGCGCGCCGCATGCAGCGGCCAGATTCGCGCTGCCAGACTCGCGATTCAGGTAAAGAGGCGCCCATCATGCCCATGTCGCGACACCGACAGCAACAGGCCGATGCCAATCGCACGAAAATGCCAACCCGAAAAAACCAGCCGAGCGAAAGGTTGAAGGCGTCCGAACGACGCCACCGACGCTCAAGCTGTCGCCACGTCAGGTATTTGTACCTCTGAGCCTCCCGCCACCGGGAGCCGGGATATCGGGCGGGGCGGACGAGATTAATTCCTCGCGATCCAGCCCTGGGCGATAAATTGCTGGCGCAGTTGCTCGGCGATCTTCTTGCCGATGTCGTCGGCATCGGCCGAGGTGGTGGCGGTGTTCTTTTCGCGATAGGCTTGCATCCCGCCGCTGACCGCGACCGAGGTCGCGGCCCCGGCCGCGGCACCCGCCCCGCCGGTCACCACCACACCCGGCGCATAGCCGCTGGTGCCGCTGGCCTGGAAGGTGGCAATTTCCCGGGGTGGCGTCATGGGCGCCAGATAGGCCAAAGCGGTGCTGGTCTTCACATCGCTGGCGCCGGCGCCGAAGCCGATAGCGACACGCTTGGCGCGGTTGCCTTCGTTGATATCGAGCACATTGCCATCGATCAGGGCGACACGGCTGCTCGGGGCCACCGTCGCATCGGCGGCGATACGCTCAGCCGGCAGACCCATGGCCTGAATCTCCTGCACCAGGGTATTGCTGATCGCCGCAACGACGGCCTGGGCCTTGGCGATCTGCTGTTCGCTGTCGCTCTGGCCGCTGAACATGCGCCGGATGCCGGCCAGGCGACCGCTATCCAGCGTCACCTCGTTGGGCGATACCACGAAGTCACGCACCATCACGCGGTCGGGACGCGGCAAAGCGGCGCCGGTATAGTCCTGCGTCGTCTGCACCGAGGCATGACTGCAGGCGGCAAGTATGACTCCTGCAAGAAGAGGCAGAATTCGCCGCACAAGCGGCGTCACGCGATGGGCTGTCATCTCAACCTCGCTCACTGATCGATCGCAACGGATGCGGTCTCAGGAGGTGACGACGGTCAGCCGGCTCGACCCAACGGTCCGACTTTGCCCCTGCCTGCTGGGCCCCCGTTTAGCCCGAATGCCTTCGGCGAGCTGCGCATCATAGGCCGCCTCGCCCAGCAGCCAATCGCGGAACGCCGCAACCTTGCGGTGCTGCAGGCTTTCCGGAAGCGCCACGAGATAATACGCGAAACTGACCGGCCAATCGAGATCCAGCACCTGGACCAGGCTGCCGCTGGCAAGTTCGGCCCGGCAGAAGATGTCGCGCACCAGGGCGATCCCCTGCCCCGCCAGGGCCGCCTGCACCAGCAGCAGATCGCCCTCGAAACTGGCGCCCTGGCTGGCGCGGGGATCCCGCACTCCATGGGCCTGCAGCCAGAGCGGCCAATCGGCCCGGTCGGCATCCTGCAGCAGCGGATAGGCCAGGCAATCGGCCGGCTGGCGGATCGGCTTCGCGGCGCGGCCGCGCGTTCCGCGCAGCAAGGCGGGATTGCAGACCGGCAGGAGATGCGGCGTCAGGAACCGCACCGCCGCATAGCCCGGATAATCGCCGAGCCCATGGCGCAGGGCGATATCGACATCGTCGCGCTTGAGATCGACCAGGCGCGATGTGGTTTCGATCCTGAGCTCGATCCCCGGATGCAGCGCCGTGAAGCGGCCGAGGCGCGGCACCAGCCAGGCGGTGGCGAAGGACGCGGTGGCGCTGATGGTCAGCCGGTTGCGGCGGGCGCTGGGGCGCTCGAAGCTCGACCAGCCGGCCTCGATCCGGTCGAAGCCGTCGACCAGCGGCAGCAGCAGCTTGCGCCCCATCGCCGTCAGTTGCAGCTCGCGGTTATGACGCTCGAAGAGCGCCGCCCCAAGCCGCGTTTCCAGCAGCTTGATCTGCTGGCTGACGGCGCCAGGCGTCACGCCCAACGCGGCGGCGGCGGCCTTCATGCTGCCGAGACGGCCGGTCTCGGCGAAAGCCCGCAAGGCCACCAGGGGAAGGGGTCCAGTCATGGCCCTCAGGATAGCTGAGCTAAACTGACGCGGCAAGGAACTGGTTTGCCGTCGAGCCTGCGATCGGCAAAGCTGGCGGCAGCTCAATCCGCCGGCCCAACCGACCCAGACGGCGAAAGGACCCCACGGCGAAAGGACCTCATCATGCCAGGCCCGCAACCCATCTTCGATTCCGCAACGACCGATCGCAAATCGACCGGGCAGGTCACGGCTGGGCGTTTCAGCATCTGGCCGATCATCGTTCTGGGTTTCCTGGCCCTGGCGGTGTCCTTTTCCGCCCGGACGGCCCTCAGCCTCGCCATGCCGGTCTGGGCCCGCGACATGGGCTGGGCCCAGAGCTATACCTCCTTCGTCGGCGCCATCGCCTTGATCGTCACGGCCATGGTCGCCCCCTTCGCCGGCAATCTGGTGGATCGCGCCGGCCCGACACGACTGCTCGCCTGCGGCCTCGCCACGCTCGGCGCCGGCCTGCTGCTGGTTTCGGGCGCCCATCAATCCTGGGTCCTGCTTCTGGGCTTCGGCCTGATCGGCGCCATCGGCTTCGGCATGGTGGCACAGCATGTGGTGGCAACCACCATCGCCCTCAGCATCGATCGCCTTAATACCGGGACGACCGAGAAACGCGGTCCGGGACGAGGGCTGGCGACCGGCCTCGCCACCTCGGGCTCGACCGGCGGACAATTGCTGTTGGTGCCGCTGCTGGCCCTGCTGCTGCAGGTGACGAGCTGGCGCATGAACTTCCTGGTGCTTGGCATCGGCTGCCTGCTGCTCGCCGCCCTGTTCCTGCTGCTGCGGCGCGGGGCACCGCGGATCCATCGGCAGAGCGCCGCCGATGACGAGCCGCTCGCCCAGCGCCTCGCCTTCCTGTTGCGCAGTCCAGTCTTCCATGCCTTGTTCTGGAGTTTCCTGATCTGCGGCTTCACCAGCACCGGGGCGATCGAAACCCATCTCCTGCCCTTCGCTGCCTGGTGCGGCCTGCCACCCCTGCCCAGCGCCAGCGCCTATGGCGCCCTCTCCGCCGTCAATCTTGCCGGCATGATCTTCGCCGGCTGGCTGACTGACCGGATGAACCGGCCGTTGCTGCTGGGGCTGATCTATATCCTGCGCGCCGTCACCTTCGTCTTGCTGATCGTGATCGCCGGCGAAAAAGGCGGCGATCTGCCGTTGCTGCTGATCTTCTCCGTCGCCTTCGGCCTGGTCGACTATGCCACCGTTCCGGTCACGGCGAGCCTGGTCGCCAGTCATCTCGGCCTGCGCATCATGGGCCTCGCCATGGGGTTGATCGCCGCGGGCCATGCGCTGGGTGGGGCTGCCGGTGCCTTTCTCGGCGGCTGGCTGGCGCAGACATCCGGCAGCTATGACCTGCTCTGGTATGGCGCCTTGGGTCTCGCTCTGCTCGCCGGCATCATCGTTCTGCTATTGCGCGAAAAAGCGAATGGCAGCCATGCGGCCGCACAGGCTCCGGCCTGACCCCGCGACAAGATTTTGTTAACTCGCCACATGATACCCGAAACCCATGAGAAGGAGCTGGGCGCTCGGCGATGCAACTGCGGAATGTATTCCTCAGCAACATCGATCACCCCTGCTCTGTAACTATCGCGCGCTGATCTGCGCCACGGAGTAGGAAATGGGATCGCCAGGATTATTTTCGCGTTTGCCGCTGTCACTGAAGATTTTGGTGCCGATCGTCGGTGCCGTCATCATCGGCTATACCGCCTCGACATGGATTTCGTCGCAGAAGAGCGCCGCCATTGCCCAGAATCTGGCCCTGGCACAGGGCCAGGAAATGGCGCAGTCCCAGGCCGCCAAGATGCAGGCGATGTTCAACGGCACGTATCAGATCGCCTACAGCCTGCGCGATGCCTATCTCGGCATGCGCTCGGAGAACGCGCTCAACCGTAAATCCTTCGTCGCAGCGATGCGGGCGGCGATCAAGGCCAATCCCGAGCTGATCGGTGTCTGGGCCGGCTTCCAGCCCAATGCCTTCGACGGGAACGATACCGCCGCGGTGGGATCGGAAGGCGCCGACCCGGCCGGCCGTTTCGTCCCCTATATCTATCCCAAGGACGGCGGCGTTCAGCTCGACCCGATGACCGCGCTCGACAGCCAGAAGAGCGACGGCGACTACTACCAGATTCCCTTCAAGACCGGTCAGGACACGGTCCTCGAACCTTATATCTATGCCGTTGCGGGTAAGGATACCCTGCTCGTCAGTCTCGCCGCGCCGGTCAAGATCGACGGCAAGGTGATCGGTGTCATCGGCGTCGATATGTCGCTCAACAAGATGAACGATGCGCTGATGCAGGTCCGTCCCTACGGCACCGGCTCGGTTTCGATGATCTCCAGCGGCGGCCTGTTCGCCGCCTCGGCCGATCCGAAGAATCTCGGCCAGCCCTTCGTCAATGCCAGCCCATTGTTCAAGGATGCGCTGCCCCGCCTCCAGAACGGAGAGGCCTTCTCGATCGAGGACTATTCCAAGAGCCTGAACACCGATGTCACGCGCGTCTTCGTGCCGATGCAGATCGGCGAGGCATCGCATCCCTGGTCGGTCCTCGTGAACCTGCCCCAGGACAAGATCCTGGAACCGGTCAATCAAGTGATCTGGGCCAATGTCATCATCGCCGTGATCGTCGTCGTGCTGCTCGCCGTCGTCATCATGGTGCTGGTCCGCTATGTCGCCGCCAGGCCGGTGGCAAGCCTGACCCGCGCGGTCGAGACCTTGGCCGAGGGCAATACCAATGTCACCGTACCGATGACGGCTCGCGGCGACGAATTGGGCGTCATGGCGAAGGCAGTCGACTTCTTCCGCCAGAAGCTGATCGAGGTCAACGAACTGCGCCAGCGCCAGGAGGAGGCGGACAAGGCCGCAGCGGCCGAACGCCGGCGCCTCATGCTCGACATGGCCGACGGCTTCGAAGCGAGCGTCAAGGGCATCGTCCAGGCGGTTTCCTCTTCGGCGACCGAGCTGGAGGCCAATGCGCAATCGATGTCGGCGGTGGCCGAGGAAAGCTCGCGCCAGGCGACCGCCGTTGCCGCCGCCGCCACCCAGGCATCCGCCAATGTGACCACGGTCGCCGCCGCCGCCGAGGAACTCTCTTCCTCGATCCGCGAAATCAGCCGGCAGGTCTCCGACAGCAGCAATGTCGCCCGCAGCGCCGTCGACGAGGTTGCCCGTACCGGCGAGACCGTGGAATCGCTCGCCGATGCCGCCAATAAGATCGGCGGCATTGTGCAGCTCATCAACGACATCGCCAGCCAGACCAACCTGCTGGCGCTCAATGCGACGATCGAGGCGGCGCGGGCCGGCGATGCCGGCAAGGGCTTCGCGGTGGTCGCCTCGGAGGTCAAGAACCTCGCCAATCAGACCGCCCGTGCCACGGACGAAATCTCCAGCCAGATCGCCAGCATGCAGTCGGTGACGCAGGAGGCGGTCGGCGCCATGTCGCGTATCCGCCAGACCATCGACCGGATCAATGAAATCTCCTCGGCGATCGCCGCCGCGGTGGAGGAACAGTCCGCCGCCACCCAGGAGATTTCCCACAACGCCCAGCAGGCGGCGACCGGGACCGACGAGGTGAACCAGAACATCTCCGGCGTCAGCCGCGCTTCCGACGATGCCGGCTCGGCCTCGTCGCAGGTGCTGGACGCCGCCGGTGAGCTCTCGCGCCAGTCGCAGTCCCTGACCATGGAAGTCGATAAGTTCATCAGCCGCGTGCGCGCCGGCTGATCGACACCCCGCCTTCCTGAAAACGAAAACGGCGGCATCTTCCGATGCCGCCGTTTTTCTTTGCCCGCCCTGTCAGTGCGGCAGGGTCGGCAGTTCCTCTTCCACGACCTTGATTCGACGCCGCTCGGCCATGCCTCGGATCAGGACATAGAAGAGCGGCGTCAAGAGCAGGCCGAAGAAGGTCACGCCCAGCATGCCGGAGAAGACCGCGACACCCATGGCATGGCGCATTTCCGCACCGGCCCCGGTCGAGACCACCAGCGGCACCACACCCATGACGAAGGCGAAGGACGTCATCAGGATGGGGCGCAGACGCAGGCGGCAGGCTTCCAGCACGGCACTCACCCGGTCCATGCCCTCCTGCTGCTTGTCCTTGGCGAACTCGACGATCAGAATCGCGTTCTTGCAGGGAAGGCCGGCCAGCACGATCAGGCCGATCTGGGTGAAGATGTTGTTGTTGCCACCTGAGACGATCACACCG
>CAYOQR010000039.1:0-53329 GCA_964406155.1 uncultured Rhodospirillaceae bacterium | reverse complement strand
CCAGCGGTCCATCTGGCCCTGGTTGATCTGCTGCGTGCCGTGATAGAGGCCGGTCGTGTCGCCGAGGCCGATCGTGTTGGCAGTGGCGAACAGGCGGAAGGCCGGATGCGGGCGAATGACCTTGTTCTGATCGAGCAGGGTCAGCTTGCCTTCGACTTCCAGCACGCGCTGGATGACGAACATCACATCGGGGCGGCCGGCATCGTATTCGTCGAAGACGAGGGCGGTCGGATGCTGCAGGGCCCAGGGCAGCAGGCCTTCGCGGTATTCTGTCACCTGCTTGCCGTCCTTGAGGACGATGGCATCCTTGCCGATCAGGTCGATACGGCTGATATGGCTGTCGAGATTGATGCGGATACACGGCCAGTTGAGGCGCGCGGCCACCTGCTCGACATGGGTCGATTTGCCGGTGCCGTGATAGCCCTGGATCATGACACGGCGGTTATAGGCAAAGCCGGCCAGAATCGCCATCGTGGTGTCATGGTCGAAGCGATAGGATTCGTCGAGATCGGGGACATGCTCCGAGCGCTGGCTGAAGGCCGGGACCTGCATGTCGGAATCCAGGCCGAAAAGCTGCCGCACGGAAATCGCGATATCTGGTTGGGCGGGCTTTTCCGCCGCCGCGGTGGTGGCTGCCATGATAAGATAATCCGCTTTCGTTCGTTACATTTCTGCGTCGGTGGGAATTTCTACTCGATTATAGATGCGTCGCGCTAGGCTATAGCGCCCGGAACGACATGAGGGGCGACAATATGCGCAACCCCGCCCCGTGTTTCCCTCATGCGTCCTGCAACCATATGTATCCGTGGTGATGTGAGTTTGGGGATGACGCCGGTGGGGGATGATGGGTCAGGCGCTGGCGAGGGCGGCGGCTTTCAGGGTGCTGTAAGCCTGATTAACCAGCTTCAAGTGCTCCTCGGCGGATTTGTCGCCGCCATTGGCGTCGGGATGCAGCTTCTTGACCAAAGTCTTATAGCGCAGCTTGATTTCGTCCCAGGTCGCCGGCCAGGTCAGGTTGAGCACGGCCAGTGCCTGTTCCTCCGGTGAATTGGCCTTGGCCCGCTCTTTTTGCTGCTGCTTCCGGGCCCGATCGCCGTTCAGGGCCTCGGCGACGTCATCGGGGAAGAGGTCGGCGCCGAAACGATGGCGCTGATGCGCACCCCAGCGGCCCAACGGCCAGGTCGGACGGTTGCCGACAATATCCTGACGCGTCTGGCGCTCGATCTCGGATTGGTTCATGCCGGCATAGAAGTCCCAGGACTTGTTGTATTCCCGGACATGTTCCAGGCAGAACCAGTAGTATTCGTTCAACTGTTTCCGCGATTTCGGTGCGCGATAGAGCCCCGCCTCCAGGCAACCCGGATGGTTGCAGAGAATCGTTTGCGGCTGCTCCCGATCCTCGAAAGGATCAGGACGCCGACGTCGTTGCGCGGCTGGCTTCGGCATGATTGCAGTATGGGTATTCGCCCCTCGCAAAGCAAGCGCCGGCCGGATTTCGCCTGTGGAGATCAGCCATTCGCCGGGCGCTGATGTCGCTGCCGCCGGCGGTCGGCGAGGACGACGAGCGCGACGGCGCCGAGGATCAGCATACCGCCGATCATCAGGCTGAGCGGCAGGGTTTCGCCGAGCCACCAGATCGATGCGGCGAGGCCCCAGACCGGCACCACCAGGAAGGAAAGCGCGGTGGTGCTGGCGGGCAAGGCGCGCTGCACCGTCAGGATCGCCCAGAAGGTGAAGGCGGTGGCCAGGGGGCCGTTATAGAGCAGCACATAGATCAGCTCCGCCGACCAATGGATCCGCAGCGGCCCGTGATAGAGCCAGGCGGCGATGCCGAGCAGCGGGAGGGTTGCAAGCATCTGGAACGGTGCCAGTTGCAAGGGGCTCAGATGCCAGCGATGCAGGCGGGCATGCAGGATGCCGACGGCCCAACTGGCGGCGGAGAGCAACAGGACGGCATTGCCGAACAACGCCTTGCCGTCGGACCAGTCGATGGCGGCGGGATTGACGAGAACGAGTATGCCGGCAAGGCCGACCAGGAAGGCCAGAAGCTTGAACCCGGCCAGCGGCTCCTTCAACAAAACGGCGGCGGCCGGCAGCACCCAGATCGGCGTCGTATAGGCAAGGATCGCCGAGCGCCCGGCCGGGACATAGAGCAGCCCGATATTGATCAGGCCGATATAGAGCGCCATCTGGAAGACCGGCATGGTGATCATGACCGGCAGGTCGCGGCGGCCGGGCCAGGCGAAGCGGCCGCTGCCGATCACCACGGCGAACAGGCAGACAGCGCCGATGGCGAAGCGCAGGAAGGTAAACCACAACGGTGGGATCATGGTGGTGGCGATCTTCATCACCGGCCAGTTGAGGCCCCAGATCAGAACAATCGCGGCGAAGACGGCATAAGCGATCCGCGGCGGCAAGGTGGCGGCACGGTCTTGCCGTGGCGCGGAAGATGACATGATGTGACCTCGTCGGCGGCTGCCGGAATGCTTGTCAAACGGATGGCTTGGCCCTAACCATCCCATATCGATGCCCGGTCCTCAATGTTTGGCCGTCGATGCTCCGCTGAAAGCGGTGCCGCGTGCGATGCGGGTGATCGGGCTTCAACATTGGAACGGAGACGACTACGTCATGGGTCAAGTCAGCGATCGCCTGGAAGTGAAATTGCGCAATGCCTTCCAGCCGGAAGCCCTGGCGGTGATCGACCAGACCAACGAGCATCACGGTCATGCCGGCTGGCGCGAGAGTGGCGAGACGCATTTCCGGATCGAAATCACCGCCGCCGCCTTCACCGGCAAGTCGCGTGTCGAGCGCCAGCGTCTGGTCTATGCCGTGCTGGCCGAGGATATGAACAATCCGGTTCATGCTCTTTCCCTGGTCACCCGGGCACCCGGTGAGGGTTGAGCGCGCGCGGGATATCGCGCGAGTTGCCAGACGATAACAGCCTGGCTTGCCATCAGGTGTAATCTGAAGAATTGCTGTCGCCCAGGGGATAGCTGTGTCTGCGCGTATGCACGTCACTTCTGTGAGACCGAACAAATAATCTATCTTTTATCGAAAATTAATTGACTTCGGTCATGCTTACTGCTTGGGAATATACGCACAAAATACTCTTTTGGGGGAAGGGTGCGTGTCACATGAAGGCTATACCGAACGGCGCCTCTAACGTTGTCACGTTGGGTGCCAACCCTGTGCATCTGGGACTGGACAGGGCAATGGTCGCACGCAATGTCACGGTTGCCGGCCGGCGCACCAGCCTGCGGCTGGAACCGGATATGTGGGAATCGCTTTGGGAGATCGGCGCACGCGAAGGCCTCTCCCTGCACCAGCTCTGCACGGAAGTGTCGCGGCATCGCGGCACCACCAGCCTGACGGCCGCCATCCGGGCCTATGTGCTGGCCTATTTCCGGGCGGCGGCGACTGAACGCGGCCATCGCGCGGCCGGGCACGGGGTCTTGCGGCGCAAGGCCGGCTGATCCGATCCCATCGATCGGTTCTCCGGATCAGCGCGCATCCAGGCCGGCGCGGTCAGTGGCGGGGCTGCGGGTTCCTGCTTGCGAGGGCGACGCCGAGCGTGACGCTGGCGGTTGCCAGCAGGCCCGCCGGATACGGTCTTTCTCCCAAGACCAGGATGCCGCCGAGCAAGGCCAGGGCCGGCACCAGGGCACTGAAGGAAGCGGCGCGGGTGGCGCCGAGGCGATCGATCGCCAGGCCATAGGCCACGATGGCGACCAGGCCCGACAAACCGCCTTGAATGAACAATTGCGGGATCAGAATCCGGCCAGCCGCCTGCCAGATCGTCGTGCCGAGGAGTGCCGCCAGACACGCATGGATCAGGAAGGACCAGACGGCGATGATGGCGGCGGCCTGCAGGGCGGTGAGGCCGCTGCGCTTGAAGGCATGGCTATAGGCGGCCCAGCAGGCGGCGGCGATCAGGAACAGCACATGACCTTGCCAGGATGACGGTGCGATGCCCGCGCCGCCCAGTTGATGCAGGTCATGCGCGGCGATGATGCCGATTCCCAAGGCAATCAGGGCATAGCCCAATATCTGGCCGCGGTCGAACCGCGCGGTGCCGAGGATGCAGCCGATCAGGGCAGCCCAGAGCGGCATGGTGCCGGGCAGCAGGGCGCCGATCTCGCCCGCCGGGGCGTAACGCATGCCGGCCGCCGCGATCAGCAGGAAGGGGGCGCCCGATCCGCCGACGATCACGACCAGGAGCCAAGGCGGCACGTTGCGCGGGATGAGGCCGGTCCGCCACCAGACCGGCGCCAGGATGAGGGCCGGCGGCCCATAGCGGAGCAGGCCGATCTCGACCGGGCCGAGCGCCGTTTCGGCGGAGAACCGGGTGGCGACGATCCAGCCGGCCCAGATCGCCACGGTGACCAGCGCCGCGCCGATGCCGGTCATCTCGCGGGTGTAACCTTGTGACTCGGTCATTGTCCGGTCGATGCTCTGTTGTGCCATGACACGCCACCTGCCGCTGCTCACTAACCTCGCACAGCATGGGCCGACGAGGCCGGGCATGTCCTTGCGAAGTCACCCGTTGTGGTGCAGGTTGACGCAATAATCTGCCTTATTACTGCGTCCATCAGGTGTGTTATGCCAAATATCCAGCTTGACGAGGCCGATATGCGTATCTTGCGGGCGCTGCAGGAAGACGGCCGGTTGAGCAATGTTGATCTGGCGGAGCGGGTCCATCTGTCGCCCTCGCCCTGTCTGCGGCGGACACGGAAACTGGAAGAGGCGGGGGTGATCCGCGGCTACCGGGCCGATCTCGACCGCAGCCAGGTCGGGCTGGGGCTGACGGTCTTCATCGAAATCAAGGTCAGCCAGCATTCCCGGGCCAATGCCGATGCCCTGGCTGCCGCTCTGGCGGCCATGCCGGAAGTGGTTTCCTGCTGCATGGTATCGGGGGCGGCGGATTTTCTCGCGGAGCTCGCAGTGCCGGATCTCAGCGCCTATGAGCGGCTGCTTTCGGACCGCCTGCTGGTCCTGCCCATGATCGCCGATATCCGCTCCAATTTCGCGCTGCGGGTGATCAAGCTGGCGGGGCCGCTGGCGCTCCCCGATGCGCCGGCCGGAGGCGACCAAGCGGGTCAATAAATCAGCGACCCGTCAATCGGCTTGCCGCTGATCCGCCTTCGGGCCGGTATAGAAATCCGGCCATTGCTCGCGCACGATCTCGCCGTCCGAGGCGAGAGCGTGACAGGTATCGAGAAAGCCCGGCTTGCGCTTCACCCCGTTGCTGTGATCGGTACCGCCATGATCGGTCGGGGGGCCTTCGTTCACTGCCTCGCCACGTTCGCGCTTCATCTGTTCGCGATGCCCGTAGAGGGTCTGGAAGGCGACGGTCCCCATCGCCCGCAGCATCTCGACATGATGGGTGCAGCCATGGGTGCCGGCGAAATGCTGCCGCAGCAGGCGTGTCCAGCCGATACCGAGCTGGGCGCCGCGCAGTGCCTGAAAAGCCGGCGTGATCGTCGGGCAGATCTCATAGGGGCTGGCGGCCGTCACCACGACGACCTCGTGGATGACGAAATCCCGATCCAGGGTCAGGCGTACCCGCATGTCGTGATAGGGCGTGCCGGCTGGAATCGTGCCGCGCCATTGATTGGGGAAGTCATAAGTCTTGCTGTCGGTCATGCGGCCTTCGAGGTCGTAGAGTCCGTCCTCGCGCAGATAGCCGCGAAATTCGTAATCGCGATGATGCAGCTCTTTCCGGCGCACCGGCGGCGGCAATTCCGTGGGATAATCGGCCATGATGGTGTCTTCGATCGCTAGAAGGTGCCGCGTTTGTTCCGATTGGCACCCGGAGCATCCGCTCCTGGGGAGGGAGACGAGGGCGGCATATGCGGCCCCGGCAGCAATTTGGTGTTGGTCAATAAGGCCACCGGTTCGGTGGCGGCGTCAACCTCCGCCGCGTCCTTCTGCAGCGGCGTCACGCGCAGGCGCTTCAACTGATTGCGCTGGCGCTCGAGGATCTCGAAGCGGAAACCGTAGAAGACGAAGACCTGGCCGGCGACGGGAATCTGCCGCGCCTCATGCAGGACCAGCCCGGCGACGGTGGAGGCTTGTTCGTCGGGCAAACGCCAGCCGAATTCGCGGTTGAGATCGCGGATCGTGACACCGCCATCCACCAGATAGCTGCCGTCTTCATCGGTCTGCACGCCGGCGACATTGACGTCATGCTCATCGGCGATATCGCCGACGATTTCCTCGAGGATATCCTCCAGGGTGACGATGCCCATCAGGGCGCCATATTCATCGACCACCAGGGCGAAATGCTCGCGGCGGCTCCGGAAGGCTTCGAGCTGCGCCAGCAGGCTGGTGCTGTCGGGGATGAACCAGGGCTTGCCGGCGAGCCCTTCCACCTTGAGGCCGTCGACCTGCCAGGCATTGGCTTCCAATGCGCGGAGCAGCGCCTTCACATGCAGCACGCCGACAATATTGTCCGGCTCGTCCTGCCAGAGCGGGATGCGGGTATGCGGGCTGGCGAGGACCTGGCGGACGATCTCGGCCGGCGGCAGGCTGATATCGACCATCTCCATCTTGCGCCGGTGCACCATGATGTCCGAGACCGGCACGTCGTCGAGATCGAGGATCGAATGCAGCATGGCATTCGCTTCGCGGATTTCCTCGGCCGATTCGGAATGCAGATCGATGGCGCCGCGCAATTCCTCCAGCCGGTCCTCGGCGCCGGGCTCGTTGACCACCTTGACGCCGAACAGGCGCAGCACGCCATTCACGACGAGCTGCGTGACATGGGTGATGGGATAAGTGAGGCGCACGAGCAGGAGCAGCAGCGGCGCGGCGGTCAGGGCGCTGCGATCGGCATTGTTGATGGCGAAGGTCTTCGGCATCACTTCGGCGAAGATGAAAAGGACCGTCGTCGCCGTCGCCGTGGCGACCCAGAAGGCGAGGCCGCTATGGCCGAAATAGCTGCCGAGGACGGTCGCCATCAGCGCCGCCGTGGCGCTGTTGAGCGCGGTATTGCCGAGCAGGATGGTGCTGATCACCCGCTCCATCCGCTCATGCAGACGAGAGACCTTCACCGCCTGCTGATTGCCGTTGGAGACCAAGGCGTGGATACGCGCGCGGGACGCGGCGGTCAGTGCCGTCTCCGAGGCGGAGAAGAAGCCGGAGCACAGGATCAGGACCACCAGCATCGCTATATACAGGATCATGACTGTCATCGGCGTCACGCTCTCGTCAGGGATTATGCTGGAAGCGGTGCGAAATGATGGCGCTGGGGCACCGGCGGCCTGGGCGTTTATCGTTCAATGACGGAAGGCCCGGGGGTCAAGCGGCAATGGCGACTTCCAGCAAGGTGGCGACCTCATCCAGATCGACATAGGCCGGCGTGAAGGCTTTACCGATGCCATGCGCCAGGACGAAACCGATCCGGCCGTCCTTCACTTTCTTGTCCTTGCCCATATGCTCGATCAAACGGTCAGCCACCCAGTTGCGGCCTTCGACCCAGATCGGGTCGGTCGGCAGGCCGATGCTGGCGAGATGCCGGCGCAACCGCGCGGCATCCTCCAGGGGGGCGAGGCCGAGGCGGGCGGAAAGATCGAAGGCCATCACCATGCCGATGGCGACGGCCTCGCCATGCAGCAGTTCATCGGTATAGCCGCATTCGGCTTCCAAA
Source organism: uncultured Rhodospirillaceae bacterium (assembly GCA_964406155.1). Taxonomy (GTDB): domain Bacteria; phylum Pseudomonadota; class Alphaproteobacteria; order Dongiales; family Dongiaceae; genus Dongia_B. The sequence goes on along the minus strand of CAYOQR010000039.1, from coordinate 45,681 downwards.
GCGTGGCCGAAGGTATGGCCGAGATTGAGCAGGGCACGCTGCGCCGATTCCCGCTCATCGGCGCCGACGATGGCGGCCTTGGCGCGGCAACTGGTGACGATGGCCTGGCGTCGCGCCGCTTCGTCGCCGGCGATCACGCCGGTGCCATGGCCCTCCAGCCAAGTGAAGAAGGCGGGATTGTCGATCAGCCCGTATTTCACCACCTCGGCATAGCCTGCCAGCAATTCGCGTTTGGGCAGGGTATCGAGCGCCGCCGTATCGGCGAGGACGAGGCGCGGTTGATAGAAGCTGCCGATCAGGTTTTTGCCCTGAGGCATGTTGATGCCCGTCTTGCCGCCGACCGAACTGTCGACCTGCGCGAGCAGGGTGGTGGGCACCTGGATGAAATCGATGCCGCGCAGCAGGATCGAGGCGGCGAAGCCGGTGAGATCGCCGATCACGCCGCCACCCAGCGCCACCAGGGTGGTATGGCGTTCGGCCTTCAGATCCAGCAACCGGCTGCAGAGCTGCTCCAACGGACCGAAGCCCTTGGTCTGTTCACCCGGCGGCAGGATGATGCTCTGGGCGGTGATGCCGCTCTGGGCGAAGGCCTGAACCAGGGCATCGAGATGATGCCGGGCGACGGTCGCATCGGTGACGACGATGACGCGCTTCTGCGCCAGGAGCGGCGCAGCCAGGGCGCCGGCCCGGCCGATCAGGCCGCGGCCCACCAGAATGTCGTAGCTGCGCGCACCGAGTTCGACCCGCACGGTTTCAGGGCTGGTGGTGATACTGGTCATCAGGGGGCAACCTTGCGGGCGGGCGACAGATCGGCGTCGCCTTGTTTCGCGGATTGTTGAAGTTGTGCTTGCTGGGCATGCGCGTCCTGGTTATGCCCGTTCCGGGTATGAGCTTCGAGCGCGGCGATGACGCGGGCCAGGGTGGCTTCCGGCGGGCCGTCGGTGGAATCCACGATCAGATCGGCCTCGGCATAGACCGGGTAGCGGATCTCCATGAGCTCGGCCAGCTTCTGACGCTGATCGACGTTCTGCAGCAGCGGCCGCTCATTGCGGCGGGCGACGCGCTTCACCAGCAGATCGAGATCGGCGCGCAGCCAGATCGACAGCGCCCGGTCCTTGATCAGCGCGCGGGTCTGCGGGTCCATGAAGGCGCCGCCGCCGGTCGCCAGGACATGGACCGGGTTGCTGAGCAGGCGCTGGATCACGCGGCGCTCGCCTTCGCGGAAGGCTTTTTCGCCGTGCAGCGCGAAGATGTCGGAGATGCTGCAGCCGGCGGCCGCCTCGATTTCCTTGTCGGCATCGGTGAAGGCCAGACGCAGGCTGGTGCCGAGGCGCTTGCCGATACAGCTCTTGCCGGCGCCCATCAGGCCGACCAGCACGATGGTACGGTCGATGGGCCGGCTCAGCGACTGCAATGGCCCGCTCCCTGATATGGCGCCCCCTGATACGGTCTGCCTGCCGGCCGAACCGGGCTCGCCTGCTTGGGTCTGGTGGGCCGGATTTTCCGGGGCATGACCATCGGGCGCATGGCTGTCAGGCCGACCGTCATCTTCTGCCGGCAGCATGGTCATGAACGCGCAACCTCTCGATATCGTGACGCTTTTTCGCCATAATTGAACACTAGCATAATTCTCAAGCCCTGTGGCAAGTTAGCGGCCGAAGCCCTGCGAGTCGTGGCGGTCCCTTGATGGCACCGGGTCGCGGCTGGTTCTCGAATGTTACCGCAGGGTCGTGGGAAATACAGGCGACATGAACAGAGCACTGATCGGTATCGTTGTGGCGGTCATCGTAATCATTGGCGGCGGGGCGACTGTCCTGGCGGTCTGGGACCTGCCGGCGCCGACCGCCAAGATGGAAGTACAAGTGCCGAATGACCGCCTCTCGCTGCAGTAACCCGCTGCGCCGACGCCATTCCGCGGGCCGACAGGCTTCCTCTCATCAATCTTTTTTCCTGAGCGCCCGGCCGTTTTACGCCGCGATTGGCTGCGCCTTGTCCTCGAAACGGGGGAGCTGGAAATGGGCACCGCTGATGCTGGCTTTGGCCGGCGGCAGCCTGGCTCCGTTGCCGGCGCTCGCCCAGCAATCGGGCGGCGCCACGGGCGCTCCGGTGCAACTGGGCGTTCCCGGCACGGTGGCGCCCGATAACACCGGGTCGGGCAATACCTCACCGGATACCGGCGGCCAGGGCGGCGCTGCCGGCCAGAGCAGCAATTCCGGCGGCATCGTCTCATCCCCCTTGCCGCCGATCGCGCCGCCGCCCGATGCGGCACAGCCTGGCGGAACCCAGCCCGACGCAGCCCAGCCTGGCACGATGCAGTCCTCGGATATGCAGGGCGGTGCCGGCGTGGCGCCATCCCCAAGCACGGTGGCTTCGGCCCCGGCCGCGGCGCCGGGCCTGCTGGACGATCAGCATCAGGGGTTGGGTGCCCGTCTGTGGCAAGGATCCAGCATCGTCCGGCTGACGGAACTGATGCCCAAATTGCCGGCGCCGGTGACGCAGCCTTCGTTGCGCGATCTGCAGCTTCGCCTGCTGCTGACCCAGGCCTCCGGTCCGGGTGCCGTTGCGGGGCTCGACAGTCTGGTGCCGTTGCGGGCGGAGCGCCTGCATGCCATGGGCTTCGATACCGAAGCGATGATGATCTCCAAGCAGCTCAGCGGCACCAACAGGGCCAGCGATCCGCAGGAGGCCGTCAACAAGCTGTGGCTGTCGGGCGATACCGACAATGCCTGCCAGCAGGTGGATGCCCAGGTCGGTGGCAGCCAGGGGATGGACGATTACTGGCGCCGGGCTTTGGTCTTCTGCCAGATCCTGCGCCATCAGCGGGACCAGGCGACGGTCGGCATCGATCTGCTGCGCGAACAGGGCGGCAGCGATCCCAAGACCAAGAATTTCATTGCCGTGGCCTCGATCCTGACCGGCGACAGCAAGCCGCAGAATCTGAAGGCGCCGATCACGAATCCCGACCCGCTGCTGGCGGCGATGATGAAACAGGCGCAGTTGAAGGTCGACAATATTGCCGGCACCAATCCCGGCGCAATTTTGGGCACGCCGGTCGGGCCGGCTGCCGCCGCTGCCACGGCGCGGGACGGCAGCAAGCCGCTGGCCGCGCGTATCAAGGCGGCGGAATATGCCTTCGCCACCGGTTTGCTGCCGGCCGATGAATTGACCGGTCTCTATCTGCAGGTGCCGGCGGCATCCGGCGGTGCGCTGACCGGTGCGGATACGCCGGAGCATCGCGGCCAGCTTTATCAGCAGGCGCAGAAGGGGCAGATGCCCGATAGCCGCGCGCCGCTGATCGCCCAGGCGCTGCGCGAGGCGATGCAGCGCGGCGATTATTTCAGCGTGGTGCCGCTTTATCTCCCGCTCCTGCAGCAGATCACCCCCAATCCCGGTCTCGCCTGGTTCGCGCCCGATGCGGCCCGCGCCTTGATCGCGGCCGGCAATCTCGACCGGGCCGGCTTCTGGCTCAATCTGGCGCAAGGGGCCCTCGGCAATCCGGATGTGGCCCGGTCGGTGCCGGGCCTGCGCCTGCTCGCCCGCATCGCCAGTATCCCCAGCAGTTCGGATCCCGGCATGGATCCGGTCGCCGATTGGCGCAACCGGACCGGGGCCAGTGACGCCGCCGCCCAGCGCCTCTATGGCATCCTGGCCGGCCTTGGCGACAGTGTCGGCAGTCATGCCGCCACGGCTTTCGCCAGCGGCAATCCGGAAATGGGCCTCGCCGCACAGAACGGCCGCCGGGGCGAGACGGTGCTGCTGGCCCTGATCGGCTTGGGCGGCCGGGGCCTCGCCCAGGCCGATGGCGCGACCCTGGCCCAGTCGCTGGGCGCCCTGACCGCTGTGCGGCTGCAGAACGAAGCCCGCCGCATCGGTATCGAGGCCGCGATCCTCGCCGGTCTCTGATCGGCGGTCCGCATCATGTCATCGGGGCATCTTGACGCCTTCCTGGAAATGCTGGTGGCGGAACGCAACGCGGCGGCGAATACATGCGCGGCCTATCGCCGTGACCTTACGGATGTCGGCCAGTTCCTGAAGAAACGAGGCAGCGATCTGACCGGCGCGACGGCGGAACATCTGCGCGATTATCTCTCCATGCTGGCGGCGACGGATGCCAAGCCGAGCACGGCGGCCCGGCGTCTGAGCGCACTCCGGCAATACTACAAATTCGTCGTTGGCGAGGGCTGGCGGGGCGACGATCCGACGGCGACGTTGGACAGTCCGAAGCTCGGCCGGCCATTGCCCAAGTTGCTGGCGGAGGATGAGGTCGGCCGCCTGATCCTGGCTTGCGGCACCCTGGCCGTGGCCGAGGCAGCCCGGCTCACGGCCCTGACGGAACTGCTCTATGCCACCGGATTGCGGGTCTCCGAACTGGTTGCCCTGCCTTTGGCGGCGGCGCTGCGGGACCAACCCTATCTCATCGTCCGGGGCAAAGGAGCCAAGGAGCGGATGGTGCCGCTCAATCCGGCGGCGAAAGCGGCCCTGGCCGCCTATCTGGATGTTCGGCCTAAATTCCTATATCGAGGTGCGAAATCGTCGCCTTGGCTGTTCCCGTCGCGGGGTGTCGTCGGCCATCTGACGCGGCAGCGTTTCGGGCAGATGCTGAAGGAAATCGCCATGAAGGCCGAGATCGACCCGGCAAAGGTCTCGCCGCATGTGCTGCGCCACGCCTTCGCCACGCATCTCCTGGATCACGGGGCGGACCTGCGCGCATTGCAGAAGATGCTGGGTCATGCCGATATAGCGACGACTCAGATATATACCCATGTCGTTTCCGGGCGGTTAAAGGATCTGGTCGCCCGGCATCATCCTCTGGCCAAATCCGTCGCGGAAAGTTCGGGGACACCCGAAACCGCCCCGTCGGACCGGCCGAACCCGGGTAAAGCTAAAGATTGACAGGGCTGGGCCGGTCGGGCCAATAACGGGCGACCGACAGACGGAGGGGGCATTCGCAACCGCCATCGGATAGGGACAGGTATGAGCTTCAAGATCGTTGAACAGGCACCGGCACGGTTGAACCGCAGTGAACTCGCCGTACCGGGCAGTCAGCCGCAACTCTTTGAAAAGGCGGCTAAATCTCCCGCTGACGTGATTTTTCTCGATCTTGAGGACGCGGTCGCGCCGGATGACAAGGCGCAGGCCCGCAAGAACATCATCCAGGCCTTGCACGACATCGACTGGGGCACCAAGACGATGTCGGTCCGCATCAACGGCCTCGACACCCATTACATGTATCGCGACGTGGTCGATGTGATCGAGCAGGGCGGCGAACGGCTGGACCTGATCATGATCCCGAAGGTCGGCACCGCCTCGGACGTCTATGCCGTCGACATGCTGGTGACGCAATGCGAAGCGGCGGTCGGCCGCAAGAAGCATATCGGCTTCGAGATGATCATCGAGACGGCGCTCGGCATGCAGAATGTCCATGAGATCGCCGCCGCCTCGAAGCGCAATGAGAGCCTGCATTTCGGCGTCGCCGACTATGCCGCCTCGACCAAGGCGCGCACCACCAATATCGGCGGCGCCAATCCGTCCTATTCGATCCTGACCGACAAGGACGACAAGGGGAACCGCGACGTCCATTGGGGTGATATGTGGCACTACGCCATCGCCCGCATGGTGGTGGCGGCCCGGGCCAATGGCCTGCGCCCGGTCGACGGTCCATTCGGCGATTTCTCCGATCCCGATGGCTACAAGGCCGGCGGCAACCGGGCGGGCGTGCTCGGCTGCGAAGGCAAGTGGGCGATCCATCCGAGCCAGGTCGAACTGGCCAATCAGCTCTTCACGCCGAGCGAGGCCGAAGTGAAAAAGGCCGAGCGCATTCTCGAAGCGATGGCCCAGGCCCAGCGTGAGGGCAAGGGCGCCGTTTCGCTCGACGGCCGTCTGATCGATCTCGCATCGATCCGTCAGGCCGAGGTTCTGGTCGCCAAGGCGAAGCAGATTTCGGCAGCAAAATAACAACAAGGTTGATGTAGTAAATGGCGACTTTCCTGGATTTCGAAAAGCCGATCGCTGAGCTGGAAGGCAAGATTGCGGAACTTCGGCATCTCTCGAATGGCGATGACATCAATATCGCCGAGGAAGTCGCCAAACTGCAGACCAAGGCGGAAAAGCTGCTGCGCCAGACCTATGGCAAGCTGACCGCCTGGCAGAAGACTCAGGTCGCTCGGCATCCCGAGCGGCCGCATTTCATCGACTATGTCGGTGCCCTCGTCACCGATTACGTGCCGCTGGCCGGCGACCGCAATTTCGCCGACGACAAGGCGATCCTCGGTGGCCTCGGCCGCTTCCGCGGCCAGCCGGTCGTCATCATGGGCCATGAGAAGGGCAACGATACCACCAGCCGCATGCGGCACAATTTCGGCATGGCGAAGCCGGAAGGCTATCGCAAGGCGATCCGCCTGATGGATTTGGCGGAGCGTTTCCAGTTGCCGGTCATCACGCTGGTCGATACGCCCGGTGCCTTTCCCGGTGTCGAGGCGGAAGCGCGCGGCCAGGCGGAAGCCATCGCCCGCTCGATCGAAGCCTGCCTCAAGATTCAGGTGCCGCTGATTTCCGCCGTCATCGGCGAAGGCGGCAGCGGCGGCGCCATCGCCTTGGCCGCCGCCAATCACATCATCATGCTGGAACATTCGGTCTATTCGGTGATTTCGCCCGAAGGCTGCGCCTCGATCCTGTGGCGCAGCGCCGAGCAGTCGCGTGACGCGGCCGAAGCCTTGAAGCTGACGGCCGAGGATCTGCGCTCGTTGGGCGTCATCGACGAAGTCGTGGCCGAGCCGCTCGGCGGTGCCCATCGCGGCAAGCCGCAGGTGATCGATGCCCTGGGCGATGCCATCGATCGCGCCTTGCAGCGTTTTGCCAATATGTCCGGCCTTGAGGTACGCAACCAGCGGCGGGAAAAGTTCCTGGAAATGGGTCGCCAGGGCCTGGATAGCTAAGACTGAGATCGTTCCCGCCCGGACAGCTATGATGCGTAGCTGTCGCCCAGCCGGCCGGTACACCACCGACGGCTAAACCTTTAAATTCCCTGCTTTTTGCCGGAACCGGGCGGATCGGCCAGCGCGCCGGGCGCGATCCCGTTCGCGTGAGCGGTGGCATCTGCCTGTCCGCCGGGCGCAGGGATTCCATCGCTGACACGTGAAACTTCTGACTGAGAAATTTATCTGCAAGCGGAAGGGATGGGCATGCGGGGTTTGGTTTCTGCACGTGTCGTTCCGATCATCGCGGGAGCGGTCCTGATCACGACCTGGCCGGCTTTCGGCGATGCGACGCTTGATGAAGAAGATGACGGCGAGACGGGCCTGTCCGGCAAAGCGGCAGACGCTCCGCAAACCGATTGCTGGCACCAGACGACCTTCATGCGGCTCGCGATTCGGAGCGGAGATCGGGACGGTCACATGATCAGCCTGGATCAATGGCAGGCGGTGCAGGAGAGAATTGAGCGGCGCAGGGATCAAGGCGCGGCTAATGAAAACCGGCCCGTCTCGGCCAGCCCGGTCAAAGTGGTGCGGGCCATCTATGATCGGCCGGCCGTCGGCCGCTTCCGGCGATGGTTTCAATTGACCGATACCGTCATACGATCTGGCATGCGATCCGGCCGTGCACCGGCCGATCCGGTTGCGTGACAGTTTTGTGCCGATTGCCTCATCGGCTGCCCGCCAGATAGCCATCCGGGCATCCGGCGGGCGGAAAGGAAAGACGGATCGGGGCCGGTCGCGGAATTGGCTCGGGAAAATCTGTGTGAAGCCCGTGTAAAGGTGCTGGCGGTTTATCGGCCGCATGCGCAACAATGGCGCAGGGAGTTGGTTCTTGGTGACTGCATGCATGATGCCAGCATGGCAAGGGCGCGGCCGGATGACCGATGAAGGTGCGGTCAGTCATCGGCTGACCTCCATCGTACCGGATGACGACACATTGCTGGCGGCGATCGCCGGCGGTGATGCTGCTGCCTTTCGGCAGTTGATGTCGCGTCATACCGACCGGGCGTTCAGCCTGGCGTTCCGGATCACCGGCCGCCGTGGCGATGCCGAGGATGTGGTGCAGGACGCGTTCCTGCAGGTCTGGACCCGGGCGCGGGATTGGCAGGCCGGCCGGGCCAAGTTCAGCACCTGGCTCTATCGTGTGGTGGTCAATCGCTGCCTCGATCTGAAGCGCCGCCCGACCACGGCCGATATCGAGGCGATCGAAGAGCCGGCCGATCCGGGGATCGATGTCGTCAGCCGGATCGAGGCATCGCAGCAGCAGGTCGCCTTGATGGCGGCCGTCGCCGCCTTGCCGGAACGCCAACGCGCGGCCATTGCCCTGACCTATACGACGGGGCTGAAAAATGCCGCGGCGGCGGAAGCGATGAACATGTCGGTCAAGGCATTCGAAGGCTTGCTAGTCCGCGCCAAGCGGACCTTGCGCGAGAGACTGGCCGCCGGCGACAGCGACGTCGCCTGACGTCGTTCGCGGGCATGGCCATGGAGAAGGCACCGGGAAAAGAAGAGTGCCGGAGAAAGATGGAAGTCGAAAGATGCGGAACATAGATATCGATCTGGATCGGGAACTGTTGCAGCTAATGGCGCCGGTGGATGCACCGGTGGCGCTGCGTGAACGATTGGCGCAGATTCCGCAGATGCATCCGCAGCGGTCGCCCGGGTTGTTCTCTCATGGGATCTTTGCCTGGCTGCGGCCGGCCCCCAGGTCGCCCGGATTTGACGGTTGGCGGCACCGATTGGTGTCCTTGCGGGCAGGTCTTACGCTCGGCATGACCACCAGTGTCACCGCCGCGATGGCATCGCTGGTTCTCGGCGTTTTCCTGGGCGCCGGTCCCATCCAGGGGACCGTGAATGGCGCGCAGACCAGTGCCACGCAGACGCAGTCGGCCAGTGCCGGCGAAGAGAATGATTCGGTGGCGATGGTCTATGCGGCGGCCGACATGCCCAGTGAGTTGCCATGACATTGAGTGGACGTGGCGCCCTCATCATTGCCATCGGGGCGGTTGTCTCACTTTGCTTCAATCTGTTTCTGGTCGGCCTGATGGTCGGCAGCATGTGGCATGACCGCCCGCCGCCCTGGCGACCCGGCTGGATGGCCTTCAATGACGATGCGAGACCCGATCACCCAGGGGATCGGCCGGATGATCGTCACGGCGATCGCCCCGGCGACCATGACGGCGGGAAGGGCGGTTTCATGGGGCCGGTGCCGCCGGAGATCCGGGAGCAGTTGAAGGAGATTCTGGCGCCGCACGATGCCGAGATCATGCAGATGCGCAAGGCCATGCATGAGGCGCGCATCGAGGTTGCCAAGCAGATGGTTGCCGATCCTTTCGACCCGGCCGCCTTCAAACAGGCTTTGGATAATCTGCAGCAGCAAAGCAGCGCCATGCAGCGGATGATCCACGACATGATGCTGGAAGCGGTACCGAAGCTCAGCCCCGAATCGCGGCAGCTTTGGGCCGAGCGCTGGATGGTGAAGCCCCGGCCGGTACCGCCGCCGCCCAGTCCGCAATAGGTGGCCCGCAATAGGCGGCCGGCCGGCCGCAAACGGCGACGATAGAATTGAGCAATGGAAGAGCGAGGACGCGGAAGAGGAAACGATCCGCGACGGGGAGGGGTTGCCCGAAACAGCCCTCGCCAGCAGCGATTATCCGGAATGAGTCTTCAAGGTCATAGGCACGATGAGCAGGACTGATGCGGTCATTGCCGTTCAGCGGTTCGGATTGGGCGCGCGGCCCGGCGATCTGCAACTGATCGGCAACGATCCGCGCGGCTGGCTGGTGGCGCAACTCGGGCCGGTGCCGCAACCGCCTGCTGCGTTCCGGGACATGCCCACGGCGGCGGAGCGCTTCGTCGCCTTCCGCGAGATGCAGCAGGCCCGGCGCGCGGCAAAACAGATCGGCGGCGCAACCGCGATCATGGCACCCGATAAAGCGCAAGCCGACAAGATACAGGCCGACAAGATACAGGCGGATAAGGCACTCGGCGAGAATCTCCGGGAGACCTATAAGACGGATGCGGCGGCGCGTTGCCAGACGGCGATCGACAGCGACACGCCTTTCCAGGAACGCCTGGTTCAGTTCTGGTCCAATCATTTCACCGTTTCCGGCCAGCGTCCGCCTCTGCTGGCTCTTGCGGCACCCTATGAGAACGAGGCGATCCGCCCGCATGTGCTCGGCCGGTTCGCGGATCTCCTGCTGGCGGTGATCCGCCATCCCGCCATGCTGATCTATCTCGATAATGCGGAATCGGTCGGGCCGATGTCCCGTGTCGGTGCGCAGCGCGCCCGGGGACTGAACGAGAATCTGGCGCGCGAGCTGATGGAACTGCACACGCTCGGCGTCAATGGCGGCTACAGCCAGACCGATGTGCGGGAGCTGGCGAAGATCCTGACCGGCTGGACCGTGACCGGTCCGGCGAAACCTGGTATGGCCCGGCCCGGCCAGATGCAGCCGCAACAGCCGGGGAGCTTCCGCTTCGCGCCGGGGGCGCATGAGCCGGGCGAGAAGACGCTTCTGGGGAAGACCTATGCCGAAGCCGGCGAAGAGGAGGGCGTGCAGGCGCTCCAGGACCTCGCCCGCCATCCGGCGACCGCGCGGCATCTGGCGACCCAGCTTGCGCGTCATTTCATCGCCGACGATCCGCCCGCCGCAGCGGTTGCGGCCCTGGAGCGGGAATATCGCGACAGTGACGGCGATCTTGGCCGGGTGACACGACGCCTGATTTCCCTGCCCGAAGCCTGGCAGCCGGCGCAGCGCAAACTGCGCTCGCCGAATGACTGGGTGACGGCAGTCTTCCGCGCCGTCGATCCGCAGGCTGATGACCGTGGCCTGAAGGCGCTGGGCGTGCTGCGGCAATTGGGCCAGCTCCCGATGATGGCGCCGTCGCCGGCCGGGTGGCCCGACATGCTGGCGGACTGGCTGTCGCCGGAAGCTCTGATGGCGCGCATCGATCTGGCGCAACTCTTCGGCCGGCGCCTGGGCGCCGCCATTGATCCGCGCCAATTGGCTGAAGCGACCGTCGGGCCGATCCTGTCGCAGGACACGCATGTCCAGATCGTCAACGCGCCAAGTCGCGCCGAAGGGCTGGCGCTGCTGCTGGTCAGTCCCGAATTCATGCGGAGGTGATGTCATGTTTTCCCGCCGGCATCTGCTGCTCGGGTCGCTGGGTGCTGCGGCGATCAGCGCGGCGCCTTTGTCGATGGTTCTGGCCGACGCGCCCACCGACCGGCGCTTCGTCTTCATCGTCCTGCGCGGCGCCATGGATGGGCTGGCGGCGGTGCCGCCTTACGGCGATGCGAATTACCGCAACCTGCGCGGCGCCCTTGCCTTGGCCGAGCCGGGACAGCCGGATGGCGTGCTCGATCTCGGCGGCTTCTACGGACTGCATCCGAAGCTGACCAATCTCAAGGCCTGGTACGATGCCGGCGAGATGCTGCCGATCCAGGCGGTGGCGACGCCCTATCGCGACCGCTCGCATTTCGATGGCCAGGATCTTCTGGAGAACGGCACGGCCACACCGCATGGCGCCAATGACGGCTGGCTGAACCGTACGCTGGCGGTGCTCGGCGGCCAGCCGCGCCTCGGTCTTGCGGTCGGGGATCAGATGCCGCTGGTGATCCGCGGCAAGGTCGAGGTCGCCTCCTGGGCGCCGACCAACCTGCCCAAAGCCGATAGCGGCTTCCTGGCGCTGGTCGAGGCGATGTATCGCACGCAGAAGCCGCTGGCCGATACATTGCAGGCCGCTTTCGCCGCCGATGATTTCGCCACGCGTACGCTCGGTGAAACGGCAAAGCCGGACAATGCGCAGATGGCTTCGCCACCCTCGATGCAGGCCGCCGCCGGGCAGATGACCGCGAGTCAGATGCCGGGCGGGGGAAACTCAAGTCAGCCTGCAGCCGGGGTGAAACCCTCGGGTCGGCCGGGCGGACCGCAGCGCGTCATGTTCGAGGCCGCGGGCAAGATGCTGGCCGATACCGAGGGACCACGTATCGCGGTCCTCGATGTCGGCGGCTGGGATACCCATACCGGCCAGGGTACGGTCGATGGCCGGCTGGGCGGCAATCTCGCGCAGTTGAATCTTGCCCTTGGCGCCTTGCATGATGCCCTGGGCTCGGTCTGGCGCAAGACGGTGATCATGGCGGCGACCGAATTCGGCCGTACCGCCGCACCCAACGGCACCGGCGGCACCGATCACGGCACCGCCAGCGCGAGCTTCCTGATGGGCGGCGCGGTCAAGGGCGGCCGGGTCCTTGCCGACTGGCCGGGGCTGGCACCGAACCGGCTCTACCAGAACCGCGACCTGGCGCCGAGCCTGGATCTCCGGGCGGTGGCGAAGGCGGTGCTGCACGACCATCTCCGCATCGGCGAAACGCAACTGGCTTCCCGGGTTTTTCCCGGCAGTGCCGGCATCGCGCCGGCCCGTGGCCTGATCAGGGTTTAAGCGCCTACTCGGCCAATTGGATTGTCGCGGGCGTCGGGCGCAGGCGGTCCGGGGCATCAAAGACACGGTGCACGCCGCGCAGCCCTTGCGCCGCGTCGCGCAGCCGCCAGCGGGTGTTTTCCGTCATCGGCGAGGGCAGCCGGTCGAGCGGGAAGAAATCCAAGGCGGCGATCTCGTCATGCGGCTGCCACCGATCGAGCAAATGACCGGGTGAGCTTTCCAGCCTCGCCGCGAAATTCAGCACCAGATCGTCCTTGTAGACATTGGCATAGAGCCCGATCAGTCCCTCGACGGCGATCGCGGCGCCGATCTCCTCTTGCACCTCACGCAGGAGGCCTTCGAGCGGCGCCTCATGGGGATTGAGCCCACCGCCGGGTGTCGTCCACAGGCGCTCGCCGTAATTCTGCCGGACGCAGAGGGCGCGTCCGGCATCATCGAAAATGCTGGCGAAGACACCGATCGTCGTCATCGCCAGCCGGTCCGGTCAGTAGGCGTATTCGGTGAAGACCGGATCGACGCTCTCCTGCCACTTGCCGTGATAGAGCGCGAGCTTTTCCTCCGCCGGGCAGATGCCGCTTTCGGCGATTTCCTGGATCACGTTCAGGAAGCCGCTTTCGTCGCTGCCGATCTTGTCCAGGGCGGCGCGGCGCTGCAGGCCGGCGCGGGCGATCTTGATCACTTCCAGCGCCAGTTGCTGCAGGGGGCGGCCCTTGAATTCGGTCTTCAAGGCGCGGCGCGGCACGTCGCGGCGCAAGGCAAGATGATCTTCGTTGGACCAGCCCTTCACCAGATCCCAGGCGGCATCCAGCGCCTGATCGTCATAGAGCAGCCCGACCCACAGGGCGGGGAGGGCGCAGAGCCGTTCCCAGGGCCCGCCATCGGCGCCGCGCATTTCCAGGAACTTCTTCAAGCGCACTTCCGGGAAGGCCGTGGTCAGGTGATCCGACCAGTCGCCGATGCTGGGAATCTCGCCGGGCAAAGCCGGCAGCTTGCCGTTCATGAAGTCGCGGAAGGACTGGCCGCTGGCATCGATATATTGGCCGTCGCGATAGACGAAATACATCGGCACATCGAGCATGTAATCGACCCAGCGCTCGAAGCCCATGCCGTCCTCGAAGACCCAGGTGAGCGTGCCGCAGCGATCGGGATCGGTATCGGTCCAGATATGGCTGCGATAGCTCATGAAGCCGTTGGGCTTGCCTTCGGTGAAGGGCGAATCGGCGAACAGCGCGGTGGCGATCGGCTGCAGCGCCATGGAGGCGCGCAGCTTCTTCACCATGTCGGCTTCGCTGGAGAAATCGAGATTGGTCTGCACGGTACAGGTGCGCAGCATCATGTCGAGGCCGAGCTTGCCCTTCTTCGGCATGTAGTCGCGCATGATCTTGTAGCGGCCCTTCGGCATCCAGGGCGTATCCGCCCGCGACCATTTCGGCTGGAAGCCCATGCCGAGCAGGCCGATGCCGAGCTCGGCGCCGACTTCCTTCACCTGGGCGAGATGCTTGCCGACTTCGGCGCAGGTCTGATGGATGGTTTCCAGCGGCGCGCCGGACAGCTCGAACTGGCCGCCGGGTTCCAGGGTGATGCTGCAGCCATCCATGGCGAGAGCGATGGTGTTGCCGTCCTCATCGATCGGCTGCCAGCCGAAACGCTGCAACCCCTTCAGCAGCGCGCCGATCCCGTTGGGCGCTTCATAGCTGACGGTGCGCAGGGTCTTCAGGTCGAACACGAATTTCTCGTGCTCGGTGCCGATGCGCCATTTGTCGCGCGGCTTGTTGCCGCTTTCCATATATTCGATCAGTTGACGCTTCGAGGTAACCGGTGCGCCAAGCGCCTTCGGTGGTGCCGACATGGAGACTCCCAAATCTTGGCCGGCCGTCCCGATATGCCACCGCCCCTGCGGTGTCAGTCCCGTTGCCCGATCGGCGTCGTCGATTGCGGCGGTCGTTGCATCCCATCCCCGAGGACCGCCTGGAACATCGCCAGCGCCGCCAGCGCCGCCGTATCGGCCCGCAGGATTCGGGGGCCCAAGCCGACGGGCGTAACAAAGGGCAGTTTGCTTAACTGGTCAAGCTCGGAACGCGCGAAGCCGCCTTCCGGTCCGCAAAGGATGGCCCATGCGTTAGGTTTTGACGGGGCGCCTGTGAAGCGATGTAACGCATCTGTCATCGGCAGGGCGGGGCCGGCCTCGGCGCAGAGGAACAGATGCCGGGTCGGCGGCCAGGTCGCCAGCAACTGGTCGAGGCTGACCGGCGTTTTGATGTCCGGCAGGGTCAGGCGCTCCGTCTGTTCGGCGGCCTCGATCGCATTGACCGCCAGGCGGTCGAGATTGAGCCGGGTGGCGGCGGTGTGCTGGGTGAAGACCGGCTGGAAGGCGGCGGTGCCGAGCTCGGTCGCCTTCTCGACCAGGAAATCGACCGCGTCTTTCTTCAGCGGCGCGAAACATAACCATACATCGGGTACGGAATCTTGCGGGCGCCGCCGCTCGGTCAGCCGCAACTGCACCGCCCGCTTGTCGAGCCCGCTGATCTCGGCCGCATATTCGCCGTCGCGGCCGTTGAAGACTGTGACCGGATCGCCGGCTTGGCGGCGCAGGACGTTGCGCAGGTAATGCGCCGCGCGCTCATCGACGGCGATGACCGCCTCGGGTGCTAGATCGGGCGTGACATAGAGGCGTGGAATCATGGTCGCAATCCAGGTTGACGCTTGCCGATTTTATGCTTGTTAACGGCAGGGTTAGAGAGTGGTCCCCCGCTTGAGGCGGACGGTGTTGCGGTCTAAAGTGCCGCACGCCCCGGATCGGCGCAAGCCGGGCCGATGCGGTACGGCCTGCCGGTGTCTGGCAAGGATGTCTGGCAAGAATGCCCGGCAAGGTTCGGTACCGCGAAGGATCAACACACAGGACCAAGGACGGCCAAGCGCCATGTATTCTGCCTCGGACATTCTGACCGGCGATTGGGTCGATCGCTATGTTCCGGTCCGCTTTCGGCCCTTTCTCCGGCTGGCCCGGATCGACCGTCCGATTGGCACCTGGCTGCTGCTGCTGCCTTGCTGGTGGTCGATCGCCCTGGCGGCCGCGCCCGGTCATTGGCCCAATCTCTGGCTGATCCTGCTCTTCGCCATCGGTGCCCTGGTGATGCGCGGTGCCGGCTGCACCGTCAATGACATGGCGGACCGCGATATCGACCGCAAGGTGGCGCGGACCGCGACACGCCCCTTGGCGAGCGGTGCGCTCTCGATGCCCGAAGCGGTTTTCTTCCTCGGCCTGCAATTGCTGATCGGCCTGATCGTGCTGTTGTGCCTGTCGCGCACGGCGATCTGGCTCGGCATCGCGTCGCTGTCGCTGGTGGTGCTCTATCCCTTCATGAAACGCGTGACCTGGTGGCCGCAAGTGGTGCTGGGGCTCGCCTTCAACTGGGGCGCGCTGCTGGGCTGGGCCGCCGTGCGCGACGAGGTCGGGCTGGCGACCCTGCCGCTTTATATTGCCGGCATTTGCTGGACCCTGGTCTATGACACGATCTATGCCCATCAGGACAAGGAAGACGATCTGCTTGTCGGCGTGAAGTCGACCGCCTTGCGCTTCGGTGCCGCGACCAAGGCCTGGCTGAGCGGTTTTGCCGTCGCCATGGTGCTGTTGACCGCTATCGCCTTTAACGCGGCGCATCTGGCCTGGCCGGCCTATCTCGGCTTGCTGATCGTCGCCGGACATCTCGCCTGGCAGCTTCTCGATGTCGATCTCGATCAGCCGAATGATTGCCGCGCGAAATTCAATAGCAACCGCTATCTCGGCCTGATCCTGCTGGTCGGTATTATTCTGGGACGTTTAGTCGGATGAGCGCCGTGACCAGCGACCCGAAGGACTTCATCCGCAGCCAGACCGTGCTGACAGCGCCGCCGCTGACGCCGGAGATCCGTCTCCATCTCGCCACCGAGATCACGCCGATCTGGCAGGCGACCGAGGCGACCCTGGCGCGGAACAATATCCCGCCGCCTTACTGGGCCTTCGCCTGGCCGGGCGGCCAGGCCTTGACCCGTTATCTGATGGACCATGCCGATTGGGTCCGGGGCCGCCGGGTGCTGGACTTCGCCGCCGGCAGCGGCTTGACGGCGATCGGTGTCGCCAAGGCCGGTGCGGCTTTGGTCGAGGCGGCGGAGATCGATGCCTTCGCCATCGCCGCCATCGAGCTGAATGCCGCGGCGAACGGGGTGGCGGTGAAGCTGGTGATGGACGATCTCATCGGCCAGGAAGGCCGCTGGGATGTCGTGCTGGCCGGCGACGTCTGCTACGAAAAGCCGATGGCTGACCGGGTGATCGCCTGGTTCCGCCAGATGGCGGCGCGGGGCGTGACCGTCCTGATGGGCGATCCGGGGCGGGCTTACCTGCCGGGCAATGGCTTGGTCGAGGTCGCGCGCTACCGGGTGCCGACCACATTGGAATTGGAAGACCGGACTGAGCGCGAGACCATCGTCTGGCGCCTCATGCCGTGAGAAAGATAGGGAGTTGAGGGACATGCTGTCGCTGCAGGAAGCCGCGCCCGTTTTGACGCCGGTCATCCAGGCCCGTGTGGCCGGCCTTTGGTTCTATCCCGTGCAGAGCCTGCGCGGACAGGCCCTTGATCGGGCGGAATTCGGGGCGACGGGCCTGGTGGGCGATCGCGGCTATGCCATCGCCGAGGTCGCCAGCGGCAAGATGGTGGGCTCGTCGCGCCCCGGCTGGACCGATCTCATCACCTGGACGGCGCGCTATCTGGCGCCGGTGACGGCGGGTGCGCCGCTGCCGCCGGTCGAGATCAGCTTTCCTGATGGGCAGTCGGTGCGCAGCGACGACCCCGCCTGCGACGAGGCGCTGTCGGCTCGGCTCGGCAAGGCGGTGCGTCTGGCGGTCAATGACGGCAGTGTCGCCGAGCCGCGCTATGACCTGTCGCCCTGCCATTTCCTGACCACGGCGACCCTCAAGGAATTGCGCAAGGGCTATCCCGGCGGTGATTTCGATCCCGCCCGCTTCCGACCCAATATCCTGCTGGATTGCGGCGATCTCAGTGGTTTCGTCGAACAGGCTTGGCTCGGCCGGGAGGTGGCGTTCGGCGAGGTGGTGTTCCGGGTCAGCGAGGATTGCGCCCGCTGCGCCATGACGGTGCGGGCTCAGGGCGATCTGCCCAAGGATCCGCGCATCCTGCATACCGTGACACAGATGAACCGGACCTTTGCCGGCAGCTATGCGACGGTCACGCGGCCGGGCACCGTGCGGCTCGGTGACCAACTGACGCTCGGCGCCTGATAGATCGCCAGAGCCCGCCCTTGCAGGCGGGGCCCATGGCGAACAGGGGGCCGTCGTCAGCTATTGGCGGGCCTTGCGCGGATGGTCGCCCACCGCGAGCTTTTCGATGCGGTAGCGGCACATGGCGTCATCCACCGTCGACCAGGCGCGCCGCGACCATTCGATCTTGGCGCTGTCATAATCGTCGAAGGGGCCGAACCATTGTTCGCCGCCGCCGGCTGCCGGCTCGGTGAAGCTGGTATCGCAATAGGGGCCGCCGACCACCCAGTAGCAGGTGCCGGTCCCCTCTTCCTCGATGCGGAAGCGGGCATTCGCGTGGTCCACGGTCTCCCAGGCCCGCTTTTGCCATTCGGCCTTGGCATCATCATAAGTGGAAAAGGGACCATAGCGATGCTCGGCACCGCCATCTTGCAGACAGTTGAAGTTGGTGTCGGCATAGAGACCGCCCACCACCCAGTATCGCTTCATAATCCGATCACCCCAACAATCGCCGTCGGAAACATATTTGTCGGATCGTTTAACACAGGTTATCAGTCTAAGCTAACTCCCGAGTCGGGAGTAACGTAAATTTGGCCATCCACGATGCCGCCGGAAAGGCGGTAGAACCGCAAGAGCGGATACGCCAGGTTGGCATGGGGATGGACCGCACAGGGAGAATATCTGATGTCAAAGGGCATGCAGCCGAAGGATTTCGGCCAGCTTTACGACATGTTTCAAGCCAATGTCTCGCGCTACGACTGCGGCCGGTTCTGCGGCCCGATCAATGGCGGCACGCCGGTCTGCTGCTCGACCGAGCATGCGGTGCCGGTGGTCGAACGCACCGAATTCGCCTTGTTGAAGACCCGCAGCGACCTCTGGCACCGGTTCAAGCCGTATGACGCCACCACGCGCAAGATCGTCGACGAGCTCGCCAAATCCTGTTGCGCCATCGAATGCAAGGGCGCGATGCATTGCGAGCGCGACAACCGGACCCTGGCCTGCCGCGCCTTTCCCTTCTATCCCTATATCAACCGGGAAGGCGAGTTCATCGGCCTCGGCACCTATTGGATCTATGAGGACCGCTGCTGGCTGATCTCGAACATGCAGGTGGTGGAGCGGGATTTCCTCAAGGAATTCATTGCCGCCTATGAGTTCCTGTTCGAGAAGGACCCGGCGGAATTCGAGACCATGAAGCAGCATTCCGCCACCCATCGCCGCACCTTCACGCGCCTCAAGCGGCCGATCTATCTGATCGCCCGGGAAGGCGGCTTCCTGAAGGTGCTGCCGGGCGGCAAGGGCATCCAGCCGGTGAAGCGTGAGGATCTGCCGCGGATCGGCATCTATAAGAGCGAGCGGGCCTATGCCCGCGCCGTCAAGGACGCCAACGGCACCCTGCCGGCACAGTCGGTGATCGCCCCGTAAGAGGGCAGCCGAGAAGGGACAAGGGATCAGGAATCGGCGAACAGGAAGGTGCCGAGCAGCAACCAGCGGCGGGCCTTCTCTTCCTGGCCCGGCAAGGCGGTCAGCGGCGTGGTGTAGTGCCAGAAGGGCAGGCGGTAGATAGTCAGCCCACCCAGGCTGTGAACCGGCACGATCTGGCTGAAGTGCCCGCCTTTGGCATAGACCAGATACTGGTGCTGGACCACGCGGTTGGCCAGCGACAGATGGATGTCGAGATAGCCCTTGGCGGCCCGTTTGTTCTCCGGATGATGGTCGTTATGCGGCCCGGCATAGTCGCCGGGCCCGTAGCACAGCACCTGCTGGCCGCCCTTGGGGTCGAGTTTGCGGCCGGCCACGGCCTCGGCGAAGGCGATGAAGCTCCGGCTTCTCAGGAGATCGATCAGGCCGATCTCGCGGGCGACGGCCATGGCCTTGCCACGCCGGTTCTCCAGATAGGCGGTCATCACCCGGGCCGATTTCGGCAGCCATTCCTCGTAATCGTGCTGCATCTCCCAGATGGTTTCCGGCGGGATCGGTGCTTCCATGCGGGTCAGATGCGGCAGCATCCGTTCCTCCAGCACCTTGCGCAGGGCTTCCGCCTTGCGGGCCGCCACCATGCCGTCGAGTGCGATGAAGCGCCGGCGCGGATCGGCCAGCGCCCGGCAGATATCCGGATCGCGGCCGGTGAGAACGCGTCGCCCGGCCGGGGTCAGCAGGTCTTCGAATTCGACGGGAAGAAGCGGCATCGGGATGTCCGGCAAGGATGTCAGCAGCAATTCAGCGGCAATATCGCTGTCTATAGCCGGTTGCCGCGCCAGCGCCAATGCCGGCCGCAGCATGGAAAGCGCGGAAATGGCCGATTGACGGATACGGGAAAACGGGTGTTGCTGGGCATCTGGATCGGAGCGGGGGAATGACGATGCGGCACATGACGAGAACCGGTTTGCTGGCCCTGGCGGGTATGTTTTTTCTGGCTGGCACGCTCCTCCTGGCGGGCGGGGTGTCGCGGGCGCGGGCGGGCGGCACGGCGGGTGATTTCGATCTCTATGTCCTCAGCCTTTCCTGGTCGCCGGAATATTGCGCCTCGCAGCACAGCAACCAGACACAATGCGCGCCGGAGCGCCACCTCGGCCTCGTGGTTCATGGGCTCTGGCCGCAATACGAGACGGCGCGCAATGGGGCGGACTGGCCGTCCTCCTGCCCGGCGACGCAGTCCGGCCGTCCGACGAAGCAGGACGTGACGACGGTTTTCCCGACCGCTGGCCTGTTCCGCCATGAATGGCGCGAACATGGCGTCTGCTCCGGCCTCACTCCCGACGACTATCTCGCCTTGACCGGCCGCCTGCGGGACAAGGTGCAGGTGCCGGATGCGCTGCAGCCCACCAGCGAGGATCGCGGCATCCCGGCGGCGGATCTGCGCCAGGCGCTGGTTGCGGCCAATCCCGGCCTGCCGCCCGATGGCTTGGTTCTTGATTGCAAGGGCAACCGACTGGCCGAGATCCGGCTGTGCTTCGCCAAGGATCCGGACGGGACTTTCCGACCCTGTCCGGCGGAGATGCGCACGGATCGGCGGGGGGATTGCCCCCGGCAGATCCGCATTCGGGGGCTTCCGTGACGGGCGAGAAGGACAGGGCTGAATAATGGAGGACTGGAGCCGGATATCGGCAAGATTGAGTGCATGATTGAGTCTGGGGCGCCCGATCCTGTAACGTGCCGCGGCAACCGATCATCAAAGACAGCATGGCCGTGATCACTCACTCCGACACCACCGATTCCCTGATCCTCGAAAGCGACCGCCTGATCCTGCGCCCCCTGCGGGCCGACGACGCCGATGCCATCACCCGGCATGTCGATGACTGGGAAGTGGTGCGCCACACCGCCATGATTCCCTATCCCTATGAACGCCAGATGGCGGTGGATTTCATTGCCTCCCAGGCCTCCCTGCCGGTCGATGGCTCGTTCAATCTGGCGGTTGCCCGAAAATCCGACGGCCAGGTCATGGGCTGCATCGGCCTGATCCGGGCGCCCGGCGCGCACGAGGCCGAGCTCGGCTACTGGCTGGGCCGGGCCTTCTGGAACCAGGGCTATGCCACCGAGGCGGTGCGCCGGCTGGTGGATTTCGCCTTCAACCGGCTGGGGCTCGATCACGTCAGCGCCAGCGCGGTCCCCACCAACAAGGCCTCGCATCAGGTGCAGGAAAAGAACGGCCTCGTGGTGGTCGGGGTCGATGAAATCGCGGCGCCCGCGCGCGGCCATCCGTTGCAAGTGATCCTGCGCCGCGTGAACCGGGTGAATTGGCCGCCGAAACCGGCGGTGAAGATCGTGACGGTGGTGGCGGTGGCGCTGGTCGATGCCGACGGCCGGGTGCTCCTGGCACAGCGGCCCGAAGGCAAGTCGCTGGCAGGGCTCTGGGAATTTCCCGGCGGCAAGATCGATCCGGGCGAGACGCCGGAAGCCGCCCTGATCCGCGAGCTGCATGAGGAGCTCGGCATCGATGTGAAGGAGAGCTGCCTGGCGCCGCTCACCTTCGCCTCGCATCACTACGAGAGGTTCCACTTGCTGATGCCGCTCTATGTCTGCCGCCGCTGGCAGGGCCAGGTGACGTCGCGCGAGGGCCAGAAGCTCGCCTGGGTGCGGCCGCAGCAGCTCAAGGATTATCCGATGCCACCGGCCGATGCGCCGCTGATCCCAGTGCTGCTCGATCTGCTGTAGTTTATCGCTTCAGTGGCAGCCGCGGCCGAAGACGTCGGTCAGGCTGGTTTCGCCGCTGCCGGGCTTCAGGGGTTTCTGCTGCGACTCATGCGGCGACCAGCCGGTCAGGAAAAGGACCTGGAAGGTCGCGGTGAGGCGTCCATCCGCATCGGCATAATCCTGTGCATAAAGCGCTGCCGCATGGGCGATGACCGAACGCCGGGTCGGATGCCTCAGCCGGTCGACTACCAGATTGGCCTCGCTCATGCCGCGCAGATCGCCGAGCAGCTTCAGCATGTCGGGGTAGGTGACGGTGATGGTCTCGCTGTCGACTACCGGCAGGGCAAAGCCCGCGCGCTGCATCAGGGCGGCAGCATCGGCCACCTCGGCAAACGGCGAAACACGGGGGCTGACGCCGCCGGTCTCCGCCAGCTCGGCCCGCATCAGGCAGTCGCGCAATTCATGCAGGGTCTGGCCGCCGAACATGGCGCCGAGGAACAGGCCGTCGGGCTTCAGCGCCCGGTGGATCTGCAGCAGGGCGCCGGGCAGATCGTTCACCCAATGCAGATTGAGATTGCTGAGGATGAGATCGAGCGAACCTTCGCGGATCGGCAGCCATTCCTCATCGGCAACGAAAGCCGGGCCGCCGGACCTTGCGCCCGCCGCCATCACCGGCGAGAGATCTGCCTGCAGCAGGGTCTCGATGCCCCCGCGCCCCTGGCGCAGGCGCGCGAGCAATCCGCCCCGGCAGCCGAGATCGAGGGCCAGCGGGAAGCTGCGCGTCACGTCGTCGAGACGGTCGAGCAATCGGTCGCCAATCTCCGCCATCAGGAAATCGTAGCTGGCGAAATCGGCGGCGCGGCGGTCGCGTCGGTGGCGCAGAAGCTGCCGGTCGAAGATGCGGGCCTTGGCGGGAACGGTCTGCTGCAGATCGAGCGCGGGCTTTTGGGGCGTGACGGGTTTCTCGGACATGGCGGCAGTATGCAAACCAGGGGCTTTAGTGCAATCGCGTAGATATCGTAATACGGAGGCGTTGCGGATCGAATGCTTCGAGCTTACACTCAACTAAAAGTGCATGTATTGTAAGGCGTTAACTAAAGTAGATAAAACAATAAAGGTGAAAATTTGCAGCTGAATACGACTAAAGAACGCCTTCGAGCAGACGCACCTGCTTATATGCTCGTGGACTATATCGAGAAGAACGAAGCTTCATTTAAACTTAGCGAGAGCTCAGTTTACTATGAGTTTCCACTTTATAAAGACAATGACAATGTCATTGTTTCAAAAATAATTATTGTTTCTCGATATCATGGGGTTCTCGTATTTGGTACTTCCAAGGCAACAAAGGCAACGGCAAACCGGGAGATTCCCGATGCGGATGCTGAGCTAGACACGGTTTTTGGACATTTACATGCGCGCCTTACCAAACAGCGTACCCTTAGGCGCGACAAGAAAACCCTGGCATTCAACTTAGAACCGGCAATATTTGCGCCGAACATGGAAGGGTTTAAGGGCGATTTATTCGTCGATTCACCCGTGTTAGCAGACGCGACAGCGCTCGCTGATTTTTTTGAAGAGAATGAAATTGCCCGTTTGGAAGATAGAATCTTCCTAGAAATTTGCGCAGTTATTGAGGGTGCAAAGGGCCTACTTGCTACGAGGGTTCGTGATCTTACCGGCTATGCAGATGATTCAAAAGTTGCCCTTGTGGCAGCCCTAGAAGCAGAAATACGCAGCTTCGATCTGGATCAGAAGCACGGATATATGAACGTCCTGGATGGGCCTCAGCGTATTCGTGGATTGGCAGGTTCAGGGAAGACAGTCGTTCTTGCAATGAAGGCGGCCCTAACACATCTGCGCTATCCAGACGCCAAAATTGTATACACATTCCATACTAAGAGTCTTTATCAGCATGTGCGGAGACTCATTACACGTTTCTACCGGCAATATGATGACCAGGATCCCAATTGGGAAAATTTGATGGTGCGGCATGCCTGGGGCGGTAGATCACGTGAAGGCGTCTATCATAATGCGTGCCTAGATCACGGAGTGATTGCACTCACATACTCGGACGTAACTCACTTACAAAATCCGTTTGATGCAGCGTGTGCGGACCTTTTGTCGCGCACTGAAGTTAGACCCCTCTATGACTATGTGTTTGTGGACGAAGGACAAGACTTTCCAGCATCATTTCTCAAGTTATGCCTTAAGCTGGCTCGTGAACAGCGCTTCGTCTATGCGTATGATGAGCTCCAGAATATCTTTCAAGCGGAAACTCCATCTGTTGAGTCAATTTTTGGCGCTGGAGTGGAGTTGGACGAGGACGTTGTTCTCCATAAGTGTTACCGGAATCCGCTTGAGGTTCTTGTTAGTGCGCACAGCTTAGGCTTTGGCATTTATGGCGACAAAATCGTCCAGATGCTTGAGAACAAGGATCACTGGGAGGATGTCGGATACGAAGTGGTTTCTGCTGATTTTCGTCAGGGGGGAACCGTTGAGATTCTTCGTCCAGAGCGAAATTCGCCGAGCTCAATATCTAAGAAGAATACTATTGATGAAATTATTCAGTGCACGGTTTTCAACAGTGCTATCGAAGAGATTGAGGCCGCCACCGTCTCAATTAAGGATGACATAACGATTCAGGGATTAAGCCCCGAAGATATCGTCGTAATCTGTACAGATGATCGGTATGCGAAAAGCTACCTAAACGCGCTGGCAAGTCGTCTCGCGGTTCACGGAATCCAATCTAATAACCTAAATGCCGATACATTTGGAGGAGAAGTATTTACCCGAGAGGGATGTGTTACTCTCACATCCGTACATAGAGCTAAAGGTAATGAAGCGTATTCTGTTTATATGCTGGGTGTGGACGCCCTCTTTCATCGAATTAATGTTCGCACGCGTAATATGATTTTTACCGCCATGACCAGAGCGAAGGCGTGGCTTCACATCTCTGGAGTGGGCGAAGCTGCTGCTCGTTTCAAGGCCGAATTGGACCAAGCAAAATCTAATTGTCCACGGATAGCCTTTAAATATCCTGGTGAAGTTGAGCTAAAGATCATGAAACGGGATCTTTCGGAGACTGCATCTCAGAAGGTAGAGCGCGCACTGGAAGAGCTTGTCGATGATATCCCGATTGAAGAGTTGAAGAAGGTTCTCGAAACTAGGCTCGCGAAGCTAGGTGACGAGCGAAAGAAGAAGTTTAAGAAATAGAGTGCGCTCATGAACAAAGGGAAGTTCGAAGCCGCAAGAAATGAAGCCGAGGGTATCTTTGACAAACTAGGGCTTCTGGAAAATAGAAACCCTTTTCCATTATATCCTCCGGACATGCCATCTTTGGTTCGTAGATTGCCATATCGCGAGATGTGGGAGCGATCATTGCAGAGTGGTTGGTTTGATTTGCGCCTTACAGATCAAAGCATCATTCAATTTAAGCTGAAGCCTAATCCCTCATATAGCTATCTCGATACACCACTTGTCGCATTATCTTTTGAGGAATTCGCTCTGCAACAATATGGCGAAGATTGGCCTGTCGTTGCCTACGAGATTCGCGAGGAATATGACCAGTACCTCTTATCTTCGGCAAGAGAGCGTCCAGTTACACCCATTAGATATGATTATGATGTTGAGCTATATGATGAAGGCCGCCATCCTGCGGGGCATATTCATTTCGGGTTAGACACGAATATTCGTGTGTGTGTTACTAAAATTATGAACCCGATCTCGTTTTCACTTTTCATTATCCGGCAGTGCTATCCTCTGGCTTGGCAGCAGCTGACAGGAGACGCCGCTCACGTCACTTTATTTAGGGAAGTTCGCGAAACCTTGGAAGACGTTCCGCCTAAGTTTCTTAAGGGCAAAGATCATCATGAGCTACAGTTAAGATAGTTATTGGTTGGGCCTTCAATAGTGTTGTTGCCAGAGATAGTTAAGATATTTCCTCTCGCAGCTAATCGTCTGGTCGATGCCGTGCTGCCGCCGCGCTGTCTGAAATGCGGCGATCCGGTCGATGCCCTGGGTAGCCTGTGTCCCACCTGCTGGCCGCAGCTCCGTTTCCTGGCGCCGCCTTGCTGTGCCCGCTGCGGCTATCCCTTCGATTATGACCAGGGCGCGGAAGCATTGTGTGCCGCCTGCACCACGCAGCCACCGCGTTACGGCCGGGCCCGGGCGGTGCTGGCCTATGACGATGGCAGCCGCGGCCTGATCCTCGCCTTCAAGCATGCCGACCGGACCGATCTTGCGCCGCCTTTCGCCCGCTGGATGGCGCGCAGCGGGGTGGAGTTGCTGGCTGAAACCGATCTGATCGCGCCGGTGCCGCTGCATTGGCGACGGCTGCTGTTCCGGCGCTACAACCAGGCGGCTCTTCTGGCCCAGGCTCTCGGCCATACCGCGTCGCTGCCGGTGATGCCGGATCTCCTGCAGCGCCGCCGGGCGACGCAGAAACAGGGCCATCTCAGCCGTGCCGCCCGCCGGCGCAATGTACAAGGTGCATTTGCGGTATCTGGCAACCGGCGGGACCTGATCCAGGACAAACGGATCCTGCTGGTGGATGATGTGATCACCTCCGGCGCAACCATCGAGGGATGCAGCAAGGTGCTGCTGGCGGCGGGCGCCCGATCCGTGGATGTTCTCGCTTTGGCCCAAGTGATCAGGCCTCGTGTCCTGGATTTGCCGGACATATGACGGAAAAGGATACGCGGAACGCGTGACAAGGCAGCCTTGCGACGGCTGCAAGGAGCTTTCCCTTGCCAAGATTGCGTTAACTGCCAAATGTTAGAGTAAGGTCATTAAAGTTTCGGTCATCAAGATTTCATGGAGTCGCTGACACCATCATGGCCAAGGTTGAGATTTATACGACGATGCTCTGCCCCTATTGCTACCGGGCGAAGAAGCTGCTGGATGCGAAGGGCGTCGCTTATACCGAGATCGATGTGATGACCGACGGCAAGCTGCGCGCGGAGATGCGCGAGCGGGCCGGCGGCCGGACCTCGGTGCCGCAGATCTTCATCAATGGCCACCATGTCGGCGGGTGCGACGATCTCTATGCCCTCGACAGCAAGGGGCAGTTGGCCCCGATGCTGGCCAATTCCGATATTGGCGCGGGCGAGCTCAGCGCGTGATGTCCGGTCATCCGACTACCTTCAAAGCCGCCTGCGTGCAGATGACCGCCGGCCGCGAGATCGGCCCCAATCTGGAACAGGCGGCGACACTGATCCGCAAGGCCGCCGCTGCCGGCGCCCAGTTGATCATGACGCCGGAAAACACCTCGATCATCGAGCCCAACAAGGCGTCGGCAGTTGAGAAGGGATTGCCCGAGGCCAGCCATCCCGGCGTGCCGTTCTTCGCGGCGCTCGCCAAGGAGCTGGGCGTCTGGCTGCTGATCGGCTCCATGGCAATTAAGCTGGAGGGCGAGAAGACAGGCGGCGCCAAGCTTGCCAATCGCAGCTTCCTGTTCGGCCCGGACGGGCGCGTGCAGGCGCGCTACGACAAGATCCACATGTTCGATGTCGATCTGCCCAATGGTGAAACCTACCGCGAATCCGCCACCATGCAGGCTGGCCAATCGGCGGTGGTGGCTGAAACACCCTGGGGCGGGCTCGGCCTGACGATCTGCTATGATTTGCGCTTTGCCTATCTGCACCGAGCCTTGGCGCAAGCGGGGGCGATTTTTCTGACCGTGCCGGCGGCCTTCACCGTGCCGACGGGCGAGGCCCATTGGCATGTCCTGCTGCGGGCACGGGCGATCGAGACCGGCTGTTTCGTTTTCGCGCCGGCGCAATGCGGCACCCATGCGGAAGGCCGCAAGACCTATGGCCATTCCCTGATCGTCGCACCCTGGGGCGAGATCCTGGCCGATGCCGGGACCGAGCCCGGCATCATCGTGGCCGAGATCGACACCGCCAAGGTACAGGCGGCGCGCGCCATGGTGCCGGCCTTGCGGCATGATCGGAGTTTCACGCCGCCCGTTCCCCAAGCGACTGTTTCCCGCGCCGTTGCCGGTTAAGCCTGGGCTGATTTAAGTCTGGGCTGGCTGATTTCAGGCTGGCGGCCGTTGCGCCGCCAGATGCTGGATGACCGCCGGCCGGGGCTCGCGCACCTCGCCATGGTTGTATCCCAGGATCGTCAGTCCGTGGGTTTCCGCGAAATCGCGCAATTCGCCGGGCCGCAGCAGAAAGGCCGGATTGCTGGGACGCCCGAAACGCTCATTACCCAAGGCGAAGGTCTCATAGATCAGCACGCCGCCGGGCTGCAGGGCTGCGGCGAGGAAGGGCAAAAGCGGCCGGTGCAGGTAATTCGTGACGACAATGCCGGCAAACTGGCGCTGCCCCAGCGGCCACTCTTCCAGTGACCAGGGCGATCCGTCCTCCAGATCCGCCGCCATCACCTCGATACCGGGTGTGGCCACAAGATCGGCGAGACCCGTCACGTCCCGGTCCAGGGCCACGACCTCATAGCCTAATCCCTTGAAATATCTGCTGTGTCGCCCGGAACCGGCGGCCAGATCGAGAACCGGGCCGGCCTGCGGCACGGCGCTGGCGAAGCGTGTCACCCAGGCGCTTGGCTGGCCGGCCCGATGAGTGGCGTCCTGATGACCGGGGCAGGGAAGGGAATTCGGCTCGGATGCCGCCATCTTTGTTACTTTCCGGCCACAGCTATCGTGGCATGACAGCTACGCAGCTCTTGCAGTTAACGTCGATATTGCACATCTGTTAACGAAAAGGGACAAGTATGATTTGGCTGATCCCGGCACGGGGGGCCGTCTCTACGGGGAGATGGCGGGCGACGGGACAGCCGGATTTGGAAAGCGTCGTTGGCGATGATTCTCTATCAGTTGAAGTGCAAGAAAGATCACGAGTTCGAAACCTGGTTCAAGGACGGGCAGACCTGCGACCGGCAACTGGCGCGCAAGACCGTCGAATGCCCGGTTTGCGGCAATAAGTCGGTCACCAAGGCGCTGATGGCGCCGCGCATCGGCAATCAGGAGAAGGCGCGCGACGACGAGCGGAAGATGGCAGTGGCCGCCGCTGCCCTGCGCGAGCAGTTGCAGGAAATGCGGACCAAGGTCGAGGAAAATTGCGACTATGTCGGCGATGCCTTCGCCAACGAGGCGCGCAAGATCCATTACGGCGAGAGCGATCCGCGCGGCATTTATGGCGAGGCCAGCGACGACGATTTCCAGGAACTGACGGAGGAAGGGATCGACGTGACCCGGATTCCATGGTTGCCGCGTTCCGATGCCTGATGTTTCCGTGCGCCTGGTGTCTCTGCACCCGGTGCACGGCAATCACTAAGCTTTCCCCTTAGCGATCCATCTTCTGCCAGCCGCGTTCAGCGGCTGGCGCACAGCATGTAATTGACATCGGTGTCGCGGTCCCGGGCCCAGCGGTCGCTGATCGGGTGATAGCTGATGCCCGAGAGATCGCGGATGCTGAGGCCGGCCCCGCGCAGCGGGCGGGCGATCTCCGAGGGCCGCAGAAACTTCTTCCAGTCATGGGTGCCGCGGGGCAGCCAGCGCAGGACATATTCGGCGCCGACGATGGCCAGCGCGTAGGATTTCAGCGTCCGGTTGAGGGTCGCGACGAACATCAGGCCGTCGGGCTTCAAGAGCCGCGCCGCCGTAGCGATGAAGACATCCGGGTCGGTGACATGCTCGATCACCTCCATGGCCGTCACGATATCGAACAGGGGATTGCCCCGGCCATCCGCCAGATCCTCGGCGGCGCAGGGCAGATAGGTCACTTTCAGTCCGCTCTTCGCCGCATGGGTTCGGGCGATGGTGATATTGCGCTCGGAGGCATCGATGCCGGTGACGGTGCCCCCCAGCCGTGCCAGGGGTTCCGCCAGCAGGCCGCCGCCACAGCCGATATCGAGGATACTGAGCCCGGCCAGCGGCCGGTCTTCCTCGGCGCCGATCCCCGGCCGGCCGGCGAAATGCCGCAGGGCCATGTCGCGGATATAGCTCACCCGGACCGGGTTGAGGCGGTGCAACGGCCGGAAGCTGCCGGCCGGGTCCCACCAGGCTTCTGCCATGGCGGTGAATTTCGCCACTTCCTCCAGATCCACGGTAGTACCGCGCGGGGTGTCGTTTTCCATCTCGGGAACCTCCGGCAGGGCTGTATTCAGCTTAACGGGGCTCGGGGGCGTAAGCGAGGTTGAACTGGCGGTCATAAGCTGCTGCAAAACTGTGAGGAAAACGCGGAAAACCCGGCGCCGATCTTGCTTCGACCGGCGCAAATGAGTATGGATACCCGCCGCCCGCAACTCAACGTCTTTGTGGTTGCCGCGACACGCGTCGGTTAAGGACTGCTGCCTACCATGAATGCGCCTCAAATGACTGATTCTTTTAATGCCGGTTCCGGCAAGAAAACCCGCCTGGTGTTGAAATTCGGCGGCACCTCGGTCGGCACGGTCGAGCGTATCAAGGCCGTGGCGCAGCGCGTAAAACGCGAAGTTGACGCCGGCCATGAAGTTGCCGTGGTTGTATCCGCCATGTCGGGCCAGACCAACCAGCTCGTCGCCTGGTGCACCGAGCTGTCGCCGATGCACGACGCCCGCGAATACGACACCGTGGTCGCCTCGGGCGAGCAGGTGACCTGCGGCCTGATGGCGATCGCCCTCCAGGAGGTCGGGGTCAATGCCCGGTCCTGGCTCGGCTGGCAGATCCCCCTGCTGACCGACGATGCCCATGGCAAGGCGCGCATCACCCAGATCCAGACCGCCGATCTCGAGGCGCGGCTGGCCCAGGGCCAGGTGGCCGTGGTCGCCGGCTTCCAGGGGCTCGGCTCCGACAACCGCGTGACGACCCTCGGCCGTGGCGGCTCGGATACCTCGGCGGTGGCGCTGGCGGCGGCCTTGAAGGCGGATCGCTGCGATATCTTCACCGATGTGGACGGCGTCTATACCACCGATCCCAGGATCGTGGCCAAGGCGCGCAAGCTTGATAAGATCACCTATGAGGAAATGCTGGAAATGGCGTCGCTCGGCGCCAAGGTGCTGCAGATCCGCTCGGTGGAAATGGCGATGAAGCATCGCGTCCGGTTGCAGGTTCTCTCGAGCTTCGAGGACAAGCCGGGCACGATGGTGGTGGATGAGGACGAGATTATGGAACAGGAATTGGTGAGCGGCATCGCCTATAGCCGGGACGAGGCGAAGATTACGCTGTTGCGTGTGCCGGACCGGCCGGGCGTGGCGGCTGCCATCTTCGGGCCGCTGGCCGATGCCAATATCAACGTCGACATGATCGTGCAGAACGTGTCGGAGGGCGGCGACGCCACCGATATGACCTTCACCGTGTCGAAGGGCGATTTCGAGCGGGCGAAGCAGGTCATCGAGGCGAATAAGAGCGAGCTGCAATATGCCGGCCTGATCGCCGATTCCAACGTGGTCAAGGTCTCGGTCATCGGCATGGGCATGCGCAGCCATGCCGGTATCGCCCAGCGCATGTTCAAGGCGCTGGCCGAGAAGGGCATCAACATCCAGGTGATCTCGACCTCGGAAATCAAGATCAGCGTGCTGGTCGCCGAGGAATATACTGAACTGGCGGTGCGCAGCCTGCATACGGCTTACGGTCTGGACGCGGCCTGAGCGGCGGCGCGGCCGCAAGAACTGAGCGACGCATAGCGACTGGAAAACGGCCGGATTTCATGGATCGCCTTCAGGAAGCCTCAGACGACAAGCAGTCCCAGGCAGGGCAGCAGCCCCAAGCCGGCCAGCGTCGCGCGGCGCTGGGCGAGCTCGAGCGGCTGTGGCAGCGCGGTACGGCTTTCCTGGGCTGCCGCTACGCCATCATGGGCGGGGCGATGACCTGGGTCTCCGAGCGTCATCTGGTGGCGGCGATTTCCAATGCCGGCGGTTTCGGCGTCATTGCCTCGGGTTCGATGACGCCCGAGCTGCTGGCGGCCGAGATCGATGCGACCCGCGCGTTGACCAAGGCGCCGTTCGGCGTCAATTTGATCACCCTGCATCCGCGTCTTCTGGAACTGGTCGATGTCTGCCTCGACCGCAAGGTCGGCCATGTGGTGCTGGCCGGCGGCCTGCCGCCGGCGACGGCCATCACCCGGCTGAAGGAAGGCGGAGCCAAGGTGCTCTGCTTCGCGCCGGCCGTGGTGATCGCCAAGAAGCTGGTCCGCGCCGGCGCCGATGCCATCGTGGTGGAAGGCATGGAGGCCGGCGGCCATATCGGTCCGGTTTCCACCAGCGTGCTGGCGCAGGAGATCCTGCCGGTCATCCGCGAGGTGCCGGTTTTCGTGGCCGGCGGCATCGGCCGCGGCCAGGCGATGCTGGGCTATCTCGACATGGGGGCGGCCGGTGTGCAGCTCGGCACCCGGTTCGTCTGTGCGACCGAATCCATCGCACACCCGAAGTTCAAACAGTCCTTCATCCGGGCGGCGGCGCGCGATGCGACGCCCTCGGTGCAGCTCGATCCACGCTTCCCCGTCATTCCCGTTCGGGCGCTGACCAATGACGGCACCAAGCGCTTCATGGAAATGCAGCGCGACGTGATCGACCGCTTCAATCGCGGCGAGCTCGACCAGAAGGCGGCGCAGCTTGAGATCGAGCATTTCTGGGCCGGCGCCCTCCGGCGCGCGGTGATCGACGGCGATGTGGAAGGCGGCTCGCTGATGGCGGGCCAGAGCGTCGGCATGGTCACGCGCGAGCAGCCGACACAGGAGATTCTCGACGAGCTGATCGATGAGGCGCTGCAGGCGCTGATCGGCCGACAGGCCTCGTCGCGGTCCTGATGAACCAGCAGCTCGGGCAATCTGGCGCGCGCATGCTGCTGAAACGCTTGCGCAATGTCATGGCGCGCGGCGGGACGGCACAGCAGCGGCTCAATCAGGTGGTGAAGCTGATCGCGGCCGATATGGTGGCCGAGGTCTGCTCGACCTATGTCATGCGCGCCGGCGAGGTGCTGGAGCTGTTCGCCACCGAAGGGCTGAAGCAGGAAGCCGTCCACAAGACCCGTCTGCGGGTCGGCGAGGGCCTGGTCGGCGACATCGCCAGCCATGCGCGGCCCCTGGCCCTGGCCGATGCCCAACATCATCCGCTTTTCGCCTATCGTCCGGAAACCGGCGAAGAAGTCTATCAGTCCCTGATGGGCGTGCCGATCCTGCGCGGCGGCCGCGTGCTCGGCGTTCTGGTCATCCAGAACAAGAGCCGGCGGCAATATGTCGACGAAGAGATCGAGACGCTGGAAACCGTCTCCATGGTCCTGGCCGAGCTGGTGGCCAGCGGCGAACTGATCAGCCCGGAGGAATTGCAGCCGGGTGACGGCAATGCCCTTTTGCCCCTGCGGCTCGAAGGATTGGTGCTGAGCCCGGGCCTTGCCCTTGGCATCGCGGTCCTGCATTCGCCGGAGCTGCGCCTGCAGCAACTGGTGGCGGAAGATGCGGATCATGAGGTCGGCCGCCTGCATGAGGCGGTGACGAAGATGCGCCTCGCGATCGACGAGATGCTGGCCGCCAGTGATCTGGCGGCGGGCGGCGAGCATCGCGACGTCCTGGAAACCTACCGCATGTTTGCGGAAGACAAGGGCTGGATCAACCGCCAGGTCGAGGCCATTCGTACCGGCCTTACCGCCGAGGCGGCGGTGCAGAAGGTACAGAACGATACGCGCGCCCGCATGCGCGATGTGAGCGATCCTTATTTGCGGGAACGGCTCAGCGATCTCGACGATCTCGCCAACCGCCTGCTCAAGCATCTGATCGGCGGCGAGAATGATGACGCGGTGCGGAGCCTGCCCGACGACGCCATCATCATCGCCCGCAACATGGGGCCGGCCGAACTGCTGGATTACGACCGGCAGAAGCTGCGCGGCCTGGTGCTGGAAGAAGGTGCTGCCGCCTCGCATGTGGCGATCGTCGCGCGAGCGCTGGATATTCCTGTCCTCGGCCGCTGCGCCGGCCTGCTGGGCCGGGTCAGCGAGGGTGACGCCCTGGCGCTGGAAGGGGATCACGGCCAGCTTTTCGTGCGGCCGCCGGAAGACATCCAGCAGGTCTTCGCCAACAGCCTGCGCCAGCGCGCCTTGCGCCAGGAAGCCTATGCGGCGGTGAAGGATCTGCCGGCGGTGACCCGGGACGGCGTCGAGGTCACGCTGAACATCAATGCCGGGCTGCTGATCGACGTGCCGCAACTGGCCACCACGGGCGCCGCCGGTGTCGGGCTCTATCGCACCGAAATCCCCTTCATGGTGGCGCATGAATTTCCCGACACCCAGCGCCAGGCGGAGATCTACCGCAAGGCGCTGGATGCCGCCGAGGGCAAGCCGGTGGTGTTCCGCACCCTGGATATCGGCAGCGACAAGGTGCTGCCCTACTGGCAGCGGGCGGAAGAGGAAAACCCCGCCATGGGCTGGCGCGCGATCCGCATCGCGCTCGACCGGCCGGCGATCCTGCGCCAGCAACTGCGGGCGCTGCTGCTGGCGGCCAATGGCCGCGAATTGCGCGTCATGTTCCCGATGGTGACGGAGGTTTCGGAATACGACGCCTGCCGCGCCCTGCTGGACATGGAAATGCAGCGCGGCCGCGACCGCGGCCTCGTCCTGCCCAAGGCCCTGCTGGTCGGGGCGATGATCGAGGTGCCGGCGCTGCTGTGGCAGCTCGAGGATCTGCTGCGCCGTACCGATTTCGTCTCGGTCGGCAGCAACGATCTGAAGCAATTCATCTATGCGGCGGATCGCGGTACGCCCAGCGTGAACGACCGCTACGACCTCCTGTCGCCGGCCATGATCCGGCTGCTGGGCCAGGTGGTGGAGGCCGGCGCGCGCTTCGGCACGGCGATCAGCCTGTGCGGCGAGATGGCGGGCGATCCGGTCGGCGCCATGGCGCTGCTCTGTCTCGGCTATCGCCAGCTCTCGATGACGCCGACGGCGATCGGCCCGGTGCGGGCGATGGTCCGCAACCTGCATTTGCGACAATTGCAGGATTACTGGTCGCGGCTGACGGGCATGCCCGGTGCGGCGGTCCGCGGTGCGCTGCAGGCCTTCGCCCGCGATCACGCGATCCCGATCTGAGATCCGCATCACGCAAAGCTCGATTGGGACTGTCGGGGCGGGGTGATATGGCCTCCCCGGCTGATCGCCGCGACCGATATGCATTGCCACCTTGGGCCGGCCCCGATATAACCAGCGACCAACCGATGATTGATCGCGCCAGCCCCGATTCGTCACGGTTTTCGGGGATTTCCATTCCCCGATGACCGACGATCACGGCGTATCGGTCGATCTAGGCCGGGGCTTGTTTCAGTTTTAGGGAAGATCCGGCGCAGCCGGTGGAACGCATGGTTCAGAACGCAGGTTTGGGTGTGGGTGCTTTGCTGCGTCAGCGGCGCGAGGAGCTGGGCCAGGATGTGGATACCGTCGCCCGGCAACTGAGAATCCGACCCATCTATATCGTGGCGATCGAGGACGGCCGGTTGCAGGACCTGCCCGGTACCGCTTACGCCGTCGGTTTCGTGCGCACCTATGCGGACTTCCTCGGCTTCGACGGCAACAGGGTCGTCGCCAGTTACCGCGACGAACTGGCCCAGCGTGGCCGCAGCGAACCCGTCACCTGGCGCATGGAGGACCGGGAAAGCCATTTCCCCGGCGGCAAACTGCTGCTGGCCTGCGTCCTGCTCGCGGGTGCCGCCTATGGCGCCTGGTATTATCTCAACAACACGCCGACCGGCGCCGGTCTGATCGAAGCCGTGCCTGAATATCTGAAGAAGGGCAGCGGCACGGCCAGCAAGACCGAGGAAAACGGCAAGCCTGCCGAACCGCCATCAGCCAAGTCCACGACCGAAGGCGGCAGCGAAACCGCTGCCGTACCGGCTACGACCGGCGAAAGCAGTGCACCGGCACCGCAAAGCACGCCGGCCAATGGTGCCGGCGCCATGGCCACCGATGGCGCTGCGCCCGCAATGACCCAAGCGGGACCAGCGGCAGGGCAAGAGGCCGGCCAGGCACCGGTTACCCAGGCGCCGGCCGGTGAGACGCAGGCGGCTACCACGACACCGGCGCCCGCATCATCCAATACCGGCTCCACCGCTACTCAACCGGCGGGTACGACGTCTTCCACGATGGTGCCGACGACGAACACGGCGACCCAGACGGCCCCGGCAACGCAGCCGGGAGCCGCGACCCTGACGCCGCCCGCGCCGGCAGCGACCGCCTCGGCTCAGGCCGAGGGCAGCGAGGCGGCGCCCGAAGTCGCGGCGGCGGCGGCGGCCACCACCACCCGGATCAGCATCCGTGCCAAGCTGGAAAGCTGGGTCCAGATCATGGATAAGGATGGGAAACCGATCCTCTCCAAGGTCCTGCGGGCGGGGGAAACCTATGCGGTCCCGGATGAAAAGGGGCTGATCATGAGCACCGGCAATGCCGGCGGCATCGAGATGGTGCTGGACGGTAAGCCGCTGCAAAGCCTGGGTTCGGTCGGCCTGGTCCGGCGTAATATCGCGCTCGATCCGGAGAAGCTGGCGAGCGGTGCCGCCTTCCTGAAGACGCCGTCCCCCGTTCCGCCGCCCAACGCCGGCGGCGCCAATACCGGCGATTGACCTCGCCGGCTATCGGTCGGTCAGAATTTTGCCAGATTTTACAATTGCTTGACCTGCCGGGTTGAGGCTTGATCTTTTGCCTGCCGCAGCGCATCTTTGACTGAGATATCCGGTTGTACCGGACCGCGCGCCTGCTGAGACGCTAAGCGGCCGGGACGGCTGCGCCCACTGCCACGGAAAGACCCCGACATGAGTGTTCGTGCCTATCGAGACATTATGCGCCGCAAGAGCCGCCAGATCCGCGTCGGATCCGTGCTGGTGGGAGGCGATGCGCCGATCTCGGTGCAGACCATGACCAATACCCTGACCACGGACATCCAGGCGACGGTCGAGCAGATCCGCTCGGCGGAGGCCGCCGGCGTCGACATCGTTCGGGTCTCCTGTCCGGACGAGGACTCGACCAAGGCGCTGAAGGAGATCGTCAAGCAGGTGAAGGTGCCGGTCGTCGCCGACATCCATTTCCATTACAAGCGCGGCATTGAGGCGGCGGAAGCGGGTGCCGCCTGCCTGCGCATCAATCCGGGCAATATCGGCAGCTCCGACCGGGTCCGTGAAGTCGTCAAGGCGGCCAAGGACCATGGCTGCTCCATGCGCATCGGCGTCAATGCCGGCAGCCTGGAGCGCGAATTGCTGGAACGCTATGGCGAGCCCTGCCCGGAGGCGCTGGTCGAATCCGCTCTTACCCATGCGAAGATCCTGGAAGATCATGACTTCCGCGAATTCAAGATCAGCGTGAAGGCCTCGGACATCTTCCTCGCCGTCGCCGCCTATCAGGGGCTGGCGGAAGCCTGCGATTATCCGCTGCATATCGGCATCACCGAAGCCGGCGGGTTGCGCACCGGCACGGTGAAGTCCTCGATCGGCCTCGGCATGCTGCTGTGGTCGGGTATCGGCGACACGGTCCGCGTCTCGCTTTCCGCCGAGCCGGCGGAAGAGGTCAAGGTCGGCTTCGAGATGCTGAAGTCGCTCAACCTGCGGCATCGCGGCGTCAATCTGATCTCCTGCCCGTCCTGCGCGCGGCAGAATTTCGACGTCATCAAGACCGTCGAGGCGCTGGAGAAGCGCGTCTCCCATATCACTACCCCGATGACGGTCAGCGTCATCGGCTGTGTCGTCAACGGACCGGGCGAAGCCCGCGAGACCATGATCGGTCTGACCGGCGGCGGCAACAACACCCATATGGTCTATATGAACGGCGAGCAGCATCATCGCATCAAGGACGAGGACATCGTCGATCACTTGGCGCAGATGATCGAGAAGCGGGCGGTGGAAATCGATGCCGCCGACGCAGCCGCCAAGGCCGAGGCCGAGAAGGCCAAGGCGACGGCGACCGCCGCCGAATAGACCCATCAGTCACCAGAGGTACCCCCGTGTCAGATTTGCAGCCGGTCCGCGGCACGCACGACCTATTGCCCGATGAGATGCGCCGCTACCGTCAAGTCGCCGAGACGGCTCGTCTCGCGGCCGAATGCTACGGTTTCCAGGAAGTCGCGACGCCGATCTTCGAATTCGCCGATGTCTTCAAGCGGACGCTTGGCGACACCTCGGATATCGTCACCAAGGAGATGTATACCTTCACCGATCGCGGTGGTGAGACCATCACCCTGCGGCCGGAAGGGACGGCGGGCGTCGCCCGGGCTTTCATCTCCGGCGGGTTGTCGCAGCATCTGCCGCTGAAATTCTTCTATGCCGGTCCGATGTTCCGCTATGAGCGGCCGCAGAAGGGCCGGCTCCGCCAGTTCCACCAGACCGGTGTCGAGCTGCTCGGCGTCAAGGAACCGCAGGCCGATATCGAGGTGATCGCGACCGGCACCGAATTCCTGCGCCGTCTCGGCGCCTGGGATCGTTGCGTGCTGGAGCTCAATACGCTTGGCGACAATGAAAGCCGGCAGGCCTATCGCCGCGTGCTGGTCGAGTATTTCTCCGGCCATCGCGACCGCCTCAGCAAGGACAGCCAGGAGCGGTTGGAGCGCAATCCGCTGCGCATTCTCGATTCCAAGGATGAGGGCGATCAGCGCATCGTTGCCGAGGCACCGGTCTATAGCGACTA
The DNA here is from genome assembly GCA_964406155.1 of uncultured Rhodospirillaceae bacterium. GTDB lineage: Bacteria > Pseudomonadota > Alphaproteobacteria > Dongiales > Dongiaceae > Dongia_B. Next base: position 7,292 of record CAYOQR010000039.1, on the reverse strand, counting down.
TCTGAACGATGCCAGCCGCGATTTCTTCGCCTCGGTGCAGGAGGGGCTGACGGCGATCGGCATCGCCTTCACCCTCAATCCACGCCTGGTGCGCGGGTTGGATTACTACTGCCATACCTGCTTCGAGATCACCTGCGACGAACTCGGCGCCCAGAAGACGGTGCTGGCCGGCGGCCGCTATGACGGGCTGATCGGTCAGATGGGCGGTCCGGAAACGGCCGGTGTCGGCTGGGCCAGCGGCATCGAACGCTGCGGCCTGGTGTTGCGGGATGTTCCCGCCGCCCGCCGCCCGATCGCCATCGTGCCGGCCGGCGATGCCGCCCAGCGCCCCGCCTTGGAGCTGGCAGAAAAGCTGCGTCGCCTCAATTACGCGGTCGATCTCGGCTATTCCGGCAATATGGGCAAGCGCCTGAAGCGCGCCAACAAGCTGCAGGCCCGGGCGGCCCTCATCCTCGGCGAGGATGAATTGCAGAAGGGCGTTGCGGCAGTGCGCGATCTCGATAGCGGCGAGCAGCGCGAAATCGCGCTCGACATGCTGCCCACCGCCCTGGAACCCTATCGCTGAGATAGCAGGCTAGAGACGAAGCAGGCCGACATGGGGTAGGCGAGCGCACATTTCTGATCGTCGGCGTCAATCACAAGACGGCGCCCGATCTGTTGCGCGACCGCCTTCAGGGAGACGAGACAGATGTGTTTCGTCTGCTGCTGCGCTGCCGCGACAGCGGGCTCGATCAGGCCATGGCGGTGGTGACCTGCGATCGCTGCGAAATCTGGTGCAGCGTCCTCGATCAGGATATCGGCCGCATCGAGACACGGATCGCCGGCCTGCTGGCGGAAGCCGCTGATCTGACGGAAGCCGATCTGGTGCCGCGCCTGCATCATCTGCGGTCGGCGGAAGCCTTGCGCTATGCCTTCGCCGTCGCTGCCTCGCTGGAAAGCGAAGTGATCGGCGAGCCGCAGGTGCTGGGCCAGGTGAAGGCTGCGCATCAACTGGCCGGCAAGGCGGGACTCGTCGGACCGGATCTCGATCGCGTCCTGGAAGCTGCCGTGCAGGCGGCGAAACGGGTGCGCAGCGAGACCGCCATCGCGGCGCAATCGGTTTCCATGGCTGCGTGTGTCGTCGCGGTTGCCCGCCAGATGCATGGCACGCTCGATGCGATCAACGGTCTGCTGATCGGCGATGGCGACATGGGCGAATTGATGGTCGAGCATCTCAGGGCCGCAGGGCTCACGCGCTGGACCATTCTGCATCATAATGAACGTCGCGCCCGCGCCTGGGCGGAGCGGCAGCGCGGCCATTGGCGCCCGATGGCCGAGGTCGATCAGGCGCTGACCGGCGGCGATCTGGTGATCACCGCGCAGGATGCTGCGCGGGTGATGATCGATCCGGCCATGATCAAGGTGGCACTGAAGGCGCGGCGCCGGCGCCCCATGCTGCTGATCGATGCGGCCGTGCCGGGCGATATCGATCCGGCGGTGAATGAGATCTATGACGCCTTTCTCTACGGCCTCGACGATCTCGAACGTCTGGCGATGGCCGGGATGCAGCAGCGCCAGGACGCGGCATCGGCGGCCTGGGCGATCATCGACGAGGCCTTGGCCGGGTTCGAGACTCAGCGCCAATCGCTGCAGGCCGCGCCGCTGATCGCCGAATTGCGGCGGGCCTTCGAGAGCCATCGGGTCGATGTGTTGGCGCAAGGCGGGGCGCTCGATGCCGAGGAGGCAACCCGGCGCCTGATCAACCGCCTGCTGCATCAGCCGATCACCGCCTTGAAACAACAGGCCGGCGACCCGGCGATGGAAGCCTTGATCCGGCGGTTATTCGATTTGCGAGAGGACGAGAAGTAACGTGAGTCTCAACGACATGCTCAGTCGTATTGTGAAGCGGCATGACGAACTGGCTGCGCTGATGGCCAGTCCGGGCAACAACGAACCGCAAGACTTTGCCAAGCAGTCAAAGGAATATGCCGATCTGACACCGGTGGTCGAGGCGATCCGTGAATTGCAGGGAGCCGAACGGGAAGTCGCCGACCTGGAGGTCATGGCCAATGACGCAAGCGGCGATCCGGAGATGAAAAATCTGGCGCAGCAGGAGCTGATCGATCTGCGTGAGCGCCTGCCCGCCCTTGAACAGCAGGTCAAGGTCTTGCTGCTGCCGCGCGACGAGGCCGATGCCCGCAACGCCATCCTGGAAGTGCGTGCCGGGACCGGCGGCGAGGAGGCAGCCTTGTTTGCTTCCGTCCTCTTCCGCATGTATGCGCGCTATGCCGCCTTGCATGGCTGGCGTTTCGAGGTGATGGATGTCAACGAAACCGGTCTCGGCGGCTATAAGGAAGCCACGGCCTCGATCACCGGGCGCAATGTCTTTGCCCGGCTGAAATTCGAATCCGGTGTGCATCGCGTGCAGCGCGTGCCGGAAACCGAGGCCTCAGGGCGCATTCATACCTCGGCGGCGACCGTCGCGGTTCTGCCGGAAGCCGAAGAGGTCGATGTGCAGATCGACGAGAAGGATCTCCGCATCGACGTCTTTCGCTCCAGCGGCCCCGGCGGCCAGTCGGTCAATACCACCGACAGTGCCGTGCGCATCACACATATCCCGACAGGCATCGTCGTGCAGCAGCAGGATGAGAAATCCCAGCATAAGAACAAGGCCAAGGCGCTGAAAGTGCTGCGGGCCAGGCTTTACGATCTCGAGCGCAGCCGCAAGGATGCCGAACGGGCGGCCAATCGTAAGACCCAGGTCGGCAGCGGCGACCGGTCGGAGCGCATCCGTACCTATAACTTTCCTCAGGGGCGCTGTACCGATCACCGTATCAATCTCACCATCTACAAGCTGGACCGGGTGATCGAGGGCGAAGCGCTCGACGAAGTCATCGAGGCGCTGATCGCCCATGATCAGGCGGAGCGCCTGGCCGAGGTCGAGTGAGCGCGATGACGCCAACCCGCGATATCGCCGGCTTGTTGCGTCTGGCGACGGACCGTTTGGCGAAAGCCGGTATCGACGGCCCCGCGCGCGAAGCCCGGTTGCTGCTCGAACATGCGGCGGCGATTCCGCTGGCAACGCAGATCGCCTTCGGTGAACGTGTTGTGGCGGATGAGGCCGTGGTGGCATTCGAGCGTGCCGTGTCGCGCCGCGTTGACCGGGAACCGCTCTCGCATATCATCGGCCGCCGCGAATTCTGGTCGCTCGACTTCCAGGTGAACCGGGACACGCTCGATCCGCGCCCCGACAGCGAGACGCTGATCGATGGGGTGCTGCATGCGCTGGCCATCGATGCGGACTATCGCAGCAGACCGTTCTCGCTGATCGATTTTGGCACCGGCACCGGATGCCTGTTGCTGGCTTTGCTCAGCGAATTGCCGATGGCGCAGGGCCTCGGTATCGATCTCAATCCCGGCGCCGTCGCCATGGCGACCGCGAATGCCGAACGGCTAGGCATGGCGAAACGGGCAAGCTTTCGCCAGGGCGATTGGGATCAGGGACTTTCCGCTCGGTTCGATGTGATTCTGTCGAACCCGCCTTACATCCCCAGCGCGGAGATCGAGGACTTGGCGCCGGAAGTCGCACGCCACGATCCGCGTCTTGCGCTGGATGGCGGCGTCGATGGTCTGGATGCCTATCGCGCGCTGGCGCAAACCGTCATTCGCGTGAAGAAGCCGGACAGCCTGATCGCTTTCGAAATCGGCTATGGCCAGGCGGCGGCGGTCACTGAAATCATGGCGGCCGCAGGTCTGCGCAGAGAAGCGGTCGCAGCCGATCTGCAAGGCCATGAACGTGTCTTGCTGTTTCGCTAAAGGCCAGAAGAATCAGAGCATTGCAGGCAAGCTGACAGAGCATGTCACGGCAGAAAAAAACTGTTGGAAAAGCATGCGGGAACGGTTTAGGGTCTGCTCCGGCTGTTGGGTCATGATGCGACGCCGCCAAGAGGGTTTTACTGGCAGCGCCCCCCGACGATAGCCTCCGGACATATCAGTGGCGATTTGCGTAACACGGCGCGACTTCGGGCGCGCCCAGGGTGCTCTCAAAGCGCCTGATGCACGCATCGCCCCGGATCTCTGCGATACCTGATCTTGCGGAACGACAAAGTGATAATGCAATGAAACAACGCAACGACAACCGCCGTGGTCGTGGCCGTGGGCCGCGCAAGCCCCATGGGATGGGCCAGCATGGCGGGGGGATGAACAAGCCTAACCAGACCTACGACAGCAATGGTCCGGATATCCGCGTTCGTGGCAACGCTCATCAGGTTCTTGAGAAATATCTGCAGATGGCGCGCGACGCCGGAGTCGCCGGCGACCGCGTCGCCGCCGAGAATTATCTGCAGCATGCAGAACATTATTATCGGATGATCTCGGCACAGAACGAAGGCCAGCGACCGCGCGTCGGCGGCCGTGAGCTGTCGGTTGCCGATGTGAATGTGCAGAATGTCAGCCAGGGCCTCTCGGCCGCCCTTTATGCGACGCCGGCCAATGGTGGCCTGCCGGTCGACGGTCAGCTCGAGGCCGAGGCCAATGGGGCGCCGGGGCCGAACGGAAATTACGCACCGCCGGCCGAAGGCAATAATCGCTTCAATGCCTATCGCGGCGGTCGCGAGGGCAATGGGCGTGAGGGCAATGTCCGTGAAGGTGGCAACCGGGATCGCGATGGCGAGGGCCGGGAGAATAACCGCCGCGAGCGTCCTGCGATGGAGGCGACGGGTGGCGATATGACCGCCCAGCCGCAGCAGCCGCAGCAGCAACCGCCGCGCCGGCCGTCCCGGGTGCCGGTCGCGCCGGTCAGCGGCGATGACCAGCCGGATTATCCGGCCGAGCTGCTGCCGACGGTATCTGCGCCGGCTCCGCGGCCGCAGGAGCCGGTGGTATCTTCCGCTGCGCCCGAGGAGCAGCCGAGCCTTGCCCTGACCCCGCTGGCCGAAGCGCCGGCGACGGCGGAAGCCGGAGAGGCCGGGGAAGAGATCGTTGCGCCGAAGCGCGGTCGGGGCCGGCCGCGCGGCTCGACCAATCGCCGCACCCCTCGCGCAGCGGCGGGCGAGGCGGAAGGCCCGGTCTCGGCCGCACCGTCGGAGTCCGGCGAATAATCTCAGTAAATCATCGCGCTACCTGCCCATCGGCAGGTCGTCAGAGGTGAGCCGTTCAGGGCCGCCGATCCACCGGGTCGGCGGCCTCTTGTTTCCTAAAAGTTCTTTCCCATATGGTTCCAAGGGGTACCGGCCGGGCTTCGGCCGGCAGTCTCCGGATTAGATAAGTTCAGTTACCGTAAGGCATCCAAGGCGGCGGGCCTCGTGAAGGACGCAGCCGAGAGAGGGCGAGACATATGGATTTGGAAAAGTTCACCGAAAGATCGCGTGGCTTCCTGCAGGCTGCGCAAACGGCGGCTCTGCGCGACGGGCATCAGCGCCTGACGCCGGAGCATCTCCTGAAAGTTCTGCTCGACGACAAGGAAGGCCTGGCGGCCAATCTGCTGAGCGCCGCCGGCGCGGATCCGCGCCGTGCCTTGTCCGGCGTCGAGCGCGAGCTCGGCAAGCTCCCGAAAGTCGAGGGCAGCGGGGCCGGGCAAGTTTACATGGCGCCGGAACTGGCGCGGCTCCTGGCCCAGGCGGAGGAATTGGCGACCAAGGCGGGCGATGGCTATGTCACCGTCGAGCGCCTGCTGCTCGCCTTGACCCTGGCCAGTGACACGCCGTCGGGCAAGGTGCTGAAAGAGGCCGGGGCGACCGCCCAGGGGCTCAATACGGCGATCAACGATCTGCGCAAGGGGCGGACGGCGCAAAGCGCCTCGGCCGAAGAGGGCTATGACGCCCTCAAGAAATATGCGCGCGACCTGACGGCGCAGGCGCGGGAAGGCAAGCTCGATCCGGTGATCGGCCGTGACGAGGAGATCCGCCGCACCATCCAGGTGCTGTCGCGCCGGACCAAGAACAATCCGGTGCTGATCGGCGAGCCCGGCGTTGGCAAGACCGCCATCGTCGAAGGGCTGGCTTTGCGAATCGTCCATGGCGACGTGCCGGAAAGCCTGAAGAACAAGTCGCTGATGTCGCTCGATCTCGGCGCGCTGGTTGCCGGGGCGAAGTTCCGCGGCGAATTCGAGGAGCGCCTGAAGGCGGTGCTGCAGGAGATCGCGGCGGCGGCCGGCGATGTCATCCTCTTCATCGACGAGTTGCACACACTGGTCGGTGCCGGCGCGGCGGAAGGCTCGATGGACGCCTCCAACATGCTGAAACCCGCCCTGGCGCGTGGCGAGCTGCATTGTGTCGGTGCGACGACGCTGAACGAATACCGTAAGCATATTGAAAAGGATGCGGCGCTGGCGCGACGCTTCCAGCCGGTTTTCGTCAGCGAGCCGAGCGTGCAGGAGACCATCTCGATCCTGCGCGGCCTCAAGGAGAAATACGAGCTGCATCACGGCGTGCGCATCACAGATGGCGCGATCGTCGCGGCGGCGACGCTGTCCAATCGCTACATCACGGATCGGTTCCTGCCCGACAAGGCGATCGACCTGGTGGATGAGGCGGCCAGCCGCCTGCGCATGGAGGTCGATTCCAAGCCGGAGGAGATCGATGAGATCGATCGCCGCCTGATCCAGTTGAAGATCGAGCGCGAGGCCCTGAAGAAGGAAACCGATCCCGCCTCGAAGGAACGGCTGGCCCATCTGGTCGAAGAGATCGAAGGGTTGGAGACGCAGTCGCGCAGCCTGACGGAGAAATGGAAGTCGGAGAAGCAGAAGCTCGCCGATGCGCAGAAGATCAAGGAACAGCTCGATCAGGCGCGGAACGAGGCGGAGGCGGCCCAGCGCAACGGCAACTTCGCCCGGGCGGGTGAACTTGCCTATTCGATCATTCCGGATCTGACGAAGAAACTGCAACAGGCGGAAAAGGCCGAAGAGGACCGCATGCTCAATGAGGTCGTCGGTGACGAGGATATCGCCGGCGTGGTGTCGCGCTGGACCGGCATTCCGGTCGATAAGATGCTGACCGGCGAACGGGACAAGCTGTTGAAGATGGAACAGGTGCTGGGCCAGCGGGTGATCGGCCAGCGCGAGGCGGTGGTTGCCGTTTCCAATGCGGTGCGGCGCGCCCGTGCCGGCCTGCAGGATCCCAACCGGCCGATCGGCTCTTTCCTGATGCTGGGCCCGACCGGTGTCGGCAAGACCGAGCTGAGCAAGGCTCTCGCCGGCTTCCTGTTCGATGACGAGCACGCCATGGTCCGCATCGACATGTCGGAATTCATGGAGAAGCATGCGGTTGCCCGCCTGATCGGCGCGCCGCCGGGCTATGTCGGCTATGAGGAAGGCG
>CAYOQR010000038.1:0-53341 GCA_964406155.1 uncultured Rhodospirillaceae bacterium | reverse complement strand
GAAGAGATGCTGCAAACCAACAGCAAGCTCGCGGGCGACCAGAAGCCGGCCGAAGGCAAGCCGGTGCTGCTGGGCATCACCAAGGCGTCTCTGCAGACCCGCAGCTTCATCTCGGCGGCCTCGTTCCAGGAAACCACCCGCGTCCTCACCGAGGCGGCGGTTTCTGGTCGTGTCGACAGCCTGATCGGTCTGAAGGAAAACGTGATCGTCGGACGCCTCATCCCGGCCGGTACCGGTTCGGTGATGGCGCGCTTCAAGCAGATCGCCGCGGAACGCGACCGCGAGTTGCTGGGCAACCAGCAGCAGCCGGCCGCGCTGCCGGATCAGTCTTCCGGTGCGGCGGAAGTGGCGTAAGCCACATCCTTCTGCGGTGGAATGTGAAAGCCCCGCCGGTAACGGCGGGGCTTTTTGCTTGTCGTGCTCAGTGATTGAATGGCGGCGGATTCAGCTCACAAGTGGAAGCGTTGAAGCGATTCCACCTATGTCCGTCCGGCTCTATGTCGCGGGCCGCATACTGTTGGTTATTTCGACGAGACGGTCCACCAGCTTGAGGAGGGCCTGGCTGCTTTGCTGAATATCGGCGGCATAGCTGTGATAAAGCGGCACGCCGAGCGGACCCAGGGCTTCGCGGCGGATGACATCGGCACAGGCGACGATCTCGTCCAGCGGCGCGAGCAGTTCGGTGCTGACCTGGGCGAGCAGCCGGATCGCGGTCGCCTGCTGCGCCACCGTCTCCACTGTGCCGTTGGCCGCTGTCGGCGACGGCGTGCGATGTGAGATGTCGTGCAGGGCGATAACGAGAGCCGGGCTCCCCAACCTGCTGACCGCACGGCCTGCGACCTCTACCGGCAGTGCCTGGCCGTTGATCCGGTGCATCAGGGTTTCGACCGGCCGCGCGTCGGGCTCGGCCAATCTCGACAGCAAACGCTCGATCCGCGGCTCGTCATCCGGGGATGCAGCGAGGCCGTCGAGGAAGGCACCGATGGGTGAGCCGAGCAGCATTGATGTCTGGCTCTGCAGCAGGCGTTCGGCGGCCGGATTGGCCGTCAGAATCACGCCCTTTGCATCCAGGAGCAGCAGCGCGTTGGGCGCTGCGTCGAAGATCAGATGCGAGAGATCGAGGTCCTGTTCCTGCGCCGTCGCGATCCAATAGTGATCGACCGCCTGGCGCAGGCCACGCTGTTCCAGGGCTTGGGTGATGTGAAGATCGAGCGCCGGATGGAGCGGCAAGGTCAGGGCGTCGTCAGCACCCGCCGCGATGGCCGGCTGCAGGTCATCGAGGCTGGCGACAATGGCGATAATGGTGGTGTGGGCAAGGCCGCTCTCCCGGCGCAGGCGGCGTAAGCTTTCCAGGCCGAGGCCGTCCGGGCCAAGGTTGTCCGCGCAGGCGACCAGGACCAGATCCCACAGGCCGCCATCGGCGCCTAACTGGATCGCTTCTGTCAGTTCCGTGACAAACCGCACTTCGCGATAGGGGCGGGCGGTCAGGCAGGCGTCCAGCTCCCGCTGCAATCCTGTCTCCCCCACCACGGCCAGAATCCGGCATTCGGCTTCCGACCACGCGGGAGCCGATACCGTTTTCAGCCAGGAATGGGGGTGTTGCGTCAGCACAAGCGGAACCCAGTTGCAATTCTAGCCTCGCCAGTCTGGGGACAAACGGTTAAACAAATCTTATGAAACCGCTGCCGGTGCGGGTGGCGAAAACGGACGCTAGATTTGGGTGGAGTAGAGCGCTTCCGACCGCTATAGCTTTGATCATGAGAGATATCTGGATCATCCTCGCCGGCCTGCCCGTGGGCATCTGGCTCTATCTTCTGCTGTTTCGCGGCCGGTTCTGGCTGGAGCAGCCGCGTCCGGCGCCCCAGGCCGTTCCGGCAGACTGGCCGGAAGTCGCGGCCGTGGTGCCGGCCCGCAACGAGGCGGGCGTGGTAGGGCAGGCGATCACGGCCTTGCTGCAGCAGGACTATCCCGGCACTTTCCGGGTGATCCTGGTCGATGACAACAGTACCGACGGCACGGCGGCGGAAGCGCGGGCTGCGGCTGCTGCGATCGGTGCCGACGACCGGCTGACCGTGATCTCCGGCAAGCGCCTGGGTGAGGGCTGGACCGGCAAGATGTGGGCGGTGCATCAGGGCCTGGCGGAGCTCGACCGCCGCCTGCCCAAGGCCGAATTCGTGCTGCTGACCGATGCCGACATCCATCATGCCCCCGACAGCCTGCGCAACCTGGTGGCGCGGGCCTGTGCCGGCGATGCCAAGGCGGGGCGCTACAAGCTCGTATCGCTGATGGCGCGGCTGCGCACCGATACCTTCGCCGAGAAGGCGCTGATCCCGGCCTATGTCTTCTTCTTCGAGAAACTCTATCCCTTCGCCTGGATCAACGATCCCAATCGCAAGATGGCGGGGGCCGCCGGCGGCTGCATGCTGGTCGAACGCAAGGCGCTGAAGGCGGCCGGCGGCATCGCCGCGATCAAGGATGCGCTGATCGACGATTGCGCGCTTGGTCGCGTCATGAAGAAGCAGGGACCGATCTGGCTCGGCCTCGCCGACAATGTGACCAGTTTGCGCGGCTATCCGGCCTGGCGCGATATCTGGATGCTGATCGCCCGTTCGGCCTTCACCCAGCTCAATCATTCCGCCCTGTTGCTGATCGGCTGCGTCGTCGGCATGATCGCCACCTATCTGATGGCGCCGCTCCTCACCATCGACAGCGATCCCGGCATCCGCTGGCTCGGCGTCATGGCCTGGGCCATGATCACGTTCAGCTATCTGCCGATCTTGTATTACTATCGCCGCTCGGTTCTCTGGGCGCCCTTCCTGCCGCTGATCGCCATCTATTATCTGCTGGCAACGGTGGATTCCGCCCGGCGCCACTGGATGGGGCGTGGCGGCGAATGGAAGGGCCGCATGCAGGCAAAGCGCGCGGCGTGACGGGATATCGTTGACGGCCATGGCACAGGAAATCGCGACACCTTCCGGCAAGAACAAGAACACCGAGAATTTCCCGGTGGGCTCGGTGCTGATCCGCCCGGATCTGCGCAAGCATGTCCATGCCTATTACCGCTGGGCCCGGATGGGCGACGACATCGCCGACAATCCGGCGCTCTCGCCCGAGGAAAAGGTCCATCGCCTCGATCTGATGGAAGAGGTGCTGCTGCATCCCTCGCGCCAGGACGTGCCGGAAGCGGCGGCGATGCGCGAAAGCCTGAAGGCAACCAATTTGCCAACTGTCAATTGCACCGATCTCCTGATTGCCTTCCGCCTCGATGCGACCAAGCAGCGTTACGATGACTGGGCGGATCTGATGCATTACTGTCGTTATTCGGCCTCGCCGGTCGGGCGCTATCTCCTCACCCTGCACGGTGAATCACCGGCCTCATTGCTGCCCTCGGATGCGCTCTGCAACGCGCTGCAGGTGATCAATCATCTGCAGGATTGCGCGGTCGATTACCGCGAGATGGACCGGGTCTATGTGCCGCAGGACCATCTGGCGGCGCAGGGTATCGATGTTTCCGCGCTGACCGCGCCGATGAGCAGCTCGGCCTTGCGCCATGTGCTCGATCGCCTGCTGGATGAAACCGAGGAACTGATGCGCGAGGCACGACGTTTGCCGGGCGAGGTGCGGGATTTCCGCATGCGCAGCGAAAGCGCCATTATCGTGCGCTTGGCCGACAAGCTGATCGGCCTGCTGCGTCGCCGCGATCCGCTGGCGATGCGGGTGAAGCTGAAGAAGCCGGCCATCGCCATGGCAGCCGTGGAAGGGATCGGCTGGGCGCTGCTGGGCGGCGGGCCGAAGACACCGGCAGCACCGGCGGGCGCGCGATGACGGCTGACATCGACAGCGCTCTGACTGCCGAGATCGCGGAGAAGGTCAAAGCCGCCGGCACGTCCTTCTACAGCGCCATGCGCCTGCTCGCGCCGGATCGCCGCAACGCCATGTATGCGATCTACGCCTTCTGTCGCGAGGTGGACGACATCGCCGATGATGACGGCCTGACCGATCAGCAGCGCCAGTCGGGTCTTACCGCCTGGCGGGACGAGATCGACCGTCTTTATCAGGGCAAGCCGAGCCATATGGTGGCGCAGGCCTTGCTGCCCTATGTGCGGCTCTTCGAGCTCCGGCGGGAAGATTTCATCGCCGTGATCGAGGGGATGGAAATGGATGCGGTGGCGATTCAGGCGCCGAGCCTCGACGAGCTCGATCTTTATTGCGACCGGGTGGCGAGCGCCGTCGGCCGCCTTTCGGTGCGTGCCTTCGGTACCACCGAGCCCAAGGCCGATGTGGTGGCGTATCATCTCGGCCGCGCTTTGCAATTGACCAATATCCTGCGCGACATCGTCGAGGATGCGCGCCGCGAGCGGCTCTATCTGCCGCGCGAGATCCTGCAGCGTCACGGCATCGCTTCAACGGTGCCGAGTGAAGTCTTGGCGCATGCCAATCTGCGTCCGGTCTGCCGCGAGGTGGGGGCGATGGCGCGCGGGCATTTCGACAGCGCCTATGCGGCGATGGCGCAATGCGACAAGACGGCGATGCGGCCGGCCGCCGTCATGGGGGCAATGTATCGCGCCATTCTCGACAAGTTGATCCAGGCCGATTGGCGCGATCCGGCGCAGCGGGTCTCGGTGCCCAAATGGCGGAAAGTCTGGATCGCCTTGCGTTATGGTTTTCTCTGAATGACGACGACAGCGACAAATCGGGGCCGTGCCCATGTCGTGGGCGCGGGGCTCGCCGGATTGGCCGCCGCCATGCGGCTCGGCCGCGCCGGCTATCGGGTGACGGTCTATGAAGCGGCACAACAGGCCGGTGGACGTTGCCGCTCCTATTACGATGCCGATCTCGATTGCCGCCTGGATAACGGCAATCACCTGATCGTCACCGGGAACCTCGCCGCCATGGCCTATCTGACCGAGATCGGTGCGGCGGCGACGGTGGTAACGCAGGATATCGCGGTCTTTCCCTTCATCGATCTCGAAACTGGCGAGCGCTGGTCGGTGCGGCCGACCGATGGCCGCTTCCCCTGGTGGATCTTCCTGAGGAATCGCCGTGTGGCTGGCTCCAAAGCGGCGGATTATCTCTCCGCCTTGAAGATGCGCGCCGCCGGGCCGCAGACCACGATCGCGGAGTGCTTCGATGCGACGTCGGTGCTCTATCGCCGGCTCTGGGGGCCGTTGACGGCGGCAGTGCTCAATACCGAGCCGGCCAATGCCTCGGCACAGATTCTCTGGTCGGTCTTCGAACAGACCTTCGGCCAGGGCGGCGCGGCGCTGCATCCGGTGCTGCCGCGCATCGGTCTCTCCGAGAGTCTGGTCGATCCGGCCCTGGCACTGTTGACGCAACGTGGCGGGGAGATCCTCTATGGTCATCGTCTGCGCGCCATCGCCTTCGACAGCAAGCGCGTCATGCGGCTCGATTTCGGCAAGGCGCAGATCGATGTTGCGCCGGAAGACCGCGTGGTCCTGGCGGTGACGGCGCCGGTCGCCGCCGATCTGTTGCCGGGGATTTCCGCGCCGGATTCCTTCCGCGCCATCGTCAATGCGCATTACCGTTGCGACGATGTTGATGGCCTGCCGGGCTTCACCGGCGTGGTGGGCGGGACGGCGGAATGGGTCTTCCATCGGCCCGGTATTCTCTCCGTCACCTGTTCCGCGGCGGAGGCCTTGGTGGACCGGCCGGCGGAGGAACTGGCGAGCCTGATCTGGCGCGATGTCGCGAGGGTGCATGGCCGTGACCCGTCGGTTCTGCCGCCTTCGCGCATCGTCAAGGAGAAGCGCGCGACCTTTGCCGCGACCCCTGAACAGTTGCGCCGGCGTCCGGGCGCCACAACCGCCTATGACAATTTGTGGCTGGCCGGCGACTGGACGGAAACCGGCTGGCCGGCGACCATCGAGGGCGCCATCCGCTCGGGCTTCACGGCGGCTGCGTCCATTCTCGGTTGATGAGATGCAAACCCTTGAAATGACAGAGCATCTTACGAACCGGCCCGCGCTTTGCATTTGCATCGGCGAGGGCTATAATTCAGCATCTATTTCCCCAAACTTACTGAGGTAATCATGACCCTAGCTGTAGCGAAGGCTGCTGTTGCATTGCCGATCAAGGACAAGGACCTGTTCCGTCAGCAGTGCTACATCAACGGGCAATGGGTGGATGCCGATTCCGGCAAGACCATCGATGTGACAAATCCGGCGACCGGCGAGGTGCTGGGCACGATCCCGAATATGGGCGCCGCCGAAACCCACCGTGCGATCGACGCGGCGAATGCCGCCTGGGGCGCCTGGCGCAAGAAGACGGCGAAGGAACGCGCCAATGTCCTGCGCAAGTGGTTCAACCTGATGATGGAGAACCAGGATGATCTCGGCATCATCATGACCGCCGAGCAGGGCAAGCCGCTGGCCGAGGCCAAGGGCGAGGTCGCCTATGCCGCCTCCTTCATCGAATGGTTCGCGGAAGAGGGCAAGCGCATCTATGGCGATGTCATTCCGGCACATCAGGGCGACAAGCGCATCGTCGTCACCAAGGAGCCGATCGGTGTCGTCGCGGCGATCACGCCGTGGAACTTCCCGGCGGCCATGATCACCCGCAAGGCCGGTCCGGCGCTCGCCGCCGGTTGCCCGATCGTGCTGAAGCCCGCGACCCAGACGCCGTATTCGGCCTTGGCCCTGGCGGTGCTGGCGGAGCGCGCCGGTCTGCCGGCCGGTCTCTTCAGCGTCGTCACCGGTTCGGCTTCGGCGATCGGCGGCGAGATGACCAGCAATCCGATCGTGCGCAAGCTGACCTTCACCGGCTCGACGGAGATCGGCAAGCTGCTGATGCAGCAATCGGCCGCGACCGTGAAGAAGGTGTCGATGGAGCTCGGCGGCAATGCGCCCTTCATCGTCTTCGACGATGCCGATCTCGATGCTGCCGTCGAAGGCGCCATCATGTCGAAGTTCCGCAATACCGGCCAGACCTGCGTCTGCGCCAACCGCATCTATGTGCAGGACAGCGTCTACGAGACCTTCGCCGAGAAGCTGAAGGCGGCCGTCGCCAAGATGAAGGTCGGTGACGGCCTGAAGGGCGAAACGCAGCAGGGCCCGCTGATCGACATGAAGGCGGTGGCCAAGGTCGAAGAGCATATCGCCGACGCGCTCGGCAAGGGCGCCAAGGTGGCAGCCGGCGGCAAGCGCCATGCGCTGGGCGGCAGCTTCTTCGAACCCACCATCCTGACCGGCGTCACCTCGCAAATGGCGGTGGCCCGTGAAGAGACCTTCGGCCCGGTCGCGCCGCTCTTCCGCTTCAAGACGGAAGAAGAGGTGATCAAGGCGGCGAACGACACCGAATTCGGTCTGGCGGCTTATTTCTACAGCCGTGATCTCGGCCGCGTCTGGCGCGTCGCCGAGCAGGTCGAATACGGCATCGTCGGCATCAATACCGGCATCATCTCCACCGAAGTTGCACCCTTCGGCGGCGTCAAGGAATCCGGCATCGGTCGCGAAGGCTCGAAATACGGCATCGAGGACTTCCTCGAAGTCAAATATATGTGCATGGGCGGCATCTGATCCGTCGGATAGATTGCCTTTAGCCTACTGATCAGGCCCCCTCGTTCCGCGTCTCTTTCGGGAGTGCGGGCGAGGGGGCTCTCATTTCCGGACCGTTGCATGATCGATATTCGCCATCTCACTTATGATTACCCCGGCCGCCGGGCATTGGACGACGTCTCGGTGACGATCCCGCCGCTGACCATCACGGCCCTGGTAGGTCCCAACGGCGCCGGCAAATCGACTTTGCTGCGAATCTGTACAGCGCTCGACCGTCCCTTCGCCGGGTCGGTGGAGATCAACGGTCTCGACGTGCATGACGATCCCCGTGCGGCCCATCAATGCATGGGCTTCCTGCCGGATTTCTTCGGTCTGTATGACGATCTCACGGTCCGGCAATGCCTGATCTATCGCGCCCGCGCCCAGGGCGTCGCTGCGGCCCAGGCCGTCGCTGCGGCCGAGCGGGCGGCGGCGCGGCTCGATCTTACCAGCCGCCTGAAGGACAAGGCCGGGACCTTGTCGCGAGGCCTGCGGCAGCGCCTCGCCATCGCGCAGGCGATCATCCACGATCCCAAGGTGCTGATGCTGGACGAGCCGGCATCCGGCCTCGATCCGGAAGCCCGCATCGCCCTGGCGGCGGTGTTGCGGCGTCTGCGCGACGACGGCATGACGATCATCGTCTCGTCGCATATCCTGGCGGAGCTCGAGGACTATTCCACGCATATGCTGATCATCCGCGACGGGCGGATCGTCGACTATGCCGCGATCGGCAAGACAGCCGAGGCCCATGGCCGGGTGCGGATGCGCCTGGCTCTGGCTCGGCCCGATGAGCGGCTTGATGCGCTGCTGCGGCAGGCCGAAGGGGTCAGCATCGTGCAGGCGGCGGCCGAAGCCGCGATCGTCGAGATCGATGACGACGCAGCCGCGCGGGCCGCTCTGTTGAAGCATCTGGTGACGCAGGATCTGGCGGTGGCGGAATTCGCCCTCGACCGGGTCGGGCTGCAGGATGCCTATCTTACCCATGTGCAAAAGGATGGCATGCAGAAGGACGGCCAGCGCCAGGATGCCGCCAGCAAATCCCAGGGAGTTTCTGTCCAGTGATCGGCAATCCGGAATTCACCAGGAATCTGTGGCTGCAGCTCTCCTGGCCGCGCCTGCTCGCCGCCGTCATCGTGCTCGGCATTCTGTATTACGCGGGTATTGCCGCCGGCATCGGCAACGGGACCATGGCGACGGCCGGCCGCTGGCTGTTCAACATCATCATCGGCTTCTGGGGTACCCGCCGTGCCGCTGACGCCCTGGCGGAAGAGGTCAGCGGCAATACCTGGGAGACCCAGCGCATGTCCGGCCTGTCGGCCTGGCAGATGGTCTGGGGCAAGCTGCTGGGCGGCACCGCTTATCCCTGGGTCTGTGCCCTGATCTGCCTCGGCCTCATGGATATCGCGCTGCTGCAGACCGAAACGGGCCGCAATGATCTGCTGGCGCTCAACCTCAATCTCGTGCTGAGCGGCCTGCTCGCCCATGCGGTGTCGTTGGGCGTTGCGCTGCTGATGCTGCGCAAAGCGCAATTGCGCCGACGCCTGATGGTGACCTTCGCCCAGGTCTGCGGCCTGCTGGTCTATGCCAATACCCTGCTCGGCGATCTTTCCTCGGCCATCAACGGGTTGCAGACCGTGACCTGGTTCGGTCATGTCTATGCCACCACCGATTTCCATCTGGTTTCCGTGACGCTGTTCTGCCTCTGGGCCTGGTTCGGCCTCTACCGGCTGATGCGGGCGGAGCTGCAATACAGCAACTGGCCCTGGGCGTGGCTCTGTTTCCTCGCCTTCGCCATGATCTATGTCGCGGGTCTGGCGGATCTGCCGACCGCCTCGCTGGGTGCCGTGGTGGGCGCCCCGGTGGGGCTGGGGGTGCTGCTGACCTATGGTGCCTTCCTCGCCGAGCCGAAGGACCCCGTGCGCTATCGCTGGGGCCTGCTGGCCTTGCAGGACGGGCAGCTCGGCAAAGCTTTGTCCTTCCTGCCGCTCTGGCTGCTGAGCTATGTGGCGACCACGGTGCTGGCGATCGTCCTGATCGTCATCCTGCCGCATCAGTCGGATATCGACCTGACCTTGCCCTGGCTTGCCCGCTGGTGGCAGGGCCTTGCGCCGAATACCGCTGTTGTGCTGGCGGCCGGCATCCTCTTCATGACGCGGGATCTGCTGTTCCTGCTGCTCTTGAACTTCGGTGGCTGGCGCCAGCGGGCCGATCTCGCCGGCCTGCTTTATCTGCTGATCGCTTATGTGCCGCTGGCCTGGATCCTGGCTTTCGTCGGCGGGCCGCGCCTGATCTCGCTGGTGGCGCCCTATGATTCCGGCAATGCCGTCCTCACCTTCGGGCCGGTCCTGGTGCAGATCGCGCTTCTGGTGGTCTTTCTCGGGCAGCGCTGGCGCCGGCAAGTGGTGCCGGCGGCGGCGTGATCTCGCGAGAGGCGGATTCAGCTTTCAGGTCGAAGTAGGCAGGCTTCGACCTGAAAGCATTGCTCTCTAGGCTGTATGTCAGATCAGGCCGCGCGCCTGCAGCCAGCCTGCGGTGAGGGTGCCGGTGGCGATGGTTTCCGCCGGTCCGGCCAACCGCACATGATCGAAGCCACCATCGGCGTCAGGTCTTTGTTTGGTCGCATTTTCTTCACGCGAACCGGTGCCCACTCCGCTCGAAAATGCTTTAGGCGTGAAGTCGATCCGCAATTCGCCGCCGCCGCTGGGCACGATGGTGACCGGTGACGACGCCCCCTCCAGCAGATGGGCGATCAGGGCGGTGGCGACCGAGCCGGTGCCGCAGGCGAGCGTCTCCGCCTCGACGCCCCGTTCATAGGTGCGCACCCGGTAGCGGTTCGGCCCCAGCTTCTCACCGAAATTGACGTTGACCCCACGCGGGAACTGGGGATGGTGCCGCAGGGGCGGGCCATCGGCGGCGACATCGATTGCTTCGATCCCGCTGACGAAGATGACGATATGCGGCACACCGGTATCGATCTCATGCACCAGCCAGTCGCGGCCGCCGGATGCAACCGAAAGATTGAGCCGGGCCGGGCTCGGCTTGGTCATATCCAGGGTAATGGTTGCCGGGGTCACATCGGCGCCGATCATCCCCGCATCCGTGCGGAACATGGTGCGATCGCCGGCGATCCCCAGATCATGAGCGCGCCGCACCACGCAGCGGGCGCCATTGCCGCACATTTCGCCATCGACCCCGGTGCCGTTGGTATAGGTCATGGCGAAATCGACCGCCGGGTCCCGGCCGATCAGGATGATGCCGTCCCCGCCCAGGCCCTTGCGCCGATCGCACAGCGCCCGCGCCAGCTCGCTGCGCCGGGGGCGCCAGAAGCCGTCCCGGTCGTCGATCACCACGAAATCGTTGCCGCAGCCATGCATGCGGGCGAAAGGCAACTCGGGGCCGGCCGCCGGGACATGGGCGGCGGTAGGGCGGATGGCGGCCATTGGCGTCGACGGTGTCGTCACGATCTGTCTTTCCATATCAAGGCGTAATCTGTCGGACCCCTATTGCAGCCAATCAGAGGGGTTCCGTCAACGGCCCGCTGGGGTCGCCGACATAGCCGATGAAGCGGCTATAGAGCTCGGAGACCTTGTTCATGCGCTCTTCGACGACCGGGCCGAGTTCGTTGAAGATGCTGTTGATCAGCAGGTTGCTGATACTGGCCATCTGCGCGGTGGAATCCCAGAACATATTGAATTCCGTCGGTACCACGAACATCTCGTCCACCAGTTCATGGCCCCAGTCGCAGAACGGATCGGTGATCAGGGTCGTGGGGATGCGTGCCTGTTTCGCTTCCTTGGCCAGCAGGGCGGCAAGGCGGGAATAGCGCCGCGCCTCGAACAGGACCAAGGCTGCCTGTTTCGGCGGGGTCAGCAGCACCTCGGCGAAATTGCCGCCGGCAAGATCGACGGCATGTACGTTGGGCCGCAGATACTGCAGTTGATGGGCGAAGACCTGTGCCATGCCGCGCTCGGTCTGAAAGCCGGCAACAAAAATCTGCGGCACGGTGGCGAGACGCTTGACGACACGCTGCCATTCCGTGGTCTGCGCGGTTTCATAGATGCGGACCAAGGCGGCGATTTCCAGTTCAAGGCCGCGCGCCAGCACATCGCCGCCTTTCAGGCTGCGCTCACGGAATTCCCGCAGCCGGTCGCCGATCAGCCACGGCCGGTCGCCGATATCCTGCTGCAGGTCGGCCTTGAGATCCTTGAAGTGACGATAGCCGAGCAGGCGGCAGAACCGCCCGACCATCGGCTCGCTGACCCCGGCTTTCTCGGCGACCGTCGCCGCCGTTTCGAAGGGCAGGGCGCCGAGATTGGCCAGCATGTAACTGGCAATGGCCTTCTCCGCCTTCGTTGCCTTGGCCAGGCTGCCGGTCAGTTTCTGCCGAACGGATTGCTTCATTCTTCCTCCCGGTTTTAGCTGCAATGATAGTTTTATAAAAACTGATCAATTGATTTTTCTTTTCTTTCAGTCTATGATGCAGCAACAAGTATAAAGAAGAATCAGCGCGCTAGGGAGGCGTGCGAGATAAAGCAGGGCAAACAGAGGGATATATTGCCTTGCGTGACCTCAGGAGACACGGGATCGGAGGCATCAGCTTTCGCTCGTGGCGGTATTGGTTTTTATCTTGCTGAAATGACAAAGGTCGCGGCGACGGCCGGTCAGTCGGGGGAGTGAATTGGTCAGGGCTGCATACAGGCCGTATCTATTATTGTCACCCGCATTGGTGTCGCTGGCTCTGCTGCTGCTGGCGCCGATTGTCTTCATCTTCGTCTATTCGTTCTGGCTGCGGACGGCGAACGGTCAGGACGTGCCGGCCTTCCAGTTCGGCAACTGGACCACGGTGGGCGGCGATCCTTTCTATTGGCTTGCCTTGCGCGAGACCTTCAAGATTTCGGCGATCACCACGATCGCCTGCATGATCATCGGCTATCCGACGGCTTACTTTCTGGCGCGGTGCCGGTTCAGCAACAAGGCGCTGCTGCTGTTCCTGTTGTTTCTGCCTTTCTGGATTTCCTACATCATCCGTACCTTCGCCTGGATCAACGTGCTCGGCAAAGCCGGTTTCGTGAATTCGGCCCTGCTCTGGCTCGGTGTGATCGATCAGCCGCTGAAGCTGCTCTATAACGACTTCTCGGTGGTCATGGGGCTGGTCTATTTCCAGCTCCCTTACATGATCATCAATGTCTATGTCAGCCTGGACGGCATCGACCGTAACCTGGAATCCGCGGCTCGTACTCTGGGCTGCACCGGCTGGCAAACCTTCCGTGAAGTGACATTGCCCTTGTCGCTGCCGGGGCTCGGTGCCGGCAGCCTGCTTTGCTTCGTGCTGGCGGCGGGCAGCTTCGTGACACCGCGCCTGCTCGGCGGTACCGATACCCTGTTCTTCTCCCAGCTCATCTATGAGGCGGTGATCAGCCAGCTCGACTGGCCGACCGGTTCCGTGCTCTCGCTGATGCTGCTGATTTCGCTGGCGATCATCGTCGCGGTCTATAACCGCTTCATGAGCCTCAGCGACATTTACCGGAGTTTCGCGAAATGAGCGCCGATCGTCCGGGACTTGCCTGGAATGGGCTGCGGCTGCTGACGCTCTGCGTCTATATCTTCATGTTCGCGCCCATTATCGTCGTGGTGCTGCTGGCTTTCAATTCGGCGCGGACCGGCTCCTTCCCGATGGAAGGGTTCAGCCTCGTCTGGTTCGGCCAGTTGTTCAGCAACGACTCGATCATGCAGGCCTTCCAGACCTCGCTGATCCTGGCGGTGACATCGTCGCTCCTGGCAACCGCGATCGGCGTCATGGCGGGGATCGCCCTGATCCGCTACAGCTTCCCCGGCAAAGCCGTCATCAACAACGTGCTGAGCCTGCCCTTGCTGATGCCGGAAGTGGTGCTGGGTGTCGCCCTGCTCATGTTCCTCAAATTCCTGGAACAGCCGCGCAGCTTCATGCTGCTGCTGCTCGGCCACACGATCCTCTCTTTGCCTTATGTCGTGCTGGTGGTGCAGGCAAGGCTGGTCGGGATGCGGCAGCATTACGAGGAAGCGGCGATGAGCCTCGGCGCCAATCGCCTGCAGACTTTCTTCGATGTGACCCTGCCGCTGATGGCCCCGGCCGTGCTGGGCGGCTTCCTGTTCGCGGCGACCTTGTCCTTCGACAATATTACCGCCACGTTGTTCTGGAAAAAGCCCGGTATCGAAACCGTGCCGACCAAGATCTTCGCCATGCTGCGGACCTCGATCAGCCCCGAGATCAACGCGCTTGGCGCCGTCATGATCGTGATCACCGTCGTGCTGCCATTGGTTGCGGGTTTCATCATCCGCCGCCTCGCCAAGGGGCGGTAGCACGCTGTGCAATAGGAAGCGGTGACGTGCCGTTTCCGTAATGGGAGGGAAAAATGAAATTCGGTGACAGCAAGAAATACGAGCGTCTGCTCGCGGCTTATCAAAGCGGCGATATCGATCGTCGCAGCCTGTTGCGCATCATCGGCGCGACGGCCGCCGCGGTTGGCGTGGTCGGTGGTCCGCTCGGCAAGCTGACCAAGAGCGCCCTGGCGGCTGGGGTCGAGAGCATCCGCTTCGACGGCTGGGGCGGCATCGTCTCCGAGGCGTTCCACAATAATGCCTTCCCGCCGTTCACCAAGAAGACCGGTGTGAAAGTCGTCGAAGGCGAGTTCGGCGACACGGACGAATTCCTGTCGCTGGTGAAGGCGGCGCAGCCGGGCGAATACAATGTGTTCCTGGTCAGCGGCGTCTATGACTATTACCGCTTCTGTCAGGCCGGTTTCGGATCTGCGATCAACGAAAAGAATATCCCGAACCTCGCTAATGTTCTGGAAGCGACCCTGACCTCCTTCCGCAATGAATCGGATGGCAAGCTGTCGGCTGTGCCTTTCGATTACGGCGTAACCGGCCTTGCCTATAACCGGAAATACATCTCTGACGACGAGGCGAAGGCCAAGGGCGCCAAGCTGCTGTGGGACGAGAAGTACAAGGGCAAGATGGCGGGCTATGACAGCTTCCAGACCCGCCCCTGGATGGCCGCCCTTTACCTCGGCCAGGATCCGCAGAATCCCAGCGATATGAAGGCGATCTGGGATGCTTGCCGCAAGCAACGTGACTTGGTGGTGAAGTATTGGAGCTCCGGCCAGGAATTCATCGATCTCTTCGCCAAGGAAGAGATCGTGTTGTCCGAAGGCTGGTCGGGACGTGTGGCCAAGTTGCAGGAAGATGGCCACGATATCGGCTTCCTGAGTACGGTCGGCTTCGCCTGGCTGGAAGGTCTCTTCGTGCTGAACGGATCGCCGATGCCGGAAGCGGAAGAATTGCTGAACTTCTGCATCGAGCCGGCGGTGTCGATTGCCATTGCCGAAGGTCAGAATTATCCGACCTCGCTCGATCCGACCAAGGTGCCGATGCCGGACAAGGTCAAGAAAATGCCGGGCTACGACGATAGCGGCAAGTTCGAGGGCTATGTCTGGGAAAAGGCCAAGTTCTGGTACGAGCACCAGGACGAGTTCAAGAAGGAATGGAGCCGCATCGCCAAGGGCGGCTGAAGCCAACCGGAACGGCCGCCGTGTTTCGGCACGGCGGCCATTCTTTCCATATCGATTGATGAAGTCAGCCAATGCCGAGTGACATGAACGCTGTCGAACTGCACCGCATCACCCGTCGTTTTTCCTCCGCCGTCATCGCCGTCGACAACATCGACCTGACGGTGCCGGCCGGTGCCTTCGTCACCTTGCTGGGGCCCTCGGGCTGCGGCAAGACGACGACCTTGCGCATGATTGCCGGGCTGGAAACGCCGGATGAGGGTGATGTCCTGATCAAGGGCAAGCGCATGAACGAGGTGTCGATTCACAAGCGCAATCTCGGCATCGTGTTTCAGAACTATGCGCTGTTTCCCCATAAGTCGATCTTCGACAATGTCGCCTTCGGCCTGAAATATCGCCGTGTCGCCAAGGACGAGATTCGCCAGCGGGTGAAGCGTGCCTTGGATATCGTGCGCCTGCCCAACGTCGAGGACCGCTTTCCGGCCCAGCTTTCCGGCGGTCAGCAGCAGCGCATCGCTCTGGCGCGCGCTTTGGTGATCGAGCCGGATGTGCTGCTGCTCGACGAGCCGCTTTCGGCGCTCGATGCCAATCTGCGCGAGGAGATGCGGGTCGAGCTGAAGAATATCCAGCGCCGTATCGGCGTCGCGACCGTTTTCGTCACCCACGACCAGGGCGAGGCCTTGGCCATGTCGGATCTCGTGGTGGTGATGAACAAGGGCCATATCGAGCAGATGGGCGGACCGACCCAGGTCTATGAGGAGCCGCGCAGCGAATTCGTCGCGACCTTCCTCGGCAATGCCAATTTCCTTCCCGGCACCGTGCGCGAGGTGGCGGCCAACGGGATCGCCGTCGATCTCGGTGGTGCCGGATCCCTGCTGGTGGGCGAGGCCACCCGTCAGGTGCAGCCCGGCCAGTCCGTCAAGGTGGTGGTGCGGGCGGAGAAGATCGATATCACTTCTCCCGGCAATGGCGGTTTGCCGGCCAAGGTGGCCGATGTCGATTATCTGGGGTCGATGGCGCGCTATCAGATGGAATTGCCGGACGGCCAGCGGTTGCTCAGCCTGGTCAGTCTGAAGGACCGCGCCCTGGATCTTGGCCAGACGGTTTCCCTGCAGATCGATCCCCGGCACTGCCGTATTCTCTAGACCCTTGATCAGGCCGGGAAACGCGCGGCTTTAACCATCTCGGATCGGCTGATAGGATGACGCCTTTCCAAGATGGGCGGGTCGTATGTCCGAGTTTGATTTCGATCTCTTTGTCATCGGTGCCGGGTCGGGCGGCGTCCGCGCCAGCCGTATGTCCGCCGGCTATGGCGCCAAGGTGGCGATCGCCGAGGAAAGCCGGGTCGGCGGCACCTGCGTCATCCGCGGCTGCGTGCCGAAGAAGCTCCTGGTATACGCCTCGCATTTCCATGAGGATTTCGCCGA
Organism: uncultured Rhodospirillaceae bacterium; assembly: GCA_964406155.1. Classification (GTDB taxonomy): domain Bacteria; phylum Pseudomonadota; class Alphaproteobacteria; order Dongiales; family Dongiaceae; genus Dongia_B. The sequence goes on along the minus strand of CAYOQR010000038.1, from coordinate 36,814 downwards.
TGCGGCCGGATATGGCTGGAGCATCGACGAGGCGCGGTTCGACTGGCCGACCCTGATCGCCAACAAGGATCGTGAGATCGACCGGCTGAATGCCATCTACAAGAAGTTGCTGGCCGGGTCCCATGTCGAGCTGATCGAACAGCGTGCCGTCTTGCGTGATCGCCATACGGTGGAAGTCGGCGGCAAGCGGGTCACCGCGAAACATATCCTGATCGCGGCCGGCGGTTGGCCGCATAAGCCGGACCTGCCCGGCATCGAGCATGCGATCACCTCGAACGAGGCCTTCCATCTGCCGCAACTGCCGCACCGCGTGGTGGTGGTGGGCGGCGGCTATATCGCCGTGGAATTCGCAGGCATCTTCAACGGCCTCGGCGCCAAGGTGACGCAGCTTTATCGCGGCCCGCAGATCCTGCGTGGTTTCGACGACGATCTGCGCCATTTCCTGGCCGGTGAAATCGCCAAGAAGGGTATCGATCTGCGCCTCAACAGCGATGTCGCTGCGATCGATCAGACCGATGCCGGCTATCGTGTCACCTTGCAGGACGGCTCCACCGTGATGACCGATTGCATTCTCTATGCAACCGGCCGGTATCCCAAGACCGACGGGCTCGGCCTGGAGGCGGCGGGGGTGGAGATCGGTGCCGATGGCGCGGTCAAGGTGGATGCCTATTCCCGCACCACTGCCGACAATATCTATGCGATCGGCGATTGCACCAACCGGGTCAACCTGACACCGGTCGCGATCAAGGAAGGCATGGCCTTCGCCGATACGGTCTATGGCAACAAACCCTGGGCGATGGATCACGCGACCATCGCCTCGGCGGTTTTCAGCCAGCCGCCTTTGGGCTCGGTCGGGCTGACCGAGGCGGAAGCCCGCCGGCAATATGGCGCGCTCGATATCTACAAGGCGAGCTTCAAGCCGCTGAAGCATACCTTGAGCGGGCGTGACGAACGCACGCTGATGAAGCTGGTCGTGGACCGCGCCAGCCAGGTCGTTCTGGGCGCGCATATGGTCGGGCTCGATGCGCCGGAGATCATCCAGTCGGTGGCCATCGCCGTGAAGATGCGGGCGACCAAGGCGCAGTTCGATCAGACGGTGGCGGTGCATCCCACGGCGGCGGAGGAATTCGTCACCATGCGGGTGCCGGAACCCGATCCGGCCGTCTGATCGCCGTGACCCGGTGACAGACGGCCCGGTGAGACAGATGGCCAGTGACAGGCGGTCCTGGTCCGGTAGTCCTGCTATTTATGGTGGATGCGGTTGCGTTAACCAATTGCTGCGATGCATTGAAACACCCGGAAATCGGGCGTATATCCGAAGTTTGGCGCCATGGAATGGGGCGCGTGTAGAGAGGATTGAAAGATGACGGCGAAGTGGTCTCCGGAAAGCTGGCGCGGCAAGCCGATCAGCCAGGTGCCGGAATACCCGGATGCGGGCAAATTGCTATCGGTGGAAGAGCGTTTGCGCAGCTATCCGCCGCTGGTTTTTGCCGGCGAGGCGCGGCGCTTGACCGAGGCGCTGGGCAATGTGGCGGAAGGCAAGGCCTTCCTCCTGCAGGGTGGCGACTGCGCCGAAAGCTTTGCTGAATTCAGCGCCAACAACATTCGCGATACTTTTCGCGTTCTGCTGCAAATGGCGGTTGTGCTGACCTATGGTGCGGCCTTGCCGGTGGTGAAGGTTGGCCGCATGGCCGGCCAGTTCGCCAAGCCGCGTTCGGCCCCGACCGAGGTGATCGACGGCGTCGAGCTGCCGAGCTATCGCGGCGACATCATCAACGGCATCGACTTCACGCCGGAAGCCCGCGTGCCGGATCCCGAGCGCCTGGTCCAGAGCTACAACCAGTCGGCCGCGACGCTGAACCTGCTCCGGGCCTTCGCCCAGGGCGGTTTCGCCGATCTCCACAAGGTCCATCGCTGGAACCTAGATTTCGTCGCCGACAGCCCGCTTGGCCACCGCTACAAGGAACTGGCCGACCGTCTGTCGGAAACGCTGGATTTCATGGCGGCTTGCGGCGTCACCTCCGAGACGGTGCCGCAGATCCGCGAGACCGATTTCTTCACCAGCCATGAGGCGTTGCTGCTGAATTACGAGCAGGCGCTGACCCGCGTCGACAGCCTGACCGGCAAGTGGTACGGCTGCTCGTCGCATATGCTGTGGATCGGCGACCGCACGCGTCAGCCGGATAGCGCGCATGTCGAATATATGCGCGGCATCAACAATCCGATCGGCATGAAATGCGGCCCCAGCATGGATCCGGACGAATTGTTGCGCCTGATCGATGTGCTCAATCCGCAGAACATTCCGGGCCGCCTCACGCTGATCGTGCGCATGGGCCATGACAAGGTGGAGCAGAAATTCCCGCCGCTGCTGCGCGCCGTGCAGCGCCATGGCGCCAAGGTGGTGTGGTCCTGCGATCCGATGCATGGCAATACGGTCAAGTCCTCGACCGGATACAAGACGCGGCCTTTCGATCGCATCCTCTCCGAGGTGCGGGGCTTCTTCGCCGTCCATGCGGCGGAAGGCACCCATGCGGGCGGCGTGCATTTCGAGATGACCGGCCAGGACGTCACCGAATGCATCGGCGGCGCCAAGGCGGTGACCGAGGAGGCACTGGCGGACCGCTACCACACCCATTGCGATCCGCGCCTCAACGCCACGCAGTCCCTGGAGCTTGCCTTCCTGATCGCCGAGCAGTTGAAGGCCGAGCGTCTGGCCCATGGCAGCAGGATCGCCGAGGCGTCCTGATCCTCGACAGGCCGGCGGCAGCGATGCCGCCGGCACCTCGATCCGACGTAATCCGATGCAAGGGACCGGGTAACGGAGCGTGAAGATGACCGCAGGCGCTGACGGAACGACCAAGAACCATGCGGGGGCGAAAGGGGGCGGCAAGCGCCAGGTCTCCACATCGCCTGCGCTCGGCCCGACTTCGGCCGATCTGCCGAACTGGACCGATCAGTATTTCCTGAAGACCAAGGCCGTGGTGCAGAAGTTCGGCGACACCAAGGTCACCTATGCGATCTTCATGCGCCGCCCGGTGGTCTCGGCACCCCGTCTCGCCGTCGAGTGGTTGCAGGCGATCGCCGCCGAGCGCGGCACCAGCTTCGACATCGATCTCATTTACCCCGAAGGCAAATGGGTCGGTGCGGGCGAGCCGATCATGTATCTGCATGGCTCGCTGGTTCATCTCGCCGATCTCGAAACCCTGTTCCTGCAGAAACTGGGGCCGGCCTGCGTCGCCGCCTTCAATGCCTATACGATGTGCACCGATCTGCCGAAGGTCGCCTTCATCGCCATGGATGCGCGTCATTGCGCCGGGCTGGAGATGGCCGAGCTGATGGCCTATGCTGCCAGCGTCGGATCGCAACGCGGCCAGCGCAAGAGCGGCGCCAAGGGTTTCATCGGCAATGCCACCGAGGCGACGGCGCATTATTTCGACCGGGAGCATGCCTTAGGCACGATGCCCCATGCCCTGATCGGCTATGCCGGCTCGACCATGCGGGCGGCGGAGATGTTCTACGAGACCTTCCCCGATCAGCCGATGACGGTGCTGGTCGATTACTTCGGTCGCGAGAAGACCGACGCGCTGACGGTCTGCCGCCGCTTCGCTCATCTCGCCAGCCAGGGCAAGCTCTCGGTGCGTCTCGACACGCCGGGCAGCCGCTTCGTCGAGGGGCTCGACCCCACCGCCTCTTATGCGGTGATGGACCGGCATTCGCCCCAGGCGATCCGCGGCTATCGCAACGAGACGGAATTGCGCCATCTGGTCGGCGCCGGCGTTTCGGCGGCGGCGATCTGGCATATCCGCGAGGCGCTCGATCGCGAAGGTTTCCAGAAGGTCGGTATCGTCGCCTCGTCCGGTTTCGATCCGGCCAAGTGCAAGGTGATGGCGGAAGCCGATGCGCCGATCGATGTGATCGGCACCGGCTCCTTCCTGCCGCAGCGCTGGACGGAAACCTACGCCACCGCCGACATCATCGACTATAACGGCGTGAAGCGGGTCAAGGTCGGCCGCGAATTCCTGTTCCGGAAGTAGGTCCCGCCCGTCGCTATTCCCAGGCGATCTCGACCCGGTTGCGGCCGTTATCCTTGGCCTGGTAGAGCAGGCGGTCGGCATGCTCCAGCATCCGCTCGAAGGAGGCGCTCTCGGCCGCGCAGACGCCGATGCTGATGGTGATCGAGATCTCCTGGTCGCGGAACCGGATCGGCGTATTCGCGATGGACGCCCGCAATTCCTCGAAGAAATGGCTGATATTGCTGGGGGCCATGTTGATGACGAGGGCCGCGAATTCCTCACCGCCGAAACGGGTGAGGACATCGGTGCGCCGGAACCTTGCGCTCAGATCCCGCGACACATGCTGCAGCACCACATCTCCGGCGTCATGGCCGTAAGTGTCGTTGATCACCTTGAAGCTGTCGATGTCGATCATCGCGGCGACCAATGATATCTGGTCGCGCTTCATGCTCTCGAACAGCCGGCCGCCGGTTTCGAAGAGATGCCGCCGGTTCTTCAAGCCGGTCAGGAAATCCTCATTGGCGGCATTGCGCAACTGATCGACCAGGTCGAGCATGCGGACGTTCTGCACGATCCGGCAGAAGAATTCCTCGCGCAGGAACGGCTTGTTGATGAAGTCGTTGGCGCCGTATTTGATGAATTCCGCCGAGAGGACGCCGCTGCCCGATGTCGAGATGCCGATGATCGCGAGGCGCTCCTGATCGTATTTCGTGCGGATGCGCTTGATCATCTCGATGCCGTTCATGTCGGGCATGTGATAATCGGTGATCATCAAGCGGATATCGGGAATCGTCGCCAGCATGTCGATGGCGGACTGGCCATTCTCCGCTTCATAGACCTGGAATTGATAGGTCCGCATCAGGCTGCTGAGATATTGCCGGAAGGTCTTGGAATCGTCGACCACAAGGACCTTGCGGTCGCGGTTGCGATGCAGCCGTTCGACCAGCGTCAGGAGATAGTTGAGGCTGGTCGGCGTGTCCTTCACCACATAGTCGATGACCTGCTGGGCCAGCAGCCGCTCGCGTAGGTCGTCGGAAAAGATGCTGGTGAAGACGATGACCGGGATACCCTCGTTCCGGAGGAAGTCGACCGCTTCGCCTTCCTCGGAATCCGGCAGCACGATATCGACCAGCGCCAGGTTGAAGGGCTGCGACGCCAGGGCGACGGCCTGCCGGGCGCCGGCGAGGCTGGCGGCCAAGGTCACTTCGGCATTGATCCGCTGGATCAGGCCGCGTTGGACCAGTTGGCAAAAAAACCGGGAATCCTCGACAACGAGAATACGTGTCGCCTGGGTCATGTCGGCTCACGGCAACGTTAGGGCGGGAAAGGGTGGTTCAGATCATTTTCCCCTGCAATATGACCCAGCAACCCTTAACGCTATCTGAAGATATTTTAGCTCTTATGCAATTATAAGTTTCTGATAATGCAGGGTTTTTAGCCACATGCCGCTCGCTGTGGCGCGCCTGTCACTTGGGCGGCGCGGCATAGGGGACTTCGACCCAGACATAGCCCTGTTCGTTGCTGTTCGACTTGACGGTGTATTGCAGGACCCAGGATCGTCCGGTCCGGGTGTCATACATCATGTTGATCTTGGAACTGCCATGGCTGAGATCGCGGTCCTGCTGATCCAGTACCATCAAGGTGAAGCGCTGGCTGAGCGGCGCCGTCACCGGCGTGTCGCCGGTTTCCTGGGCCTGGGCCGGCGGACTGCCGGCGATCAGGCCGGACGTGGCCCAAAGGGCCGCCCCGAAAACCGCTTTGGAAAGGGCAGCGGATAGCCGGGTGGCGGGATGCCGGGTGGTCATGATGGGGCTCCTGTCGGGATCGGATATTCCTATTCTACAACCCCGATTGGCTAAAGTTGACTTAACATCGAGCTCGGTTAAGTTGCCGGGCAGGAAGGAAAATGGCCATCATGACCGACAGATTGAAGATCGCCCTGGCGCAGTTGAACCCGACCGTCGGCGATCTCGCGGGAAACGTCAAAAAGATCCGGGCGGCGCGGGCAACCGCGGCGGCGGCCGGGGCCGATCTGGTGCTGTTCACCGAAATGGTGCTGTCCGGCTATCAGGTCGAGGATCTAGCGCTGAAACCCTCCTTCCTGGAAGCCTGCCGCCGGCATCTCTTGGAACTGGCCAAGGATACCGCCGATGGCGGTCCGGCCATGATCGTGGGTTCGCCCTGGCTGGAAAAGGCCGACGGCAATGCCGCCGGGGCGATCGATCCCGGCATCTATAACGCCGCCTTCCTGCTCGACAAGGGGCGGATCGAGGCCGGGCGCTATAAGCATGAGCTGCCGAATTACGAGGTCTTCGACGAAAAGCGCGTCTTCAAGCAGGGGCCGCTGCAGGGGCCGTTCAATGTGAAGGGCGTGCGCATCGGCATTCCGATCTGCGAGGATTTCTGGTTCCCCGACGTCACCGAATGCCTGGCGGAATCCGGCACGGAAATCCTGCTCTCGATCAATGCCTCGCCCTTCGACGACGACAAGATGGGCGCGCGGCGCCTGCATGCCAAGCGCCGGCAGGAGGAGAACAGCCTGCCGATCGTCTATCTCAACCAGGTGGGCGGGCAGGACGACCAGGTGTTCGATGGCGGCAGCTTCGTGCTCGGCCTTGGCAACCAGCTCCGCGTGCAGCTTCCGATGTTCCGTGAAACCGTCGTCATCACCGACTGGACGCGGCAGGCGGATGGCTGGCATTGCGCGCCGGGTGAGATCGCCCAATTGCCGGACCGCCTGGAACAGATCTATGCGGCAATGGTGCTGGGCCTCAAGGATTACGTCGCGAAGAACGGCTTCGGCCATGTGCTGCTGGGTCTGTCCGGCGGCATCGATTCCGCCCTGACGGCGGCGGTCGCGGTCGATGCCCTGGGGGCCGACAAGGTGCGGACCGTGATGCTGCCCTCGCCCTATACCTCGCAGGAAAGCCTGGAGGATGCGGCGGCCTGCGCGAAATTGCTCGGCATCGGCTATGACATCGTCTCGATCGAACCGGCGATGAAGGCTTTCGAGGCCATGCTGCAGCCGCTCTTTGCCGGCCGCAATGCCGATACGACGGAAGAGAACATCCAGAGCCGGGCGCGCGGCGTCACGCTGATGGCGCTCTCCAACAAATTCGGCGGCCTGCTGCTGACCACTGGCAACAAGTCGGAGGTCGCCTGCGGTTATGCCACACTCTACGGCGATATGTGCGGTGGCTATTCGGTCCTGAAGGATATCTACAAGACCATGGTCTTCGACCTCTGCCGCTGGCGCAACCGGCACCGGCCGGCCGATGCACTGGGCCCCGACGGGCCGGTGATGCCGGAACGCGTCATCACCAAGGCGCCCTCGGCCGAGCTGAAGCCGAACCAGACCGACCAGGACACCTTGCCGCCTTATGAGGTGCTGGACGATATCCTGGACGGGCTGATCGACCGGGATCTGTCGATCGACGAGGTGGCGGCCAGGGGCCATGACCGGGCGCTGGTGGCACGGGTCTGGCGCATGGTCGATCTGGCGGAGTATAAGCGTCAGCAATCGGCGCCCGGCGTCCGGATCGGCCGCCGGTCCTTCGCCAAGGATCGCCGCTATCCGATCACCAATCGCTATCGTGGAGAGTAAGGCGGTGTCGCGATGACCGTCCGTGTGCGTTTCGCGCCGAGCCCGACGGGCCGGCTGCATGTCGGCAATATCTATATTGCCCTGAACAACTGGCTGTTCGCGAAGAAGCGGAACGGCCACTTCCAGCTCCGTCTGGACGACACCGATCTGGATCGCTCGACGGCGGAATTCGCCATGGCGATCGAGACCGATCTCAAATGGCTGGGCCTCACCTGGGATAGCTTCGATCGCCAGACCGAACGTCTCGCCCGCTACGATGCGGCGGTGGAAAAGCTGAAGGCCAACGGGCGTCTCTATCCCTGCTATGAATCCGCCGAGGAATTGCAGCTCAAGCGCAAGGTCCAGCTCCAGCAGGGCCGGCCGCCGGTCTATGATCGCGCCGCCTTGAAGCTGACGCCGGAGGATCGCGCGAAGCTCGAAGCCCAGGGCATCAAGCCCTATTGGCGCTTCAAGCTGGAAGGCCGCCTGGTCACCTGGAACGATCTCGTGCGCGGGGCCCAGCATGTGGATGAGACCAGCCAGTCGGACCCGGTGCTGATCCGGGCCAACGGTACCTATCTCTACACGCTGACTTCAGTGGTGGACGATATCGATTTCGCCATCACCCATATCATCCGTGGCAACGACCACGTCACGAATACCGGCACGCAGATCCAAATTTTCGAGGCCTTGGGCGCGACGGTACCTGATTTCGCCCATCTGCCGCTGCTGGTCGACGCGGCGGGCGAGGGGCTCTCGAAGCGCCTGGGCTCGCTCTCGATCGGTCAGTTGCGCGACGAGGGGCTGGAACCGATGGCGATCAACAGCTATCTCGCCCATATCGGCACCGGCGATCCGGTGCGGCCGGCAGCGCATCTCGGCGATCTGCTGGGTGACCACGACCTCGGCAAGTTCGGCAAATCCTCGCCGCGTTTCGATCCGGCGGAGTTGGCGCATCTCAATGCCAAGCTGCTGCATGCCTTGCCCTTCGACGAGGCGAAGCCGCATCTCGTGGCCCTCGGTCTCGGCGAGATCGATGCCGCGCTCTGGGACGTGGCGCGCGCCAATGTCGAGAAGGTCGAGGATGTGAAGACCTGGCATCAGGTCTGTCGCGGCCAGGTCACGCCGGTGATCGCCGATGCGGGCTTTGCCGCCCAGGCGGCGGAATTGCTGCCGGCCGAGCCTTGGGATGCGGGCACCTGGAGTGCCTGGGTTGACAAGGTGAAACAGGCGACCGGCCGCAAGGGCAAGGACCTCTTCATGCCCTTGCGCCAGGCCCTGACGGCAGCCGATCATGGGCCGGAACTGAAAGTATTGCTGCCGCTGATCGGCCGTGAGCGGGCCTTGCGGCGGCTGAAGGGCGAAACGGCCTGAGCAGTCTCGGGCCGGGCCGCATTTGGGGAAGAAGGACAGAGTGTCGTGACCATCCATCTCTACAACACGCTGACGCGCGAACGTCAGGTCTTCGAGCCGATCGACCCCAAGAATGTCCGCATGTATGTCTGCGGCCCGACCGTCTATGATTTCGCCCATATCGGCAATGCCCGGCCGGTGGTTGCCTTCGACGTGCTCGCCCGCCTGCTGCGCCATGTCTATGGCAAGCAGCACGTCACCTATGTCCGCAACATCACCGATGTCGAGGACAAGATCATGGATGCGGCGATGGCCAGCGGCGAGACCATCGCCCAGGTGACCGAGCGCACCACGGCGGCTTTCCATCAGGACATGGGGGCGCTGAACGCGCTGCCACCGGACAAGGAGCCGCGCGCCACCGCCTATATCGCGCAGATGATCGCGCTGATCGAGACGCTGATCGCCAAGGGCCACGCCTATGCGGTCGAGGGCCATGTGCTCTTCAACGTGCCTTCGATGCCTGAATATGGCGAGCTCTCGCGGCGCAGCCAGGACGACATGATCGCCGGCGCCCGGGTCGAGGTCGCACCCTACAAGAAATATGCCGGCGATTTCGTGCTGTGGAAGCCGAGCACGCCGGAGCAGGTCGGCTGGGACAGCCCCTGGGGCCGCGGTCGGCCGGGCTGGCATATCGAATGCTCGGCCATGGCGGGCGACCTGCTGGGCGATGTCTTCGACATCCATGGCGGCGGCATCGACCTCATCTTCCCGCATCATGAGAACGAGATCGCCCAGAGCCGTTGCGCCCATGGCACCGCGCATCTCGCCCGTTACTGGCTGCATAACGGCTTCGTCCAGGTGAACGGCCAGAAGATGTCCAAGTCCTTGGGCAACTTCACGACCGTGCGGCAATTGCTGGATGAAGGCTATCGCGGCGAGGCAATCCGCCTGGCGCTTCTCTCGGCGCAATACCGCCAGCCGATCGACATCACCCGCGATGGCATCAAGGAAGCCAAGGCGATGCTCGACCGCTATTACGGCGCCCTGCAGAAAGTTGCCGGCCTGTTAGTCGAACCGGTGGTGCCGGACCATATCGTCGCGGCTTTGGCCGACGATCTCAACACGCCGCTGGCCTTGTCCGAGCTGCATGAAATCCTCGGCCGTCTGAACAAGGCCGGGACGGAAGCGGAAAAGGCGCAGGCCAAGGCGGCGCTGCTGGGCGCGGGTGCGCTGCTCGGTCTGTTGCAGCAGGATCCTTCCGCCTGGCTGCAGGATACGGCGGGCCTCGATGAGAGCGGCCTGGATGCCGACGCCATCGAAGCCGCCATCGCCGCGCGACAGGCGGCCCGCAAGGCGAAGAACTTCGCCGAAGCGGATCGCATCCGTGACGATCTCGCCGCCAAGGGCATCGTGCTGGAAGACGGGCCCCAGGGCACCGGCTGGAAGCGGGCGTAATCCGGTCTAGCTCTGATTGCATCCCCCTCTATCTTGAGGGGAGGGGAACTGTTTTTCCGGCGTCGCACAGTGCACGCACTTTCTAGATTATCATTGCCGGGCTTGACCCGGCAATCCATGGGAGATGTCATGCACTGCCTCTGCCATGGACCCCCGGGTCAAGCCCGGGGGTGACAAGTGAACAGATGCACGTGTCGTGCGAGATTCGCAACAGGGCCCTCAAAAGAATCGGACTGGGAAGTCAGGCCCCAGGGCATCGGCTGGAAGCGGGCGTAATCAGGTCTAGCTCTGACGGCTTAGCCTGCATCACACTTCACCCTGTCACTCTCCCAAGAGAGAGGAATATTTTTCGGCTTCACACAGAGCTTGCACTCTCTAGATTGTCATTGCCGGGCTTGACCCGGCAATCCATGGGAGATGCCATGCACTGCCTCTGCCATGGCCCCTCGGGTCAAGCCCGAGGTGACAAATGAGTGGATGCACGTGCCGTGCAGGGTTGGCGACAGGGCTCCTCTCTCCTCGCGGGAAAAGAGCCGGACTGGCACGGGGCCGCGCTTGCGCGGCCGGCATGATCGGCGGAAGCTTGATCAGTATCCGCCGAGGATCCGCGCGGTCTGGTTGGGATCGGCTTTCTCCAGCACGGCCTCGGCCAGCATCTCGCCGATCAGGGCGCCGAATTTGAAACCGTGACCGGAACAGCCGCTGAAGGCGATCACGCGGTCCAGTTGCTGCAGCCGGAAGCGGTCCTGCGGCGCCATCGTATAGAAGCAGGTCTTCAGATAGAGCTGACGGTAGCTTTCCAGGTCGATCAGATTGTCGCGCACATAGCTGAGAATAGTCTCGGCCTCGTCGAAACAGAGCGAGGCGTCATGATCGGGATCGCCCGGCCGGCGATGGGCCGGGACGGCGATCTTCAGGTCGCTGCCCTGAACCGGGGGCAGGGCATAGGCGCCGCTGCTGCCGCCGAAATCGACGATCACCGGCGAGCGGGCCCAGGCATCGGCCCAGGGCGCCGGGGGTGTCAGGTAGAGAACGGCCTGGCGATAGGTGACGAGATCGCGGGCGAAATCCGGCAGCAGGCGGCCGATCCACGCGCCGCAGCAGATCACCACCTTGTCGGCGATGAATATCTCGCCGCTCTCGACCGTCACGCGGCCCCGCGCGGCATCGATACCCGTGACCTTGTGATGCGGCAGCAGGTCGACGGCGTTGCGCCGCAGCCAGCGGGCAAGATCGGTGCAGATGCGGTCGGCGAAGAGTGCACCGCCGCGCGCGGTGAGGATACCCGTCGCCCGGTCGGAAAAGCGGAGATGCGGCAGCCGCTGGCGCAGATCGGCAGCCGACAGGGTTTCATAAGGAATGCCGATACGGGTGAGCGCGGCGCGGCCCTGATCGCTCCAGTCGCCGGCTTCGGTGCTGATGGCCAGCACGCCGGTCTCCGCGAGATGCATCCGGCCGAGCCTCGACCAGAGCCCGTCCCAGGCCGTGAAGGCGCGGTCGACCAGACGGCCATAGGCATCCGAGGCGGGATACATATGGCGGATGATGCGGTGCTGGTCGAAGGAGGCGGCGCGGTTATGCGGGATGTCGCCTTGGTCCAGCAAGGTGACGCTGGCGCCCCGGGCGGCGAGATTGGCGGCGATGCAGAGGCCGCTGATGCCGGCGCCAATGACGATGATGTTCATTCGCGCCTCCGGGGTTAGCTGTCCTGCCCTAACGCCGCTCGACGAAGGCGAGGCGCAGTGCCAGACCGACGAAGACGACAGAAGTGAAGCGGTTCAGCCAGCGACCGATCCGGCTGCCGCCATCGTTCAGGCGGCGGCGCAACAGGCCGGCGGTAGTGCTGGCGGAGACGGCGACGATGCAGTTCACCGTGGTGCCGCCGAAATTGAAGATCAGGCCAAGGAGCAGGATCTGCAGGATGGTCGAGCCGCGATGGGGATCGACGAATTGCGGCAGGAACGCCAGGATGAACAACGCCACCTTTGGGTTGAGCAAATTGGTGAGGGCGCCTTCGCCGAACACCCGCAGGAGCGGGATCTTCGTTAAGAGCCCGGGCGCAGCGGGAACCGCCGCCGGGCTGCGCCAGGCCTTCCAGGCGAGATAGAGCAGGTAGAGCGCGCCGGCGATCTTGACGACGAAAAAGGCGGTGGCCGATTGCTGCAGCAAGGCGGCGACACCCAAAGCGGCGAGCAGGCTGTGGACCAGGCTGCCGGCGGCGACCCCGAAACTGGCGGCGATTCCGGCGCCGCGTCCCTGGGTGGCCGAGCGGGCAATGACATAAGTCATATCGGCGCCCGGTGTCAGGTTGAGCGCGAGACAGGCCAGGATGAAGGGCCAGAGTTGCGCCAGATCAAGCATTTGCCTATCCCTCGCCGTGATGACGTCTTGATCGCCTGTCTGAGGCTTGTCGGCTGGAAGCCAGGTTCAGCGTGACCCGCTTCAGGCTCGAGCCCCATCCCCGGGCACAGCCCCGCCTGTCTTCGGGCACAACCCCCGGCACCGGTTTCATCGGTTGACCCTTCCGGGTCGATATGGTGAAACCCTAGCCAAAGGATTGAGATCATGTCTGACGACAAGCGCGTATATCTGTTCGATACCACCTTGCGCGACGGGGCGCAAACCCAGGGTGTGGATTTCAGCGTTGGCGACAAAATGGCCATTGCCCAGGCGCTGGACAAGCTCGGTGTGGATTATGTCGAGGGCGGCTGGCCCGGCGCCAATCCGACCGATGACGCCTTTTTCGCCCAGCCGCCGCAACTGAAGCGGGCAATGTTCACCGCCTTCGGCATGACCCGCCGGCCGGGCCGCAGCGCCGCCAACGATCCGGGGCTCAGCGCCCTGATCAATGCCAAGGCGCCGGCCATCTGCATGGTGGGCAAGGCCTGGGATTTCCATGTCGATGTGGCGCTGGCGATTCCGCGCGGCGAGAATGTCGACATGATCGCCGACAGCGTCATCCATGCCCGCCAGAGCAAGCAGGAAGTGATGCTGGATGCCGAGCATTTCTTCGACGGCTACAAGGCCAACCCGCAATATGCGCTGGACTGCATCCTGGCGGCCTATAAGAACGGCGCCCGCTGGGTGGTGCTGTGCGACACCAATGGCGGCACCCTGCCGCATGAGATCGAGCGCATCGTCGGCGAGGTGGTCAGCCATGTGCCGGGCAGCCATCTCGGCATCCATTGCCATAACGACACCGAGAACGCCGTCGCCAATTCGCTGGCGGCGGTGCGGGCCGGCGTGCGACAGGTGCAGGGCACGCTGAACGGGCTGGGTGAGCGCTGCGGCAATGCCAATCTCGTCTCGCTCATTCCCTCGCTGATGCTGAAGACCGATTTCAAGATCGGCATCGACGACAAGGATCTGGCGCAACTGACCCATGTTTCGCGTCTGTTGGATGAGCGTCTCAACCGGGCGCCCAATCGTGGCGCCGCCTATGTGGGCGATTCCGCCTTCGCCCATAAGGGCGGCTTGCATGTCTCGGCGGTGGAGAAGGATCCCCGCACCTACGAGCATATCGAGCCGGGCATCGTCGGCAATCGCCGCCACATCGTCGTCTCCGACCAGTCGGGCCGCGCCAATATCATGGCCCGCTTCCGCGAGATCGGTCTGGCCATCGACGCCAACGATCCCAAGGTCGCGAGCCTGGTCGAGCTGGTGAAGGCGCGGGAATTCGACGGCTATGCCTATGACGGGGCGGAAGCCAGTTTCGAATTGCTGGCGCGCCGCGCTCTTGGCCATGTGCCGGATTTCTTCAAATTGAGCCGCTTCCGTGTGATGGACGAGCGCCGCTGGAACGCCCGCAGCGAGTTGATCACCGAATCCGAGGCGACGGTGACGGTCGATGTGCATGGCGAGGCCATGATGACGGTCGCCACCGGCAACGGCCCGGTGAATGCGTTGGATACAGCCTTGCGCAAGGCGCTGGTGCCGCTCTATCCGGCGCTCGACGATATGCGCCTGGTGGACTTCAAGGTGCGTATCCTCACGCCGCAGGACGGTACCGAGGCGATCACCCGCGTGATGATCGAAAGCGCCGACGGGACCGGCGAGCGCTGGACCACGGTCGGGGTCAGCGCCAATATCATCGATGCTTCCTATGAGGCCTTGAATGATGCCATCACCTGGAAGCTCCTGAAGGCGACAGAGAAGTGACGGAAGCGGACATCCCCGCGTCGCAGGATCAGTCGATGCCTGTCGAAGCCGCTGCCGCCCCGGCGATCATCCTGGTGACGCCGCAGATGGGCGAGAATATCGGTGCCGCTGCCCGCGCCATGCTGAATTGCGGGCTGACCGATCTGCGTCTTGTGGCGCCGCGCGACGGCTGGCCGAATATCAAGGCGGAACGCGCCGCGGTCGGCGCCTTCGAGATGATGCCGCCGGTCAAGGTCTTCGACACCACGGCCGAGGCCGTTGCCGATCTCACGCAAGTCTATGCCACCACGGCGCGGGACCGCCGCATGGTGAAGCCGATCGTCACCGCGCGCCATGCGGCGCAGGAGGCGCGCGAACGCATCGCGGGCGGCGGCAAGGTCGGCTTCATGTTCGGGCCGGAACGCTCCGGTCTGCTCAACGACGATCTCAGCCTCGCCGATACACTGCTGACCGTGCCGCTCAATCCCGCCTTCACCTCGCTCAATCTCGGCCAGGCGGTGCTGCTGGTCGGCTATGAATGGTATCAGTCGGGCGATGCGACGCCGGGCAGTGTGCTCGAGACCAATGGCTCGCCGCCGGCCACCAAGGACCAGCTCATCAGTTTCTTCGCGCATTTCGAACGCGAGCTGGATGCCTGCGGCTTCCTGCGCAATGAGGAGGCGCGGCCGCATATGGTGCGCAACCTGCGCAACATGTGGCACCGTGCCAATCTCACCGAGCAGGAAATCCGGACCCTGCATGGCGTGGTGAAGGAACTGGCAACGCTCCGTGTTGCACGGAAAACAGCTTCAGATCCATCCAAATAGGGCAGCATCGTCTCTGTCTGGTGGCCTGGACGGTTATGATCTACCTTGGCTGTGCCCGGTTGTAAGACCTGTTCAGCGCTCGTCCCAAATCGTACAAATAGGCTGTGGATTCGCCGCTGCATTGACAAGGACGGGTGAATTCGTCCCAAATTTGATCCATGTCGGCGCTAACATAAGACTGATTTCATGGGAGGGGACAAAGATGAATTTCAAGAAAATTGCAATGCTCGGTGCCGCTGCAACTCTTTTGCTGATGTCGCGGACGGCCGCCATGGCCGGGGACATCGTGGTCGGCGTCTCCTGGTCCAACTTCCAGGAGGAGCGCTGGAAGCGTGACGAGGCGGCGATCAAGGCGGCGCTGGAGGCGGCCGGCGCGAAATATATCAGCGCGGATGCCTCGGCCTCGAACGAAAAGCAGATGTCTGATATCGAGAACCTGATCACCAAGGGGGCCAATGCCCTGATCGTGCTGGCCTGGGACGCGGATGCGGTTCTGCCGGCCATCCAGAAGGCCAAGGCGGAAGGCATCCCCGTGGTTGCCTATGATCGCCTGATCCAGGATCCCAGCGTCTTCTATCTGACCTTCGACAATATCGAGGTCGGACGCATGCAGGCCCAGGCGGTCGAGAAGCTGAAGCCGGCAGGCAACTATGCCTTCATCAAGGGCGCCGCCACCGACCCCAATGCGGATTTCCTGTTCCAGGGCCAGATGGAGGTCCTGAAGCCGGCTATCGACAGCGGCAAGATCAAGGTGGTCGGCGACCAATATACCGAGGGCTGGGCGCCGGAAGTGGCGCAGAAGAACATGGAGCAGATCCTCACCAAGACCAACAACAAGGTCGATGCCGTCGTCGCGTCCAATGACGGCACGGCAGGCGGGGCCGCCGCGGCGCTCGCCGCGCAGAATCTGACCGGTATTCCACTCTCCGGCCAGGACGGCGATATCGCCGCACTCAACCGCATCGCCCGCGGCCAGCAGACCGTCTCGGTCTACAAGGATGCCCGCGAGCTCGGCAAGAATGCCGCCGAGATTGCTGTGGCGCTGGCCAAGGGCACCAAGCCGGCGGACATTTCCGGCGCCAAGGTGTGGGACAAGGGAACGAAGCATATCGCCATCGAATCGAAATTTCTGACGCCCATTCCGGTGACGCGTGACACCCTCAATGTCGTGATCGACGGCGGCTGGGCCACCAAGGCGCAGGTCTGTGCCGATGTGGATCCGGCCAAGGCGCCCGACGCCTGCAAGTAAGAGCGATCTGACTGAACGGAAGATCGGTGGAGCGGGGTGGAAGCTGCCCCGTTCCGCTGCTCCTCTTCGGCGGGCGAGCGAGGGCGGGTAGGCATGCGGCAGTTTTTTCGCACTTTGGGGATCGATCCGCGCTTCAGCTCCATGGTGCTGGCGCTGGTCGTCATCTGGATCGTGTTGCAGATTTTCACTGACGGCATCTTTCTGACGCCGCGCAATCTCTACAATCTCTCGATCCAGACCTGCGTCACGGCCGTCATGGCCTGCGGCATGGTCTTTGTCATCGTCGCGCGGCAGATCGATCTCTCCGTCGGATCGCTGCTAGCCTTCAGCGGCATGGTGCTGGCTTATACGCAGGTACATGTCTTCGCGCCCGGCAGCGACATTGCCTGGATGGTCAGCATCGTCGTCGGCATCGCCGTCGGTGTCGCCGCCGGCATCTTTCAAGGCATGTGGGTATCGATGGCCGGCATCCCGGCTTTCGTCGTGACCCTGGCCGGTTATCTGATGTTTCGCGGCGCCGCCTTCCTGGTGACCGACGGCCAGACGATTTCGCCGCTGCATCCGACCTATGAGAAGATCGGCGGTGGCCTCGGCGGCTCGATCGGTCCCACCGCCAGCACCATCCTCGGCGTGATCGCCGGCATCTGGGTGATCTTCCATGTCTGGAATACGCGGCATCAGCGCAAACGCTACCACGCGGACCAGACGCCGCTCTGGGCCGATTGCCTGAAGGTGGCGGCCGGCTGCGCGGTCATCGCCGCCTTCGTCTATATGATGAATGCCTATCCCGATCCCAGCAACCGCGATGCCGCCGGCAATCCGATCGGCAAGGGCATCGGCATTCCGGTGCTGATCCTGCTGGCCGTCATCATCACCCTCACGTTCATCGCCACCCGTACCCGTTTCGGCCGCTATGTCTTTGCCTATGGCGGCAATCCCGAAGCGGCCTTGCTCTCCGGCATCAACACCAGGCGGCTGCTGATCTCGATCTTCGCTTTGATGGGATCGCTCAGCGCCGTCGCCGCCATCATCACCACGGCACGGCTCGATTCCGGCGCCAATTCCATCGGCACGCTGCAGGAGCTCTATGTTATCGCCGCGACGGTGATCGGCGGCACCTCGCTCTCCGGCGGCCTTGGTTCGATCCCCGGCGCGGTGGTCGGCGCCCTGATCATCTCCAGCCTCGATAACGGCATGGTGCTCCTCGATGTCGCCAGCGCCCAGCGGCAGATCTTCATCGGCCTGATCCTGATCGGCGCCGTCTGGTTCGACACGGCCTATAACAAGAGGATGGGGCGATGAGCATGCCCTCGGCAAACCCTGTGGAGAAAGCAGGGCCACCGCTGGTCGAGATCAGTGACGTCTCCAAACATTTCGGTGGCGTGCATGCGGTCAACCGCATGTCCTGCGATCTCCATGCGGGCGAGGTGGTGGGATTGCTCGGCCATAATGGCGCCGGCAAATCCACCCTGATCAAGATCCTCTCCGGCGTCTATCCCCAGGACGAGGGCGAGATCCGTGTGAATGGCGAACTGGTGCAGCTCAGGACGCCGCGCGATGCCCGCGCCGCCGGAATCGAGACCATTCATCAGACCCTGGCCCTGGCCGACAATATCGACGCGCCGGGCAATCTCTTCCTGGGCCGTGAATTGCGGACGCCGATCGGCACGCTCGACAGCCATCGCATGGAGCATGAGGCGCGGCAGATCATCCAGCGGCTCAATCCCAATTTCAAAGAGATCCTGAAGCCGGTGCGCTCCATGTCCGGCGGCCAGCGGCAGACCGTCGCCATCGCCCGGGCACTCTATTTCAATGCGCGTATCCTGATCATGGATGAACCTTGCGCGGCCCTGGGTCCGGCCGAGACGCGCATGGTCATGGATACGATTCTCGCCTTGAAGAAGGAAGGGATCGGCATCTTTCTGATCAGCCATGACATGCATGACGTCTTCGAGGTCGCCGACCGGGTCACGGTGATGAAGAACGGCAAGCTGGTCGGCACCGAGCGTGTCGCCGAGGTCACCCAGGACGATGTGCTCGGCATGATCATCCTCGGCAAGAAGCCGGGCGGCAACGGGGCGGCGGCTTAGGCGCCCGCTGCGGCTTCCGCATCGGAACCGCTGAAGAGATAGCCGGCCAGCAGGCGCTTTGCTTCGGCGATGATGTCCTGGCGGGCCTGCTGATCGCTTTGCGCCATGGCCATGCCGAGCAGCCGGTCGCCGACCTCGCAGGCGATGCGCAGATGGAGATCCAGTTCCGGCGTGAGCGCGACGCCCAGCACCTGCACCATGTGACGCTTCACCAGCACGGCGACGCCGGCATCGGCGCCTGACTGCCGCTCGCGGGTGCCCCGGCTGATATGCGGCCCGCCATAGGCGATGGTGACGAGATCGGGATGGGCCTCCAGGAACTCGACGAAGGCGTCGATGACATAAGAGAGCAGGGCCGGCCCGTCCATCAGCGCCAGCATGACCGGCAGGTTCTCTGGCGAGAGATTTTCGATCGGCAGGCTGCCGAACAGGGCAGCCTGAAATTCCTCGACCCGGCGGACCGCCAGGGCATCGACGATCGCCTGCTTGTCCGGGAAGAAGCGATAGAGCGCACCGACCGAGACGCTGGCCTCGGCGGCGATCTGGGCCGTGGTCATCGCCTCCAGCGAGACGCCGCGCGCCAGCAGGCGGGAGGTCGCCTCGTTGATCTTCTGTACCGTCTCGGCGCTGCGTTCCTGCACCGGCCGGCGCCTGGCCCGCCCTGATGCCGGAACGGCCTCACTCTCGATATCGCTCAATATGACCCCGTCCTCACCGGCCGCGCGCGCCGGCCATACCGCCCTGCCAAGCGATATCGTGCCTGACAATGCCGCGCCGCGCAGCCCCATCTCTCGCCTCTCCCTACTCATCCCGCCTCATTGACACAAGGCGGTAATCTATGCAAAACATGAACACGACGTCGTATTCTTGTTTTATCAATTGGAGAGGCATCATGGGCATTCCCCTGCGTCAACAGGCCCGGATCGGCAGTTATGTCATCCGCCAGCATCTGGCCGGCCGCACCCGGTATCCCCTGGTCCTGATGCTGGAGCCGTTGTTCCGCTGCAATCTTGCTTGCGCCGGCTGCGGCAAGATCGATTACCCGACGCCGATCCTCAATCAGCGCCTGTCGGTGGCGGATTGCCTGGGGGCGGTCGATGAATGCGGCGCGCCGGTGGTGGCCATCGCCGGGGGTGAGCCGCTCCTGCACAAGGAGATGCCCGAGATCGTCGAAGGCATCCTGGCCAAGGGGAAATACGTCATCCTCTGCACCAATGCATTGCTCCTGGAGAAGAAGCTCGACCAGTACCAGCCGCATCCCGCCTTCACCTGGGACGTGCATCTCGACGGCGACCGGGAGATGCATGACCGCGCCGTCTCGCAGGAAGGCGTCTATGACCGGGCGATTGCCGCGATCCGCGCCGCCAAGGCCCGGGGTTTCCAGGTCAGCATCAACTGCACCTTGTTCGACGGCGCCGAGCCGGAACGGGTCGCCCAGTTCTTCGACCGGGTGATGGCGATGGGCGTCGACGGGATCATGACTTCGCCGGGCTATGCCTATGAACGGGCGCCGGAACAGGAGCATTTCCTCAACCGGCGCAAGACCCGCGAGCTGTTCCGCGCCATCCTGAAACGCGGTAAGGGCAAAGGCTGGCGCTTCAACCAGTCGCCGCTGTTCCTCGACTTCCTGGCTGGCAACCAGAATTATAAATGCACGCCCTGGGGCAAGCCGACCCGCACCGTTTTCGGCTGGCAGCGGCCCTGCTATCTGCTGGGCGAGGGCTATGCCAAGACCTATCGCGAGCTGATGGAAACCACCGACTGGGACGCCTACGGCACCGGTTCCTACGAGAAATGCGCCGATTGCATGGTCCATTCAGGCTACGAATCGACCGCTGTGATGGATGCGATCAAGCGGCCCTGGAAGGCCTTGACGGTGATGGCGCGGGGCGTCCGCACCGAGGGCGAGATGGCGCCCGATATCGATCTCTCCAATCAGCGTCCGGCCGAACATGTTTTCTCCCGCCATGTCGAGGAAACCATGGCCCGCCTGCACGCGGACGGGGCGGAGAGGGCACATCATTGATAGGATTTATATCTTAATTGAGATCGAAAATCGGCACAGCCGGCTTTCCTTGACTTCCCCGTTTCGGCGGCTATAGTCCGCCCGCTCTCGCGCCGGGCAGCGCGGTTTTCGCTGCTGCCCAGCCGCCGGATCCCTCCGGGTCGGACAGCCGGGACATCAACAACATCGCGTCACGCGAGAAAGGACAAGTTATGAGTAAGCGTATTGAAGCCAAGCATAAAATCGACCGCCGCTTGGGCGTCAATCTCTGGGGTCGGCCGAAGAGCCCCCTGAATAACCGCGAATATGGCCCGGGTCAGCACGGCCAGCGCCGCAAGAAGCCGACCGATTTCGGCATCCAGCTCGCCGCCAAGCAGCGCCTGAAGGGCTATTACGGTTCGATCGGCGAGCGTCAGTTCCGCAAGCTCTATGCCGAAGCCGTCCGTCGCAAGGGCGATACCTCGGAAAACTTGATCGGCCTGCTGGAGCGCCGTCTGGAGACCGTCGTCTATCGCGCGAAGTTCGTGCCGACGGTGTTCGCCGCCCGCCAGTTCGTCAACCATGGCCACATCAAGGTCAACGGCAAGCGCGTCAACATCGGCTCCTATCAGCTAAAGGAAGGCGATGTGGTCGAGGTGCGTGAGCGCTCCCGTGAGATGACCCTGGTGCTCGGCGCCGCCCAGTCGGGCGAGCGCGACGTGCCGGAATACATCGAAGCCGATCACAAGAAGATGTCGGCGAAGTTCGTGCGCGTTCCGCAGCTCGCGGACGTGCCGTATCCGGTGACCATGGAACCGCATCTGGTCACGGAATTCTATTCGCGCTGATCTCTCGAATCGGTGCAGCGACAGGGCCGGCTCAATGCCGGCCCTTTTGCTTTGGGGTTGCTGTCGGTTTGATTCGTTTCCGGGTCGCATGACTCCCATGCGGTTTGACGATTTGACGCTGGCCTGCCCCGCTTGCGACAGTCCCGGCAAATCGGGGAGTGAAAGAGCAGGATCATGGGGAAGTGGGGGGCCAATCTCGGGCTGCTGGTGGTGGCGCTGACCTGGGGGACCGTCATTCCCACGGTCAATTATCTGGTCGCCGTCTGGGATCCGTTCTTCCTCGGTGCCGTACGCTATGTGGCCGGTGCGCCCTTCCTCTTCGCCTTGGTCTGGCTGCAGGAAGGCTTCCGCGACAAGCAGCACAGATTGGGCTGGCAGCGTCCGATGCTGCTGGGCTCGATCGGCCTCGGCCTGTTCGCGCCGCTCTATACGGTGGGTGTCGCCCACGCCAATCCCATCGTCGCGGCGGTGCTCTCCGCCGCCGGGCCGGTGATCGCCGCCATCGTCGCCTGGATCGGTTTCCGCGAACCCCTCAACCGGCGCATGATTCCCTCGATCTGCCTTGCTGTCATCGGCTGCGCGCTCGCCACCATCGATTTCTCCAGGCTGGAAAACGCAGGCTCCATCTTCGTCATCCGCGGCGGCGAATTCCTGATCCTGGCGGCGGCCTGCTGCTGGTCCTGGTATTCGATCGCGGCCCAGCGCTGGCTCAAGGGATGGTCCCAGCTTCGGATCTCGGCGACCACGACCGTCGGCGGGGCGCCGATGCTGATGGCGATCTATCTGCTGGCGGGGCAGGTGGGTTGGGCCCAGGTGCCGCCGGCGCTGCCGCCCGATGGTTGGCATCTGACTCTGATCTGCTGGCTGACTTTCGCCTCGATCGTCCTTTGCCTCGTTTTGTGGAATTACGGCGTGCAGCAGGTCGGGGTGGTGATCGCCACCATGTATCTCAACCTGGTGCCGGTCGTCGCCTTGGGCATTCTCACCCTGATGGGGATCGTGCCCAGCCTGCAGCAGATCGCCGGTGCGGCGCTGGTGATTCTCGGCATCCTCTATTCCGAACTGCAGCAATACCGCCATCGCCGCAGCCATGCTGCGACCGGCTGAGTCCCAACCGTTAACGCTTCAGATTGCCCGAGCTCTGTGCGTAAATCGGGGCAAGTCGCGGTTTAGCACAGGCGATCGCATTGAAATGCGATTCTGTGTTGACTTCCCGGCGGTTTGCCGGTGCTTTAGCGCCGCTAGAGCGCGATGCTTGTAGATCGAAGCAGCGTTGCTTCGATCTACAAGCTGAATCGCCCTCTATCTTATTGAGTGGAGCCGAATACTCATGCGATTTCGCCCATGAGTATCCGGCTCTAGGCCCAAGCTGAGAGGTAGCAGATGATCCCGCGCTATTCCCGCCCGGAAATGACCCGGATTTGGGAGCCTGAAAACCGTTTCCGCATCTGGTTCGAGATCGAGGCCCATGCCTGCGATGCCCTGGCCGAACTGGGCGTGGTGCCGAAGGAAGCGGCGGCGGAAGTCTGGGCCAAGGGCAAATGGGAGATTGCCCGTATCGACGAGATCGAGCGCGAGACCAAGCATGACGTCATCGCCTTCCTGACCAATCTTGCCGAACATGTCGGTCCGGCCGCCCGCTTCGTGCATCAGGGCATGACCTCCTCCGACGTGCTCGATACCTGCCTCGCCGTGCAGTTGAAGCAGGCGAGCGATCTGCTGCTCAGCGATCTCGATCAGTTGCTGGCTGCCTTGAAGCGCCGTGCCATCGAGCACAAGCTGACACCGACCATGGGGCGCAGCCACGGCATCCATGCCGAGCCGACCACCTTCGGCCTGAAGCTCGCCAGCCATTACGCGGCCTTCGACCGTGCCCGCGCGCGGCTGGTTGCCGCCCGTGACGAGATCGCCACCTGCGCCATCTCCGGCGCCGTCGGTACCTTCGCCAATATCGATCCGCGCGTCGAGGAACATGTGGCGGCGAAATTGGGCCTGAAAGTGGAGCCGGTCTCGACCCAGGTCATTCCGCGCGACCGCCATGCGATGTTCTTTGCCGTGCTCGGCGTCATCGCCAGCTCGATTGAGAATCTGGCGACCGAGGTCCGCCACCTGCAGCGCTCGGAAGTGCGCGAGGCGGAGGAATATTTCTCGCCGGGCCAGAAGGGCTCCTCGGCCATGCCGCATAAGCGCAATCCGGTGCTCTCGGAGAATCTCACCGGCCTTGCCCGCGTGGTGCGGGCGGCGGTGACGCCGGCTCTGGAGAATGTGACGCTCTGGCATGAACGCGACATCTCGCATTCCTCGGTCGAGCGGGTCTTCGGTCCGGATGCGACCATCGCTCTCGATTTCGCGCTGATGCGCCTGACCGGCTTGATCGACAAGCTGATCGTCTATCCGGAAGACATGCAGAAGAATCTCGATCGCTATGGCGGTCTCGTGCATTCGCAGCGCGTGCTGCTGGCCCTGACCCAGGCCGGTATGAGCCGGGAGGACGCTTATCAGGCGGTGCAGCGCAATGCCATGAAGGTGTGGCTGGAAGGCGCCGATTTCCTGACCGAGCTGAAGAAGGACAAGGCAGTCGCCGAACGCATTCCGATGCAGCAGCTCGAAGACTGCTTCGATCTTGGCTATCATACCAAGGGTGTCGATGTGATCTTCAGGCGCGTGTTCGGCGCGTAAGTCTGGTTATCAGCACTTAAAACAAAACCGGCGATGCACTGCATCGCCGGTTTTTGTCACACGGGAAAGGCCCGATCAGGCTTCCGACATGATCTGCTGCCGCGCGGTCTGCATCAACTCGTCCATATACTTGCGCAGGCGATGCTCGCTCATCTCGATGGCGCGCGCCTTGAAATCGGACAGCACCTTCGCCACCACGTCGCTATCGCCCGGCTTTTCGATATCGGTGGCCACCACTGACTTGGCGTAGGTCTCGGCTTCGCTGCCATGGATGCCGAGCAATTGAGCAGCCCACAGGCCCAGCAGCTTGTTCCGGCGCGACGTTACCCGGAAGGTCAATTCCTGGTCATGGGTGAACTTGTTCTCAAATGCGTGTTCGCGGTCATCGAAAGTGGACATGAAGGGCATTTCCCCAAAGCATGGTTGAATGCTTAAAAATGGTTGGCCCCTCGGCCCGCGTCAAGTGTAATAGACAACGTTCTGTCGTTGCGGATGAGGGAATCCGGCCGGGTCCAACGTCCCCCGAATACAATTGGGGAACGGGCCGTCCGGATATAAATCAACCATGTGCAGTGTTATCGTTCTGTTAAGGCCGGGCCATGATTGGCCGGTCCTCTGGGCCAGTAATCGCGATGAAATGCTGGATCGTGCCTGGTCGCCGCCGGCGCGTCACTGGCCCGACCGGCCGGAGGTTGTGGCCGGCCGGGACGAGCTGGCAGGCGGGTCCTGGCTGGGCATGAACGAGGCCGGCCTGGCGGTCGGCATCCTGAACCGGATCAATACTCTGGGGCCAGCGCCCGGCAAGCGCAGCCGGGGTGAATTGGTGTTGGATGCCCTGGATTTCGCCGATGCCGTCGATGCGGTGGAGATGCTGCAACAGCTCGACCCGGCAGCCTATCGTCCCTTCAACATGGTGGTGGCGGATAATCGCGATGCCTATTGGCTGCGCAATCTCGGCGACGGGATCGAAGCGGAAGCCCTGCCGCCCGGCATTTCCATGATCACCGCCAGGGACCGCAACGACCCGGACAGCGCCCGTATCCGCCATTACCTGCCGCGCTGGGAAATGGCGGCAGAGCCCGACCCGGAAAAAGGTGACTGGCAGGCCTGGATGGATCTCCTGGCCTCGCGCGAGGTCGAGCCGGGACGCGACGTCTTCGATGCCATGAATATCGTCTCCAATACCGGTTTCGGCACGGTCTCGTCGTCGCTCATCGCCTTGCCTTCGGTGGCACATAGCGACCGGCGGCCGATCTGGAAATTCTGTTCCGGCCGGCCGGATAAGGGCGAATGGAGCGAGGTCGAGCTGTAGCTGTCGCAGCCTACAGAAGCCTGTCAGTTTCGTCAGGAAACCATATATCTTCCAAAGGCTTGACGATGCTAAGCCTTGCTGATCCCGTGGCCGTGTCGTAAACTTCGCCCGTCGCGGGGGTGGGACGACTCGACTGACGGAGAATTGCGCATGTTGACGCGCCGGCATTTGTTGTCGGGTATTGCCCTCGGCGGCCTGATGGCCCCGCTGGCGGCCCGGTCGGCCTCGGCCATCACTTTGGAGCCGATGCCGAAGCCGTTGACCGATTTGGCGGCCTTGCGCTGCACGGCCAAGGTCGACAACGCTACTTTCACCAGTGCAATTCCCGCCGGTGATCACGCGGACCTTCTGAGCAAGATGCGCACGCTGCTGATGCAGAAGATCGCTGCCGGTGCCGATCCCAAGACGGCACAGGAAGTGGCGGTCTGCCCGATCTGCGGCTGCGCCCTCACCGTCACCGCCCAATCGAGCCTCTGAGATCACGCTTTGCCGGTACTTGCACGCTGGCCGGGCTTCAGGCTTCCGGCCATGGGGATCTGTTTTGTTGCCGGCGCTCTCCTGCCAGGGACGGCCTATGCTCACCCTCATGTCTTCATCGATAACACCGTGACCTTCGTGTTCAGCGGTGACAAGATCACCGGCTTTCGCGAGAACTGGGTCTTCGATGACGTGTTCAGCGATCAGTTGCTGCAGCAATTCGACACCGACCATAACGGCAAGTTCGACGCCAAGGAAAGCAAGGCGGTGGGAGAGACCGTGCTGCCGAATGTGAAGCAGTTCCATTACTTCACCTATGTCTGGGTGGATAAGAAGGAACTGCCGCCGATCCCGCCCAAGGACTTCAAGGCGACGGCCGAGAAGGGGATCGTCACCTTCGATTTCCTCGTGCCGCTGCCGAAACCCGTCGATCCGAAGACGCAGTCTCTCGCCGTCGAAATCTACGATCATGAATTCTTCGTCGAGGTCGATCTGCACAAGACGACGCCGGTGCGCTTCGATGGTGCGAAGACCGTGGCCTGTGAGCCGAAGATCCGCGACGACAAGGCGCGGGCCTATTTCGGCGGCTTCGTCAATCCCCAGGAGATTACGCTGTCATGCAAGTGAGATCATGGATGCGGCGCGTCCTGCTGCCATTGCCGATATTGATGCTGGTACTGAGTGCCGGATCGGCCTGGGCGCAGCAGAGCGATCCGGCTGCGGCCAATCCGCTGCTCAGCGGCGGCACGGCGACACCGAATCAGCCGGCAGCCAGCCAGCCTGCTGCGACGGAGGCGCCTGCATCCGAGACGCCTCCTTCCCAGACATCTTCTTCCGAGGCCGGCACATCCGAGGCTCCTGCCGCGCAATCGGCGGCGCCTGGCTTCCTGCATCGGCTCGGTGTTTTCCTGGTCGATCAGCAGCGCCTGGTCAATCGGGCGATCAACCAGCAATTGGGCGCGATCAAGCGCGGTAACGATCCCCTGGCGATCTGGAGCGGTCTGCTGATCGCCTTCGCCTATGGCGTCTTCCATGTGCTGGGGCCGGGGCATGGCAAGACGGTGATCGCCGGCTATTTTCTCGGCCATCACGCGAGCTGGCGACGCGGCATTTCGATGGCGAGCTGGATGGCGATCAGCCATGTGGTCGCGGCCATCGGCATCGTGGTCGTTGTGCATCTGATCCTGTCACGGGGCTTCGCGACGCCGGTCGACGAGATGATGTGGCTGCGTTTCGTCAGCTATGCCGCGATCGTGTTGATCGGCCTCGCCATGCTGATCCAGGCCTGGCGCGGCCAGCCGGTCCATGCCTGCGCTCACGGCCATCATCACGGTCACGGCCATTCCCAAGATCATGCCCATCATGACCACGGCCGCCATGACCACAGCCATGCGCATGACCATCAATGCGGGCCGGTCAGCCTGCGCGGCGACCAGGGGCTGCTGGCTGTGGCGGCCGGTTTCGTGCCCTGTTCCGGGGCGATCCTGATCCTGGTCTTCTGCCTGACCAACGGGTTGCTCTGGGCGGGAGTTTTCATGACCCTGATGATCGCCCTCGGCATGGCCGTCACCCTCTCGGCCATCGGCCTGGGGTCAATTTTCCTGCGCCGTCAGACCCTTGGCCGGGTCGCCGATAGCGTCGCCGTGGCCCGCCTGCTGGGCTTCGTCGGCCCCCTTCTCATCACCCTGATCGGGGTGATCCTGCTGAGTGGCGCGATGATCGCTCCAGATGCTATGTAAGTTACTGATCTGTATTGCTCTTTTTGCATGCGCGATGGGGGTGTCGACAGGCCGGCCGTCGTTGTCATCAGAGACTTGACCTGCTAGAAGGATGCGAAATCGAGCGCGGAGTCTCGGCCGGTCTGGACCTCTCTTCCACGACAGTCGGGGCGGGTCCCGCGCCGACCTGATTTGTGGAGAATCCGGATGTCCCGCCGCCGCCGTATCTATGAAGGCAAAGCCAAGGTCCTGTTCGAAGGACCGGAGCCGGGCACGCTGGTGCAGTATTTCAAGGACGATGCCACCGCCTTCAACAATCAGAAGAAGGGCACCATCACCGGCAAGGGCGTCCTCAACAACCGGATCTCCGAATACCTGATGACCAAATTGGGCGAGGTCGGCGTGCCGACCCATTTCGTCCGCCGCCTCAACATGCGCGAGCAGCTCGTGCGCGAGGTCGAGATCATTCCGCTCGAGGTCGTGGTGCGCAATGTCGCCGCCGGGTCGCTGGCGAAGCGTTTCGGTATCGTCGAGGGCACCCAACTGCCGCGCTCGATCGTCGAGTACTATTACAAGTCCGACGAGCTCGGCGATCCGATGGTCTCGGAAGAGCACATCACCGCTTTCGGCTGGGCCCAGCCGCAGGATATCGACGAAATCCTGGCGCTGTCGCTGCGGGTCAACGATTTCCTCACCGGTCTCTTCCTCGGCGTCGGCCTGCGTCTGGTCGATTTCAAGCTGGAATTCGGCCGGCTCTACGAGAATGACGAGATGCGCATCGTCCTTGCCGACGAGATCAGCCCGGACAATTGTCGCCTGTGGGATGTGAAGACCAACGAGAAGCTGGACAAGGATCGCTTCCGCCGCGACCTCGGCAATGTCGAGGAGGCCTATCAGGAAGTGGCGCGCCGCCTCGGCATTTTCCCGGAAGGAGGGCCCCGCGACATGAAGGGCCCCTCCACCATGCAATAAGCAAGGACGACAAGCGTCGCGCTTGCTCATCTGACTTGAACCCGATCGGATCGAAAGAGGACAGAACTGACATGAAGGCCCGTGTGCACGTCACCCTGAAATCCGGCGTTCTCGACCCGCAGGGTCGGGCGATCGCCCACGCGCTCGGCACGCTCGGCTTCGACGGCGTCAAGGATGTGCGCCAGGGCAAATATATCGAGCTCGATCTCGCCACGACCGACAAGGCCGAGGCGAAGAGCGCCGTCGATCAGATGTGCGCCAAGTTGCTCGCCAATACGGTGATCGAAAACTACAGCATCGAACTCGTCGACTGACGGGGGGACGACAATGAAAGCAGCCATCGTGGTCTTCCCCGGCTCCAACCGGGAGCAGGACGCCAAAGCCGCACTCGCCAAGGCCATCGGTTCCGAACCGATCATGGTCTGGCATCGCGATACCGAACTGCCCAAGGTCGATCTCGTTCTCGTCCCCGGCGGTTTCTCCTACGGCGATTATCTCCGCACTGGCGCCATCGCCGCCCATTCGCCCATCCTCCGCGAAGTCAAGGCGCGCGCCGAGAAGGGCATGGCGGTCATCGGCATCTGCAACGGCTTTCAGATCATCACCGAGGCCGGCCTGTTGCCGGGCGTGCTGTTGCGGAACTCACATCTCAAATTCGTCTGCCGCAATGTGCATCTGAAGGTCGCAACGACCCAGAACATGTTCACCCGGCGCTACGCCAAGGATCAGGTGCTGAGCGTGCCGGTGGCGCATCACGACGGCAACTACTTCATCGATGAGAAAGGCCTTGCCGAGATCGAGGCGAATGATCAGGTCGCTTTCCGCTATTGCGCGCCGGACGGCACCGTCTCGACCGAGCACAATCCCAACGGCTCGCTGCGCAATATCGCCGGCATCTTCAACCGCACGAAGAACGTGCTCGGCATGATGCCGCATCCGGAAAACGCCATCGATCCCCTGCAGGGCTCGACCGATGGCTTTGCGCTGTTCCAAGGCATGGTGGAGGCGCTGTCGTGAGTGCCGTGAAGATTACGCCCGAAATCGTCGCCGAACACGGCCTGACGACCGACGAATACAAGCTGGTGCTGGAGATCATGGGCCGCGAGCCCTCGATGACCGAGCTTGGCATCTTCTCCGTGATGTGGTCGGAGCATTGCTCCTACAAGTCATCGCGCGTCTGGCTGAAGAAGCTGCCGACCAAGGCGTCCTGGGTGATCCAGGGCCCGGGCGAGAATGCCGGCGTCATCGATATCGGCGATGGCGAGGCGGCCGTCTTCAAGATGGAAAGCCACAACCACCCCAGCTTCATCGAGCCCTATCAGGGGGCTGCGACTGGCGTTGGTGGCATCATGCGCGACGTCTTCACCATGGGCGCGCGGCCGATCGCCAATGTGAACGCGTTGCGTTTCGGCGAACCGGAAGATCCGAAGACCCGCCACCTGATCGCCGGCGTGGTCGCCGGGATCGGCGGCTACGGCAATTGCATGGGCGTGCCGACCGTGGCGGGTGAGGTCAATTTCCACGCCAGCTATAACGGTAATATCCTGGTCAATGCCATGACCGTGGGTCTCGCCGATGCCGACAAGATTTTCTATTCGGCGGCGGCGGGTGTCGGCAATCCCGTGATCTATGTCGGCGCCAAGACCGGGCGCGACGGCATCCATGGCGCCACCATGGCCTCGGCGGAATTCACCGACGATTCCGAGGAGAAGCGTCCGACCGTGCAGGTCGGCGATCCCTTCACGGAAAAGCTGTTGCTGGAAGCCTGCCTTGAGTTGATGGCGACCGATGCCATCGTCGCCATCCAGGATATGGGTGCGGCGGGCCTCACGTCATCCTCGGTCGAAATGTCCGACAAGGGCGGTCTCGGCATCGAGCTCGATCTCGACAAGGTGCCGGTGCGCGAAACCGGCATGACGGCCTATGAGATCATGCTCTCGGAAAGCCAGGAGCGCATGCTGATGGTGTTGAAGCCGGAAGCGCGCGACATTGCCCGGGCGATCTTCGAAAAATGGGAACTGGATTTCGCCGAGATCGGTGTCCTCACCGATACCGGCCATCTGGTCCTGAAGAAGAACGGCAAGGTCGAGGCCGATATGCCGGTTTCGCCGCTGGTCGACAAGGCGCCGGTTTATGAGCGTCCCTGGGTGCCGACGCCGAAGCAGCCGGAGATCGCCGCCTCCAGCCTGCCGGTGCCGGCCGATATCCCGGCGGTGCTGCTGCAGCTCCTGGGTTCCGCTGATCTCTCCAGCCGCCGCTGGGTCTGGGAACAATACGATCATCTGGTCATGGGCCGCACGGTGCAGCGTCCCGGTGGCGATGCCGCCGTGGTGCAACTGCCGGGCAAGTCGAAGGGCCTCGCCATCACCAGCGATTGCACGCCGCGTTATTGCTACGCCGACCCGCACCAGGGCGGCGCCCAGGCGGTGGCGGAGACCTGGCGTAACATCACCGCGACCGGCGCGAAGCCGCTCGCCATCACCGACAACATGAATTTCGGCAATCCGCAGCGGCCCGAGATCATGGGCCAGTTCGCCGGTTGCATCGAAGGCATGGTGGCGGCCTGCAAGGCGCTCGATTATCCGGTCATCTCCGGCAACGTCTCGCTCTACAACGAGACCAACGGCAAGGGCATCCTGCCGACCCCGGTAATCGGCGGCGTCGGCGTCATCGCCGATGTGGCGAAGAGCGTCTCGATCCCCTTCAAGGCGGCAGGCGAAGCCGTGCTGCTGATCGGCGAGACCAGGGGCCATCTCGGCGCGTCGATCTATCTGCGCGAAATCCATGGCCGCGAAGAGGGCGCGCCGCCACCGGTCGATCTCGCCGCCGAGCGCCGCAACGGCGATTTCGTGCGCGGCCTGATCGAAGCCGGCCACGTGACCGCCAGTCATGATTGCGCCGATGGCGGCCTGCTGGTGGCCTTGGCGGAAATGGCGATGGCTGGTGGCATCGGCGCGACGATTGCCGTGCCGGATAAGGGCGTGCCGGCCCATGCCTATCTCTTCGGCGAGGATCAGGGCCGCTATATCCTGACCGTGCGCGCCAAGGAGGCCGATGCGATCGTCACCAAGGCGCAGGCGGCCGGCGTGCCGGTGACGCGTCTCGGCGAGACGGGCGGCGACAAGCTCGATCTCGGCAACCATGGCGGTGTCGCGGTCGCAGCGTTAAAATCGGAACATGAGGCTTTCTTCCCGCGCCTGATGAGCGCGGCGGAGTGAGCTTGGCTGAATAGACCCCGCTGGGACGGGAGAGGGAGAATTACCATGGCGATGGAAGCCAGCGAAATCGCGCGGCTGATCAAGGAAGCCATTCCGGATGCGCAGGTGACGATCGAGGATCTGCGTGGTGATGGCGATCATTATGCCGCCCGAGTCACCTCCGCTGCTTTTGTCGGCAAGAGCCGCGTGCAGCAGCATCAGATGGTCTACGAAGCCCTGCGCGGCGGTATGGGTGACAAGCTGCATGCCTTGGCCCTGCAGACCTCGGTGCCGAGCGCGGGCTGATTTTCTGCCGGCTTGCGGCGGGGCTGTCGCGTCGTGAAAGAGGTTTTATCCTTCATGTCATGGCCGGGCTTGACCCGGCCATTCATGTTTAAGCCAGCTATGTTTAAGCGCGGTATGTTGCGGCGCGCCGCCAGCGGTCTTGCGTCATGACGCCGACCACGAAACGCGGGCTGGCCTGTGCCTTCGGCGCCTATGTGCTCTGGGGGGCATTGGCGATCTATTTCAAGGCCGTGGCCGCGATCCCGCCGATGGAGGTGCTCTCCCACCGGGTGGTCTGGTCGCTACTGGTGACCGGGATCGGTGTGATGATCACCGGCGACTGGCCGACCCTGCGCCTGCTGATTGTTTCCAAACGCCGCCTGCTGCAGCTCGTTGCCACGGTGGCGATGCTGTCGGTCAACTGGCTGACGTATATCTGGGCAGTCGGTGCCGGCCATGTCATCGAGGCCGGGCTTGGCTATTACATCTGCCCGCTGATGAGCGTCCTGCTCGCGGCCGTGATCCTGCGGGAGCGCCTCTCTTTGGGGCAATTGATGGGGATTGCCTGCGTCGCGGCCGGCGTGTTGTGGCAGATCCTGGCGGTGGGGCAGGTGCCCTGGATCGCGTTGATCCTGGCCATCACCTTCTCGCTTTACGGCCTTGGTCGAAAGGTCGTGGCTCTGCCGGCCATGCCGGGTCTCTTTGCCGAAACCCTGGTGATGATGCCGGTTGCCTTGGCCTATCTCGTCTGGGCCGAAGCCACCGGCCAGGGCCATTTCATCGACGGCGACTGGCATTGGCGGGGGCTGCTCATGCTGGCCGGGCCGATCACGGCTGTTCCGCTGCTGCTGTTTGCCGCCGGCGCCAATCGGCTCAACCTGCGGACGCTGGGATTGATGCAGTATCTCAACCCGACGATGCAGGTCTCCGTTGCAATCCTGCTATTCGGCGAGGCCATGCTGCCGGGGCAGGGCATCACCTTTGCCTTGATCTGGCTGGGTTTGGGCCTTTATTCCCTGTTGCCCTGGCTGGGACGGCGCCTGCGGCCAATACCCAAACGCACCGCTCAGGATTGACTTTCGCCCTGATTGCCGCCATCTACGAAGACGAGCGCACTGCAACACCTTCCCAAGGACTAGGCCATGAGCAACCCGGTTTTCGACCGCATCCGCGATGACATCAGCAGCAACGACGTCGTGCTTTACATGAAGGGCACGCCGGTCTTCCCGCAATGCGGCTTTTCCGCCGCGGTCGTGCAGGTGCTGACCCATCTCGGCGTCAAGTTCAAGGGCATCGACATCCTGACCGATCCCAGCCTGCGCCAGGGCGTCAAGGAATTCGCCAATTGGCCGACCATTCCCCAGCTCTATGTGAAGGGCGAGTTCATCGGCGGCTGCGACATCATCCGCGAGATGTATCAATCCGGCGAGTTGCAGGAATTGCTGCAGACCAAGGGCGTCGCCACCAATCAGGCCGCCTGATCGGATCTGCCGATTGCGTCATGAAAAGCCCGGCTGGGAAACCAGCCGGGCTTTTTCATTGGGTGCCTTTTTGCTGGGTCAGGCCTTTGCCGGTTCGGTCGGGAGGAACATCAGATAGAGGCAAAAGAAGAGGCCGATCCCCGGCAGGCCGGTCAGGACGGCCTTCACGAGGCCGGTTTCGCCGGCATCGCGCATCCGGTCGACTGACCAATAGGCGATGAAGGCGGTGGCGAGGATCCAGACCAAGGCGGGAATGATGGATTTTTCCACCAGCGAGGCGACGACAATCACGCCGACAACCATGCCGATCACGCGTAGGGTGTAGCCCGCCCGCGTCATGCGGCCTTGTCCCCTGTTGCTGCGCACGGCAACTGCCGCGATGAGCAGCGGCAGGAGGACCAGCAAGGCAAAGACGATGAGCCAATGCCAGAGGGCGAAGCTTTCCATGGGCCTGTATCCGTTCTCAATTACAGCCCGTGGTAGCGCAATGCCGAGCAGCCGGCAATCGGCAAGTACCGGCCTGTCCGGCCTTATCCATGCCAGCCATAGGCCGCCATGCTGAGACTGCCATGGGCGAAGCTGCGGTGGAGTGCACTGGCCTTGGCATCGGTCGTGGCGGCGGCACCGAGCGCTACGAAAAGCGGCAGGATGTGATCTTCGCTGGGATGGGCCATCGCGCCGCTCGGCGTTTCGCGGCGGTAATTGATCAGCGCCGCGACATCGCCGGCCAGCAGACGGTCGTGCAGCCAGTCGTCGAATTCTTGCGCCCAGGCCGGCGGCGGGCCACCCTCCCAGGACACCGCCCGCAGGTTATGGACCGCACCGCCGGAGGCCAGGATCAGCACGCCCTGGTCGCGTAAGGAAGCGATGGCCTTGCCCAGCGCCACGTGATCGGCCGTGCTGCCGCGCGACAGGATCGAGAGCTGGATGACGGGAATGTCATGGTCGGGATAAGCGAGCAGCAGCGGATTCCAGGCGCCGTGATCGAGGCCGCGTTCGGCATCGAGCCGTGCTTCCAGTCCCGCCTGGCGGATGAGTGCCGCGACGTCCCGGGCAAGATCCGGCGCGCCGGGGGCGGGGTAGCGGAGCTGATAGAGCTCGCGGGGGAAGCCGTAGAAATCGTGGATCGTGTCGGGCTGCGTGGCTGAGGTCAGGCTCGGTACCATCTGGTCCCAATGGGCGGAGATGCAGAGAATGGCGTGTGGCCGAGGCAAGGCCTGGCCGAGATGGAGGATGAAATCGCGGGCCGCGATCTTCTCGAAAGGCAGCATGGGCGAGCCATGGGAGATGAAGAGGACGGGCAGGCGCTCTTGTACGGTGACGGACATCTCGATTACTCCGGCCGGATATAGGTGGTCTTCATGATGGTGAAGAAATCGCGCGCCACT
This sequence comes from uncultured Rhodospirillaceae bacterium, assembly GCA_964406155.1. Taxonomy (GTDB): domain Bacteria; phylum Pseudomonadota; class Alphaproteobacteria; order Dongiales; family Dongiaceae; genus Dongia_B. The sequence continues at coordinate 1,766 of CAYOQR010000038.1, read as the reverse complement.
TCGCCGGTCTCGCGCGGGCCGTAGCTGGAATTCTTGCGGCCACCGAAGGGCGCGTTGTAATCGACCCCCGCCGTCGGCAGGTTGACCGAGGCACAGCCGGTCTGGATATGGCGCTTGAAGTGGCTGGCATGTTTCAGCGACCGGGTGAAGATCGAGGCGGTGAGGCCGTATTCGGTGTCGTTGGCGACCTGCAGCGCTTCGTCATAATCGCGCACGCGAATGGTCGTGGCGATCGGCCCGAAGATTTCCTCGCGGTTGATGCGCAGATCGTTGCTGGTCTCGGTGAAGAGCGCGCAGTTGAGATAATGTCCGCGTGTCTTGCGCTCCAGCACCTCGCCGCCGAAAGCGAGATGCGCGCCTTCCTTCCGGCCGATCTCGAGATAGGAGAGGTCCTGCTGCAATTGCCGGTCATCGACCACGGGACCGATCTGAGTTTCGGCCTCGAGCGCATGACCGATCTTCACCTGTTTCAGGCGCTCCATCAGCCGCGCGACGAAGGCATCATGCACCTCGCTCTCGACGATCAGCCGGCTGGAGGCGGTGCAGCGCTGGCCGGTCGCCAGGAAAGCGCCCTGGAAGGCCGCGTCGGCGGCGAGATCGAGATCGGCATCGGCCAGCACGATCAGCGGATTCTTGCCGCCCATTTCGAGTTGTATCCGGCAGAATCGTTTCGCCGCTGCTTCGGCGATGATGCGGCCGGTACGGGTCGAGCCGGTGAAGGTGATGCCGGCAATGTCGCGGTGATTGATCAGCGCCGCGCCGACCTCCGATCCACGGCCCATCACCAGATTGAAAACGCCGGCGGGCAGGCCGCTTCGGGAGATGATCTCCGCCAGGGCCCAGGCGCTCGCCGGCACCAGTTCGGCCGGCTTCAGGATCACGGCATTGCCGAAGGCGAGGGCCGGCGCCACTTTCCAGGAGGCAACGCCGATCGGGAAATTCCAGGGCGTGATGACGCCGACCACGCCGATCGGCTCGCGGGTCACTTCCATTTCCGTGCCGGGCCGCAGGCCCTGCATCTTGTCGCCATGGGCGCGCAGGGCTTCACTGGCAAACCACTTGAAAATCTGCCCGGCGCGCATGACCTCGCCGGTTCCCTCGGCCAGGGTCTTGCCTTCCTCGCTGGAAAGCTGGCGGCCCAGTTCGTCCTTCCGCTGCAGGAGCTCCGAACCGATACGGTCGAGCACGTCGAAGCGGGTCTGGGGCGAGGCCTGGGCCCAGGCCGGATAGGCGGCTTTGGCGGCTGCAATCGCCTCGTTCATCCGCGCGGCATCGGCCAGGGCATAGTCGCCGACCGGGTTATCGAGATCGGAGGGATTTTCATTGGTGACGGCGTTCGTTCCGGATATCCACTCGCCGCCGATGAGATTCGCATGTTGCCGCATGATGAGATCGCCTTCCTGTCACTGATCGCCTCCCCGACACGGGGAGCCGGCCCGGAGATCGGTTGCTCCAAGATATCTCATATCGCCGCCGCCATGGCCAAGCGGGATCAGGGGCACACGGTGGCAGCCGGCGTGTCGCTCACTTCCTCAAGGGCGTTTCAGCGGACGGGCCGTCTTGCCTCGAACGTGATACCGGGGATGGCGCCGGCTCAGGTCCAGTCTTCGATGACGCGCAGGCCGCGCAGGCTGGCATGGCCTTCCTTGCCGATGATCAGATGGTCATGCAGCTTGATATTGACGATCGCCAGGGCCTTGCGGATCTCGCGGGTGATGGCGATGTCATCGCGCGACGGCGTCGGATCGCCGGTCGGATGGTTGTGG
>CAYOQR010000037.1:0-54303 GCA_964406155.1 uncultured Rhodospirillaceae bacterium | reverse complement strand
AACATCTCGGCCTGCCGGACCGTAACGATGTCAAGACCGGCGTCATCACCTACAAGATCGCCGCCCATGCCGCCGATCTCGCCAAGGGTCATCCGGCCGCGCGGGCGCGGGACGATGCGCTGTCGCGGGCGCGCTTCGATTTCCGCTGGCGCGATCAGTTCAATCTGTCACTCGATCCCGACACCGCCTTGCAGCTCCACGACGAGACCCTGCCGAAGGAGGCGCATAAGCTCGCCCATTTCTGTTCGATGTGTGGGCCGAAATTCTGCTCGATGCGCATCTCCCACGACATCCGGGCCCAGGCCCAGACCGCCGGCATGGAAGAGATGGCGAAGAAGTTCCGCGAGAAGGGCGAGATCTATGTTTCGGCCGATTGACCGGACATAGAAGCCGCATTGCCTTGAAAACAGAACGCCCCTTTCCCGACAGCCGGGAAAGGGGCTCCTCTTTACACTGCCAGTTTATGCAGTCTCTTTATGCCGCCCCGTCATGCCACCTTGTTACGCTGCTGGCGCGACGCCGATCGGGCAACTGACGCCGGTGCCGCCGAGGCCGCAATAGCCGCCCGGATTCTTCGCCAGATATTGCTGGTGATAATCCTCGGCATAATAGAATTCCGGCGCGTCCAGGATTTCCGTGGTGATGGCGCCGTATCCCCGGGCCGCAAGCTGCCGCTGGAACAGATCGCGGCTCGCCTCCGCCGCCGCGCGCTGCGCCGGCGAGGTCACATAGATGCCGGAGCGGTATTGCGTCCCGGCATCGTTGCCCTGGCGCATGCCCTGGGTCGGATCGTGGCTTTCCCAGAACGTCTTCAGCAGCATGTCATAGCTGATGACGGCCGGATCGAAATTGACCCGCACCACCTCGTTATGGCCGGTGCGGCCGGTGCAAACTTCCTCATAGGTCGGGTTGGGTGTCAGGCCGCCGGCATAACCCACCGCCGTCGCCAGCACGCCCGGCACCTGCCAGAACTTACGTTCCGCTCCCCAGAAACAGCCGAGACCGAACAAAGCCAGTTCGCTGCCCGCCGGGAAAGGCGGGATCTGCCGGCCGCCGGTGACGAGATGCTGGGGCGCCACCGCCATCTTCTGGCTGCGCCCGGGCAAGGCCTCGCCCGGTTTCGGCATTTCCAATTTATGCTTGGACAAGGACCACATCGCATACCTCCGGTTCCGGACAGATCGACAGATGGCAAGAATATGGGATCGGATCGCCGTTCCGCCAATGCATCCTTGCGATACCTCCCCCGCCAGGTTCCCGGCGCGAGCACTCAGGTCATGGCGAGCGGCACGGCACGGCGCGGCGCGGGGAAGTCCCGGTCGAGCTCGGCCAGATCCTCGTCCGTCAGGGCGATCCCGGTGGCCTTGGCGTTTTCGGCCACACGCTGCGGATTGCTGGATTTCGGTACGGCCAGCACATTCGGCTCACGCAGGCACCAGGCCAGCATGATCTGCGCCGGGGTCGCCCCATGGCGGGCCGCCACCCGGCGCAGCGCTCCACCGGCCGGGATCGTCCCCTGCGCCAAGGGGCAATAGGCCATCACCGCCTGTTGCCGGCCCCGCAGCCAGGGCAGCAGGTCGAAATCGATGCCCCGGGAATCGATGCTGTATTGCACCTGATCGACCACGCTTTGCTCGGCCCCCGGCAAAGCCAGCCATTCGGTCATGTCCTTGAGATCGAAATTGCTGACGCCGAAGACGCCGATCTTGCCTTCCTGGCGCAGCGCCTGGAAGGCCGCCAGCGTCTCCGTCAGTCTATAATTGCCGCGCCAATGCAGCAGATAGAGATCGAGACGATCCGTGCCGAGACGCTTCAGCGAGGCCTCGCAGGCCGCGATCGTGCCGGCCCGGCTGGCATTGGAGGGCAGGACCTTGCTGACCAGATAGACCTTGTCGCGCCGCCCGCGGATGGCCTCGCCAACGACGTCCTCGGCGCCGCCATCGCCATACATCTCGGCGGTATCGATCAGCGTCATGCCAAGATCGATGCCGGCTTGCAGCGCCGCGACCTCTGTTGCCCGCTGTCCGGCCCGCTCGCCCATCCGCCAGGTTCCCAGGCCCAGGACCGGCACCCGGTCGCCGTTCTTCAAGGTCAATGCCCGCATGATCATCCGCTCCGTTTCTTGCTGTGGCCAAATGACGCGCCGGATCAGTACCTTGTCAAGCAAGCGAATTGCGATGCCGCACCCGGCGCATACCCCCTGTCGCCGCCCGCGCGAAGCGGGTATAGTTGCCGGATGAGCACAGTCTTCATCATTCTCGCCATCGTCTTCGCCCTGGCGACCTTGGTCATCCTGCTGATCGGTGTATTCGGCCTGGGAGCAGGCGGCGCCTTCAATCAGCGTTACGGCAACAAGCTGATGCGCCTGCGCGTCATCTGCCAGGGTCTGGCCATCGGCTGCCTGGTCCTCGCCTTCGCCACACGATAGAGGCACGGTCCGGCCATGGTGCAGTTGACGCGGATCTATACCAAAGGCGGCGATAAGGGCACGACCTCGCTCGGCACCGGCAAGCGCGTGCCGAAGCACGATCTTCGCGTCGCCGCCTATGGCACGGTCGACGAGACCAATGCCACGATCGGCCTTGTGCGCCTGCATACCGCCGATCTGCCGGAGATCGACGCCATGCTGGGCCGCATTCAGAACGATCTCTTCGATCTCGGCGCCGATCTCTGCACCCCGGAGGATCCGGCGGATTATCCGCCGCTGCGCATTGTCGAGGCCCAGGTCGAGCGCCTGGAGCGGGAAATCGATGCGATGAATGCCGATCTGCAGCCGCTCAAATCCTTCGTCCTGCCCGGCGGCACGCCGGCCGCCGCCCATCTGCATCTCTCCCGCACCGTCGCCCGGCGCGCGGAACGCGACATCACTGCGCTCGCAGCGCAGCAAAAAACCAATCCGCTGGCGGTCAAGTATATCAACCGCCTCAGCGACCATCTGTTCGTGCTGTCTCGCTTCGTCAATGATCGCGGTGCCGGGGACGTGCTCTGGGTCCCGGGCCAGAATCGTTGAGCCGGAATCGCTGAACCAGTATCGCTGACAAGAATCGCGGATCTGCGCGTCCTTCCGTTCAGGCAGCAGTGCGAAAAACCGTCGCAGGCCGGTTGATGCGGCGGCGGCCAATTCCTATTTGTTCCGCCTTATCATCAGACATCCGCCCTTGTTGTTAACCATCAGCCTATGACGGTTTAATGTCACAGACTCATGAGCAGACGCGCAGCGTACCCGCCCGCGCGAAACCCGGCCTCAGGCCATTGCCGACGATCATCTTCGGCTCCCGCTGGCTGCAATTGCCGCTGTATCTCGGCCTGATCGTCGCCCAGGGCGTCTATGTCGTCCTGTTCCTGGAAGAGCTCTGGCACCTCGTGACCCATGCCACCGATTTCAGCGAGCAGCAGATCATGCTGGTCGTGCTCGGCCTGATCGATGTGGTGATGATTTCCAATCTGCTGATGATGGTCATCGTCGGCGGCTATGAAACCTTCGTCTCGCGCCTGCGCCTGCACAATCACCCGGACCAGCCCGACTGGCTGGATCACGTCAATGCCAGCGTCCTGAAGATCAAGCTGGCCATGGCGATCATCGGCATTTCCTCGATCCATCTGCTGCGCACCTTCATCGAGGCCGGCAATGTCGGCGACCCGACCAAGACCAGCTATACGATGACCGGCATCATCCTGCAGACCGTGATCCATGTGGTCTTCATCCTGTCGGCCATCGGCATCGCCTATGTCGACCGGTTGAGCCAGCATCCGGTGGAAAGGGCAGCGTAACGCCGGCGAGGCACAAAAGAACGTGAAGGAGCACATCGGCCGCGAAGTTGTGTTTAGCCACCGGTGATTCCACGCGGTATCGTTGTCACTTGGTTGCCAATCGTGATGATCAACTGAGTCGCGGTGCAATCGAGCGAAAGCCATTCGAGTACGCAGGAATCGGGGGATACAGGAATCTGTCGTGCAGGCAGCCATCCGGACGAGAGCCGGCGGCGGCCTGCGATCGGCAAAGAGGGAACGGAGGCTGGCCAGTTCGATGAAAAGCCCGGTTCAGGTTCGTAATGCCCGGCGCGTTCTTTGCGTCTTTCCCCGCTACATGCCCTCCTTCGGGACCTTCGAGCATGCCTATCGCCTGATGGGCGTCCGGGCCTTCATGCCGCCCCAGGGCATCCTGGTCATTGCCGCCTATCTGCCGGCCACCTGGCAGGTCCGCTTCATCGACGAGAACATCCGGGCGGCGACCGCGCGGGATTTCGACTGGGCGGAAATCGTGCTGGTCAGCGGCATGCATGTGCAAAGCGCGGCAATGCGCGACATCGCCCGCCGCGCCCGTCTTGCCGGCCGCTGCTGCGTGCTGGGCGGCCCGTCCGTCTCCGCTTGCCCCGAGCAATATCCCGATTTCGATTACCTGCATCTGGGCGAGGTCGGCGATGCGACCGACGAGCTGATCCGCCTGCTCGATGCCGATCCAACGCCGCCGGTGCAGCAGCGGATCGTCACCACGCAGGACCGCCTGCCCTTGTCGGATTTTCCGATCCCCGCCTATCACCTGATCGAGCGCGGACGCTACATGCTGGGCTCGGTCCAGTTTTCCAGCGGCTGTCCCTATCGCTGCGAGTTCTGCGATATCCCGTCGCTTTACGGCCGCCAGCCGCGCCTGAAGCAGCCGGAGCAGGTTCTGGCGGAGCTCGACGCCCTGATCGCCCAGGGCCCCTTCGGCTGCATCTATTTCGTCGACGATAACTTCATCGCCAATCGCAAGGCGGCGCGGGATCTGTTGCCGCATCTGATCGCCTGGCAGAAGGATCGCGGCTTCCCGGTGCATTTCGCCTGCGAGGCGACCCTCAACATCGCCAAGCTGCCGGATCTTCTCGCGATGATGCGCGAGGCCTATTTCCACACCGTCTTCTGCGGCATCGAAACGCCGGAACTCTCGGCCCTCGGCGCCATGTCGAAGCAGCACAATCTCGCCGTGCCGATGCTGGAAGGGATCGAAACCCTCAACAGCTACGGGCTGGAAGTTGTCTCCGGCATCATCCTCGGCCTCGACACCGATACGCCGGAAACCACGGCGCGGATCAACGACTTCGTCGACCGGTCGCAGATCCCGGTGCTGACCATCAATCTGCTCCAGGCCCTGCCCCGCACCCCGCTCTGGGACCGCCTCGCCGCGACGGATCGCCTCGTCGAGGACCCGGCCCGCGAATCGAATGTCGCCTTCACTCTCCCCTATGAGGATGTGGTCCAGAGCTGGCTGCGCTGCGTCCGCCATGCCTATCAGCCGGAGGCGGTCTATGGCCGCTTCGACCATAACGCCCGCCACACCTTCCCCAATCGCATCAAGCCGCCGGTGACGGCCGCCCGGTTGAACGGGGCGAATATCCGCAAGGCCCTGACCTGCCTCACCAATATCTTCCTGCATGTCGGCCTGCTCAGCGATTACCGGCGGATTTTCTGGCGCATGGCCTGGCCAATGCTGCGCCAGGGCCGGATCGAGGACCTGATCCATATCAGCCTGGTTGCCCACCACCTCATTACTTATGCCCGGCAATGCGAGGACGGCCGCCAGATGGCCTCCAATTACGCCGTCCGCACCAAGCAGGCAGCGTAGAGTCAAGCCAATAATCTGGCCCGCTTAAGACTCTGTTAGGAATTTTATCTGAAGAATGATACCATCATGGGTAGTAAAGGAGGCTGCCATGATTGCCGGGCAAGGCTTGTTTCAACTGACCACGCGGAGCGAGAGCTTTCGCGTCCAGGCAACGTTGCAAGCCGCCGCTGATGCCCGCAATGGCAAGACGCCCCTCAGCAAATCCCCGGTCAAGCTGCCGGATGGCGCCAAATCCGGCCCGATGAGGGATTTCTGGCTCAACGCCGCCAAGACCGCCTCGGCGCGGCTGCCCAGTGCCGAGACCTTGCAGCGTCTGGAACAGGCATCCAAATCGGACAACAAGGAAACCTCCGCGCAGAAAATGCAGCAGGCCAAGACCAAGCTGCAATCCCTGCGCCTTCAGGCCCAAATGGCGGCGGCGGCCGGCGACAAGCAGACGCTGAAACGAATCGCCCAGGAAGTAGCCGCCGCTGCCCGCGACATCGCCAGCGCCGCCCGCGATATGGCCGGCGGCATCGCCGACAGCGTCACCGGCTCGGCCGAAACCGGGACGACCCTGCCCACCGGGTCGGATACAGCCGCCGCCAAGGCGGAAGCAGGCACAGCGGCCGGTGCAACCGCAGGCACGGCAACAACCTCCAATGTTAGCGCCGAGACCGGTGCCAAAGCAGCCAGCGGGACCGTATCCGGAACAGCCGGCGCCGCAACGGCCACGGCCGAAGCGGCCGGCGTCGTTCCACAACCGCAGGCAATGCCGGGGCATCCCGACGCAAATCATGCGGGCTCGACCGGCAAAGATGGACAAGGCGGGAACAGCGACGGATCGGGTACCATTCGGGACGCGCTCGGCGGCATGGCCAAGATCGCCGAAGGGCAGAAAGCCCTGCAAAGCCTGGACAATGAGGCGAGCACGGCGCTCGCCCAAGCCCGCGGCCTGCTGGCCTTCCTCGCCAATGCGGCACGGGCCAGGCGGAATGCCCGCGAGGACGATGAGGACAGGCATTTCTTCAATGAGTTGAACCACGTGGTCGATGCCGCCGAGGGCGACATGCGGGCCGCCTTCGGCGATGCCAGCCGCGACATGCTGGCCAGCCTCTCCGGCGATCCCGGGGGCACCGCCGATACAGGCGGCAGCGCCGCCGGTGTCACGGTGGCCCAGGTCAGCGTGACACAAGTGACAATGACGGCGACCTTCCTTAATATCACCGCCTGAGAGATCGGCGCCGAGCCCTCTATATGGGCTTTGATTCTGGAGCGCGCCCTGGTCGGGCATCGCTGTTCCGGCCCTGCTTTCCATCCGATCGGATAGGGGCAAACCCCGCGTAAACGCACGAAAATTACGCGAAAATGCATAAGCCGGACGCATTCGGACAAGTCCGGGGGTAACATTGACACGATCATGTCACGCCCTTATTGTGCGCCTGCGAAATTGAGGCCGGCAGCCATGTCCGGTTGCTCACAAGCGGGGAGCGGTCTGGACCGGCCTTTGAGCGTCGTCCAGAGCGCTGGCGAAGTGTTAAACCCTCTTTGAACCGAGATGCGAGATGAAAGTTCTGGTCGCAGTTAAGCGGGTCGTCGATTACAACGTGAAGGTCCGCGTGAAGGCGGATGGCACGGGCGTCGAGACGGCCAATGTGAAGATGTCGATGAATCCCTTCGACGAAATCGGCGTTGAAGAAGCGGTCCGTCTGAAGGAAGCCGGCAAGGCCACCGAGGTGATCGCCGTTTCCCTGGGCGTCGCGCAGTGCCAGGAGACGATCCGCACCGCGCTGGCGATGGGTGCCGATCGCGGCATCCACGTGCAGACCGACGTGGAATTGCAGCCCTTGGCCGTGGCCAAGTTGCTGAAGGCCGTGGTCGACAAGGAACAGCCGCAGATCTGCATCCTCGGCAAACAGGCGATCGATGACGACGCCAACCAGACAGGCCAGATGCTGGCCGCCCTGCTCGGCTCCGCCCAGGCGACCTTTGCCTCGAAGCTGGTGATCAATGACGACGGCACGGCCAACGTCACCCGCGAAGTCGATGGCGGTCTGGAAACCATCACGGTGAAGCTGCCCTTCGTGCTGACCACCGATCTCCGCCTCAACGAGCCGCGCTATGCGTCGCTGCCGAACATCATGAAGGCGAAGAAGAAGCCGATCGATACGCTGACGCCGGAACAGCTCGGCGTTGATCCGTCGCCGCGCCTGAAGACGCTGAAGGTGGCCGAGCCGCCGAAGCGTGAGGCCGGTATCAAGGTCAAGTCGGTTGCCGAGCTGGTCGACAAGCTCCGCAACGAAGCCAAGGTCATCTGACCGGGCCTTGTTCAAGGTCCGTCAGTTATTGGTTCTGAGTTGAGGATCATTCCATGAGCGTTCTTGTTATCGCTGAACACGACAATGCGAAGTTGAATCCCGCCACCCTGCACGCGGTCACCGCGGCGCAAAAGATCGGCGGCGATCTGCATCTCCTGGTGGCCGGCAGCAATGCCGCCGCCGTCGCCGACGAAGCCGCCAAGGTCGGCAGCGTCGCCAAGGTGCTGCTGGCCGACGATGCCGCCTATGGCAACCGTCTGCCGGAAAACCTGGCGAAGCTGCTGGTCGGCCTGGCCGGCAATTACGGCCATCTGGTCGCCGCCGCGACCGCCACGGGCAAGAATGTCATGCCGCGTGTGGCTGCCCTGCTGGATGTCCAGCAGATCTCCGACATCAGCGCCGTCGAAAGCGCCGATACCTTCGTGCGCCCGATCTATGCCGGCAACGCCATGGCGACCGTGCAGTCCGGCGACAAGGTGAAGGTCATCACGGTGCGCGGCACCGCCTTCGATGCGGCCCCCGCCAGCGGCGGTTCGGCTGCCGTCGAGAAGATCGGCGGCGCCGGTGACACCGGCCTTGCCACCTTCGTCGGCCAGGAACTGGCGAAGTCGGAGCGTCCCGAGCTGACCTCGGCCCGCGTCGTCGTTTCCGGCGGCCGTGGCATGCAGAACGGTGACAACTTCAAGCTGCTCGACACCCTCGCCGACAAGCTCGGCGCGGCGGTCGGTGCCAGCCGCGCGGCGGTCGATGCCGGTTTCGTGCCGAACACCTATCAGGTCGGCCAGACGGGCAAGATCGTGGCGCCGGACCTCTATATCGCCGTCGGCATTTCCGGTGCCATTCAGCACCTCGCCGGCATGAAGGACAGCAAGGTCATCGTCGCCATCAACAAGGACGAAGATGCCCCGATCTTCCAGGTCGCCGATTACGGCCTGGTCGCCGATCTGTTCCAGGCCGTGCCGGAACTGACCGCCGAGTTGTCCAAATAAGAAAAGCCTGTGCCGGCCGGTTTCCTTGGGGGAAGCCGGCCAGCATTTTCATGAACTGTAATATGGTGTCACGATGATTGAGACGGTTGGCGTTATTGGCGCGGGCCAGATGGGTAACGGTATTGCTCATGTCTGCGCGCTTTCCAAGCTGAACGTCAAACTGATCGACATCAATGAGGCGCAGCTCAAGAAGGCACTTGATACCATCGACCGGAACATGAGCCGCCAGGTGAAGCGCGGGCTCATCACCGAGGACGATCATCAAGCCGCCCTGAAGCGGATCGCGTCAGGGCAGAGCTTCGACCTTCTCAAGGATTGCGACTTCGTCGTCGAAGCCGCGACCGAGAAGGAAGAGATCAAGAAAGAAATCATGAAAGCCATCTGTCCGGTCCTGAAGCCGGAAGCCATGCTTTCATCCAATACCTCCTCGATTTCCATCACCCGCCTCGCCGCCGCCACCGACCGCCCCAACAAGTTCATCGGCATGCATTTCATGAATCCGGTGCCGCTGATGCAGCTCGTCGAGCTGATCCGTGGCCTGGCGACCGATGATGAGACCTATAACGCGGTGAAGTCGCTGGCCGAACGGCTCGGCAAGACCACCGCCTCCTCGGAAGATTTCCCCGCTTTCATCGTCAACCGCATCCTGCTGCCGATGATCAACGAGGCGGTCTATACGCTGTACGAAGGCGTCGGTTCGGTCGATTCCATCGATACCGCCATGCGGCTCGGCGCCAATCATCCGATGGGCCCGCTGGAACTGGCGGATTTCATCGGCCTCGATGTCTGCCTCGCGGTCATGCAGGTGCTCTATGACGGCCTCGCCGACAGCAAGTACCGCCCCTGCCCGCTGTTGGTGAAATATGTCGAAGCCGGCTGGTACGGCAAGAAGGCCGGCCGCGGCTTCTACGACTACAGCGGCGAAACGCCGATCCCGACGCGCTGACGCCGAGACACTGAAAAAAAATAACGCCGGAACGAATTTCTCGTCTCCGGCGTTTTCTTTCAGAGCCCGTCTGTCCGCAGGCTCGACCTGACCTCAGTCGGTACAGGGCTCCAGCATGTCGCCCTTGACGTCGCCGGTCTTGACGAAGCTTTCGACCGCCGAGAAAGCCTTGCCGCAATCCCATTTGTTGTCGCCGGTGAAGCGCGCGACGATCTTGCCCTCGGGCGAGACCAGCAGGCTGGTCGGCAGCACGGTGATCCGCACCACCTTGTCCACAGCCCGATTGACATCGAGCAGAACCGGCAGCTTGTCTAGCTGATGATCGGCGATGAAGGCTTTCACCTTGTCGAGGCTCTGTTCGTCCACGGCAATCGGCACCACCGCGAATTTATCGCCGCCGAGCTTGGCTTCGAGACGGTTGAGCGACGGCATCTCGGCGACACAAGGCGCACACCAGGTCGCCCAGACATTGATCAGCAGCGCCTTCCCCTTGTAGCGGGCAAGATCGATATCCTCACCCTCGGCACCGGTGATCACGATCCCGGCGAGATCGGGGCTGGGGGACAGTTTCTGGAACCGGCCGGGCTGGACATCGCCGGTTTCCCCGCTTGTTCCCCCAGTGCTCCCCGCCTGCGTACCGTCGGCCTGTGCACCGTCGGCCTGTGTGCCATCAGCCTGGGCGACCGACTGACCGCCCCCGCCGCGATGGACGGCCACCGCCGCCGCACCGGCGATGATGACGAGGATCACTAATAGGCCGATCAGAATCCGTGTTTTCACGCGATCTACTCCGTATAGTCCAGTCGCCGCCACAAGGACGGTCCAAGCCGGTCCCCAGCATATAGGCCCTGATCGCCCCCCTGCCAATGCCGGATCGCCCTCGCTACCGCGACCGGAAGGCGCATGTCATGGGCGGGAGAAGGGCCGATCCAGCGGTCATGGCCGTGGCGGCGCTATAGCGGGGGCACGACAAAAAGGCTAAAGTCAGCGCCCATTGACGGTTACGACTAAACGGCATGGTGGAAAGGGCCGGTATTCGTTCATGAGTAGCAAGACTGAAGGCCAATCGGCGGGCGCCCAGCCTGCCGCACATGCCGCAACCGATAGCCCGGCCAGCTCAGTATCGGCCAATCAGATGTGGGGTGGCCGCTTCGCCGCCGGGCCGGCCGCGATCATGCAGCAGATCAACGCCTCGATCGACATCGACAAGCGTCTCTATGCCGAAGATATCCAGGGCTCGCAGGCCCATGCGGCGATGCTGGTCAAGCAGGCCATCCTGAGCCCGGAAGATGGCGCCGCCATTGCCCGGGGCCTGGATGCCGTGAAGGCGGAAATCGATTCCGGCCGCTTCGCTTTCAAGACCGCGCTGGAAGACATCCACATGAATGTCGAGGCGCGGTTGCGCGAGCTGATCGGCGACGCTGCCGGCCGCCTCCACACGGCGCGGTCGCGTAACGATCAGGTGGCGACCGATTTCAAGCTCTGGACGCGCCGCGCGATCGACGAGGTCAGTGCCGCCGGGCGCGATCTGATCGCCGCCCTCCTGGACCGTGCCGAGCAGCATGCCGGCACCGTGATGCCCGGCTTCACTCACCTGCAGCCGGCCCAGCCGATCACCTTCGGCCATCACCTGATGGCCTATGTCGAGATGTTCGGCCGCGATCTCGGGCGTCTGGCCGATTGCCGCAAGCGGCTCAACGAATGCCCGCTGGGAGCCGCCGCCCTGGCCGGGACCTCCTTCCCGATCGATCGCCATGCGACGGCGGCGGCGCTGGGCTTCGACCGGCCGACCGCCAATTCGCTGGATGCCGTTTCCGACCGCGACTTCGCCCTGGAATATCTCGGTGCCCTGTCGATCCTCGGCGTGCATCTCTCGCGCCTCGCCGAGGAAATCGTCATCTGGATGAGCGACGGCTTCCGCTACGTCTCGCTGAGCGATGCCTTCACCACCGGTTCCTCGATCATGCCGCAGAAGCGCAACCCGGATGCCGCCGAACTGGTGCGTGCCAAGGCCGGCCATGTGATCGGCGCCCTCAATCAGTTGCTGATCATCCTGAAGGGCCTGCCGCTGGCCTATGGCAAGGACATGCAGGACGACAAAGCGCCGACCTTCGCAGCGACCGATACGATCGCACTCTGCCTCGCGGCCACCGCCGGCATGATCCGCGACATGACCGTGAACGAAGCGCGGTTGCGGGATGCGACCAAGGGCGGCTTCCTGACCGCCACCGATCTCGCCGACTGGCTGGTCCGGGTGCTGGGCCTGCCCTTCCGCGATGCCCATCACGTGACCGGCTCGATCGTCGCCCAGGCCGAAGCCGCCAAGTGCCAACTGCACGAATTGCCGCTGGCCGCGATGCAGAAGATCGAGCCCCGCATTACCCAGGCCGTTTACGACGTCCTCGGCGTCGATCAATCGGTTGCCAGCCGGACCAGCTTCGGCGGCACCGCCCCAGACAATGTGCGCCGCGCCATCGCCGCGGCCAAGGAGCGTTTCCTATGAGCAAGAAGACCGAAACCCTGCGCCGTTTCAGCCTGCCGGTCCTGGCGCTGATGGCCCTCACCAGCCTGGCCGCCTGCGGCAAGAACGGCGAGCCGATCCTGCCGGACGGCAAGCAGGATAACTTCCCGCGGCAATATCCGAGCCGGACCGATCCGCAGAGCGGCGTCTTCAATTGAGTGGCCTAACTCACTTGAACGCTCTGCTGCCCGTTCGCTTCAGTTCCATTGCCTTGTGAAAAGACCATGACGCACTTCCCCTATCTGAACGGCCAGTTGCATGCCGAAGGCGTGCCCTTGTCCCGGATCGCCGAGGCGGTCGGCACGCCTTTCTATTGCTATTCGACCGGCGCCCTGACCGATCACTATCAGGCCTATGTCACGGCGCTGCAGGGGCTCGACGCCAAGGTCTACTATTCGCTGAAGGCCAATTCCAATCAGGCGGTGATCGCCACCCTGGCGCGGCTCGGCGCCGGCGGTGACGTTGTGTCCATCGGTGAAATGTACCGTGCCTTGAAGGCCGGCATCCCGGCCGCGCAGATCGTGTTCGCCGGTGTCGGCAAGACCCGGATGGAACTGGCGGAAGCGTTGAAAGCCGGCATCCACCAGATCAATGTCGAATCCGAAGGCGAGCTGGAAACGCTGAGCGAGGTCGCCCAGGAGCTTGGCAAAGAAGCGGTGATCGCCCTGCGCATCAATCCCGACATCGATGCGAAGACCCATGCCAAGATCGCGACCGGCAAGTCCGAGAACAAATTCGGCATCGATATCGATCATGCGGCCCAGATCTATTCCCGTGCTGCCCGGATGCCCGGCATCCGCGTTGCCGGCATCGCCTGCCATATCGGCTCGCAGCTGACCGACATCGCTCCCTATCGCGCGGCCTTCACCCGCGTCGCCGAGCTGGTCACCAGCCTGCGCCGGGCCAACCTGCCGGTTGAGCGGGTCGATCTCGGCGGTGGCGTCGGCATCACCTATCGCGACGAGCAGACCATCGATCTCAAGGATTATGCCGCTGCGATCCGCGAGATCATCGCGCCGCTCGGCTGCGCGATCGAGTTGGAGCCCGGCCGCAGCATCGTCGGCAATGCCGGCCTGCTGGTCTCCCGCGTGGTCAATGTGAAGCGCGGCGTCAGCCGTGATTTCGTCATCCTGGATGCGGCGATGAACGATCTCATCCGCCCCACCCTCTATGACGCCTATCACGACATCATCCCGGTCATACAGCCAGCCAGCGATGCACCGGTTGCCCGGGTCGATATCGTCGGGCCGGTCTGCGAAACCGGCGACCGTTTCGCCGAGCAGCGTGCCATGCCGACGTTGCAGGTCAGTGATCTGGTCGCCATCCGGTCTGCTGGTGCATATGGTGCCGTCATGGCATCGACCTATAATACTAGGTTGCCGCCAGCGGAAGTGTTGGTGAAAGGCAACAACTTCCAAGTTGTGCGGCCGCGCCCAACTTATGACGCAATCATCGGGCAAGACAGCCTACCTGACTGGCTGTAAACTGACGCGGATCAGCGGCGGAAACGGCCGGTCCTTCGGCCGTCGGAATAGGCCTGCATGACGATGCGACACGAGACGCGGCAGCATCCGCAAAATCACCGGGACCCGGCATCAGCCGACGCCATATCGGCAGCTCGGCCGAATGCTGCCTTGCCTGGTCAGGTGCGCCCGCATCTGCTGCTCGCGCGCTTCATGCTGGTGCTGGAACGTGTGGCGCCGATCTGCCTGACGGTCTTCACGGCGCTCGGCCTGTTTCTTGCTGTCGCCTGGTTCGGTCTCGTCCGCTACCTGCCGCCCTGGCTGCATGCGGCACTGCTGGTCCTGGCACTCCTGACCCTCTGTGTTCAGATCTGGCGCCAGGCCCGGACGTTCCGCTGGCCCGGCCAGGATGCCGCGATCCGTCGCCTGGAACAGGATAGTGGCCTCATGCATCGGCCGCTGACCCATCTTCGCGATCATCTCAGCGCCCATGAAGCCGATCCGGCAGTCGCCGGCCTCTGGGCCCAGTACCGTGCCCGCCTGCTTGCCGGCATCGGCCGGCTGCGGGTGGCGCCGCCCCGGCCCGACTGGCCGCGCCGCGATCCCTATGCTCTGCGTATCCTTCTCGCCCTGGTCCTGGTCGTCGCCCTGATCGATGCCGGCGATCTCTGGAAGCGCCGGCTCGTTCAGGCGGTCACACCGAATTTCGCCGGCTACGCGACAGGCGAGAAAGTCGTGGTCGAAGCCTGGATCACCCCGCCGGATTACACCGGCCTGCCGCCAATCAGCCTGTCTGCTGGGCAAGGGGCCAATACCACCCTGTCCGTGCCGGTCGGCAGCAAGCTGCTGGTGCAGGCGGAAGGCGTGGGTGCCGAAGCGGTGCTCGGCGCCAATAACCAGGACAGCAGTTTCCGCATGCTCGATCCGCTGACCCAGCGCATCGAGGCCAAGCTGACCAGCGGCGACCGCATCACCATCCGGGCTTCCGGCAGTACCCTGGCCGACTGGCCGATCCGCATCGTCCCCGACCTCGCGCCCACCGCCGAATTCGCCGGCGAACCGACCGCCACGGATCGCGGTGTCCTACGTCTCACCTACCGCGCGACCGATGATTACGGGGTCAAGGATCTGCGCGCCTATATCCAGCGCGGCGGCGAAACGATCGAGGCCGGCCTGCCGCTGCAATCAAGCGACATGAAGCAGGTCGCCGGATCGACCTATCTCGACCTGACCGCGCATCCCTGGGCCGGCCTACCGGTGGAGATCAGGCTGGTGGCCCGGGACGCGCTGGGCCAGGTCGGCGCCACCGCGCCGCTGCAGATCACGCTTCCCGAACGCCGCTTCTACCATCCGATCGCCCGCGCCTTGGTGGCGGCCCGCAAGCAATTGACCGAAGCGCCGCTCGGCGACAAGGAAACCCACGCCACGATCGCCCGCGATCTTTTCACCGTCGGCGAGCAGCCCTCGGCCTATGACAATGATGTCGCGGTCTATCTCGCCATCAATCTCGCCTGGCGCGGCCTGGTCAATCCCAGCGGCCTGGACGAACAGAAGCGCGCCGATCTGCAGCAGTTGCTCTGGGATACGGCCCTCGCCATCGAGGATGGCGGCACCAGCCTGGCGATGCGCGATCTGCGGCGCCTGCAGCGCGAATTGGAGGATGCCCTCGCCCGCAATGCGCCGCCCGAAGAGATCGACGCGCTGATGAACAAGATGCAGCAGGCGATGAACGATTATATCCGCACCCTGCAGCAACAGGTGCAGCGCGCGATCGAGAAAGGCATGAAGCCCGGCGTCGTCAATCCGAACAGCCTGCGTCTTTCGCAGCAGGACCTGAACGACCTGCTGAACAATGCGCGGCGCATGGCCCAGAACGGCTCGCATGAATCGGCGCAACAGATGCTCAACCGCCTGCAGCAGATGCTGGAGAACTTGCAAGCCGGCGTGCCCAGCATTGCCCAAGGCAACGCGCAGAGCCAGCAGATGATGAACGATCTCGGCCGCATCATGCAGCAGCAGCAGAAGCTGCTGGAGCAGACCTTCCGCATGCAGCGTCAGCAGAACGGCTCCGATCAGAGCAGCAACGAACCGGATCCCAGCCAGAGCGCCAGCGACCAGGAGGATCTGCGCCATCAGCTCGGCAAATTGATGCAGGATGTCGGCAATGCCACCGGCAATCTGCCGCAAAGCCTCGGCCAGGCGGAACAGGCGATGCGCGGCGCCAGCCAGTCCCTGCAACAAGGCGACCTGGATGGCGCATCGAATGCGCAAAACAACGCCCTCAGCCAATTGCAGCAAGGGATGAGCCAGCTTGGCCAGATGCTCGGCCAGAAACCCGGCGCTCAGGCCGGCCCCGGGCAACGCGATAAGATGGATCCCTTCGGCCGGGAAACGGGCGAGGACGAAGCCGGTTCGCGGTCAGGCGGCGGCAACGACGTCAAGATCGTTCCCAGCGGCGACCTGACCGGCCAGCGCAGCCGGCAGATCTTCGAGGAACTGCGTCAGCGGCGCAACGATCCCAGCCGGCCGAAATCCGAACGGGACTACATCGACCGCCTGCTGAAGCAGTTCTAAGGCATCATCTTTTCACGAAGGATATGAGCCGTCGCCGACTCTGGCGGGAATTGCTTGCGCTACGTCACACCGCGGCAGCAGGCGCATTGCGCCGGCTGGCCAGGGCATCATCCACCGCCGCGCAGATCTCCTTCAGCGAGAACGGCTTGGCGATGACCCGATCGATCAATGCATCCAGGTTATGCGCCCGCTGACGCTCGGAAGCGAAGCCGGTCATCATCAGCACCGGCATATCCGGACGTACCTTGGTCGCCTTCAGGGCAAGCGCGATGCCGTCGAGACCCGGCATCACGATATCGGTCAGCATCAGATCATAGGGGGATTTTTCCAGGGCCTCGAGCGCGGCGCCGCCATCCGCCACCGCCGTTACCTGATGCCCATAATAGGACAGCGCCCGCAAAACGAATTCGCGTACCGCCTCGTCGTCTTCCGCCAATAGAATTTCAGCCACGTTGCCGTCACCATTTGGGTCACGCGACCATCCATTGCGGTTGTCGCTTGTTCCCCTAATCATGGAGGATGCCATTTGCCTCACACCTACTCCATCACTTCTCTGTGATCAGATTCCTGCGCATCCTTCCACGTCTCCGTGGCGTTCATGCGCCTGCATCCGGCAAGGGATATGGCGAGCCTTGTTCGGAACTACAAGGCGGCCTGATTAGGTTAACAAACCGGGCAAATCCGCAACAGCATTGCGCTGTCGATGA
Source organism: uncultured Rhodospirillaceae bacterium (assembly GCA_964406155.1). Taxonomy (GTDB): domain Bacteria; phylum Pseudomonadota; class Alphaproteobacteria; order Dongiales; family Dongiaceae; genus Dongia_B. The sequence continues at coordinate 37,204 of CAYOQR010000037.1, read as the reverse complement.
TCCGTCCACTGATTTGCAATTACCTGTCCCTTTTACCGAAACATCTCGACAGGAGTTTAACGGAACGCCTCTTAATAAAACGTGAGGACGACGCGGGATTACAGTTAATGCGCGAGATTTTTTTGGAAGCTGCTTGAGCAGTCGCAGTGTGAAAGCGGTCGCGTGTCAAAACCGCTTATTGCGCGAAATTGACCGTCACGCTCTTGGTGCTGTCCGGCAAAGCCTCATAAACGGTCCGGAAAGAGGCCGTCTCGCCCGGTTCCAGCGTCTTCTGTTCCAAGCGGAAATCATGAACCGGCGTCAGGGCTTTGCCGTCCTGATCCTTGGCCGTCGCCCGCAGCGCCGGCGCCTGCACCGGGAACTTCGATTCGTTGAAGATGTCGCCGGTAATCTCCACCGCCGCCTTGCCGTCGACATCCCGTTTGACGATCTTGATATTGGCGATCTGCAGATCCTTGAGGCCGCTACCGGCCTCGATCCCCACCAAGTGGTAGAGTTCCTGGGCACCGGGAATCGACCGGGCGATCTGATCGCTCAACAGATAGGCGGCCGCCAGCAGGCCGACCAGAATGCCGAGCAGCAGGATCAGGCTGCGCCCCGCACCACCACGCTTGGCGGCAGTCCGGGGATTCAGGCGCGACGGCACCGTGATCGGACCGGTCGGCAACGGATTATTGCGGGGCCGGATCACGCTGGCGGGAATATCCGGCGTCTCGGCTGCTGCAGGTACCACCTCGACCAAGGGCGCCGTTCCCGCCGGCGGCGCAACCGCCAGGCGTTCGGCAATCGCCTCGGCGATGGCGGACATCTGATCGGCAGTGGAAGCTGTCCCCGGCATGCCCTGCGGGCCAGCGGCAGATATCTCCTCAGCCGTTTCCACGGGCATCTGGCGCCAGCGGTGATCGCATTTGGCGCACTTGACCTTGCGCCCCGTCGGCCCGATCAGGGAGTCGTCAACCGCGAAGCGCGTTTCGCAGGCAGGGCAGCTGACAATCACGACTCGACGGGGCTCCTTTGCAATCCTGGCCTTTTATAAGTCTGATGCCGGCTGCCCGCAAGCATGGCCGCCGATCCCTGGACGAAGCGGCGCAGCCTATGCCATCTTAGCCATCCGATTGGATTTCTTGGCGGACGGATTGCCAAAGTGGTGCTGTTTGAAGATGTCGCGGTGCGCTACGGCGCCGGACCGAACGTCCTGCAAAACATTTCTTTTTCGCTGGCACCCGGCTCGTTCCACTTCCTGGTCGGGGCGAGCGGCGCCGGCAAATCCTCGCTGCTCAAGCTGATGTATCTGGCGATGACCCCGGCGACCGGGCTGGTTGACCTGTTCGGGCGCAATATCGCCACCTTGCGCCGCCAGGACCTGCCGGCCCTGCGCCGCCGGATCGGCGTGGTGTTTCAGGATTTCCGCCTGATCGGCCATCTGTCGGCCCTGGACAATGTCGCCCTGCCCCTGCGTATTGCCGGTGTCCGGGAAAGCGAGATTCGCAAGCATGTGACCGAATTGCTGGCCTGGGTCGGCCTCGCCGACCATCTCCAGGACCTGCCCGCCACGCTGTCGGGCGGCCAGCAGCAGCGCCTCGCCATCGCCCGCGCCGTGATCTCCCGCCCGAGTCTGCTGCTCGCCGACGAGCCCACCGGCAATGTCGATGACGTGATCGGCCTGCGCCTCATGTACCTGTTCGAGGAATTGAACAAGATGGGGACCACCGTCGTCATCGCCACGCATAACGACCGTCTGGTCAGCCGTTTCACCCATCGCCAGTTACGGATCGAACAGAACACCGTGCGCACCTTCGATCCGGTCCCGCCGATCCATGCCGCCCGCCCGGCCAAAGATCCGGCGAGAGATAAAAGCTGACCGATCCAGATGGCTTGGCGACGCTCCGACCTGCCGCTGCACGGCGACCCCGCGACCCGTTTCCTGCCCTGGATTCTGGGCTTCCTGGTCTATTTGTCAGCCCTGATCCTCGGCTGCAGCTTGATGATCAGCCAATTGGCCGATCACTGGCGCGAGAGCCTCGCCGGCAATTTGACGGTGGAACTGCCGATCGATCCCGCGATCAGCACGAAAACCCGGGCCGAACGGCTCGATGCCGCCATCGATCTTCTCACCGCAACGCCCGGCGTGACCGGCGCGACGGTGCTGGAACAAGCAGAACTGGAGCGGCTCCTGCGCCCCTGGCTCGGCGACAATGTCACCCAGCTCGATATTGCCTTGCCGACCATGATCGCCGTCACCACCAAGCCCAATGTGGCGATCGATCACGCCGATCTGCAGCAGCGCCTGGGCGCCATCGTTGCCGGCGCCAGGATCGACGATCACGGTGATTGGGTCGACGATGCCCTGCATTTCCTGCGCTCGATCCAGGCCTTTTCCGCTTTCCTCGTCGCCCTGGTTCTGGCCGCCGCGGCCCTCACGGTCATCTTCGTCACCCGGACCGGCCTCGCCGTGCATCGGCCGGTCATCGAAATCCTGCATGTGATCGGCGCCCGGGACCGCTATATCGCCCGGCAGTTCCAGGCCCAGTCCTTCCGCGTCAGTCTGATCGGCGGCATTGTCGGCACGGGTCTTGCCGTCCTGACCCTGATCGGCCTGAAGCTGGTGGTGGGCGGATCTAGGCTGGGCCTTGCAGGACCGGTCGACAGCATTTCCGGTGCGTCTGCCGGCACCGGTTCCGACAGCATCGGCCAGACGCTGCTGCAGGGGCTTTCGAGCGGCCTCGATCTTGCGCTCTGGCAATGGGGCGCCCTGATCGCTCTGCCGGTCACGGCCGCCATCCTCGCCATGCTGACGGCCCGCTGGACCGTGCTGCGCACCATTCACCGGGTGCTTTAGGTGGAAATCCCCGTTTTCCGCCGCAACTATGCGGGTATCCGGCGGCATGACAGCGCCCCGTCAACCTGCTAAAACCCAGCGCCATGATACGCGGGGAACGACGGCTTAACTTCCGGGAATCGCACCATTACCGGCCATCGACGGCGCGGCGGGTGCTGCATGCCGTGATGCTGGCCGCCGCCGCCTGGTTCTTCGGCCTGCTGGTCTTTGCCGCCGCGATTCCCGCCAAGGTGCATGATCCGTCGACCCCGACCGATGCCATCGTCGTGCTGACCGGCGGCGGGGAAAGATTGAGCGAGGCCTTCGACCTGCTGCGCCGGGGCTTGGCCCCGAAACTCTATATTTCCGGTGTCGCCGCCGGCGTCGATCTCTCCCAGGTGGCGAAGAAGGTGGCCGAGAGTGGCGGCGCCATGCCCGATGCCGATATCATCAAATGCTGCGTTACCCTCGACCGTGCGCAGAATACCGTCGGCAATGCGGTCGAAAGCGCCCAATGGATCGAGGACAACAAGGTCAGTTCGATCCGCCTGGTGACGGCCAATTACCACATGAACCGCAGTCTGCTGGAGTTCCGCCGGGCCATTCCCACCCTGACGGTGGTCCCCAATCCGGTGTTCCCGCCGGAGATGCGGGATAGTTACTGGTTCACCAAGCCCCGCACGCTGGTGCTGCTGATCAACGAGTATCACAAGTATCTGGTCGCGGCGGCACGCGCCGGGCTGTGGTCGGCCCAGGGGGCGACGCGGTCCGTTTTTGCCATCGCCCGAACCTCGATCCAGGACGCGCTCGATTCGGCACAGGCGCTGTTCGCCAATCTGCGCCGGCCGTCATGATTGTCGGCCGCCCATCATGACCCAGCTCCGCGCCCTGCTGTTCAACATCACTTATCTGGCCTGGACGGCGGCCATCCATATCGTCTGTACCCCGCTGCTGCTGGGCCCGCGCTCCTGGGTTCAAGCGGCCGGACGGCTGTGGATCCATGTGATCTTCTGGCTGCTGCGGACCCTGGTCGGCCTCGACTACCGGGAAACCGGATTGGAGAATAAGCCGACGGGGCCGGCCATCGTCGCCTCGAAGCATCAATCGGCCTGGGAGACGCTTTATCTCACCCTGGCGCTCAGCCATCCGGCCTTCATCCTGAAAAAGGAACTGCTCTGGCTGCCGCTTTTCGGCTGGTATCTGCGCAAGGTCGGCATGATCGCCGTCGATCGCAGCGGCAAGGCCACCGCCCTGAAGCGGATGATCCGGCAGGCCGAGACGGCCTTCGCCGCCGGTCGGCAGGTGGTGATCTTTCCGGAAGGCACCCGGGTGATACCGGGCCAGCGCAAGCCCTATCAGCCGGGTATCGCCGCCCTTTATTCGCAGTTGAAGGTGCCGGTCGTGCCGGTCGCCCTCAATTCCGGCCTGTTCTGGGGTCGGCAGTCCTTCCTGAAGCGGTCTGGCACCATCACCGTCCAGTATCTGCCGGCGATCCCGCCGGGGCTCGACCGCAAGAGCTTCATGCGCGAGTTGGAAAGCCGCATCGAGACGGCGGCCAACGCGCTCGCCGTCCCTCAGGCCTGTGATCCCCAAACCCCTAATCCTGGGGCGCAAGAGACCCGGGCCGACGAAACCCAGGTCAAACTCCCGCACTGATTGCCATCACCGGCAGCGTCAGCAAGAAAGCTGACAAGCCGCGCAATTCGGCCCCCGAGTCGCAGCGTGGCTTTATCCACATGACGTTATCCACAGCCTGGGAGTTCCGGGGATAACTCGCCCAAAGACCCGGTTTTGTTGTTCCGTGGCTGGGGATGGCCCTGTGAGTACAAATGAGGAACAATTTTCCTGCCGACTTGTGCTAAAATGGGCCTCTCCGGATGGCGGCCGGTCGGCCCCGTCCCTATATGTGTTTGACCTCCAACCGGGTGAGCAAGGATGGCGCAGGTAGCCGCGATTTCGCAGCAGATCTGGGACATGAAGTATCGTCTGAAGGCGCTCGACGGGACGCCGGTCGACAAGACGATCGAGGATAGCTGGCGGCGTGTGGCGGAGGCCGTGGCCGAAGCCGAGACGCCGGAGAGCCGCGCCGCCTGGGCCGACAAGTTCTACAGCGCCCTGGAAGGGTTCAAATTCCTGCCGGCCGGCCGCATCCTGGCCGGCGCCGGCGCCAAGCGCAATGTCACCCTGTTCAACTGCTTCGTCATGGGCACTGTCCCCGACGATATGGGCGGCATCTTCGAGCATCTGCGCGAGGCCGCCCTCACCATGCAGCAGGGTGGTGGCATCGGCTACGACTTCTCCACCCTGCGGCCCAGGGGCGCCCCGGTAAAGGGCGTCGGCGCCGATGCGTCCGGCCCCCTCACCTTCATGGATGTCTGGGATGCCATGTGCCGCACCATCATGTCGGCCGGCCATCGTCGCGGCGCCATGATGGCGACCATGCGCTGCGACCATCCCGATGTCGAAGCCTTCATCGAGGCGAAGCGCGAGGCCGGCCGCCTGCGCATGTTCAACCTCTCCGTCCTCATCACCGACGCCTTCATGACGGCGGTCAAGGAGGACGCGCCCTGGGAGCTGAAATTCGGCGGCACCACTTTCCGCGTCGTACAGGCGCGCGAGCTGTGGGACAAGATCATGCGGGCGACCTATGCCTATGCCGAACCCGGCGTGATCTTCATCGACCGCATCAATAACCGCAACAACCTGCACTACTGTGAGACCATCAGCGCCACCAATCCCTGCGGCGAGCAGCCCTTGCCGCCTTACGGCGCCTGCCTGCTGGGCTCGATCAATCTGACGACGCTGATCCGCAATCCCTTCGAGCCGAATGCCGAGCTCGATGTCGCGGCATTGGATGAACTGGTCCGTGTCGCCGTCCGGATGATGGACAACGTGGTCGACGTCTCCAATTTCCCGCTGGAGCAGCAGACCCGCGAAGCCCAGGCGAAGCGCCGCATCGGCCTCGGCGTCACCGGCCTCGCCGACGCGCTCATCATGTGCGAGGCGCGCTATGGCAGCCGCAAGGCGATCGATCTCACCCGTCAGTGGATGAAGACGCTGCAGCGCGCCGCCTATCTCGCCTCGGCGGAGATCGCCAGGGAGAAGGGCGCCTTCCCGCTCTTCGAGCGCGACGCCTATCTGCGGGGCGAAAGCATCCTTGAGCTGGATCAGGATGTGCGTGACGCCATTGCCGCTCATGGCATCCGCAACGCCCTGTTGACCTCGATCGCGCCGACCGGCACGATCTCGCTCTTCGCCGACAATGTCTCCTCGGGCCTGGAGCCGGTCTTCAGCTTCAAATACACCCGCAATGTCCTGATGCCGGATGGCACGCGCCAGGCCGAGGAAGTGACCGATTACGCCTATCGCCTGTTCCGCCGCCTGCGGGGCGAGAACGTGCCGCTGCCGGATTACTTCGTCGATGCCCAGACCCTGTCGCCGGCCGATCACGTGGTGATGCAGGCAACGGTCCAGGCCTATATCGACAGCTCGATCTCGAAGACCATCAACTGTCCGGAAGACCTGCCCTTCGAGGCCTTCAAGGATGTCTATATCCAGGCCTATGAGACCGGCTGCAAAGGCTGCACCACCTATCGCCCGAATGATGTGACCGGCGCGGTCCTGGAAGTGAAGCCGAAGGAGAAGGAAGCTCCTGCCGCCCAGCCGGAACTGCCGCTGGATGTGAAACCGGAGCATAAGGCGAAGGATGTCTTCGAAGCCGGCGGCATCGTCTATATGACCCAGCCGCTGGACCGGCCCGAGGCCCTGCCCGGCCAGACCTATAAGGTGCGCTGGCCGGAAAGCGACCATGCGATCTACATCACCCTGAACGACATCATCCAGGACGGGCGCCGCCGGCCCTTCGAGGTCTTCATCAACTCGAAGAACATGGAGCACTATGCCTGGACCGTCGGCCTGACGCGCATGATCAGCGCCGTCTTCCGGCGCGGCGGCGATGTCTCTTTCGTGGTCGAGGAGCTGAAGGCGGTGTTCGATCCGCGCGGCGGTTCCTGGGTCAATGGCCACTATGTGCCGTCCCTGCTGGCGGCGATCGGCGAGGTCATCGAACGCCACATGATCGATATCGGCTTCATGCCCGATCCGGCCAAGGAACGGGCGGAAATCGAACGGATGGCGGCGCGCAAGGTTGCCAATCTGGCCGATGGCCAGGGCAATGGCGATGCCGGCGGCCGCAGGCTCGCACATTGCCCGAAATGCAATTCCCCCTCGCTGATCCGCCAGGAAGGCTGCGATCTCTGCACCTCCTGCGGCTACAGCAAATGCGGATAGGCGATACGAGACGGCCGGATGTGCCATGACCGCGCGGGGTGATAGCCTCGCGCGGCTGGGTTTTGCGCGTTTCGGCCGACTCGACCGCCTCGAACTGCATCACGGGCGCTATACCGATTTCGGTTTTCCCAAGCACAGCCATGACGAATATGTCATCGGGGTCAATTATTCAGGCCTCGAACATGTCTGGCTGGATGGCAAGACCTTCGAGGCGCCGCCCGGTTTGATCACCGCCTATAATCCCGGCGAGGTGCAAAGCAGCGGCTGCGATGCGCCGGACGGCTGGGAATTCAAATCGCTCTATATCGATACCGAGACAGTGCGCTGGATGCTTGGCGAACAGGCGCCGCCGCACAGCCATTGGTCGATCGAACGTCCCTTGATCGACGATCCGGTTCTGTTCGGATTATTGCAGCGTCTCGATCCGCGCGGCCTCGTCGCCGATACCGCCGGCCAGCGCGATCTCGCCGTCGACTTCATCGGCCGGTTGTTCAGCAGCCACAGCAAGGCCGGGGCGTTGCGGCCGATCGATCCGCCCCACCCGAAATTGCGCCGCGCCATCGCCTATATCCAGGATCACCTGAGCGAAGCCATCCGGCTGGAGGATCTGGCGGCAATCAGCGAGCTTAGCCCCTATCATCTGGTCCGCGCCTGTCGCCGCGCGACCGGCTTTCCGCCGCATCAATATCAATTGCAGGCTCGCATCCGCCTCGCCAAGGCACGGCTGCGGCAAGGCGACAAGATCGCCGATATCGCCGTCGATCTCGGTTTCGTCGATCAGGGCCATCTGCACCGCAATTTCCGCCGTATCGTCGGCGTCACCCCGGGCCAGTATCGTCGCGGCTGTTCCTGATACCTGCCTGCCGAAAAATCAGCCCGACAAGTCTCAGTTGGCCGATGTGCCATGCGGTTGCAAATCGGCATGCCCGCTCGGTACATGTCCAGCCGGCACGTCCTCAGCCGGCGCATGCCCTGCCGGCACATGCCCTGCCGGCATCGGGCCGGCCGCCACCTCGTCATTTGCCATGAGGACCGCCATGAGCGCCGTCATCTGGGCCCGCTTGCGGTCGCGATAGATGCGATAGGCGATATAGCCCAATGTCATCAGCAAAGGCGGAACGAACATGCCGAGCCACAACGAGTTGTCGTAGCGCATGCGGTCCCAGCGATCGCCGTCGAGAAAGGCCAGCAACAAGGTTCCCAGCGGCCAGCAGAACCACAGTCCCAGCAGTCGGCGATAGGCCTTGCCGGTTCGTTGTGTGGTCGGCGATCCCGGCGATATTTTGGATCGCATGGACCCGGATCGCGAGTCAGGTGATGTCGGAACCGCATGATGGACCTCACGCGGATTATAGGCTTTCCCCATCACGGCCGGCACGGCTGCGGCCTCCGGCCGACCCAACCGATCGATCAGCATGAAGACGAACCGCAGCACCACGCCGAGGATGGGCATCGAGAACAGCACGGCCCAGCCATCGGCGCTGGGGCGGTAGGCCAGGCCCAGCATGCGATCCGCTTCGAAGACATAGGCGAAGAGAATGATGAGGACGGCCCAGAGCGATACCGCCGCCGTCTCGTGCCGGCCTTTCAGCAGGAAGGCCGGCAAGGCATAGCCGAAGCAGAAATAGCCGAAATAGACAAACAAACTGCCATGCGTGCCGCTGACGATGAAGGCCAGCAGCAGGGTTGCGAGAAACAAGATCAAATGCTTGGCAATTTTGCTCATGGCCAGAACGTCGAGAGCCCCGTTGCATCCTCTCCTATCATGTAACGGGGATGGCACGCCATCCCGGCGCGAAACTACTCCCTGATCGACTGATGCCTGATCGACCGATGCCTAGCTGGGAGAGCAATATCCTCCAAGAAACCATGAACCCACGCAGGCTAGTGTGACGCCGATCCGCCGCCATCCCGCGGCCCATCGGAGGAATGATCATGCTTGCCCTGTTTGCCTCGGCCTTCGGCCTCGGTATCGCCTTTTGCGCACCGCCGGGAACGGTGATGAGCGAGTCGGTGCGACGCGGCCTTAAGGGCGGCTTCTGGGCGACCTTGCGCCTACAGATGGGGTCGCTGATCGGCGATGCGACCTGGGCCATCATCGGCCTGACCGGTGCCGGCTTCCTGGTACAGCAAGCCCTGATCAAGATCATCCTGATGGGATTGGGCGCGATCCTCCTCGGCTATCTCGCTTATTGCGCAGCGCGCGATGCCTGGCGTGGTCAGGATATCGCCTCCCAGGATACTGCCGAGGCGGTCGATCCTGCCGGCAAGACGAACCAGGGCGATTTCATCACCGGCGCCCTGCTGTCGCTCACCAATCCGACGGCCATCGCCTATTGGCTCGCTTTGGGCGGTGCCCTCGCCGCCATCGGCATCGAGCATCCCGAGCCGCGCCATTACACCGTCTTCTTCATCGGCTTCATGATCGCCTGCGTGGTCTGGTCGTTCCTGACGGCCGGAATCATCGCCTGGGGCCGGCGCCTGCTCAATCCACGCTTCTATCGCTGGGTCAACGGTGTCTGCGCCGTGCTGCTGGGCCTGGCGGCGATCGGCGTCGCCCGCGCCGTGGTGCAGATCGCTCAAGGCGGTTAAGTGGCCTATGGCTGAGCAGCATTTGACCGCGAGATACTATCGCGGCAGCGGCACGTCGCCGATGGCCGAGCCGAAATAAGCCTGCGGCTCGGAGGGCCTGACTTTCAGTGCCGCCTCCTTGTCACGCACGCAGCGCGCCGTCCGCTCATAGAGCTGCCGGAAGCTATGCACCTTCTGCCAACTCTCGAGCATGCAGGCGTCGTAGTAGGTATAGTCGTTGCCTTCGCCGCAACCAAAGGACGGCCGGTCGCTGCGGGCCGCCGTCAGGATGATACGGTTCGGCGCTTCCACCGTGTCATCCAGGAAGATGCCGCTGTAGCAGGCGGAGATGATCGCCACGGTCGGGCGCGTGCCGCAATGCGCATCGAGCAGCCGCCCGAGCGCGCCCGGTGTCAGGATGCGCTCGCTGTCGAGATCATTCGTCAACAGCATGCCGTTATGGCCGCCATGCGAGGTCATGAAGACGAAGCAGCCGGTATCCGCCTGTTGCGGCAGGGCAGCCAAAGACTGGTCGATCTGCGCCGCCGTGGCGATATCCTCCGGCCGCCCCTTGGCGTAGTTCGAGGTCAGCGCCCGCATCGCGATGACATTGGTTTCGGTCAGCAGGCCACGCATCCGCTCGACGCCGTTATCGAAGACCGGCACTGAATCATCACCGGCCACCAACAGCGCCGCCCAGTATTTGGGGCCGGGTTTCGGGCTGGCCGTCGCTGCCGTTGCCGCCGTCGCATCGGCCGCCTGCACCATGTTGGATTGAGCTGTTACGGGCTGAGCCATTGCGGCTGGAGCTTCAGCCGCATTCTCCCCACCACCCGAACAGGCCGCGAGTCCGCAGATCAGTCCCAAGGCAACGATCATCGAGACAGTCGTCTTCATCGCCAATCCTCTCGCCTTTCCGCCTCAGAGCTCTAATCCGCCTCAGTGCTCTAACAACTGCGCGATCCGCGCCATGGCCGGTTCGATCAACGCATCTGGAACCGCCGCATAGCCGAACATCAGGCCCCGGTGGCGACCGCCTGCCTGCCCACCTATCTGTCCGCCTATCTGCTTGGCTGGCTGTCCAACCTGCTGCCCGGTCGATTGTCCAACCGGGCCGATATCGTAGCGGGAGAGCGGCGGCACCACCAAGCCCGCCTGATAGAGCCGGGTCGAGAGCGCTTCATCGCTGTATTGCCTGGCCACCGCACCGACAAGCTGGCCGACGAGATGCAATCCCGCCTCGTCCGGCCGCAGGGTGATCTGTCCCGCGAGATGTTTTTCCGCCGCCGCGAGCAGCAATTGCTGGCGCCGGGCATAACGCTTGCGCATGCGCCGGACATGCGCCGCGAGAAGACCACTCTGGAAGAAGGCCGCCAAAGCCGGCTGGGTCGACATCGCCGGCTGATCATCGATCACCGCGCGGGCCTGGCGAAAGGCGGCGGTCAGTTGCGGCGGCGTCACCAGATAGCCGAGGCGCAAGGAGGGAAAAAGCAGCTTCGAGAGCGAGCCCATATAGATCACCCGGCCATCCTCATCGAGGCTGCGCAAGGCGGCGAGCGGCCGGCCGGTATAGCGGTATTCGCTGTCGTAATCGTCTTCCAGAATCCAGGCTTTGGCCTCCCGCGCCCAGGCGAGCAGGGCCAGGCGCCGCTGCAGCGACATGACGACGCCGAGCGGATATTGATGCGAGGGCGCGACACAGGCGAGACGCGCATGCGGCGCCTGCCGCAGGCCATCGCCAACATCGAGGCCTTCATCATCCACCGGCACATGGACGAGCTTGCCGCCCTGGGCGGCGATGGCGGCGCGCAAACCGGGAAAGCCCGGGCGTTCGATCCAGACCGGGTCGCCGGGATCAAGCAACAAACGACAGGTGAGATCGATCGCTTGCCGGATGCCGCTGACGATCAGCACATCCTCGGCCCGGCAATCGATGCCACGTACCTGCCGCAGGTAATCGGCCACCGCCTCACGCAGCGGCAGGTAGCCACCGGGATCGCCGCCATTGATCAGGGCCGTCTGAGGATCGCGCCAGCTTTTGGCCAGCAGCCGCGACCAGACGGCGAAGGGGAAATCGCTGCAATCCGGCAGGCCAGGCGTGAAACACGGCGACCAGGGCGAGCCGTCGACCTGATCACGGGATTGGCGCGTATCGGCCTCGGGCGCGATCAGGGTCACCGCACGTTTGGCGAGCGGCAGGGGTGTCTCCGCCAGGAGCGCCTCCGGCGTGGGAGCTCCTCCATTCCCTCTCGCCTTGGCCGTCGATTGCCGGCCTGTCGGCCGTTCCGGGGCGAGATCGGGCAGATCGGCCGCCACATAGGTGCCGGAGCCCGGACGCATCTCCAGATAGCCCTCGCTCAGCAATTGCTCGTAAGCCCCGAGGACGGTATTGCGCGAGACCTCCAGTTCGTCGGCGAAGGCGCGACTGGCCGGCATGCGGGCACCCGGCATCAGCCGCCCGCCGAGAATGGCCTGGCGCAGCTCGCCATAGAGCTGGCGGAACAGCGGTTCGGGGGCATCGGGGTCGAGATGCGGCATCAGCAGGCTGCCGATGCCGGCGCGGCGCGGCATGGTCGATACTCCAAAGCGGTCCCATCCTCTTTATCATTTCGGCTCTTTCGATGGAACCGGTTTGTCGCCACCCTGTCCTGACCCAATCCTTGGCCACCAAGCAGGAAGAAACCATCATGAATGCCTTCACGCCGACCGACAGGTCCCGCGGCAAGCGGCGCCACGACCGTGTCAAATATGACGAGGCGGCGGTCCATGCCGTACTGGATGCCGGCTTCATCGCCCATATCGGCTATGTCATCGACGGCCAGCCCTTCGTCACCCCCACCGCTTACTGGCGGACGGGAAACACGGTCTACTGGCACGGTTCCGCCGCCAGCCGCATGCTGCGCAGCCAGGAGGATGGACTGCCGGTCTGTGTGACCGTCACGCATGTCGACGGCCTGGTGATGGCGCGCTCCGGCTTCAATCATTCGCTGAACTACCGCTCCGCCATGCTCTTCGGCACGGCGCATCTGATCAACGATCCGGCCGAGAAAACCCGCGAGCTCGACCGCTTCATCGACCGCCTCTATCCCGGTCGGCGCAAATCGCTGCGCCCGAACGAGGCCCAGGAATTGAAGGCCACCACGGTCATCGGCATGGAGATCGAAGAGGCCTCGGTCAAGATCCGCGCCGATGGCCCCAAGGATGACGAGCCGGATTACGCCCTGGATTGCTGGGCCGGCGTCATCCCGATCCGTCAGGTGGTCGGTGCGCCTGTCGACGACAAGCTGCTGCGGCCGGGCATCGTCTATCCGACGGAATTGGCAGATTACCGCGACGGCGCCTTGCTGGACGATGTCCTGACCAAGGTTGCCAAGGAACTGGATCCGACAACGGCCTGACGGCGCATATCAGGCGCGGGGTTTCCTTAGAGCATCGCGCTCTCATCCGTCTCTAGGAAATCCCGCGCGCATGCGCCGGCCGCAATTGCTGCAGGCCGACGGGCAGGTTCACCTGCAGCCAATCGGCGATCCGCTGCCGGCGGCGGAAATAAAATAGGCCAAGCGCAATGACGGCGATGCCGATCAGCGACAAGGCCAAGGGAAAAAGCAGGGAATCGGCGAACACATCCTGCGCCAGATGCCCGAGATAGCCGGCAACACCCAGCCCCCCGAAGACCGCATAGGCCCGCCGCATCAGGAAGACCGCCAGCAGCACCAGCAGGATATTGATGAGGCAATAGATTGCCTTGTTAACCTCACTGTTGCTGTCCAGCAACGAGAGACCTCCCCAGAAGGCGGCGAGGCCGCAGAGATGCAGCCAGAAGGCAAAATCGCCGGCGGCCCAACGCCGCAGATCGACCGCCCAGGCGGCGACGATCAGGGCCAGCCCGAACCAGAGCGAGACTTGGCAGCGCATGGCCCAGGTAAAGGTCGCGTCATGGAAGACCCAGGGTGTCAGATCCATCGACAGGAACCACAGGGCCATGGCGATGATGGCGGCGATGAAACTGAAGGGATAGGCGCGCAAGGCGAGACAGCCGACCAGGATCGTGCCGATATCCATGTAGAACCAGCTACCATTGATCCAGTCGTAGAAATTCCCGTATCGGCCGGGATCGCCGAAAGGCTCCGGCCAGAGACCGAATTCGGCTTGGATGCCATAGATCGCCAAAGGCGCCATGCTGACCGCGACGGCGATCAACAGGCCGGCGGGAACCTGAAGGCCGGGACGCTGCCACAGCACATGGCCGGCAACGGTGAAGCAGAGCGCATAGACCAGGGCTGTCGCGGTCAGGGCCTTGCCGCCCATCTGCTGAAAGGCCAGCGTCGAGAACATGCCCATGGCGCCAATCACGATCAGCGCGCCGAGATACCACAGCAGGTGCGAGAAATCGAAACGCGATACCCGCGCCGGAACTTGGCGCGCCTGCAGAAAGGCGAGCAGCGGATCCACTTGACCGGTGTTGAGGATCCCGGCGGCGGCCGCTGCTTCGACATCGTCACGCCCGATCGATTTCATCCAAACTCCCCCTGATGAATGGCGTCAGATCACAGCAGCGAGCCCTGCGGTGAGGAATCCCCCGGCCCCGATGTCTTGCGCTGCGACCGACGCGTCGTCGACCGGTCAGCCTCATCCGCTTCAGCCGCTGTCTCACCATCGGCGACAGCCGAGACCGCGCCGTCATGGAACTGCAGATGCAGCGCCTGTCCCCCAGCAACCTGGGCCGCCGCAGTGAGCGGCGCACCGGCCGCGTCGCGCACCAGCACAAAGCCGCGCTTCAGCACTTCGGTATAAGAATAGCTGTCGAGCAGCGAGCCGGCATGATCCAAGGCGGCGCGCCGGCGCTCGATCATGGTCGCGAGCAGCGCCGGGCGCAGACCATGCGCCACATTGTCAAGCTGACGGCCATGGCGGTCGAGGCCATGGGTGAAGCTCGCCGCCAGACGCTCGCCGGCATGGCGCAAGGCGGTTCCCGCTGCCTCGATCTGTTCGCGCGGCGTGCGCAGGCGGGCCACCAGATGGGTCAGTTGATCGCGACGCCGGTCGAAACTGGTCAAGCGTGCATTCAGCCATCTTTCGATCCATTGATCGAGCTGCTGTCCCCGTTCCTGAATGAGCCGCTGGGGATCCGGCAGGCCACGTCCCAGGCCCTCGACCGCCAGACGGCCCTCGGTCAGGCGCCGGTTGAGCGCCGTTGCGAGACGCTGACCACATTGCGCGAGCTCGCTCAAGAGATCGGCCCGGACCGGCACCGCCATTTCGGCGGCGGCGGTCGGCGTCGGCGCGCGGCGGTCGGAGGCGTGATCGATCAGGGTCGTGTCGGTTTCATGGCCGACGGCGCTGATCAGCGGGATGCGGCTTTCCGCCGCCGCGCGGACGACGATCTCCTCGTTGAAGGCCATCAGGTCTTCCAGCGACCCGCCACCGCGTGCCACGATCAGCAGGTCGGGGCGCGGAATCGCGCCGCCCGCCGGCAGGGCATTGAAGCCGCGAATGGCCGCCGCCACCTGTTCCGCCGCGCCCTCGCCTTGCACCAGGACCGGCCAGAGCAGCACATGGCGGGGAAAGCGGTCTTCCAGACGATGCAGGATGTCGCGGATGACAGCACCGGTCGGCGAGGTGACGACGCCGATCACCTGGGGCAAAAGCGGCAGGGGCCGTTTGCGCGCGGCATCGAACAGGCCCTCCGCCGCCAGTTTGCGCCGGCGATCCTCCAGCATTTTCAGGAGCGCGCCGATCCCGGCCAGTTCCAGGCGGTCGATCACCAGTTGGTATTCCGACCGCTCCGCATAGGATGTAATACGGCCGGTGGCGACAACCTCCATGCCGTCTTCCGGGCGGATCGCCAGACGGCCGGCGACGCCTTTCCAGCAGACAGCTTTCAACCCGGCATTCTCATCCTTCAGCACCATATAAAGATGACCGGACGCCGCCCGCTTGAAGCCGGAAATCTCGCCCTTCACCCGGACACGGTCGAAGCCTGTCTCCAGCGTCCGCTTGATGGCGAAAGCCAGTTCGCTGACCGAATATTCGGCGAGATTATGGCTCATCGGGATGGAACCTTCCGATCCCGGGGTGTCTGATTGTCGAATCTCTGTCATGACGAAATATTGTATGTTATCGGAAGGCCCGCGGTCACCTATCTCATACAGTAGAACCACAGGGTAAGGACAATAGCATGCGCATTCTGGTGGTAGGTTCGGGCGGTCGCGAACATGCGCTGTGCTGGAAAATCGCCGCCTCACCGCTTTGTGACAAGCTCTTTTGCGCGCCCGGCAATGCCGGCATTGCCGAGGAAGCGACCTGCGTGCCCGTCAAGGTCGACGATATCGAGGGCCTGGTCGATCTCGCCCGCAACGAGCATATCGATCTGGTGGTGGTCGGCCCCGAAGCGCCCCTGGTCGCCGGTCTGGTGGACCAATTGGAGGAAAACGGCATTCCGGCTTTCGGCCCCACCGCCAAGGCCGCCGAGATCGAAGGCTCCAAGGGCTTCATGAAGGATCTCAGCGCCAAATACAACATCCCGACCGCCGCCTATCGCCGCTGCACCGATCCGGCGGAGGCCAAGGCCTTCGCCCGCAACCTGCCCACACCCCTTGTCGTCAAGGCCGACGGCCTGGCCGCCGGCAAGGGCGTCATCATCTGCGCCGACCATGCCGAGGCCGATCAGGCGATCGACGACATCCTCGTTGCCGGCCAGTTCGGCGCCGCCGGTGCGGAAGTCGTCATCGAGGAGTTCCTCGAGGGTGAGGAATTAAGCTTCTTCGCTTTGGTCGACGGCATGCATGCGCTGCCGTTGGGTTCGGCCCAGGATCACAAGCGCGTCGGCGACGGCGATACCGGCCTCAATACCGGCGGCATGGGCGCCTATGCGCCGGCACCGATCGCGACCCCGGCGATGGAACGCGACATCATGAACCTGATCATCGAACCGGCGGTGCAGGGCATGGCGGCGGAAGGCCGACCCTTCAAGGGCGTGCTCTTCGCCGGCATCATGGTGACCGCCAATGGGCCGCGCCTGATCGAATTCAACGCCCGCTTCGGCGATCCCGAATGCGAGGTGCTGTGCCAGCGCCTGAAATCCGATCTGGTCCCGGCCCTGATGGCGGCGCGGGATGGCACGCTGAAGGATTTCGACCTGCGTTGGTACGACGCGGCGGCGCTCTGCGTCGTCATGGCGAGCAACGGCTATCCGGGCAAGACTATTTCAGGCAGCGTCATCCGCAATCTCGACGCGGCGAAGAAGCTGCCCGATGTCACCGTCTTCCATGCCGGCACCAAGGCCAATGACAAAGGCGAGATCGAGGCCCATGGCGGCCGCGTGCTCGCTGTCACGGCGCTCGGCAAGACCGTCAAGGAAGCGCAGGAAAGGGCCTATCGCGCCGTCGACACCATAGACTGGCCGGAAGGCTTCTGCCGCCGCGATATCGGCTGGCGCGCGATCGCCCGAGAAAAAGGAAACTGATCGCATTGCTGTCTGGGTGAAGTGTTCTACGACAGCGAATTGGTCGCCCCTCGCCCCACGTCAGCCCTCACACTCTCCTGTCACCCCCGGACTTGATCCCAGCCGACGCATGTCGGCCTATGCCGACGGGGGGCCATGTCAACATCAAGCGCGGCATTCGCGATGGATTGCCGGGTCAAGCCCGGCAATGACAAGAGAGACTCATATGCCGAGCGAAATGGGATGAACGCTGCTTCCACTCTTTTGCGAAGGCCGTTTTTACAGTTTGAAGATCTTGCCCGGGTTCATCCGGTTATCCGGATCGATCGCCTGTTTGAGAAGCCGCATCAGGCCGATCGCATCGGGGCCGTGCTCCTGTTCCAGGAAGGCCATCTTGCCGGTGCCGATCCCATGTTCGCCGGTGCAGGTGCCGCCCATGGCGAGGGCTCGCGTGACCAGCCGCTGGTTAAACTCTTCCGCGGCCTTCAGCTCAGCCGGGCTGTCCGGATCGATGACAAGACAGGTGTGGAAATTGCCGTCGCCGACATGGCCGACGATCGGCGCCAGCAGCTTGTGCGCTTCGATATCCTTCTTGGTCTCGACGATACAATCGGCGAGGCGCGAGATCGGCACGCAGACATCGGTCGGCCAGCCCTTGCTGCCCGGCCGCAGATTGAGCCCGGCATAATAGGCATTGTGCCGCGCCTGCCACAGCTTGTTGCGCTCTTCCGCCAGGGTGCTCCAGCGGAAGTCGCCGGCACCGAACTCGGCGGCCAGAGCCTTGACTGCCGCCGATTGCTCCGCGACACCGGCCTCGCTGCCGTGGAATTCGAAGAACAAAGTGGGCGCCACCGGGTAATCCAGTTGCGAGTAGCGGTTGACCGCATCCAACTGCACCTCGTCCAGCAACTCGATGCGCGCGACCGGGATGCCGGACTGGATGACGCGGATCACCGTATTGACGGCATCGCCGATAGTGGGGAACGGCGCCACGGCGGCGGCGATCGCTTCCGGGATGCCATAGAGCCGCAAGCGGATCTCGGTGATCAGACCGAGGGTTCCCTCCGAGCCGACGAACAGCCGGGTGAGATCGTAACCTGCCGCCGATTTTCTGGCCCGGCCGCCGGTCTTGATGACGCGGCCATCGGCCAGCACCACCGTGAGGCCCAGCACATTCTCCCGCATGGTGCCGTAGCGCACCGCATTGGTGCCGCTGGCGCGCGTGGCGGTCATGCCGCCGATCGTCGCATCGGCACCGGGATCGATCGGGAAGAACAGGCCGGAATCGCGGAGCTCGCTGTTCAACTGCTTGCGCGTAACGCCGGCCTGGACCAGCACATCGAGATCCTCGCCATTGACCTCGAGGACCCTGTTCATCCGGCCCATATCGACGCTGACCCCACCTTCGAGCGCCGCGACATGGCCTTCCAATGACGTGCCGACGCCGAAGGGAATGACCGGGGCGCCGTGGCGCCGGGCCAGTTTCATGATCTGCGAAACTTCTTCCGTCGATTGCGGGAAGACGACGACATCCGGCTGATGGGTCTCGTGATAGGATTCGTCATGGCCATGGCGGTCGAGAATCCCCGGATTGGTGCTGACCCGATCGCCACCGAGCAGCGCCGTCAGATCCGCGATCAGGGCGCTGGCATCGGCAAGGCGGCGGGATATCGGTTGCGGTTGCATCGGCACGGTCCTTCAGGTCGCTGAAGCCCCTCGCCTCCCGCTCTTACACCGAACAAATTTGCAACCAGGCAAATTTGCACCGGGCAAAGCCCGGATTGAGGGGCTATTTCACTGCCTTACCGTAGCCCCCGCCGCCCGGCGTTTCCACCACGAAACAATCGCCGGGCTGCATCTCCGCCTTATCGGTACCGCCGAGCTCCTGCTCGCGGCCATCCGCCCGGATCACCCGGTTGCGGCCCAGGGCCGCCGCCGTGCCGCCCTCCATGCCATAAGGCGGGATGCGCCGGTGACCGCTGAGGATCGCCGCCGTCATCGCCTCGCGAAACCGGATGCGGCGGATCACGCCATCGCCGCCACGTTGCGCGCCCGCACCGCCGCTGCCACGCCGGATGCGGAAATCCTCGACCAGGACCGGGAAGCGCCATTCCAGGACTTCCGGGTCAGTCAACCGGGAGTTGGTCATATGTGTCTGCACCGCATCGGTGCCGGTGAAATCGGGCCCCGCCCCCGACCCGCCGGCAATGGTCTCGTAATACTGATAGGTGTCGTTGCCGAAGGTGAAGTTGTTCATGGTGCCCTGGGAGGCCGCCATGACATTCATCGCCGCATAGAGCGTGTCGGTCACGCATTGCGAGGTCTCGACATTGCCGCTGACCACCGCCGCCGGATAGCGCGGCTTCAGCATGCAGCCATCGGGAATGATGATCTCCAGCGGCTCCAGGCAGCCGGCATTCATCGGGATCTCGTCATCGATCAGGGTGCGGAAGACATAAAGCACGGCGGCCTTGGCGACGGCCGAAGGCGCGTTGAAATTGCTGGGGAGCTGCGCCGAGGTGCCGGTGAAATCGATCACCGCGCCGCGCCTGGCGCGATCGACCGTGACGGTGACGGCGATCTTGGCCCCGTCATCCATCTCGTAGACGAACTTTCCATCCTTCAGGCGGTCGATCACCCGGCGCACCTGTTCCGCCGCATTGGCCCGCACATGGCCCATATAGGCATGCACGACCTCCAGGCCGAAATCCCGCACCATGCGGCGCAGTTCCTGGACGCCCTTTTCATTGGCCGCCACCTGGGCGCCGAGATCGGCGACATTCTGGTCGGGATTGCGGGCCGGATAGCGGCCGCTGCCAAGCAGGACCCGCAATTCCGCTTCCAGGAAACGGCCCTGATCGACCAGCTTGAAATTGTCGATGAGGACGCCCTCTTCCTCGACCGTCCTGCTGTTGGGCGGCATCGATCCCGGGGTGATGCCGCCGATATCGGCATGATGACCGCGGCTGGCGACATAGAAGAGGATATCCTTGCCGGCCGCGTCAAAGACCGGCGTCACCACGGTCACGTCCGGCAAATGCGTCCCGCCGTTATAGGGCGCGTTCAGCACATAGACATCGCCGGGCTTCATCAGCGTTTTGCCGGCATTGTCCAGATTGCAGCGAATGATGCTCTCGACCGATTCTCCCATCGAGCCCAGATGCACCGGCATATGCGGCGCATTGGCGATCAGGCGCCCCTGCTGGTCGAAGACGGCGCAGGAGAAATCCAGCCGCTCTTTGATATTCACCGAATGGCTGGTCTTTTCCAGGGTCGAACCCATCTGCTCGGCGATCGACATGAAGAGATTGTTGAAGATCTCCAGCATCACCGGATCGACGCTGGTGCCGATCGCGGCCTGACGCTGCGCCGCCTGATAGCGCTCCACCACCAGATGGCCGCGCTCGGTCAGATGCACCCGCCAGCCGGGCTCGATCACCGTCGTGCTGGTGGGATCGAGGATGATGGCCGGCCCGTTGACCAATTGGCCGGGCCGCAGGGCCTCGCGGTCGAAGACCGGTGCCGTCAATTGCTGCCCCTCGGCCCAGAACGGCACCGAGGCCTTCGGCGTCGCATCCGCCCGGCTGGCTTGGCTCAGGACCGGATCGCCAACGGCTTCCGTGGCGCCGATCGCTTCGACGCTGACGGAATCGACGATCAATGCCTTATTCGGCACGATGAAGCCGTAACGCTGGCGATGCTGTTCCTCGAAACTCGCCTGGATGGTCGCGAGATCGCCATGTTCCGCCACCAGGGCCGCATCGGTGCCGGCATATTTCACATGCACCTGACGTAGCAGCGTGATCTGGCCGGGGGCGATGCCCTGCGCCTCCACTTCAGCCGTGGCTTCCGCCGCCAGGGCATCGAGATCGACCTTCAAACGGTCGAGCAGGCCCGCTTCCAGCGGCGCCTCGACCGTGCGGTGGCGCAGCGCCCGGATATCGGCGAGACCCATGCCATAGGCCGAGAGAACGCCGGCGAAGGGATGCAGGAAGATGCGCGTCATGCCCAGCGCATCGGCCACCTGACAGGCATGCTGGCCGCCGGCGCCGCCGAAACAGGCCAGGGTATATTGGCTGACGTCATAGCCGCGCTGGATGGAAATCTCCTTGATGGCATTGGCCATATTGGCGACGGCGATCTTCAGGAAACCCTCCGCCACCGGTTCCGGCGCCATCGGCTTGCCGGTCTTGGCGCTGATCTCCGCCGCCAACTCGCTGAACTTCGCCACGACGACATCGCGGTCGAGTGGCAGATTACCGTCCTTGCCGAAGACCTTGGGGAAGAAGTCCGGATTGAGGCGGCCCAGCATGACATTGCAATCGGTGACCGCCAGCGGCCCGCCCCGGCGATAGCTGGCCGGGCCCGGATTGGCGCCGGCCGATTCCGGGCCGACCCGGAAGCGCGCACCGTCGAAAAACAGGATCGAGCCGCCACCCGCCGCGACGGTATGGATCTGCATCATCGGCGCGCGGATGCGGATGCCGGCGACCTGGGCATCGAAACTGCGTTCATAGGCGCCGTTGTAATGCGAGACATCGGTCGAGGTGCCGCCCATGTCGAAGCCGATGATCTTAGTGAAGCCGGCCATCGCCGCCGTCTGCACCGCCCCGACGATGCCACCGGCCGGGCCCGAGAGGATGCTGTCCTTTCCCTGGAAGCTGCGCGCATCGGTCAGGCCGCCATTCGACTGCATGAACATCAGCCGCGTCGTTTGATTGCCGATCTCACCGGCCACCTGATCGACATAGCGCCGGAGGATGGGTGAGAGATAGGCATCGACCACCGTGGTATCGCCCCGGCTGACCAGCTTCATCAGCGGCGAGACCTGATGACTGACGGAAATCTGCGTGAAGCCGATCCCGGCAGCGAGATCGGCGAGCTGCTTTTCATGAGTGGTGAAGCGATAGCCATGCATCAGCAGGATGGCGACGACCCGCAGGCCGCGATCATAAGCGGCCTGCATATCGCGCCGGGCGGCGGCGAGATCGAGCGGCCGCAGCACCTCGCCCTGGGCCGTCACCCGTTCATCGACCTCGATCACCTCGCTGTAGAGCAGCTCCGGCAGGACGATGCGGCGGGCGAAGATCTTCGGGCGGTTCTGATAGGCGATGCGCAAAGCATCATGGAAGCCCTTCGTGGTCACCAGCAAGGTCGGCTCGCCCTTGCGTTCCAGCAGGGCGTTGGTGGCGACCGTCGTGCCCATCTTGATCGCCTGGACGTCGTCCGGCAGCGGCTGGCCGGGGGCCAGAGACAAAAGATCGCGAATGCCCTGGATCGCCGCGTCGCGATAGCGCTCGGGATTTTCCGAGAGCAGCTTATGGGTGAGCAGGCTGCCATCGGGTTTCTTGGCAACGATATCGGTGAAGGTGCCGCCCCGGTCGATCCAGAATTGCCACTTGCCCGCTTGTTTTCCCGACATCGTCGCCCCGCTCTTTTCGTTACGTCACGATCTATTACGTCACGGCCCGTTACTTCACCACCAGATCCAGGCTGCGGCGTGACAGCACCTCGCAGCCGGTCTCGGTCACCACCACCGTCTGGCCCGGATTCATCGCCAGCCGGGTTTCGCCGTCCACCAGGATCATATGCAGAAACAGCACGATGCCCGGCTTCAGTTCCACCGGATTATCGCGATAGAGCATCGGCCAATCCATCCAATTCGGCGCGAAGGTGGTCCCCAGGCTGTAGCCGCAGGCATTCAGGCGGGCCTGCTGGAAACCGGCCCCGTCCATCGCCCGGGCATGGGCCGCGAAGACATCGCCGAAGGTCCGTCCCGGCTTGATCGCCTCGATACAGGCCTGCATGGCGCCGACCGCCGCCTTATGCATGTCACGCTGGCGCTGCGGCACCGTGCCGAGGCAGATCGTCCGCATCAGGCAGGCATGGTAGTGGCGGTAGACGCCGGCGAATTCCAGGGTGAGCTGGTCCTGGGCATCCAGCTTGCGCCGGCCGGCGGCATAGCGGACCAACAGCGCCTGAGGTCCCGAGCCGATGATGAATTCATTGCCGGGATAGTCGCCGCCGCCCCGGAAGACCGCGCCCTGCATGGCGGCCAGGATCTCGCCCTCATCGGCACCGGGTGCCGCCAGGCGATGCGCCTCGTCCAGGGCCTCGTCGGCCAGTTCCGCCGCGCGCCGGACATAGACCAGCTCCGCCGGGCTCTTGATCAGGCGCAGTTGCGAGACCACCATGGAGGCATCCGGCAGCGAACAGAAGCCGTCCAGTACCTCCTTCAAGCGCAGCCCGTTCTTGGCCGTCAGGCCGTAGGCGTCGTATTCCACGCCAAGACGCTTGCCCTTGAGCCCGCGTGCCTCCAGCAGCCGTTTGAGATCGCGGACCGGATCGGCGTCGGCGCCATCGACCCAGACATGGATTTCCTGGATATCGGAGGTGAGCTGCGCCTGCAGGAGATCGGGCCGGCGCGTCAGCAGGAAGAGATCGCCATCGGCTCCGAAATAGAGGCATTGGAAATAGACATAGCCGAAAGTGTCGAAGCCGGTCAGGTAATACATGCTCTCCTGACGGAAGATCAGCATGCCATCCAGCCCTTCGGCCTGGAGGCGCTGCTGCAGGTCCCGGCGGCGGGCGGCGAATTCGTCGGCGGAAAAATGAAGTGGCATCGTTTCCTCGCAAGTGACGGATCGTAGCCGACAGCCAATCACCGGCCCGCCGGTGCCGCAAAAGCAAAATGCCCGTCATTCGACATTGTCGAACGAGAGGTTGCCACCTAAGCTGGTTTACCCAGGGAAGAGACCGATAAGGGCAATCCAGGCGGGAACCGGGACTGATGACCAACGCCAGCACAAAACACAGGACCGATCTGACGATCCGCATCCAATCCCTGGCGCGGGCGGACGCCATCCTGGAGGCTCTGGCGGCGGCCCCGAAGGCCGGATGGCGCCTGCGCGACATCGCCGCCGCAACCGATCTGGCGCCCAGCACCGCCGTCACCCTGCTGCAAAGTCTGGTCGGCCTGCGCCTGGCGGAGCAGGTGCCGGAGAGCGGTACCTATCGGCTGGGGCCGCGTCTGCTGCAATTGGGGCGCAAGGTGGAGGCCCGGCTCGATCTCCTCGAACTCGGGCGCCCGGCTGTCATCCGGCTCTGCCAGCAGACCCGCGAGACGGTCAACCTCCTGGTGCCCGGCGTCACCGCCATGATCGTCGCCGAAAGCCTGGAGGGCGATATCAAGCTGAAGACCACCTCGCTGAAGGGCCGCGAGATGCCGTTGCACGGCACCGCTTCGGGGAAATGCTTCCTGGCCTATGCCGGCGCTCAGATCCGTGCGGCCTTCCTGCAGGCCGCACCCCTGACCAAGCTGACGGCCCGCACGATCCACGATCTGGCGCGCCTGGAGGCCAGCCTCGGCGAGATCCGCGATCTCGGCTATGCCACGGAAGAAGACGAATTTCAGGCCGGGGTGGTGGCCCTCGCCGCCCCCATTCTCGACCCGGCCGGGCGAATCCAAGGAACGATCAGCCTGCACGGGCCTTCCGACCGGATGACCGACCGGCGGCGCCCCCGCCTCGTTACCGCCCTGAAGGCCGAAGCGCGACGCATTTCTGCCTTATTGCCATGATTTTGTCGCCCGGACCGGCGGCAATGGCTGCTGGAAAAAAACCGGCCAAGCCGATATGGTCTGGACCCGGTAAGGGGTCGGCGAGTCACATGAGTGTTTGGGGCAAGATCATCGGCAGTGCGGCAGGTTTCGCCATCGGCGGCCCCATCGGGGCGCTGGTCGGGGCGCTCGCCGGCCATGCCGTCGACGTTTCAGTGGAAAACGAGCAATTGCCGGCACCGGAGCCCGAACAGGAGGGCGACGACCGCGCCGCGACCCGACAGGTCGCCTTCACCATTGCCGCCATCGCCCTGGGTGCCAAAATGGCCAAGGCCGACGGCTTGGTCAGCCGAGCCGAGGTCGATGCCTTCAAGGAAGTCTTCCGCGTTCCGCCCGGCGAGATGAAGAATGTGGCGCGAATCTTCGACCTGGCGAAGCGCGACACCGAGGGTTTCGAAACCTATGCCCGGCAGATCGCCCGGATGTTCCAGCCCAAGCATCCGGTCCTCGAGGAAATGCTGGACGGCCTGTTCCACATCGCCCGAGCCGACGGCGTCGTACATGAGGCGGAACTCGATTATCTGCGGCGGGTCGCCGAGATCTTCGGCTTCAGCGAGGCCGATTTCACCCGCATCCGGGAGGCCAATGTCGGCCCCGACAAGGCCGATCCCTATACGATCCTCGGCGTCACCCGCGACCAGGGCAACGACGAGATCAAGGCCGCCTGGCGCCGGCTGGTGCGTGACAACCATCCGGACAAGCTGATCGCCCAGGGTCTGCCCGCCGATTTCATCGACCTCGCGACCGACAAGCTGGCGCGCATCAATGCCGCCTATGACAAGATCGCCCAGGAACGCAACATTCACTAGCGCAATATCAGCCAGCGCGACATCAACCAGCACGAAATCAGTCCCCCATGCCTCCAGCCATCCCGCAACTTGCCTTGCGCAATGCCACCGTCACTTTCGGCGGCCGGCCGCTTTTCGCCGATATCACCATGAGCCTCGGGAAAGGCGAACGGGTCTGCCTGGTCGGCGCCAATGGTTCGGGAAAATCGACCATCCTCAAGACCCTGGCCGGTGAGGTCGATCTGGACGGTGGCGAGCGCTTCCTGCAGCCCGGCGTCACCATCGGCTATCTGCCGCAGAATCCCGATCTCTCGATCGGTGGCACGGTGGCGGCCTATGTCGGCGCCGGCCTGCCCGACCCCGAGGCCGAGGCCTATCGCATCGATGCCGTTCTCGACCATCTCAGCCTGGATGGCGCCCGCGACATCGCCACCTTGTCTGGCGGCGAAGGCCGTCGCGCCGCTTTGGCGCGCGTGCTGGTGACGCGGCCCGACCTGCTGCTGCTGGACGAGCCGACGAACCATCTCGATCTGCCCACCATCGAATGGCTGGAAGACGAGCTGGCGGCCTTTGCCGGCGGCATCCTGATGATCAGCCATGACCGGACCTTCCTCAACAAGCTGACGAAGCGTCTGCTGTGGCTCGATCGCGGCCGCATGTTCGAGATGGATGGCAGCTTCGACCAGTTCGACGATTGGTCCAACGGCGTCATCGAACAGGAACAGGCCGAGAGCTACCGCCTGCAAAAGCGCATCGAGCAGGAAGAATATTGGCTGGCGCGCGGCGTCACCGCCCGGCGCTCGCGCAATGAGGGCCGCCGCCGCAATCTGCTGGCCCTGCGCAAACAGCGGGCCGAGGCGTTGAAAGCGCGCGGCACGGCGAAGCTCGCCCTTTCGGAAGCCGAGTCCGGTGGCCAGCTCGTTGTCGAGGCGATCGATATCAACAAGAAATTTCAGCGCCCGGATGGCAGCGAGGTGACGATCGTCGATCACTTCTCCACCCGCATCCAGCGTGGCGACCGGGTTGGGTTGATCGGTCCCAACGGCGCCGGCAAGAGCACCATCCTGAAGCTGCTGACCGGCCAGATGCAACCGGATTCCGGCACCATCCGTCTCGGCACCAATCTGCTGCCGCTTTATCTCGACCAGCGGCGCACGGTTTTCGACCTCGACAAGACCCTGTGGCAGACCCTGGCGCCGGGCGGTGGCGATTCCATTGACGTGCGCGGCCAACAGCGCCATGTCGTCGCCTATCTGCGCGACTTCCTGTTCAACGACAAGCAGGCGACCATGTCGGTCCGCACCTTGTCCGGCGGCGAACGGGCGCGCCTCATGCTAGCGAAGCTCTTCGCCCAGCCCAGTAATCTGATCGTGCTCGACGAACCGACCAACGATCTCGACATGGATACGCTGGACCTCTTGCAGGAGGTCCTCTCGGAATATGACGGTACCCTGCTGCTGGTCAGCCACGACCGCGACTTTCTCGACCGCCTGGTGACCAGCGTGATTGCCGTCGAGGGCGATGGCGTGGTCGCCGAATATCCCGGCGGCTATAGCGATTATCTGATTCAGCGGCCCGCACCCAAATCCAAAGAGCCCGCCAGGGAGCCGAAGAAGGCGCCCGCTCCCCGGAGCACGACATCCGCCGAGCCGCAGTTGCGCTGGACCTCCAAGGAGCAGCGCGAGCTCGACGACCTGCCGGCGCGCATCGCCACCATCGAGAAAGAGATCGGGGTGATCGAAAGCGCGCTCGCCGATCCCGACCTCTATGCCCGAGATCCGCAGAAATTCACCAAGGCCAGCGATCTTCTGGAAACCAAGAAGACCGCCCTGTGGGAGGCGGAAACCCGTTGGCTGGAACTGGAGGACAAGCGCCAGACCCTGACGGCCGATTGATCGTGAGGGCCGGCTGATCATGGGTATTGGCGACATTCTCCTGATGGTCATGGCGCAAGCGCTCTGGGGCGCCAATTTCGCCGTCACCAAATTGGGCGTCAGCCATTGGCCGCCACTGTTCTTCGTGTCCCTGCGCCTCGGCTTCGTCGCCCTCCTGCTGGTCCCCTTCGTCGGTCTGCCGAAACGGCGGCATCTGCCGGCCCTGCTGCGGCTCTGCTTCATTTTGGGTGTGATCCATTGGGGCTCGCTGTTCACCGGCCTGACGATGACCGATGCCGCCACCACCTCGATCATCATCCAGATCCAGGTACCGATTTCAGCCCTGCTCGCCGCCAAGTTCCACGGCGACCATCTCGGCTGGCGACGCTGGTGTGGTCTGGGAATCTCCTTTGCCGGCATCGCCCTCATCGTCGGCACGCCGCAATTCGCCGGCGGCTGGATTGGAGCGGCGCTGATCTTCGTCGCGGCACTTGCCTGGGCAATCGCCAATCTCGAGATCAAGAAGCTCAGCGACCACATGGACGGCTGGCGCCTCAATGCCTGGACCGGGCTGATCGCGGCCCCCATGACCCTGGCTCTGTCGCTGTTGCTGGAGACCGGACAATGGCAGGCCGTCGGCGATGCGGATTGGCGCAGTTGGGCGACCATGCTCTATCAGGTACTGATCGTGACCACGCTATGCTACGGCATCTGGTACGCCATGATGCGCCGACATCCAATGTCGCAGGTCATGCCCTTCACGTTGATGGAGCCGGTTTTCGGCGCCGCTACCGCCATCGTCCTGCTGAACGAGCCCTTGGGCTGGCGCCTCGTCGCCGGTACCGCCGTGACGCTCACCGGCCTCGCCATCATCGTCTTGCGACGGCCGCAGGCGGTGGCCCAGCCGGTGGGGCCCGGGGCATGAGACCCTCGAACGTGTGGCACGGGGCTGTCACGGAGCGGATGCGATGAAGCCGCAGCATATCGGCTGGATGCTGGTCTGCCAGGTGATCTGGGGCTTCAATTTCGTCGCCGCCAAGGTCGGCATCCATCATTTCAGCCCCGTTCTCTTCTGCGCCATCCGTTTCAGCCTGGCGGCACTTCTGCTCCTGCCCGTGGTCGGCCTGCCGCGCGAGCGCCTGTGGCGCCTGCTGCCGCTCTCCTTCACCATGGGGACGATGCATTTCAGCCTGCTCAATCTCGGCATGCGCTCGGTCGATGTCGCCACCACTTCGATCACCATCCAGCTTCAGGTCGCATTCGCGGCGGTGATGGCCGCTTTCTTCTTCGGCGAGACCCTCGGCTGGCGGCGCATCATCGGCATGGGCTTTGCCTTCGCCGGTGTCGTGCTGATCGCCGGCGAGCCGCGTTTCTCCGGCGCGAATTTCTGGCCGCTGATGGCCGTGGTCGGCGCCGCCTTCTGCTGGGCGACGGCCAATATCCAGGTCAAGGCGCTGGGCGAGATCGATGCCGTGAAGCTGAACGGCTGGATCGCCATCCTGGCGGCGCCGCAATTGATCGTCGCCTCGTTTCTGCTGGAAGGCAATGTCTGGCACCAAGTTACCTCGGCCGGCTGGCAGGGCTGGGTCGCCCTGCTCTATCAGGCGATCGTCGTGGCGATATTCAGCTATTGGATCTGGTACAACATGATGAAGCGCTATCCCGTCAATCAGGTGATGCCCTTCACCCTGCTCCTGCCGATGATCGGCTTCCTGTGCGGTGCGGTGATGCTGGACGAGCCGATCACGTTCCGTATGCTGATGGGCGCCGCCGCAACCATCTTCGGCGTCGCCATCATCATCCTGCGGCGTCCCGGCGTCGTCGCCCCGTCAACCAAGACCGGCATTTAAGCAGGACCGGCATTCAGGTCAGGACACATCATGGACTTGCTCGATCTGCCCTCGCCCAATTTCGATGATCGCCCCGTCGGCGGCCCGATCGATATCCTGCTGCTGCACTATACCGGCATGAAGACCGGCGACGAAGCGATCCAACGGTTGCGTGACCCGGCGGCCCGCGTCAGCAGCCATTATGTCATCGATGAGGACGGCTCGATCCTGCGCCTGGTACCGGAGGAGAAACGCGCCTGGCATGCCGGCGTCAGTTGCTGGACCGGTGCGCGCGAGATCAATGCCCGCTCGATCGGCATCGAGATCGTCAATCCCGGCCATGAATGGGGCTACCGCCCCTTTCCCGATTTGCAGATGCGGTCGGTCACCGCCCTTTGCCAGCAGATCGTCGCGCGGCACGCCATACCGGCACGCCGCGTCATCGGCCATTCCGATGTGGCTCCCTTGCGCAAGCAGGACCCGGGCGAGCTGTTCGACTGGAAAGGGCTCGCCGCGCAGGGTGTCGGCCTGTGGCCGGAACCCCGCCCCGTTATTTGGTCGGATGACGACTTCCTCGCGGCTTTGCAGGCCTATGGCTATGACGTCGAGGGGCCTGCGGGCAGTTCGCCGGAGACCACACGCCATGCCGCGGTGCTCGCCTTCCAGCGGCATTTCGCGCCGAGCCGCCTGGATGGGCGCATCGATGCGGATCTCGCGGCCGTCCTGAACGGCCTGCTCGCCCTCACCGCCTGACATAGCCCCAGTCCCCGAAAGGGGCCCTCGGTCCAAAACGGTTTCGCGCCGGACTGTGAGCCCGCTCACGGGCCGTCATCTGGTGAGTACAACCTGTGGCTGCTATCTTCCCGGCCTTCCGAACGGCAGGGACTGAGGGATGAAGCGGAATCAATTCAAACGTGATCTGGCCGCACAACGCATCGCGGCACGATATCTGGCCCATGCGGGTCTGACATTGGGCATACTGCTGCCTGCCACAGGCTTTGCCGGCGAGCCGGCCAAGCCCGGCGCGACGATGACGGTGAGCGTGCAGATCACCACGCAGGAACACGGCAAGACCGATACCCAGACGACGACCATCAACCGCGTCCTCAAGGGCCAGTGCCTGATGCAGGCACTGGCGGCAACCGAGGTCGGCATGAAGGGCGTCTCAGCCGAACAACAAGCGGCGATTGACAAGAGCAACGCCAAGGCCGAAGCCTTCGCCAAGCAATACGCGCCGAGCGAAAATCTGACCAACCAGATTGCCGCAGCGGCGGAGAAATGCGGCGATGACGAGGCCTGCATGGTGGCGATGGCGCAGCAGCTCGCGGGCAACAGCGAAATCCAGAATATGGCGAAGAAAAAGGACGCAGCCGTCGCCGCCGTGGCTGGCCTGAAACCCGATCTCGGCCCTGTCCGCTATCAGCAGTGGCAGCCAAAGCAGTGCAGTGGCACGATCACCGCGAATGACACGATCGATGTCAACGATCCGGGTGGCGAGGGCGGCGCCGATGCCTATCGCGAGATCACCAGAATCCAGGGCTCGGTGCCGGCCGGTCCCGATTGGCGCGGCATGATCATCGAAACGGATCTGGTGGCAGGCACCACGACCTATCAGATGATGTCGGTTCCGCCGGTGACGATGCCGACGACCAGTTCCCTGACGGGGGCCGGCCAACAGGAGGTCAGTCTGATCCTCGAGACGCCGATGCCGGAATCCATCGGGCCGCTGCAAGGCGTCTTGGGAACGCAATCGACGACCTTCAAGGGCCCGAGCGGCACCCTCGGCATTGCCTGGCAGACAGCGCACTAAACGCATCACGACTGAGTGCTTCGCGCAGCCGGCCGGCTTCCTGGCCGGCTGTTGTCGTTTCTGCGGTTGACCTGCTGCAGGTAAAAGCCTAACTCCTCCCTCGCCAGATGGTCGGATGGCCGCTCTCGCCGTTTTCGGACGACGAGGGAGGAAAGTCCGGGCTCCACGGAAGGACGGTGCCGGGTAACGCCCGGCGGGAGCGATCCCAGGGACAGTGCCACAGAGACCATACCGCCGGTTACCGCCAGCAATGGCGGCGAGCCGGTAAGGGTGAAAAGGTGCGGTAAGAGCGCACCGCGCTGACGGTAACGGCAGCGGCAGGGTAAACCCCACCGGGAGCAAGACCAGATAGGAGGACACGGACCGGGCAACCGGTTCAGGCGCCTTTCCGCGCCGATCCTCGGGTAGGTCGCGCGAGGCGTCCGGCAACGGGCGTCCCAGATGAATGGCCATCCACGGGCCGCTTGCCGGGCGGGAGTGATGATCGGGTGCAAATCCGCTCATATCGCTCGTCCAGCGGCCCCGGACAGAACCCGGCTTACAGACCATCTGGCATTTTCCCCTCATTTACCCGTTATGCGGGATAAAAAAGAGAACAAACAGGATACGAGGAAAGAATCTTTAAAAAACAGGCCGCTGAGCTGTCGCAACCACTCATTCACTTGTGATCTGAGAGTCTCCTTGTAACTTATTGATAAATACCAATTTCAAAGAGTCGACTTTTCCTCTGGAATGGCAAATTTCCAAATCATTCCAGCAATTTACGGGTAGTTCCCATTGACGCCCATACTGTCCCATGATATCCCATTAACAACTCAGATTTTGCCAAGGCGGCGTCGGCGGGCCGCCTGAGTACTGCAGGGATCCGGACCCTGAAGACATCTGAGCGCTCAAGACATTTTGGCGACGCCAGCCAGTTCTGGGACGGCAGCGGGAGTTTCGATGGCGCTGTTCATCGATACCTTCATTAACAAGATCGATAAGAAGGGCCGCGTCTCCGTCCCCGCGACCTTCCGTGCTGCCTTGGCCGGACAGATCTTCCAGGGCATCGTCGCCTTCCCGTCCTTCAAATTCGCCGCGATCCAGGCCGCCGGCATGGACTGGATGCAGGCCCTGACCGACCGCATGTCCCAGGTCGATCTCTTTTCCGACGAGCATGACGACCTGACGGCCACTTTGTTCGCCGATGCCAAGCAACTGCCCTTCGACGGCGAAGGCCGCATCATGCTGCCCGAAAGCCTCGCCGCCCATGCCGGCATCACGGAAGCCGCCGCCTTCGTCGGCCGCGGCACCAGTTTCGAAATCTGGGAACCGGGCAAGCTGGAGCTCTACAAGGCCGAGGCCCGCCGCCGCGCCTTGGAAAAGGGCCGGACCCTGAGACAGACCCCCGGCACAGCGATGCCGGGCGGAAGCGGCGGAGGTGCGTGATGGCCGACATCATGACACCGCATACCGCCCCGCATCAGCCGGTCCTGCTGTCGGAGGTGGTCTCCGCCCTATCGCCGCGTGACGGCGCCATCTATGTCGATGGCACCTTCGGCGCCGGCGGTTACAGCCGCGCCATCCTGGAAGCCGCCAATTGCACCGTCTTCGCCATCGACCGCGATCCCGATGCGGTGCGCGGCGCGCAGCCCTTGCTCGATCAGTTCAAGGGCCGACTGCATATCCTGCAGGGCCGTTTCGGCGATATGGCGAAGCTGCTCGCCACTCGCGGCATCGAGCAGGTGCAGGGCGTGACCCTGGATCTCGGCGTCTCCTCGATGCAGCTCGATCAGGCCGAACGCGGTTTCTCCTTCCGCTTCCATGGCCCGCTCGACATGCGCATGGAGCAGAGCGGCGAAAGCGCCGCCGATCTCGTCAACCAGATGGCGGAGCAGCCGCTGGCCGATCTCATCTTCACCTTCGGCGAAGAGAAGAAGGCGCGCCGCGTCGCCAAGGCGATCATCGCCGCCCGCGCTCTGGCGCCGATCACCACGACGCAGCAACTGGCCGAGATCGTGCGCCGCGCCGTCGGCCCGACGCCGGCCAACCGGATCGATGCGGCGACCCGCACCTTCCAGGCGCTGCGGATCGCCGTCAATGACGAGATGGGCGAGATCGATCGCGGCCTGGAAGCGGCCGAAGCCCTCCTGGCACCCGGCGGGCGACTTGCCGTCGTGTCCTTCCATTCGCTGGAAGACCGCCGGGTGAAATCCTTCCTGCGCGGCCACAGCACCAGCGCCCCGCGCGGCTCGCGCCATCTGCCGGATGTCGCCGCCGGCGAGGCACCGCGTTTCCGCCTGATCTCGCCGGGCGGCATCGAGCCAAGCGAGGCCGAGATCGCCCGCAACCCCCGCGCCCGGTCGGCACGGCTGCGCGTCGCCGAGCGTCTAGCCGAGGGAGGCGCTGCATGATCCGCATCAGTGTCGTCATCTGGATTCTGGTTCTGGCCCTGCTCGGCATCGGCCTCTTCCAGGTCAAATACAATGTCCAGGCCAAGGAAGCGGAACTGCGCGGCATCAAGCGGCAGATCGACAGCAATCTCTCGACCATCCATGTCCTGGAAGCGGAATGGAGCTATCTGAATGATCCGGTGCGCCTCGCCGATCTGGCGCGCCGTCATACGGACCTGCTACCGACCCAGGCCAATCAGATCAAGACCCTGGCCGATCTGCCCTTGCGTCCGGTGACCGCGCCGGCACCGCAGCAGAACCCGGCCAATCCGGGCGCCTCGCCCACGGTGCCGCTGCTCTCCAATACCCAGCCGCAGTTGCAGCTCAATCAGCCGGCACAAGCCGGAACGACGACCGCCGCGGCTTCGGCGCAGAAACCCGCATCGGCGCCAGCGGCCAATGCAGCGACGGGCATCATTCCGGCCGCCGCCCGTGTCGACAAACCACAGGATAAGCCGGTGGCGACTGCCGTCAGCGCCAAGCCGGTTGCGACACCCGCAGCCAATCCGGCTGCCAAGCAGCCCGTTGCCGCTGATCAGCAGCCGGGTTCGGATGAAACGATCGATGCCATTCTGGCCGATATGCAGCGGGCGCAAGGCACGTCCGGCGCATCCCCTGCGGGTGACCAATGAAGCGGCGCGGCGATCACATGCGTGACGATCTGTCGGCGCAGCGGCCGCAGCCGGTCATCAATCCGATGGCGCTGGAGCCGGAGCCCGAGGGCCGCCAGAAGCAGGTACTGGAAACCAGCCATACCCGCGTGATGCTGGGCGCCGGCCTGTTCTGCGTCGCTTTCCTGGTGATCGCCGCCCGTCTGGCCGCCGTCACCCTGCTGCCCAGCGACGAGGAAACTGCCACGGTGCGCGCCAAGGTCGCCTCGACCGCCCGCGCCGATATCGTCGACCGCAACGGCGTGGTCCTGGCGACCAGCCTGACCACCGCCTCACTGGCCGCCAATCCCAAGCAGATCACCGAGCCGGACGCCGTGGCGAAACAACTTGCCGCCATTCTGCCCGACCTCAATCCCGCCGCCGCCGCCGCGAAACTGGCGAGCGACAAGGGCTTCGTCTGGCTGTGGCGCAACCTGACGCCGAAGCAGCAGCAGCAGGTCAACAATCTCGGCGTACCTGGCCTCTTCTTCCAGTACGAGACCAAACGGATCTATCCGCAGGGCAACCTGACGGCGCATCTGGTCGGCTTCACCGATATCGACGGCAAGGGCATTGCCGGTGTCGAGCGGTCCTTCGACGACGCCCTGACCGGCGGCACCCGGCCGTTGCAGCTCTCCATCGATATCCGTGTCCAGCATATCCTGCATGAGGAGCTGAGCAGCGCGATCAGCGATTACACCGCGATCGGCGGCGCCGGCATCGTGATGGATGTGAAGACCGGCGAGATCCTGTCGCTGGTCTCGCTGCCCGATTTCGATCCGGCCCAGCCAGGTGCCGCAACCGCCGATGCCCGGTTCAACCGGGCGACGCTCGGCGTCTTCGAAATGGGCTCGACCTTCAAGACCTTCAACACGGCGATCGGTCTCGACAGCCATACCGTGACCATGAGCGGTGGCTATGACGCCTCCAAGCCGATCAAGATCGGCGGTTTCACGATCAGCGATTATCACGGCAAGAACCGCTTCCTGACCGTGCCGGAAATCTACGCCTATTCGTCCAATATCGGTTCGGCGAAGATGGCCGATGCCTTCGGCGCCGAAGTGCAGCAGACCTATCTGCGCCGCTTCGGCATGCTGGAAAAGTCGCCGGTCGAATTGCCTGAAATCGGCGCCCCGATGTTCCCCAGCTTGAAAAACTGGCGGCGCATCAACACCATGACGATCGCCTACGGCCATGGCATCGCCGTCAGCCTCGCGCAGTTGATCGGCGGCATTTCGCCGGTCGTCAATGGCGGCGTCATGCGTGCGCCCACGGTGCTGAAGCGTGAGACGGACCAGATTCCCGCCGGCCAGCAGATCATTTCGCCCGAAACCTCGTTTGGCATGCGCGAATTGATGCGGACCGTCGTGCAGGTCGGTACCGCGAAGAAAGCGGATGCGCCGGGATACCTGGTCGGTTGCAAAACCGGCACGGCCGATAAACTGCAAGGTCGCGGCTATGCCAAGAATGCGCGCATGGCCATCATCGTCTGCGCCTTCCCCATGAACGATCCGCGCTACGCCATCGCCGCACTGATCGACGCACCCGTGCCGAATGCACATAGCTATGGCTATGCCACTGCCGGTTGGGTCGCGGCGCCGGTGGCGGGCGGTCTGGTGCGCCGGATGGCGCCGCTTTACGCCATGGCGCCGATCCCGGACAACGCGCCGGGTGCCTACGACCCGCTGACCGCCAATGTCGCGGATTACGATTCAGCGAACTCCAAAAAGCCACATTCGATGGTTACGCAGGTGAAAGCGACGGCAAACGGCGCAGCACCAGCGAATCAAGCGAATATCCAAGTCGACGATCAGATGGATGTGACCGGGCCGCCCCAGAACTCGGAACCAGGAGCACCCGTTGCAGATGAATGACTTGATCGGAGGGCATGATTCGGTGGCGACATTGCGCAGTCAATCTGCCGCGATCGATATCACCGGCCTGACCGCGGATTCGCGTCAGGTGAAGCCCGGCTTCCTCTTTGCCGCCTTGCCGGGCAGCAAGAGCGACGGCCGGGACTTCATTCCCGCGGCCATCGCCCAGGGCGCCACGGCGGTTCTCGCGCCGGAAGGCGGCATTCTGCCGGATCTGCCGGCCAATGTGGCCTATCTGACGGCGAGCAATCCGCGCCGCGCTTTGGCCCTGCTGGCTGCCCGCTTCAACGGCGGCCAGCCGAAGACCATCGCGGCGGTGACCGGTACCAGCGGCAAGACCTCGACCACGATCTTCACCCGGCAGCTCTGGTCGCTGCTGGGCCTGCGCGCGGCCAGCCTCGGCACCGTCGGCTTGATCGCGCCCGGTTACGAACTGCCGGATTCCCTGACGACGCCGGACCCGGTCGAGTTGCATCGCATCCTGGCCGAGCTCGCCTTCAAGGAAATCGATCATCTCGCCATGGAGGCCTCCAGCCACGGCCTCGACCAGTTCCGCCTGGATGGCGTCCAGGTGACGTCGGCGGCCTTCACCAATCTGTCGCGTGACCATCTCGATTATCACGGCAGCATGGAAGGCTATCTGAACGCCAAGCTGCGCCTGTTCAGCGAACTCCTGCCGGCCGGCGGCACCGCCGTCGTCAATGCCGATATGGACGTGGCGCAGGACGTCATCGCCGTCAGCCGCAAGGCGCATCACCGCCTGATCGCCATCGGCACCAAGGGCGCCGATATCCGCCTGACCCGGCAGGTACCGACCGCCACGGGCCAGATGCTGTCGATCGAGCTGTTCGGTACGCCCTACGAGATCGAGTTCCCGGTCGCCGGCCTGTTCCAGGCCTATAACCTCTTGACCGCCATGGGCCTTGTGATCGGCAGCGGGGCCGAGCCTGCTATCGTCGCCGGCTTGGCCGAACGCCTGACCGGTGTCCACGGCCGGATCGAACGCGTCGCCGCGACGCCATCGGGCGGCGTGGTCTATGTCGATTACGCCCATAAGCCCGGCGCATTGGAAGCCGTGCTGACCGCCTTGCGGCCCCATGCCACCGGCAAGCTCGCGGTCGTGGTCGGCTGCGGCGGCGACCGCGATCGCGGCAAGCGGCCGATCATGGGCGAGATCGCGACCAGGCTCGCCGACCGCGTCGTCAT